>NZ_JAUTAZ010000001.1:0-606376 GCF_030818905.1 Microbacterium sp. SORGH_AS_0888
TCACGAGGATTTGGGGCAGCGTGTTCACTGCGGCAACGAGCATGCTCGCGATCGGGAACATCTCGCGTGGCAGATAGATCTTCTTGATCAATGCAGCGTTGTCCACCAGCGATCGTGTGCCGTTGGTGAAGGCCTCGCTGAAGAACCCGACGATCGTCGTTCCGGCCAACAGGTACACCGGGAAGTATTCGACCCGTCCGTTCATGCCCAGGAAAACGCCGATTGCCAGGAAGAACACGACGAACTGGACGAGGGGCTTCACGTAGGACCAGAGCCAGCCCAGTACCGAGCCGCGGTAGCGGATCTGCACCTCTTTACGAACGAGAAGCGAGAGCAGATACCGGCGCCCAAAGACGTCCCAGAGACCATGGGCCCGTCCGGGCTCGACGAGCGGGGCGGTGGGCAGATGAGTCATGAGCGTTTTTCGTTCCTGGGAGTGCCCGACGAGGACCCTTCATCCTAAGCGGACGCACTGGATACCGTACCGCCATGCGGGAGCCGTTCTGCACAGTCGTGGCTCAGGGTCCGGGCCGCCCCGATGTTAGGCTCGGCTGTCGCCCGTACCGAACCGTGAGAACTATGACTACAAGCCGCTCTGACCGTGACCACTCAAGTCTGGTTTCTGCGCCGCCCCTCTTCGAAGTGACGAGTTCGGCCAGCCCGCTCGAGACATTCTCTGCCCGTGAGACCCGGCTGCTCGAGGGAGCGCTGTCCTTTCATGCACTCACGGCACCGGGGCGCGAGTTGGACGTACATCTCTATCGTCATCACAGCGAGCTCACGCCGCGGACGACCGACGACCGCACATTCGATGGTGCGAGCAGGATCTTCAGAGACAGGATCGGCACGCTCAGGGTGAAAAGCCTCGTCCCCGCCGAGGACGTCTCCGTGAGTGGGCGTGCCAGCGGGCTCATCGAGGAACGCAATCGTCACATCATGATCTCGCCCGACTCGATCTTGGAGCTTCCCCCACGACGCTGGGTTCCCCGCGACCCGGTGCGAAAGGCGTTGCGTGCTTTCCGGACGCGCTATCCGCTTGCCTACGACCTCGCGCGAGATCTCGAGCTCCTCCGCTTTCGGCGCACGGTGAGTTCGCCCGCGCCGCGACGGGACTATGCGGCTGAGTTCGCGCCGAAAGGCGCGCACGAGTTCGATCGCATCGTTCCCGCACCGCTTCCGGCCGCCGGCGCCCCGCGAGCTGTGCTTCTCGGGTTGCACTGGCTCGAGATGGGCGGTGCCGAGCGGTGGGCGCTCGAGTGTGTACGCCTGGTCCGTGAGGCTGGCATGCTCCCGATCGTGCTCACCAACGTCGACTCGCACCATCCTTTTGTTCTTCGCCCGGAACTCGACGGCGCGCTCTTGATTCCCTTCTCCGAGCCCACGCACTATTCGCAGACCCCTGGATTCGAACAGATGCTTCGGGGACTGCTTCGGGTGTTCGACATCCGAGGGGTATCGGTTCACCACAATCAGTGGCTCTATGACCGGCTTCCATGGCTCAAGGTCTCCAGGCCCTCGCTGCCGGTGGTTGACTCCACTCATATCGTCGAGTATCGAGGCGGAGGCTATCCGCGAAGCGGCGTGGTCGCAGACCGGTATATCGACCAACACCATGTGATCTCGCCGTCGCTCGAACGTTGGTTCGTGGATACACAGCACGTGGATGCTGAGCATCTCGTGATGGCGCCTCTCCTGGAGCTCACCGTCGGGCCCGAACGTCAGCCGTGCCTGCCGCGCAAACCGGAGCAGCCATTGGCCGTCGCGTTCATCGGCCGGATGAGTCGGCAGAAGTCTCCCGAGATCTTCGTTGCGATCGCGGAGCGCGCCAAGCGCCAAGGGATTGCAGCCAGGTTCATCATGCACGGTGACGGGGAGCTCGACACATGGGTCGACGAGATGATCGAGTCACGTGGGCTGAGTGACGTGCTCGAACGTCGCCGGTCGGAAACCCCCGTAGCGGATACGCTCGACGACGCCGATGTCCTCATGGTGACCAGCCACAACGAAGGTTTGACGCTCACGACGTTGGAGGCGATCGCGCACGGAGTGCCGGTCGTTTCCTCGGACGTCGGGGCTCAACGCGATCTCGTGCCCGAAGAGGCTCTTTTTACTTCAGATCCTTACCGCGGCGTCCGTCAGGCATCTGCGCTGCTCCAGAAGATCGAGCAGGACGACGAGTGGCGCGTTCGGATCTGGGAAACGGAAGCCGCACGAGAAGATGCGCTTCGTCAGGCCCGCTCAGCAACGAACTGGTTCCGTGAGGAAGTGTCCAAATGGTGAATGTCGCCGCAGTTGTTGTCACCTTCAACCGACTTGAGAAGCTCAAGCGGGTGCTTGCCTCGATCGAAGCTCAGACCCGCCAGCCCAGTGTGCTCATCGTTATCGACAACGCGTCGACGGACGGCACGACAGATTTCCTTGCCACGTGGGAAGCGGGCGTCAACACCGAGATCGTGACGCTGCCGACGAACACGGGCGGTGCGGGAGGCTTCGCCGAGGGCATGCTGCGTGGCTACCGTCAGGGCGCCGACTTCGTCTGGATCATGGACGACGACTGCTACCCCGAGCCGGAGGCTCTCGAACGCCTCCTCGGCGGCTTCGACGCCGCGGTCGGTGAGCTGGGTCCAGACGTTCCCTTTGCGTGTTCGGTCGTGGAGTTCACTGACGGGAACATCTGCGAGATGAACAATCCTCTGCCCACATGGGACTGGGGGAGGCTCCTCGTCAAGGGACAGAACTCGGTCATGGTTACTGCCTGTTCCTTCGTCTCCGTTCTCGTGCCGCGATGGGCTATCGCGGAGTATGGCCTTCCCTATCGCGACTACTTCATCTGGTTCGACGATCGCGAGTACACGCTGCGTTTGACAAAGCGCTGCCCGGGCGTGCAGGTGCTTGACAGCACGGTGATCCACGACATGGGAGACAACAAGGGCGTCAACTTCGCGATGGTGTCGCGCGCGAACGTATGGAAGTTCGCGTACGGAGTCAGGAACGAGTCCTCGTACTTGCTTCATCACCGGGGGTTTCTCTACTACGTCGAGTTCGTTGCGCGGCTCATGGTGAGCCTTCGTCGCGGACGAGTGCCGTGGCGGTTGCGCCTCGCACTGCTGAAGCAGGCGCTCAAGGGCGTCACATTCAATCCGCCGATCGAGTTCCCCGGCGATCGAGTTTCGTTCTCATAGCGATTCGCTTGCGCTGGCGCGAGTCTGCGAGACTGAACGCATGAAGCTACGAGCGCATCTACGTGACCTCGTGACGACTGCTCTCGCGGTCATGATCCTCGTCCTCGGTATCGCTGCTCCCGCGCAGGGCTCGATTGGCGGGGATGCGCGGTCGACGAGCAGTGCCGCTTCGGTAGCTATACGACCTGCCGCTGATCTTACGCAGTTCGACCCTGGCTACATCATCAGTGATTCCACATTCTTTAATGCGTCTGCGATGACGGAGACTGGGATTCAGGCTTTCCTGGAGTCAAAGGTTTCTCGATGTAGTGGCGGTTCAACCTGCCTGAAGGACTGGCACGGACCATCACAGTCGCGCTCCGCAAACGCTATGTGTGGAGCGTTTGAAGGATCTTCTTGGGACTCGGCGGCATCCCTCATATATCGCGTTGCCCAGGCTTGTGGCATCAACCCTCAGGTTTTGCTCGTGACGATGCAGAAGGAGCAAGGTCTTGTCACCGACTCCGCACCGTCTGCCTACTCGTTCGACTTCGCGTTGGGATACAACTGTCCGGATACCACGGGGTGCACGTCTGCTGGTCTCGGATTTTCAACACAAGTGTATGGCGGCGCCTACATGTTTAAGCGTTATGCAAATCCTCCCGGAACGAGTTCATATTTTACCTGGTATGCGCCGGGAAACACGTGGAATATCCTATATAATCCCAATACTGGCTGTGGCTCGGCGCCGGTCTATGTACGTAATCAGGCGACGGCGAATCTTTATTATTACACGCCATATCAGCCCAATGCTGCTGCGCTTCGCTCGGGTTACGGTTACGGTGACGGTTGTTCAAGTTACGGAAACCGCAATTTTTTCAATTATTTCAGCGATTGGTTCGGTAGCCCCACGATCTCCGTGCAGGGAGCCATCGCGTCCACCTGGGCGGCGCAGGGAGGGTGGAGCGGTTGGATCGGCGGGCCTGTTGCGGAAATGGTCTGGTCCGACGCGAACGGCGGTGGGTGGTTTCAGCGGTTCCAGAACGCAACTATTTATGTGAAGCTGGCAGGCTCGACCGTTGTCTTGAAGTCCAGCAGCCTTATCCACGCAACCTATTCTGCGAACGGGGGCGTGGGCGGAGCGATGGGATGGCCGACGAGCGACGAGGAATGTGGTGCATATGGTTGTCGAATCGGGTTCCAGGGAGGAAACCTCGTTTGGAGTAATGAATCCCTGAAGGTTCAGTCGGTGGTCGGTGCGATCGGGGCCTACTGGCTCGATGGAGGCGGCGTCAACAACCCACTTCGAGCGCCCGAATCTCCGGAGTCGTACGTCGGGAACTCAGGAGGTGGCTGGACGCAGTCCTTCCTCGGGGGAACGGTCTACCTCAAAGCCGGCGGTGATGCTCACTGGCTCACGAATGCTTCGTCGCTGCACAGCACCTATCGTGCGGCTGGCGGAACTGCCTCTGCTCTTGGCTGGCCGGTCCAGCAGGAGACGTGTGGCTCTGTTGGCTGCGCTGTCCGGTTCGAGAAGGGCACGCTGGTTTGGGATTCGGCTGGTGGGGCGATCGAACAGGTGTCCGGCGCGGTCGAAAGTTCTTGGTACGGAGGTGGTGGGGTTAACAATGCGATCGGCGCGCCTCAGTCAACCTTGACGCAGGTCAACGGCGGATGGGAGCAGCTATTCCGCAATGGCCGCTACTACGTGCACGCGGGCGAAGATCCTGTGGTCCTGAAGATTCCGAGCGCGATACAGGACGTGTATCGCGGAATGGGGGCGACGACGAGTCGGCTGGGATGGCCGACGAGCGGCGAGATCTGTGGAGGTTACGGCTGTTTCGTGTCATTCGACAACGGTTACTTGTCATGGGATGGTAGATCCGGCGCTATCTCGTCTATTGGCGGACCGATTGCTGCATACTGGTCAACCGGCGGCGGTCTGGAGAGCGCGATCGGTGCGCCGCAGCGGGATGCGGAGGCCATTAACGCGGGCGGTGTGGGACAGTCCCAGTCGTTCTCTGCAGGAATCGTGTACTCGAGTCCTTCCGGAAAAATCGTGTTCCATAAGGCCACGAGTGCGCTTGCTGCGACCTATCGTTCTCTTGGTGGTCCCAGTAGTGAACTCGGCTGGCCCGTCAGTGAAGAGGCCTGTGGTGCAGGGAAGTGTACGCTTGCGTTCGATCGTGGGACACTCGTCTGGAACTCGAGTACAGGAGCTATTTCGCGTGGCTGACGCTCCTTTTCATCGCGATCTTCGGATCGGTCAGTCCTGAATCATGGGTAGTCGTTCAGCCCGGGGGCGTGCAGTGGTAACTTCTCTCCTCCGTGACCAGCGTCTGCGATTTCTCCTCGTCGGAGGATTTAATACAGCCTTTGGGTTTGCGGTCTTTGTCCTGGTTGATATTAGCTTGGGAAGCGCTCTGGCGGGTATGAATTCCGTGTTCGCTTCATTGGTGACTCTGCTGCTATCTCATCTTGTGGCCGCTGTGGTTGCCTTTGCTCTTTACCGTGCGCTGGTTTTCCAAGTCTCCGGACATGTGTTGATCGACTTCGTTCGATTCGAGAGCGTATACCTCATCCCTCTGTTAGTGAACGCATTTGTCCTGCCCGTGATCGTCTTGTGGGGGATGAACCGTATTCTCGCTCAAGCGATTATCCTGATTTTGATGACTTTGGTCAGCTACTTTGGGCACCGGCACTTCTCGTTCCGCCGGCCGCGCCCTGACCGCCGCGGTCGCGTACTCGACGACGCTCAGGACGCTGCACCCTAGGTCGCCGCATCCGGTGATGCTGATAGGGTGGTTTGGCCTGCACAACAGCGGGCATCCCGCTCCGATTGGTATGTATCGATGAAAGCTGTTCTCCTCGCTGGTGGTCTTGGCACGCGAATGAGGGAGGAGACTGAATTCAGGCCGAAACCTATGGTCGAAGTCGGAGGGAAGCCAGTCCTCTGGCACATCATGAAGATTCTGAGCGCTCAGGGTATTCGCGATTTCGTCGTCTGCACCGGGTATAAGAGCGAGTACATCGCGAACTATTTCGCTAATTACGGTTCGCTTAACAAGGATTTCACGGTGACGCTCGGAACCGAATCATCGATTGTCTATCACGATCACCACGAGGAACTCGACTGGAAGGTGACGGTCGCGTACACAGGAGCTGCTACGATGACGGGCGGTCGGATCAAGCGCGTTCAGAAGTACGTGGGTAGAGAACCGTTCCTGTGTACCTACGGCGATGGAATCGCTCCCGTGGACGTTCGTGCGCTACAAGATTTCCACTCCAATCACGGCAAGCTCGCGACTATGACGACGACTCGGCCTTACAGCCGCTTCGGTGTCGTGGATATCAACCGTGACGGTGACGTAGCTAGTTTCCGCGAAAAGCCGCAGAGCGATGACTGGATTAACATCGGGTATTTTATTTTTGAACCGGCGATCTTCGACTACCTTTCAAATGACGATACGGTTCTCGAGCAGGAGCCGCTCCATCGTCTCGCTGATCAGGGACAACTCTCGGCATTTCGACACGACGGGTTCTGGCAGCCGATGGACACCTATAGAGAGTCGCAGATGCTGAACGAGCTGTGGGCTACGGGAACGCCCCCATGGAAGATCTGGGATTAGCCCGCTTCGAGTCAGCAGTTGATGCGCTCTACTTCCACCATGGGCGGGGCGGGTCTGATCGTCTGATGGATGCTCACTACGTATTCTCCGATCAGGCCTAGGAAGAACAACTGCAATCCACCGAAGAAGAACATCCCGACGATGAGTGTCGGTATGCCCTGAGTAACCTCTTGGTTGCCGAACAGGAAAAGTCCGACGTTGACCACAGCGGCGATTACGCCCGCTATGGCAAGGACGATACCGAGCAGGAGTGACCATCGAATCGGCGCTCGCGCGGTAGATATCAAACCGTTGAGTCCTTGATCGATCAGGTCGGGAAGCGAGTTTCGCGAGCGCCCATGCTCACGGATACCCCACTCGTATTCGACCTTGTCCCACCGTGGATTGGTCTGAGCCACCAGACCACGGATGTAAGGATAAGAGCCGGCCACTTCATTAACGGATTGAATGATGTGGCGGCGTGCGAGGAGGAACTCACCCGCGTGCGAGGGCGGGTTCGAGCCGCCGCCTGCGCGAGCTGCCCAGTAGTAGAGCGCTCGCCCTGCGGCGAGCCACAAAGGATCCTTCCGCTTGGTCCGGACCCCATACACGACATCCACGCGGTCAGTGAGCTTCGCGACCATCTGCGGAACGACGTCCGGCGGGTCTTGGAGATCAGCCGGGATCATCGGTACGACGAGGTCCCCAGTAACGCTGCGAAGACCGTTGGCCATGTTTCGGAAAGGTCCGACATTACGAGAGTTGACGATGACTTTCACGCTCGGGTCAGCGGCCGCGATTCGTTTCAGAACGTTCACCGTTTCGTCGGTACTTGCGTTATCGCAGAAGAAGTGCTCATAGTCGTAATCTGGTAACTGCTCCGTCATCACTCTTCTGACCTCAGCGGCGCAGCGTTCGACATTTGACTCTTCGTTGTAGCACGGAGTGACGATTGAGATGCGGGGACGGGGTGGCACAGCCGTGGACACGGGTTTCTCCTGAGGTGATGCGGTCGTTCACGAGCGTACACACATCGTGTCGGTGTTGGTGCTGCCGCGAGGCGGCTTGCCGTCAGCGGGCGCCGGGAGCGTGTGTGAAGTGGGCTAGGCTCGGTCTGGTGACAGGCAGCGACACGACGATGACGACACCGAGTAACTCTTTGCCCGCGGCGGAGTTCGCTCGAGTTATCCGCAGACGCACGCTCGAGATGGTTACGCGATCAGGTTCATCGCACGTGGGTTCGGCGCTTTCGATCGCTGACATCGTCGCTGTCCTGTATGCAGAGGTGTTGAGGATCGACTCCGGAGACCCCCTGTGGGCTGAGCGTGACCGCTTCATTCTGAGCAAGGGACACGCGTGCTCGATTATCTACGCGGCGTTGGCGACGCGTGGTTTCTTCCCCGCGGAGGAGCTGGAGACTTATGCGCAGCCCGGATCCCGGCTGCTTGCTCATATCAGTCATCGCGTTCCGGGCGTCGAGTTCTCGACCGGTTCTCTTGGACATGGATTGCCATTTGGCGTGGGCAAGGCCAACGCAGCGAAGTTGTCGGCGAAAAGATGGCATACATTCGTTGTCGTGGGCGACGGCGAGATGGATGAAGGAAGTAACTGGGAGGCGCTTCTCTTTGCGTCGCACAACAAGCTTTCGAACCTGACGTTGGTGATCGATGCTAACAACCTTCAGAGCCTCACCACGGTTGAAGAGACACTCGCTCTCGAACCGCTCGGCGATAAGTTGAGGGCTTTTGGCGCTGAGGTGTTTGAAGGAGATGGGCACGACTTTGAGTTTCTCCGCTCCGTGCTCGCCGTAGATGCGTCGTCGCAGAGTTTCAACCACGGGCCCCGAGTAGTTATCGCGCGCACAGTGAAGGGCCGCGGCGTGTCGTTCATGGAGAACAGTGTTGCTTGGCACTATCGCAATCCTTCACCGGAACAGTTGCGCCTAGCGCTCAGTGAGTTGAAGGAGTCTGCCGATGCGTAACCAATTTGTAGAGTTGCTAGAGGACTGGGCACTAGAAGATCCTCGTGTCACGCTTATCGTCGGAGATCTTGGCTTCGGTGTGGTGGATGATTTCTCCAAAAAGCTGCCAGATCAGTTCATCAACGCGGGCATCGCAGAGCAGTCGATGATGACCATGGCAGCGGGCATGGCATCGGAAGGCTCTAGACCGTTTGTGTACTCAATCGCGAACTTCCCCACGTTCCGCGCGGCCGAGCAGATTCGCAATGACGTTGCGCATCACCGACTTCCGGTCACCGTTGTCGCGGTGGGCGGTGGGCTGGTTTACGGGTCGCTCGGATATTCGCATCACGCCATTCAGGACTACGCGCTTATGCGTGCTATGCCTGAAATGACCATTCTCTCGCCAGGGGATCCGCGTGAGATGTCAGCGGTGATCCGATTCCTCAAGTCGCATGCGACGCCAGCTTATCTCCGCATCGGCAGTCCGTCGACGCCTGCTGTGCACGAACGAGACGTCGATGTCGAGCCAGGACGGCTCTTACACGTTGCTGGTCCGCGCGACGCGCAGCGTACGTTGCTGACCACTGGAGCGGTTCTCAACCTCGCGAACGGTTGGCTCAAGCGACCGGAGTACAACGGCTGGGCGCTTCATTCCGTGCCGATTTGGGGAGCTGGGTATCGTGACGGCGTTCGCGAAGACCTCCAGAAGTACGCGGAGATTGTCACAGTTGAAGACCACCTACTCGACGGCGGGTTCGGATCGTGGGTCTTAGAGACTTTCGCGTCTTCAAAACATCGACCAACCGTGTCGATACGGGCATTGGATCCCCGTGTTGCGGAAGCGGTTGGCAAGGAAGATTATCTGCGCGTCATCGGAGGGCTTGAGTCGTAGGTTGGGTTTTTCTCATCGGCCTCCCGCGGTAGATCTTGTCCTGACCGACCACGGAGCGTTCTGGAGGGTTTCTGGGGGGACCGTGCTGGTCGGATACAGTGGTAGGCGGGCGTGCCTATCGAAAATTTTGAGCCAAGGGTCTGCGGCTTCGTCTTTGTAGTTTGCCCAGCCAACTCCGCCGGGCCGTGCCGTCTTATGCTCAAAGTCTCGAACCGTGGCTCGCGGCTCGCAGGCCCTGAGCCGTTTCGATGATCTGCGAGCTGAGGTCGATTGGCACGTAGTCGAACTCCGAGCAGGCGATCCGCCACTGAATCCCATCGTTGTGATATCGGTTAGCTTCGCGGGGGTCAACCGGCGGGCGTCGTATCTCCGCGCTGGGCCGAACGGCATCACGCACGGCCACGGCGAGGTCGCTCATCTCTACCAGCGGGCCGCCGCTCTCGACGATTCCCGAACGGCGGTGAACAGTTGCCATTGCTACGGCGAGGAGATCTTCTACTGCCGTGTAGCGGCGCCAGACCTCAGACGTTGCTTTGATCTCAATCACGTTTCCGTCGCGAGCCTGCAGCACCATGTCCGAGAGCGCAAACGTCCGCGGCTGCTGGACGTGGCCACCGGACACCGCCCAGGCTCGGGCCGCCACTGCGTGAATACCGCGGCGGAGAGCGGTCTCCATCAAGCTCTGCTCCGCCTCCCGCTTCAAGGCTCCATATGTATTCTCTTCGAACGGAGTCTGCAGTGCGTCTTGCGGGTACACGGCTGCGCCGCTGGATATCGTCAGCACTGACTGCACACTGGGCAGTTCGGCGGCTAAAAGCATCTGGCTTGTCAATAGTCGATTTACTCGGACGTACTCGTCAGTAGTGCGAGAACTGTTCGCGGCGAGACGGTCTTTTGTGAGGAAAGCGCAGTCAATCACGATGCTGGGCGCAAAAGCCCTAATCTCTTCGAGATTCCATATGCCGAGGGGGAACTCCCGCCCGTTGACGCTCATGATGCGTGCGGACGAAGCGATGCAGAGTAGGCGTGCAGACGTTCCTTCAAGCAGATCGACTGCGGTACGTCCGAACCATCCGCTCGCGCCCGTCACCAGAACACGGGAATCGGGTGCGATCTGTGCACTGAAGAGTGCTCGCGCCGCGTCGTTCACGGAGGAGTTCATACCGCTCATCCTCGCATACGGGCACGGTGGGCGAGCGACGGCGGAGCCCGTACAATGGGAAGTCCGCCCTCAAACGATCGGAGTCCAACAGTGGCAACGCGCGAGCACATTCTCGATGCAGTCAAAGAGTTTGCCGAGGAGAAGCTCGCCCCCCGTCCCTTCGTTCCGGGAGAGACTCCTGTGCCCGTTTCGGGTAAGGTGCTCGATTCGAACGACTACGCAGCGCTCGTAGATGCCTGTCTGGACGGTTGGCTTACCGCAGGTCGATTCCATCGAGAGTTCGAGGAGAAGCTTGCCGACTTCGTCGGTGCGAGGAGCGCGCTGTTCGTGAACAGTGGCTCCAGTGCGAATCTCGTTGCGTTGAGCGGCCTGACAAGCCCGAAGCTCGGGCGTCGTGCTCTGCAGCCTGGCGACGAAGTTCTGACGGTCGCTGCGGGATTTCCGACAACCGTCAACCCCATCATTCAGAACGGTCTTCGACCGGTGGTTGTTGATGTTGAACTAGGAACCTACGATGCCATCGCTGATCGGCTCCGCGAGGCCGTCGGACCTAAGACTCGCGCGATCATGATGGCCCACACGCTTGGAAATCCGTTTGACCTAGACGTCGTTCAGGACCTTTGCAAGGAGCATCGTCTATGGCTCGTAGAGGACTCCTGTGATGCGCTCGGGTCCACATATCGTGGTCAGCGCACAGGAAGCTTCGGCGACACCGCTACAGTGAGCTTTTACCCGGCGCATCACATCACAACGGGTGAAGGCGGCGCAGTTTTCGTGAAGTCGCCCCTGGTCCGCAAGCAGGTCGAGTCTTTCCGTGACTGGGGGAGGGACTGCTATTGCGAGACTGGGCAGGACAATACGTGCGGCAAGCGCTTTGGTTGGCAGCTCGGTGAGCTTCCCCACGGCTATGACCACAAGTACACGTATAGTCACATCGGGTACAACTTGAAAGCGACAGACATGCAGGCGGCGCTCGGTGTGTCACAGCTAGACAAGGTAGACGCATTCGTCGAAGCGCGTAAGACGAACTTCCGTTACCTCTCCGAGCGCCTTCAGGGGGTGGATGGGTTGATTCTGCCCAGAGCAACGCCGAACTCCGACCCTTCGTGGTTTGGATACCCCATCACTCTCGACCCCGCTCACCCGGCTGATCGCGAAGATCTGATGCGGTTTCTCGAGGGCCGCAAGATCGGAACGCGCCTCATCTTCGCAGGCAATCTCACCAAGCAGCCTGCATACCGAGAGGTGGATTTCCGGGTCGTCGGCGATCTGACGAATACGGACATCGTGATGAACAGATCGTTCTGGGTGGGTACGTTCCCCGGTCTGACCGAGCCGATGCTGGACTTCGTCGCAGATTCGATTATCGATTTCATGAGCAAGACGGTCTGACGATGCGGTTTCTAATCACGGGACACACAGGCTTCAAAGGAGCATGGCTTTCGCTCCTTCTCGCGAACCGTGGCCACGAGGTACACGGTGTCGCACTGGACCCGCTGCCGGGAGGCATCTTCGAAACAGCGAATGTCGCGCAGCACCTGGCATCGGATGTTCGCATTGACATACGCGATGCTTCAGCGCTCGCGGACTTAGTGGAGGGTGTCGACGCCGAAGTCGTCTTGCACCTGGCTGCGCAACCACTGGTCCGTCAGTCTTATAAAAGTCCGCGGGAAACTTTCGAGACGAACGCTCTAGGAACGCTCAACTTGCTTGAGGCTGTAAAAGGGTCTCCCAGTGCACGCGCAGTTGTGGTTGTCACGACAGATAAAGTCTACCGAAACATCGGAAAGATCGGTGGCTATGTTGAAGACGATGCATTGGGCGGAGAAGATCCATATAGTGCCTCGAAGGCTATGGCTGATATCCTCACTCATTCATGGGTGAGGAGCTTCCCTGGGGTTCCTACTGCTGTTGTCCGCGGCGGGAACGTTATCGGCGGCGGCGATGTGAGTAAGGATCGTCTGCTGGTGGATCTTGTTCGTGGATTCATTTCCCACTCTCCAGTGAGTATTCGGTTTCCCGGTGCGGTTCGTCCCTGGCAGCATGTACTCGATTGTTTGAGTGGCTACCTCACAGTCGCTGCTGCGTTGCTCGACGGGAAGGGCTCGGGGGCATGGAATTTCGGTCCGGACCCTGAGAGTTTTCAGTCCGTCCGCGAGATCGCTGACGCTGCGGTCTCCTGGTGGGGCAATGGCGCCGCATGGATTGATGACAGCGGTGAGCATCCACACGAAGCCGCGCTTCTCACGCTGGATTCGACAAAAGCGCGGACGGAACTCGGTTGGGTCAACAGGTTGTCGTTTCCCAGAAGTCTTGAATGGGCGCTGGAATGGGAGAAAGCCGTCGCGCAGGGCTCAGATCCGCGGGATGTTACTAATGGTCAGATCGGCCGCTTCTTGGCAGCGAAAGCTCCGTGGCAGCACGCTTTTTGAACGCGAGGTGCTAAGCGCACTGAGGAGGGAGTGATTAGTTTGCCCGATCGTTCAGAGGTAGTCAGGACTGTGCGGGTTGTGGGCCGCAGGACATTGACATCGAGAGTGATAGAACTCGAGATGGAGCCGCTGCCTGGTGATGTTCTTCCGTCATGGGAGCCTGGAGCACACATAGATGTTCGACTAGGCGACGATATGGTGCGCCAGTACTCTCTTGTTCCGTCTCCCTCGGGCAGGAAAGATACCTGGACGGTTGCGGTGCTTGTGGAGCAAGAAGGGCGCGGGGGATCTCTCTTGATCGAGAGTGATCTCCACATCGGTGACAGCGTCATGACTTCGGGCCCCCGCAACCATTTTTCTTTCGTGGAGGCCGAATCATATCTTTTCATTGCCGGTGGAATTGGTATTACACCTTTGATTGCGATGTGTCTTGCAGCTGAGGTTTCTGGTTCGAGATGGCGACTCGTCTACCTTGGTCACGAGCGTGAGTCTATGGCTTATCTGGAGGCTCTCGAACAGGAGTTCCCGGGAAAGGTGGAAGTTTACGCGTCTTCAGAGGGGCGCAGGCTAGACGTGTATTCTGCCGTTGCGGAAGGAGAGCCGAACCAGCACGTCTACTGTTGCGGTCCGGAACGGTTGATGTCCGCTGTGGAGAACGCGATGGAGTCGATGGAACGATTGCCGTTTGTTCATATCGAGCACTTCCACCCTCGTGATGTTGAAACTTCAGAGAACACGGAGTTCGTTGTTCACGCGGTCGCATCAGATGTGGAGTTTGTTGTCCCGATTGATGAAAGTATCTTGATGGCTGCGGACTTCGAAGGGGTCATTGTTCCGGGAGACTGCTTGGAAGGAACGTGCGGTTCGTGTGAGACTCGCGTCCTCTCCGGCGCCGTGGAACACCGAGACTCCATCCTCAGCACGGAGGCTAGGCGATCTTCCCGGACGATGATGATCTGCGTGTCTCGCGCTCGGCCGGGTTGTAAGCGACTAGAGCTGGACTTATGATCGTGACCTTTGGCGGCGCGCCGGGACCCTTCCGTTAGTTTCGAGCCACCCGACTGAAGTCGCGTCGTCGTCGCCATACGAATGCAAGCAACACGGATGCCAGCGGCAGGACGGCCGTTACGACCAGCGCCCCCGTTATCACATGTTCTCCGGGGAGATGATAACTGAGTGTGACGTCGCGTCCGACATCGGCAGAGCCTACCTCGACGCCAAGTAGGTAGCCGTCAATGGAGAGAACTTTCGCCCCATTAGATGCCTGGAAGCCAGGCCATTGCATGCGGCAGAATGCCACCCGACCGCTGCCCTCGGAAACTGCGTCGACGTGAATGGTAACGCTGTCGGAAGTTGAACTGACAAGTGTGGAACTCACGCCGCCCGATTGCCAGGTAATTCCGCCTTCATCACACGTCGCCCGAGAATCACGAACCCAAGTTTCGGTGTACACGCCACGTGTCTCGACATGCCAGCCCGTGGGAGTCTGCTGGTCTCCGAGCGTGGGCAGCAACTGATTCCGTTGCGATGCGACGTCGGCGGTGACGATCACGGAGTTGATCCCGAGCTGATCCACCAATAACTGACCGGTGGTGGGCTGCGCGGAGAAGAGGCTAGTCAGGAATGTGGGGCACGTTTGGCCGAGAAAGTCGATGCAGAAGGTATCGCTGTAACCTCTGCGTCCTAGCGAGCTGTAGAGGTTCTGTACTCCGGCGTTTGACAGCAGCCATGAGTTTCCTAGGAGCAGCTCTCTCGTATAGCCAGGTGTTTCGTCGTTCCCGTTGCGCAGCGTCCCGACAACGACAGAGGGAGCGATCGCGGCGCTCTGGACGTTCTGAAAGTCCGCTCGCGCGCTAGGGAGCGAGAAGTCGTACACCGGTGCGCTCGGAAAGACCGCGTGCTGAGCGAACGCGACCAGGGCGCAGCCGAATACGAGAGCACTCGTAAGGAACTGACGACGGAGACGTATAGTGATGACGGCGCATGCGCATGCGATGGACGCAGAACCCAAGCCCAGGACAAGCGCGTCTGTTCGTGATGGTGCGTTGCTGAACGTGGCGAATCCGCCCCAGGCAAGAATTGCGACGATGATCCATAGTCGGCTGCGCGTGAGGCGCCATCCGGATTCATCAGCAACTGAGAAGCCGACAGCGAGCAGTACCGCAACCGTGAGTGACAGCAACGGGTAGTACCGAAAGGGCATGCGCGTTGGCCCTATGAGCGTCGGACCAAGCAACAGAAGCGCGGTGATTACGGCCACGATGGCGAGCGAGGTCAGCTGAGCACGAGATCCCCAAACCCGTCGCCAGGGTAAGAGGGCGGCGAGAGCGAGCATCCAGGACACGTACGCGAATGGAACCGGAGCAACTGCTCCCCAGGACCAAGTCATCTCTGGAAATGCAGTCGGGAACTGCCCGAGCGCGAAGGTCCCGAGACTTCCTCCCATGAGTTCGTCGTTCCCGACACCCGAAGAATCGCGGAAGGTCACCGAACTGCTCAGCATCCCGGGGAGGAAGACGGCTAGGGCGAACAACGCCGTTGCGGCACCAGCGATAAGAATCTGGGTGACATTTCTCCATCGCCGACTGAGAACCTCGGTAATGCAGACTGCGGCAAACAAAACTGCCGCCATTATGACGCTCTGCGCGAAGCCTAGGCCAACGACCAGCATGCCAAATACACACGCAGGTATGGCGGTGAATCTGTCAATTCGCCGGAGGGACCAGCCGAGGAATGCGAGCAGTGCAAGAGTGATGAGAAGAACGGTCCATGACGGCGCATCCATGTAGCTCGTCACGCCGTTCAAGGGCGCAGCTACTCCTCCAACCAACGCCCACCTGCGCCTTGTTACGAAGGTAAGAGTCAAGAGGTACGCTCCCACGGTCGCAGCCATGAGCCATCCGATCTTGACAGCCGTTGCCAAGACCCCGAGATTGGCCGAGTGGGCAGCCGCCGCTGAGATGGCAAGAAGGATGGGACTCCACAGACCGTGCTGTGCATCGAGTGCGTGGTTACCAGCCAACCATGCGCCGGGATTGAGCCAGCCCAAGGTTCCGTCCAGCAATTTCGCGCCGATGTCGTTCCACAGGCCCACCGAGTAGGTTTGAGTGTCGTCGACGTAGTAAAATCGGTGATTGAACAACAGGGGGATCAGTGAAATAATTCCCCCCAGAACTGCCGCCAACGGCCAGCCTGGCATGAGCGCGGCAAGCTTTTTGCCGCGCTCTACGCGCGAACCTGTGTGCATGGAAGCCGCCGTCGCGGAAGTAGTCATGGCTGCAGAACTCCGGATGTGGTGCTGAGGTGGGTAGACACGGCAGTCTTTCTCCCTGAGTCTATGGGTGGGGCAGAGCGCTCCGGTGAAAAGACGGTCTGCTTCGTAGGGCCTTCCTTGCGGGCTCCTCTACGAATCGCCATAGAGCGTATCCCGTCAGCACGACGAGAACGGGCAGGAGCAGGAAGCCAATCTTCGCGCCGGTCGTTCCAGGTGCCAGCCACGCTACCGTTCCCTGAAGCAGCCAGAATGGCTCGATAATTGGCATGTGTACCAGATACACGCTGTAGGAAACTGTACCGCCGATCACAAAAGGTCGGGCTGAGAAGATGCGGGACGAAGGGCCCCGGTCCAATGCCAGCGTAACGATGATGGTGGGCAGTAAAGCGATTGCCGTAAATCCCCACACGTGAACCCCGGCTCTGTGGGCGGCTACAAGGATAGCGAGGAATAGCAGGGTCACCAGCGGAAAAGCCCATCTCGCTGCGCGCTGCGCGGCCTGCTGGTTTCGAAGACGCTCGTAGAAGAAGAACATGACGTACCCGGCCACGAAGCAGCAGCCGATCCTGAGCACCCACGTCCATGGCTCGTAGAGCGATCCACGAACGATCGTGGAGAGGATGAGGGGGACTGTTGTCGCGGTGGCCAGTACGGGCAGCGCGTATGTTGGGATGTGATCGACCCAACGCAGGACGACGAGCGTAAAAAGTGGAAACACGAGGTAAGCCAGTACCTCCGCGGAAACCGTCCACGCTGGGCCGTTCCATGTGAGCCGGTCCGAGTCCGGCTCGTTCCACTGGACGATCATCAGTAGTTGCCGCACGAACGAACCCAGCGAGAAATCTCGCGGTGCGACAGGATCAGAGATGTGGCTGATCGAAAGAGCAGCGTGCCATGCAGACACAACGACTAATACCGTCGCGTAAGCGGGCCATAGCCGGATAAACCTCGCCCACCAGAAATTGAGGGTGGACGACCACTGCCAGGCTCGCGAGAGTCGACGTCCGTACGCTAGTGCGAGGACGAAGCCGCTGAGCACGAAGAAGAGCTCGACGCCCAGTTCGCCATAGTCCACCACCGGAGCGACGTATCGGTATGCTTCGAACTCGGTAGCAAGGTTTCCGCGTATGTGAAAGAGCACAACCCACAGCGCCGCGATGATTCGGATACCGGTCAGCGCGTCGAGTTTTGCGGGCGATTCGTCACGAAGAGTTTCGGACACTAGAAGAGTGTACGGGACGTCACTGTTCGGGCGCTGGAAGCGCCAACCATGTGTCGAGTCGCCGACTACGCTTGTGGCGGCGATCGGTCCGAACGGCCGTCGCGGGAGAGGTGTTCACGATGGATCTGTTGGTAGTCGGCTCCGGTTTTTTCGGTCTCACGATCGCGGAGCGTGCGGCCGAGTCCGGTCGGAAGGTGACGGTCATCGATCGTCGTCATCACATCGGTGGGAATGCGTACAGCGAGGCCGAGCCGGTGACCGGGATAGAGGTGCACCGGTACGGGGCGCACCTGTTCCACACGTCGAACGCGACGGTGTGGGAGTACGTGAACCGGTTCACGGCCTTCACGAGCTACGTCCACCGGGTGTACACGAACCACAAGGGCGTCGTGTTCCCGCTGCCGATCAACCTGGGCACGATCAATCAGTTCTTCCAGGCGGCGTACACGCCGGATGAGGCGCGGGCGTTGATCACGGAGCTTGCGGGGGAGTTCGATCCGAAGCGGGCGCAGAACCTGGAGGAGCGGGCGATCGGGCTGATCGGGCGGCCGCTGTACGAGGCATTCATCCGCGACTACACCGCGAAGCAGTGGCAGACGGATCCGACGGAGCTGCCGGCGGAGATCATCAGCCGCCTCCCCGTGCGGTACACCTACGACAACCGGTACTTCAACGACACGTGGGAAGGCCTGCCCGTCGACGGGTACACGGCATGGCTGGAGCGCATGGCGGATCACCCGAACATCGAGGTGAAGCTGTCCACGGACTTCTTCGATGAGACGCAGCGCGCTGAACAAGAAAGCGACGGTCGGTCAGCTGCCGATCGTCTACACCGGTCCGGTGGACCGCTACTTCGACTACGCGGAGGGCGAGCTGGGCTGGCGGACGCTGGACTTCGAGGAAGAAGTTCTGGATGTCTCCGACTTCCAGGGGACGAGCGTCATGAACTACGCCGACGCCGACGTCCCCTACACCCGCATCCACGAGTTCAAGCACTTCCACCCCGAGCGTTCGGACCGGTACCCGCGGGAGAAGACCGTGATCATGCGGGAGTACTCGCGGTTCGCAGAGCGTGGTGACGAGCCCTACTATCCGGTCAACACCCCCACTGACCGGGCGGGCGTGCTCGCCTATCGCGAGCTCGCCCAGGGCGAGAAGGACGTCCACTTCGGCGGCCGGCTGGGCACGTACCAGTACCTCGACATGCACATGGCGATCGGCTCCGCCCTCTCCATGTGGAACAACAGCCTGGCCTGATGCTCGCCGCTTGGGCGGGGGCACTCCCGGCGATTCTCGTCGCGCTCCTGGTGCTGTGGATCCCGGGATTGATCGTCACGGCATCCCTCCGACTCGGTGTCATCCCTCGGACCGCCCTTGCAGGCGCCACCAGCGTCACGCTCATCGGCGTCGCCGGCGTCCTCTTCGGCCTGCTTCGGCTCCCGTTCTCGATCTGGCAGCCCCTCCTGCTGGCTGTCATCGGGGGAGCGGCTGTCTGGCTGCTGCGTCGTCGCCTCGGACGCATGCCGGTGCAGAGAGCGGGTCTTCACGCGGGGTGGCTCGTGCTCGCCTGGGTCGCCGCATCCGTCACGATCGCCGTCGTCGCCTTCGCGGCCGTGCCGAGCCCTGAGCGGATCAGCCAGACCTACGACAACGTCTTCCACCTCTCCGCGATCTCGCACATCCTGCAGACGGGGGATGCGTCCTCGCTCACCCTGCGGACGCTCATCGAGACGACGC
Source organism: Microbacterium sp. SORGH_AS_0888 (assembly GCF_030818905.1). Taxonomy (NCBI): domain Bacteria; kingdom Bacillati; phylum Actinomycetota; class Actinomycetes; order Micrococcales; family Microbacteriaceae; genus Microbacterium; species Microbacterium sp. SORGH_AS_0888. The sequence goes on from NZ_JAUTAZ010000001.1 coordinate 19,452, forward strand.
GCTCATGGTCGTTCTACCCGTCGGGCTGGCACTCGACAGTCGCGCTGACCGCGCAGCTGTCCGGCGTCTCGGTCCCGGTCGCCGTCAACGCGACGTGGATCGCGGCGTGCGCGGCGCTGTGGCTGCCGGGAGTTGCCTGGCTCTCCCAGGTCCTCGTGCGGGGTTTCGATCGCCACCTCGTCGCCCTCGTGGCGCTGCCGCTGGGCGTCGCCTTCGGGGCGATGCCCTACGGGCTGCTCACCTGGGGCACGCTGTATCCGACCTTCTTCGCGACCGCGCTCGTGCCTGCGGCGCTCGCGGCGCCGCTCGCGATCTGGCTGCCCCGGCGGCGCCGGGAAGGCTCCGGGTACTCGATGCTCGCGGGCGTCGCCGCGACGATCGTCGTGTTGGCCGCGGTCGGCTTCGGGCAGCCTCGTGTGCTCGTCACCTGGGCGGTCGTCCTCCTCCCGTTCGCGATCGCCGAGACCGTGCGCGCCTACCGGTGGGCGCGGACTGCCGGGGGGCGCTCGCGTGTCGTCGCGGGGCGCGCGCTCGTGGTCGGCATCGTGCTCCTGATCCTCGCGGCCGCTGGTGCCTTCGCCTACCTCGTCTTCCGACTCGGGCTGTTCGAGCGACCGCTCGACGATCGACTGGGAGGCCCCCAGGCGAAAGCCACGCAGTCCGTGGCCGCGGGGCTCTGGCAGGTGGTCTCGCAGTCCTGGCCCCTCGGTCTCGACGGCGTGGTGACCTTCCCTGCGATCCTGCTCGCGGCCGCTGTGCTCGTCGGCGTCGTGATCGCCGCTCGCACACGCGGGATGCGCTGGCTCCTCGTGGCCTATGCGGTCTTCGCCGTGCTGTTCGCGCTCGCCGCCGGCTCCGACGACGTCTTCTCCAAGCTCGCGACCGCGCTCTGGTACAAGGACCGCTACCGGCTGAGCTCGGCGCTCCCTATCGTCGCGGTGCCGCTCGCGACGCTCGGCATCGTCACCTGCGTCGGGTGGATGGTGCGCGGACGACGTGTCTTGACCGCGGTCTCCGCGGCGCTCACCGTCCTCATCGCAGGCACGGCGGCGATCGGTCTCGCCGCAGGCGGAGTGACCTCATCCGTCGCGTTCGTGTTCCGCATGCCCGATCGTGGAGCGACGTCCGAGGTCGTCTCGCGCGCGCAGATCGACTTCATGCGCGACGTCGTGGCGCAGACCGTGCCGGCGGATCAGCGACTGCTCGGCGATCCCTGGGACGGCTCGGCGCTCTCGCGCGAGTACGCAGGACGGCAACCGGTGTTCCCCCACGTCAACGGACAGTGGGACCCCGACCGTGCGCTCATCGCCTGGCACTTGCAGGACATCGGCACGGATCCGGCCGTCTGCCGCGCCCTCGACGCGCTCCGCGTGCGGTACGTGCTGTACCATCCCCACGAGTTCGGGGGAGGGGACCCCTCCGGCAACCACTTCATCGGCGTGCACACCGCGGTCAAGGACGGGCTCTTCACAGAGGTCGCGACCGACGGCGACTCGACCCTCTACCGCATCGACCAGTGCGGGCCGCTGCCGGGCTGACGAGTCACTCCCTGGCCGGCGCTACACCCAGAATCCGATGTGCGGCGCGGCCGCCTCGTCCTCCATGACGGGGCCCGTGACCGCGATGTCGCGCTGGCCGCGGGCGAACACCTCGCGGCACGCGAACGAGAACGTCGGGTTCTCCGGGTGGGCGCCCGTCAGCTCCAGCAGCCGTTCCTCCGACAGGGCGTAGACGACCCGGTCGATGCCGCCCCAGTAGGCGGCGCCGGAGCACATCACGCACGGCTCCGCGCTCGTGTAGAGCGTGGAGCCCGGCATCCCCTCCGGTCCGAGGCTCCGGAACGCCGCCGCGACCACACGCAGCTCCGCGTGCTGGGTCGGGTCGCCGTCCGGCGGCAGGGAGTTGTTCCCGAGCGCCGAGACGACGCGGCCGTCGGCGTCCGTCACGAGCGCGCCGAAGGGATGAGCGCCGGCGGCACGGGTCTCCTCGGCGATCCGGATGCAGTCGCGCAGCCGGTCGCGGTCGATCTCGGAGAGTTCCTCAGGCACGGCAGCTCCTCGCTGTTGTGGACAAGTTCACTCCAGCGTAGGTCGTATCTGCGACGGAAATACGACGAATCATTACGTCATCGTTACGACTCGCGAACAAGTTGCGCTGCACTTGTTCACAAGTGCCCGTGCGGCGGTAGCGTCATGCCGTCACCCGCACCACCGGAAAGGTCCCCATGCCGCACCCCACCGCCGCCGCCCTCGCGCGCGTCGACGAGGACGCCGTCCGCGCCCTGCCCAAGGCCGAGGTGCACGTGCACCTCGAAGGGGCGTTCTCGCTCCTCGACCTCCTGCGGCTCGCGAAGCAGAACGGCGTCGCCCTGCCGGGCCCCGCCCTCACGATCTTCGACGTCTCGACGCACGACGGCTTCGCCCGTCCGGAGGTCACGACCGGCGGCGTGGCCCACGGCGCCGGAGCGGCCGGGCTCAGCGGCTTCCTGCGGTTCCTCGACTGGCAGTGCTCACTCGTGCGCACCCGCCAGCAGGCCGCCGACGTCGCCTACGCCTTCGCCGCCCGCCAGACCGGCTCGGGTGTGCGCTACAGCGATGTCATCGTCAACCCCACCCACTGGAGCCTCTGGCGAGGCCGAGAGCTCGAGCTCCTCGACGCGTTCGCCGGCGGCTTCGACGAGGCCGAGCAGGACGGCCTCTGCCGGGTCGGCATCGCCTACTCCCTGCTCCGCGGCCAGAGCGCCGCCGAGGCGGAGGACGCTGTCGCGGCGCTGGCCTCCGCGCGCCCTCGTCGCGTCGTCGCACTGTCGATCGACGGCGACGAGAAGACCGTCGGCCGTACCGGCGAGAAGTTCCACGACGCCTTCCGCACGGCCGCGGCGGCCGGGCTCCACCGCACGGTCCACGCGGGGGAGTCGAGCGGGCCGGAAGGCGTGTGGGACGCGATCGAGATGCTCGGCGCCGAGCGGATCGACCACGGCGTGCGGGCCATCGAGGACCCGGCCCTCATCCGCCGCCTCGTCGACGAAGGCATCTCGCTGGGCGTCTGCCCCCGCTCGAACGTCTCGCTGGGCATCTACCCGGACTGGCGCTCGCACCCGCTGCCGCTCCTGCTGGACGCGGGCGTGGCCGTCACCCTCAACACGGATGACCCGGCCCCGCTCGGCACGGCCCTCGAGCGCGACTGGGCGGTCGCCGCCGAGCAGTTCGGCTTCGACCTGCACGACATGGCCGGCTTCGCGCGCCGCTCGATCGACGCCTCCTTCGCAGACGACGACCTCAAGCGCGACCTGCGCGCCGAGCTCGAGGAGACGATCGGACGATGACCCGGCGACGGCACGCACGAGGGCGCGCGGCGATCATCGCCGCGGCCGTCGGCGTGCTCGTCGTCGTGGGCGCCACCGCCGCATCCGCCCTGGCCCGGCCGTCCGTCGACCCGTCGCCGGCCGCACCGGTCTCCGCCGCGCCCGCCGCGGCTGCGACCGTGCCTCTCGCACCGCTCGTCGCCGCGTGGCCGGACGCCTACACGGTCACCGGCACGAAGGCCGAGCCGCTCTACACCGAGCGCATCACCGCCACGCGCTCCGGTGAGCGCTTCGCCGTGCGGATCGAGGCGATCGGACAGGGGGATGCGGCCATGGGCACCCAGGTGAGCGTCGTCTCCGTCTCGAGCGGCGCCGTCACGTGGCGGACCGGCTGCACCAAGAGCCCCGCGGAGTGCGACGCCGATCCCGCCCTGCGCGGGTTCCTGGCGACCGCCGCCGTCACGGCCCTCGCCCAGAGCGGACGGCTGCCGGCCACCGGCACCGCACGCGTCCTCCACGGCGCGCCCGTCGTCTGCATCGAGGATGCGGCCCTCCACCCGGACGCCGCGCCCGCTGTGGTCGAGCTCGACCCCTGCGTCGATCCGGCGACCGGCGCCGTCCTCGGCCACTGGTCGCCGGACAGCCGTGCCTTCGTCGGCCCGACGCTCGCCGCCGGCTTCCGGGTCACGACCGCTCCCGACCTCGGCCTCCTTCCCGCTCCACCGTCCGTTCCCTGACAATCCCTTCCCGACAACGCACCCGAAAGGCACCACGCATGCGAAACCGACTCACCCCCCTGCTCTCGGCAGCAGCGCTCCTCGGCGCGGCCGCCCTCGCGCTCTCCGGCTGCTCCGGCACCGCCACCGGCGGCGGCACGGGCTCCGCCACGGCATCCGACGTGATCAAGGTCGGCGCCCTCACCCCGGGCAACGCCAACGACGGCGCCTTCAACCAGGCCCTCGCCGATGCCCTGAAGAAACTCCAGGACGAGGGGCTCATCACCTACGAGCTGCGCGAGCAGATGTCGGACCCCGCCAAGAGCGAGCCCGTCGTCGCCGACTTCGCCAGCCAGGGCTACGACCTCATCATCGGTCACGGGATCGAGCTCGGCGACGCGATCTTCTCGGTCGCCGCGGACCACCCCGACGTGCACTTCACCGCGTCCGGCGGCGACGACATCCTCGACAAGCACACCCCGAACGTCGAGACATGGACCTACTCCACCCCCGAGGTCGGATACCTCTCCGGGTACATCGCCGGCCTCACCCAGGCGTCCCCGATCGGACGCGTCGAGTCCATGGAGCTCGACTTCGTCAAGGCGACCGACCAGTTCTTCCAGAAGGGCGTGACCGCCGCCAACCCCGGAGCCCAGCTCCTCCCGGTCGTCTACGCCGGCAGCTTCGACGACGCCGAGGCCGCCGCCTCCGCCACGACCGGCCTCATCGGCCAGGGCGCGAAGCTCGTCTACACCACCGGCGACGGCATCGCCGCCGGTGTCGGCTCCGCCGCAGCCAAGGGCGGCGCGCTGAGCGTCGGCGTCTCCTCGGCCGCCGGCGCGAGCGCCCTCGCCAACAACGTCTCGACCGTCGACCTCGACATGTACCCGATCGTGAAGAACTGGGTCGAAGAGGTGAAGGCCGGGAAGTTCGGCGACAAGGGCGTGACCTCGACGCTCGAGAACGGTGGCATCGTCTATCAGGACATCAACACGGTCGGCGGGAAGGTCCCCGCCGACGTCAAGAGCAAGGTCGACGAGCTCATCACCGGCCTCAAGAACGGAAGCGTCACCATCTCCTGATGACCCACACCACCATCGAGACGGGCCGGGCCCTCGTGGCCCGGTCCGTCTCGAAGAGCTACGGACCCGTCCGCGCCCTCGTCGATGCCGACATCGACGTGCGGCCCGGGCGGGTGCACGCGATCGTCGGCGAGAACGGGGCGGGGAAGTCCACGCTCGCCAAGGTCATCGCGGGCATCGAGACGCCGGACGCCGCGCAGATGCGTCTCGACGAGGCGTCCTACGCCCCCCGCGACCGCGCCGAGGCCCGCGCACGCGGCGTCAACATGGTGCCGCAGCAGCTCAGCCTCGTCGGCGAGCTCAGTCTCGTCGAGAACCTGCTGCTCGTCGGCTCGGGCCGCATCGCACGGCGGGGCGCCGCCCGCGCCCTCCTGCGAGAGACGCTGCGACGCGCGGATGTCGAGGTCGACCTCGACGCGCCGACCTCGCGCCTGAGCCAGGCCCAGCGGCAGCTGGGTGAGATCATCGTGGCCCTGGCCGAGGGCGCGCAGATCCTCATCCTCGACGAGCCGACGGCGAGCCTCGGCCCGCTCGAGACGGGCGGCCTGTTCGCCCATCTGCGTGCGCTCTGCGCGCAGGGCACGGCGATCGTGCTCATCACCCACCGGCTCGACGAGGTGCGGGAGGTCGCCGACGACGTCACCGTCCTCTCCCACGGCCGGGTCGTGCACCACGGCGCCGCCACCGGGCTCAGCCCGGCCGAGATCGCCCGGCTCATGGTGGGCGAGCTGCCCGAGCCCGCGCCCCGCGCCGCGCGCACCCCCGGCGACGACGTGCTCGTCGCTCGCGGCGTGAGCGCCGCGAGCGACGCCGACGGCGCACTGCACGATGTCTCGCTCACTCTCCGCGCCGGAGAGGTCGTCGGCCTCGCCGGCGTCTCCGGCAGCGGCCAGAACCTCCTGCTCGACGTCCTCGCCGGTCTCACCCCGCCCACGGCGGGAACGGTCGAGCTCGACGGCGCACCCGTGACCGCCGCCGGCGCGCTCCGCGGCGGGGTCGCCTGGATCCCCGAGGAGCGCGCCGATGCGCTCGTGCCCACCATGGCGGCCGGGGAGACGCTCGACCTCTACCGCGCGGTCGCCGGCGCCCCCGCCGATCCGGAGTCCCGCCGCGCCACGCGCGCGGCCCGCCGCGAGCGGCAGACCGCCCAGATGCGTGCGTTCGACGTACGTCCGCCGCGGCCGCAGCTCGCCGCATCCGGCTTCTCCGGCGGCAACCAGCAGAAGCTGCTGATCGCCCGCGAGCTCGGCCGCTCCGGCGCCGGCGGCGGCGCGCCCCGGGCCGTCCTCGCCTACGGGCCGAGCCAGGGCCTCGACCTGCGGGCCGCCCAGGCCGTGCGCGAACGCGTCGTCGCCGCCGCGGAAGCGGGCGCGGCCGTGCTCGTGGCCTCCCACGACCTCGAAGAGCTGCTGCAGGTGTCCGACCGCATCCTCGTGATGTTCGGCGGCCGCCTCGTCGCCGACCTGCCCGCATCCCACGCCACGACGGAGAACCTGGGGCGCGCGATGGCCGGCCTCACGGAGGAGAAGTGACCGAGAAGACCGATCTCTACCCGACCGACGCGGAGCTCTCGCACCTGCGCGCGGTCGCGTCCGGCCGGGCACGGCCCGACCTCATCGTGCGCGGCGGCCTCGTGCTCTCGCCCGGCACGGAGGAGTGGCTCGAACGCGACGTCGTCATCGCGGGACGGCACATCGCGACCCTCACCGCCTGGGGTCACGTCGCGGATGCGGCGGCGGAGATCGACGCCACCGGTCAGCACGTGGTGCCCACCTTCATCGACGCCCATCTGCACATCGAGTACACGAACCTCACGCCCGGCGAGCTCGCGCGCCTGAGCGTCGCCCGCGGCACCACGACCGTGCTCACCGACCCCAACGGAGCGGCCAACGTCTGGGGCCCGCGCGGCATGGACCTCCTGCTCTCGACCCGCACGCCGCTGCGCATCTTCCAGCAGGTCTCGCCGACCACCCCCGCCTCGCTCGAGCTGGAACGCGGGGGAGCGGTCATCCCCGAGGAGACCGTGCGCGCCCGCCTGCGCGACGACGTCACCGCGACGCTCGGCGAGGGCAACCCGTTCGACTACGGGGAGGTCTCCACCGGACGCTTCCGCGAGGCGCTCGTGGCCGGCCGCCGCATCACGGGCCACACCGCCGCGCAGACGGAGGAGTCGCTCTGGGGCTACCTCGCCGCCGGCGTCGGCGACGACCACAACTCCGCGACCGTCGAGGAGGTGCTCGAACGCACGCGGCTCGGCGCCATGATCACGGTCATGGGCTCCTCGCTCACCGACAACACGGTCCCGCTGTTCGCCGACCTCGACGCGATCGCCCCGGCCCTGCGACACATGTGCTTCTGCGCCGACGACAAGCACGCGCTCGACCTCTCGACCTCCGGCCACATCGACCACCACGTGCGGCAGGCGATCCGTTTCGGCGTCGACCCCCCTCCTCGCCTACCGCATGGCTACCGTCACCCCGGCGCACTACTACCGCCTCGACCAGGTGCTCGGGCTCCTCGCGCCCTCCCGTCTGGCCGACCTCCAGCTCATCCCCGACCTCGCCGAGGTGCGGCCCTCGCTCGTGATCTCCGCGGGCGAGGTCGTCGCCCGCGACGGCGTCGCGCTGTTCGAGAACCACGATCCGATCCCCGACTGGGCGAAGGACACCGTGCACCTGCCCGACACGCTGGCGCCCGACGTGTTCGCCGTGCCTGCGCCCGGGGACGCGGACCTGGTCCGGGTGCGGGCGATGGAGATGTACAACGGCTACTTCAAACGCGCCTTCGACGCGCAGCTGGCCGTCCGTGACGGACTCGTGCAGACGGATGTCGACACCGACGTCCTGAAGATCGCGATCCTCGACCGTCACCACGCCGAGCACCACACCGGGATCGGGTTCGTGCGCGGGTTCGGCCTCCGCCGCGGCGCCATGGCGATCACCATGAACTGCCCCAACATGAACGTCGCCGTCGTCGGTGCCGATGACGCCTCCATGCTCCGCGCGGTCGAGGAGCTGCGGGCGATGGGCGGCGGCTTCGTGACGGTCGACGGCGACGAGGTCCTCGCGCGTGTGCCGCTGCCGGTGGGCGGCATGATGAGCGACGCGCCGTTCGAGGTCACCGCCGAGCTCCTCCGCGACGGGCACGCGGCCACCGCGGCGCTGGGGTGTCGCATCCCCTCCCCGTACATCATCCTGTCCTTCGTCGGGCTGTACGTCGTGCCCGATCTCGGCATCACCGAGCGCGGCCTCATCGACGTGGCCGGTCAGCAGTTCGTCGACGTCCTCCTGCCCGGACCTGTCGACGCCTGCGGGCACGGGCACACGGAGACGGCCCGATGAAGGCGCTCGCCTCCCGCCGCGCCCTCGTCGTGACCGGCGTCGTCGTCGCCGTGGTGCTCGTGGCGGCGCTGCTCATCGTCGCCGCGGGCGCCGACCCGCTGACGGGCCTGCGCGGGCTCGTCGAGGGCATCAGCAGCTCTCCCTACCGCGTGGGGGAGCTGCTGGTGGGCGCCGTCCCGGTCGCGATCATTGCGCTCACCCTCATCCCCGCCCTGCGCGCCGGCGTGTTCAGCGTCGGCGCCGAGGGCCAGATCATCGTGGGGGCGATCTTCGCCACGGCGGCCATCCTCGGCATCCGCGCCGTCCTCGGCGACGCGGCGCCGGGGATCGTGTACGGGCTCGTCGGCTTCCTCGCCGGCGCCGCGGGGGGCGCGCTCTTCGCCCTCGTCCCCGCGTTCCTCGCCGTGCGCTGGCACGTCGACGTCATCCTCTCCAGCCTGCTGCTGAACTACGTCGCCATCGGGCTGCTCGGCTGGTCTCTGCGCACCTGGCTCGCCTCGGGCGAGAAGACGGCGACGCCGCAGAGCGCGAAGCTCCCCGCCACCGCCGAGATCCCGCCCCTCATCCCCGGCACACGCGCCCACTGGGGGATCGTGCTGGCGCTGCTCATCGCCGTCGCGTTCTGGGTGTGGCAGCGCACGAGCGCCAGCACCCGGCTCATCGTCTTCGCGAGCCGTCCCGCGCTCGCCGCCCGGCTGGGCACGAGCAGGCCGCGCGCGATCTACACGACCCTCATCGTCTCGGGCCTCGGTGCCGGCGTCGTCGGCTGGATCCAGGTCGCGGGCATCGGCGGACGCCTGCTCGGCAGCGTCTCCGGCGGCGTCGGATTCTCCGGCGTCGCGGTCGCGCTCCTCGGCGCCCTCGTGCCTCCCGGGATCGTGCTGGCCGCCCTCTTCTTCTCCGCCCTCACGGCGGGGGCGGTGGGCATGCAGTCCGCCACCGGAACCGTGCCGTCCTCGATCGCGGAGGTCGTCAAGGGCGTGCTCGTGCTCGGCGTGGCCTGCATCGCCGCCGTGTCGCGGCATCCCGTCGTCCCGCCTGCGCAGGCGCCGACCGCCGCGGACGACGCCGAGACCGCACTCGAGGAGGGGGCCCGATGAGTCTCGACCTGTGGGTGTCGATCCTGGCGGGCGCCCTCGCGCTGTCCACCCCGCTCGTGCTCGCCGGCATCGGCGAGGGCTTCGTCGAACGGGCGGGACGGCTGAACCTCGGCATCGAGGGCATGATGATCCTCGGCGCGCTGGCCGGCGTGTTCGGCGCGAGCGTCGCCGGCCCGATCGTGGGTCTCGTGGCCGGAGCGGCCGTGGGCGTCGTGCTCGCACTCGTGATGAACCTCGCCGTCTATCGGCTGCACGCCAACGAGATCGTCGTGGGCCTGGCGATCACGATGCTCGGGCTCGGGCTCTCGACCTATCTCTTCCAGCTCTGGGTTCCCGCCGGGCACACGAACGTGAGCGTCGACACGCTGACGCCGATCCACCTCGGCGTGCTCTCCGACATCCCCGTCGTCGGTCCCGTGCTCTTCTCGCAGGGGCCGCTGTTCTACCTCGCGCTGCTGCTGCTCGTCGGCGCCTACGCCCTCAGCCGCTACACGCGCTTCGGCCTGCCGCGTGCGGGCGGTCGGCAGCGACCCCGCGGCGGCCGCCCTGCGCGGGGTTCGCACGACCCGCGTCGGCGCCGACGTGCTGCTGATCGGCGGCGCGCTCGCCGGCCTCGCGGGCGCGGCCATCACGGTCGGCTCGATCGGCTCGTTCACGCCCGACATCACCGCGGGCCGCGGCTACGTCGTGCTGGCCGTCGTGATCATGGGGCGGATGCGTCCCGTCGGTATCCTGCTGGGGGCGCTGCTGTTCGCCTTCCTCCAGAGCTTCGCGCTGCTCGCGCAGTCGACGCCCCTGCAGCTGCCGAGCGAGCTCTACCAGGCCCTCCCGTACGTCGTCACGCTCGTCGTGCTGGTGCTCACCTCGCGTGCGCAGCTCCGCCGCAGCATGCGGCTTCGCGCCCGCGCCGCCTGACCGCCCTTCGCCCGAAAGGATCCCGCTCATGCTCACCCGTCCCTCACCTGTCGCCGTCCCCGACTCCGAGGCCCACTGGGTCGACACCGTGGCCGCGCTCGCGAGCGGCTTCGCCGCGACGGTCGCGGACGACGATCGCGACGCGAGGCTCCCGATCGAGCACCTGCGCGCCCTCTCCGACAGCGGTCTGGATGCGGCCTTCCTGCCCGTCGCGCACGGCGGCGAAGCGCTCTCCTACGCCACGCTCGGCGCGGCCGTGCGGACCCTCGCCGCCGCCCACCCGGCCGTCGCGACCGTGTGGCTCATGCACATCGGCGCAGCGCACGCGCTCGTCTCGATGTCGCCGCCCGCCGAGGCCGCGTTCTTCGCGGACGAGCTGCGCGCCGGGCGCCGCTTCGCGAACGCGCTGTCGGAGCCCGCCGGCGGCAACCACTTCCTCGCCTCGCAGCAGGACGCGACGCCCGCCCTCGAGGGCTGGACCCTCACGGGCCGCAAGCTCTTCGTGTCGGGCTCGGAGGCGGCCGACCACCTCTTCCTCAACGCCCGCGTCGACGGGGCGCCCGGCTTCTTCGGCGTGACCGTGGACGACACGGTCTCGTTCCCGCCGATCGACGAGACCATGGGGATGCGGGCGACGCGGAGCCGCACGATCCTGTTCGACGCGACGCCCCTGCCGCGCACGCGTCTGTGCGGTCCGCCCGCGCCCGACTACGCGAACCTCATCACGGTCGGGTTCGGGTTCATCTCGATCGGGATCGCGGAGGCGGCGATCGACGCGCTCCTCGCCTACACGGCATCGAAGCCGGACCTCGCGGCGGCGGCCTGGGTGCGCGCGGAGACCGCGCTCGCCTGGGCCGAGCTGCGCGCGGCACGACTGCTCGCCGAGCAGACCGCCTGGCTCGCCGACATCCGCTCGCCCGAGGCGATGCCGGCCGCGACCGAGACGAAGATGCTCGCCAACGAGGTCGCGAAGAAGGCCGCTGCGCTTGCGCTCAAGGTGGGCGGCGGCAGCGGGTACCTGCTCCGCTCGCCGATCCAGCGGATCTTCCGCGACGCCCAGGCGGGTGCGCTGATGGCCTACTCGGTCCCGTTCAGCCAGGAGCTGGTCGGCGGCTGGGTGCTCGACGCCGGCTGATCCGCTGCCGAGCCGTCACAGAACGCGCCATACGAGCCCGGTTTGGCGCGTTTTGTGACGGCTCAGCGTCGTGAGGCGAGGTGACGCCGCAGCTGAGACACGAGCGCTGCCCGCGCGGGCCCCGACGCGAGGTCGCCGGCGGTGACCCGCAGCACGAGCCAACCGGCCTCCTGCAACGCCCGCACGCGGCGGATGTCGTGCCGCCACTGCTGCGCGTCGCTGCGGTGGTGGTCGCCCTCGTACTCCAGGTCGATCCGTGCGTCGCGGTACGCGAGATCGAGGAAGAACGTGCCGTCCGCGGTCACGACCCGCAGGCCGATCTCCGGCTCGGGCAGGCCCGCCCCGACGATCGTGAGCCGCAGCAGCGTCTCGCGCGGCGAGTCGACGCCTTCGCGGACATGGGGGAGCGCGCGGGCGAGCGCGACCGCGCCGCGGCGCGACCCGTGCTGCTCCGCGGCCGCCGCGAGGTCGGACACGGTGCAGCGGATGTCGGTGCGCCGGTCGCCGTACGCCCTGCGGCCGGAGACGAACGCATCGGCCACCGCGACGAGGTCGGCGTGCGTGAGGAGTCCGCGGCGCGAGACCGCGTCCGCCGCGAGCTGACACCACGCCGTCGCCGGTGCGACCACGAGGAAGCCCCACGGTGAGCGCACGACCGGCAGATCGGGCGGGCCCTCGTGCGCGCGGACGCCGACGCGCCGCATCCGCCCGCCGCCGAGCGAGGTGACCTCGAGCGGTCGCTGCGGCGCAGTGAAGGGAGAGGGAAGCGGCGCGCCGAAGAGGGCGGCCGCGGTCGCGTGGCTGATCGCGTGGCGGTCGGCGAGCAGCAGGCCGAGGGCCGCGCAGCGCGCGGAGAGGACGTCGAGGTCGACGCCGGCGGCGCGGACGCCGTGGAACGGATGCTGCAGGTCACGGCCGCGCAGTCTGCCGGGGCCGAGGCCCAGCCGCATCCCCTCACCGACCGTGAACGCCCGCGCGTGCACCTCGTGCGGGAGGGGGATACGCCGTGGCATGCCCCGATCCTGCGTCGCGCCGCCCCGCCGCGCGCCGCGCTGTCCACACCCTCACGCGGCCCGAGCCGTCACAAAACGCGCGAAAACCCCGGGCGGAAGCGCGAAAAGTGACGGCTCGGCGCGCGGGCTGGGGAGGAGAGGCCGCTCAGACCAGCGGCGGCATCGGACGCCACGAGCGGTCGCGCGCGATGCGGCGGCCGTCGCGGAGCCCGCGGAACAGGTGCGACGTGCCGCGCAGCGTGCGCTCGACGACGGCGAGGCGGATGAGCTCCTTGGCGAACGTGAGGGTCGTCCCCAGTGCGAAGAGCGGTGCGTTGTAGGCGCCCAGCGACCGGTAGTACTGCTTGATGTGCGCGCGATTGCGCATGATGTAGTAGCGGTACGCGTCGCTCGACGCGTTCATGTGCCGGATGCCCATGTCCCACTGCTTGATCTCGCGCGTGCGGCGCAGCACGAACTCGTTGACGATGACGGATGTCGTCTGCCGCGACGCGAGCCAGCCGTACATCTGGTCGTCCCAGTAGATGAAGAAGCGCGGGTCGGGGAAACCGATGCGGCTCACGATGTCGCGGTGGATGAACATGCCCTCGAAGCAGCCCGAGTTCATCTCCTTGAAGCCCGACTCGTCGAAGCCCGCCGGGGCGAACGGGATCGGGATCCCCATGCGGTCGGCGATGCGGTACTGCCAGTAGAACTCGCTGCCGTCGAAGTCGTAGCGGCGTCCCTGGATGCTCTTGAACCGCGGCGCCCACTTCCCCATCTTGGCCAGGCCGTCGGGGATCACCTCGACGTCGTCGTCCATGACCCAGATCCAGGTCGAGCCGAGCTCGTACGCGGTCTGCATGCCCGCGCTGAACCCTCCGGACCCGCCGGTGTTCGTCTCCAGCCGCCGGTAGACCAGCTCGGTGCCCAGCCGCTCGCGGAACGACTCGACGAGCTCGGTCGTGTCGTCGGTCGAGGCGTTGTCGATGATCACGACGTGCCCGGGCTTCGGGTCCATCCGCTCGATCGACTCGAGCAGTCGCGACAGAAGCGCCGACCGGTTGTAGGTGACGACCGCGATCGTCGCACTCGCGGGATCGAAGGGGGTCGTCGTGGGCGCGTCAAGACGTTCGGATGCGGCGGCCATAGCCCGTCGATCCTACCCTGCGCACCGCACGCGTCCCTGCGCGCCCTCAAGGGCGAACGCGGTCGCCGCGCTCGATCGCGGCGGACTGCTCGGCCGGGCCGACGCCCACGAGCGGAGCCTGGGTGATCTTGGTGCCGAGGGCGACCACCAGCATCCACCCCCAGAGCAGGGGCGGGCCGGAGTCGGTCAGTCCCGTCACGAGCAGGATCGTCGCCGTGAGGGTCGGCAGCAGCGTGAGCGACGAGTACGGACGCTCGGCGTCCAGGTCGAAGCGCGGGCGGTCGATCGCGAAGAACCAGGCGCGCCAGACGAACGACACGGCGATCCCCGCCATCAGCACGAGCCCGACGACGCCGAGCCGGGCGAACGCCTCGGCCCACACGTTCCGTGCCTGTGCGACCGTCTCGCCCTGGCTCACGACCCAGCCGTCGAAGACGGCGTCACGGGCCAGCCAGATCGCGAGCGCACCCGCGACGCCGACGGCGGCGAAGAGCACGTAGTACCTCGTGCGACCGCCCGCGCGCCGCACGGTGCGCATGAGCAGCACGGTGCCGAGGACCAGCGCGACGGCGCCCGCGGCGATGTAGGCGGTCGAGGATGCGGCGCGCAGCAGGAGGAACACGGCCACGGCGATCCACAGGCCGGGCGCGACGCGTCGACCGGGCTTCGCGGCCATGAGGATCGCGAACAAGACGATGCCGAGCAGGGCGACGGCCGCCAGCAGGTTCGCATCGCCGAACACGCCCTGGATCGGCCCGCCGCGCAGCAGATCGTCCTGAGACCAGTAGTCGGCGGGCTCGTGCGCACCCGTCGGCAGCCGGAAACCCGGCAGCAGCGGGCCGCCGACGAACAGCGAAACGATGAGCTCGAAGACCAGTGACAGCCCCAGCGCCCATTGCACGGCGGTGGCCAGGGCCCCCACGAGCTCGCGCCAGGTCAGCACCGCCGCCACGAACAGTCCCTGCAGCGTCGTGACGGCCAGCAGGAGCCAGCCCGACACGGCGGCGGGGGTCCACAGCAGGGAGAGTGCGGCCCACAGCACGTAGGCCAGCACGAACCAGGGCAGTCGCCGCCCGTCGAACGGCGGACGCCGCGTCGCCCAGACGATGCCGGACACGACGGCGGCCCCCACCGCCACCACGGTCGCCGCCACGGGCCCGACGGCGTGGATCCACGCGACCGCCGACACCGCGAGGAAGAGCACGAAAGCGCACCACGCGCGCAGCAGCAGATGCCCCGTCCGTTCGCGTTCCGGAGCCGACGGGACGGGCCATGCCGGATGCCGGGAGTGCACTGCCATGATGGCCTCAGGCTAGTGCGTCCCGCCCCTATGCTGTGGGTGTGCTGGCACTCCTCGAGAACGACCCGCGCGACTACGCGTGGGGGTCCGCGACGCTCATCGCCCGGCTGCAGGGCCGTGAGCCCACCGGTCGGCCGGAGGCGGAGGTGTGGTTCGGGGACCATCCCGGATCGCCCGCGCGTCTGGCGGGGGCGGGCACGCTCGACGCGTGGCTGGATGCCCACGCCGGCGGCGCACGACTGGGCTACCTGCTGAAGCTGCTCGCGGCCGCCTCGCCGCTGTCGATCCAGGTGCACCCCTCGAAGGCCCAGGCCGAGGCCGGGTTCGCCGCCGAGACCGCCGCCGGCATCCCGCTCGATGCGGCCGGCCGCAACTACCGCGACGACAACCACAAGCCCGAGGTGATCGTCGCCGTCAGCAGCCGCTTCGAGGCTCTCGCCGGCCTGCGGGAGGTGGCGGCGACCCGCCGGCTCCTCGCCGGGCTGGGCGAGTCCGCGGGCGTCACGGCGGTGCGCGAGCGATTGAGGGGACCGGATGCGGAGGCGCTCCGCGACACCCTCGGGTGGCTGCTCTCCGGCGAGGCCGGGAGCGAGGTGGACGACGTCATCGCGTCGCTGGCGACCGCCGAGTCGGACGAGTTCGCGGCCGAGCTCGCGGTCGCCCGTCGGATCGCGGCCGCGTACCCCGGGGATCCGGGCGTCGTGGTCGCGCTCCTCATGAACCTCGTGGTCCTGCAGCGCGGCGAGGCGATCTTCGCCCCCGCGGGCAGCCTGCACGCCTACCTCGACGGTCTCGGGGTCGAGCTCATGGCCGCGAGCGACAACGTGCTGCGCGGCGGGCTCACCCCGAAGCACATCGACGTCCCCGAGCTGCTCCGCGTGGTCGACACGACGCCGGCCGCCCCGCCGCGGATCCTGCCCGAGCCGGTGTCGGACGGTGTCGAGGCCTTTCGGCCCGGCATCCCCGACTTCGAGCTGTGGCGGGTGCGGGCCGATGAGGCCGCGCCGCGCACGCTCGCGCTGCACGGTCCGGCGATCGTGCTCGCGGTCGGGGGAGCCGTGCGGGTGAACGGCCGCTCGGGCGAGACGGTGGAGCTGACGCCGGGCACGGCGGCCTTCGCCACGCAGGACGAGTCCGAGCTGGTGGTCTCCGGCGCCGGAGAGGTCTTCGTGGCACTGCCCGGACGCTGACCGGCGGCTGACTCGGATCGCTGCGAAAGGCGCCAGGGTTAACCCTGAACGACACGCCGACGGCGCGTCGTGAAGGTTCAATGCGCGGTTGAGGCTTTACGATCCGCGACTTGACCCAGACGAATCACACCTGTGTAATTTACCCATCGCGGATTCCGCGGATCGCTGAACGGATGGGAGAGCAGAATG
Organism: Microbacterium sp. SORGH_AS_0888; assembly: GCF_030818905.1. NCBI lineage: Bacteria > Bacillati > Actinomycetota > Actinomycetes > Micrococcales > Microbacteriaceae > Microbacterium > Microbacterium sp. SORGH_AS_0888. The sequence continues at coordinate 35,866 of NZ_JAUTAZ010000001.1, forward strand.
ACGGGCGCAGGCTACCGTTCGGGCGTTCCCGAGAATTGGTTCGTCGATCCGGTCTTCCTCGGCGTGCCCGGCGTCCGTCGCGCCGCACCGGGTGAAGACGACAACCCGCTCGCCTGGCAGACCGACGCGCTGTGCGCGCAGACCGACCCCGAGGCGTTCTTCCCCGAGAAGGGCGGCTCGACCCGCGACGCGAAGCGCATCTGCACGTCGTGCGATGTCCGTGGCGAATGTCTCGACTACGCCCTCCAGAACGATGAGCGTTTCGGGATCTGGGGCGGTCTCAGCGAGCGCGAGCGCCGCAAGCTCAAGCGGCGCGCGAGTTAACCCGCCGTCTTCGGCGTTTCCGGCGCGTACGCTCCGTCGTCGCTGCCGCTCCGCCTAGGCTGACTCCGCTATGCCCGCCCGTGTCCACGCCCTGCTCGTCGTCCGTCCGGACGACCGCACGTCGACCGCCGCCCATCTGGAACGCACGCTCGAGGCGTTGCGCGCGCAGACCCGGCCGGTCGATGCGCTCACGATCGTGCTGTGCGATCCGGATGCCGCCGTCACCGAGCTCGCGCGTTCGTCGGGGGCCGAGGGCGTCATCACGGCGTCAGCCGCGACCGCCTACGCCAGTGCGGTGCGCATGGCGGCACCGCGGCTCTCCGGCGACGCCGTCTGGCTGCTCGCGCAGGACACGGCTCCCGAGCCGACGGCCCTCTCCGAGCTGAGCGCCGCGCTCGAGCTCGCCCCGCTGCTCGCGGTCGTGGCGCCCAAGCTCGTCGGCTGGGAGGAACGCAGCCAGATCGTCTCCCTGGGCGTGTCCATGACGCGCTTCGGCCGTGCCGTCGGCCTCGCCGACGGCGAGCTCGACCAGGGTCAGTACGACGCCGACGCCGACGCCGACGTGCTCGGCGCCGACGTGCGCGGCATGCTCGTGCGGATGCCGGTGTGGCAGCAGCTCGACGGCCTCGACCCCGCCCTCGGCGGCGCGGACGAGGGACTCGATCTCGGCGTACGAGCCCACCTCGCGGGGCACCGTGTCAGCGTTATCACCGCGGCGCGCGTCGCGGTGGCCGGCGACGGCACGGCGGGTCTCCCGGCGCCGACGACGAGGCGCCGCCGCCGCAAGGTCGCGTACGCGACGCGACTCGCCCAGCTGCACCGACGTCTCGTCTATGCGCCGGCTCCCGCCGTCCCGCTGCACTGGCTCTCGCTCCTCGTGCTCGCCGTCTGGCGTGCGGCGGCGGCGCTCGTGTCCAAGCAGCCCTCGCGTGTCCTGCCGGAGTGGGGCGCCTCGATCGTCGTGTTCTGGCGCTGGGCGAGCGTCGCGCGCGCTCGTCGCCGCATCCGTCGCACCCGAGCGAGCAGCTGGACCTCCTTCGCCGCGCTCCGCATCTCGCGGTCGCAGCTGCGTCAACGCCTCGACGCCGACGGCGACGCGGATGCCGCATCCCGCCCGGTGCGCGAGGAGCTGCGGTTCTTCACCGGCGGCGCCGCGTGGATCGTGCTCGCCGCGGTCGTGGTGTCGTTGGCCGCGTTCCCCGCACTCCTGGCCTGGCCCGTGCTGGGCGGCGGTGCGCTCGCGCCGCTGTCGGCCACCGTCTCGCAGCTGTGGGCGGAGGCGGGCTACGGCCTCCGCTCGATCGGTCTGGACACGACCGGCCCCGCCGACCCCTTCGCCGCCCTGCTCGCGCTCATCGGCAGCGTCTGGCCGTTCGACCCGTCGCGCGCGCTCGTGCTGCTCTGGCTCGCCGCCGTGCCGCTCGCCGTGCTCGGCGGCTGGTTCGCGGCCACCCGGGTGACGAGCAGGTCGTTGCTGCGCAACACCGGCGCGGTCCTCTGGGCGCTCGCGCCGACGTTCTGGATCGCTCTCGGCGACGGGCGTCCCGCCGTGGTCATCGCGCACCTCCTGCTGCCCTGGCTGTTCTATGCGGGTGCCGTCGCCCACCGATCGTGGGCGGCCGCCGGCGCGGCCTCGCTGCTCCTGGCCGGGGTGCTGGCCTGCGTGCCCTCGTCGGCTCCGGCGCTCATCGTGCTCTGGGCGCTGACGGTCATGCTGACGCTGGTCGCGCGGCGCGGCGCGGGCGTGGCGCACATCGTCTGGATCGGCGTCCCCGCCATCGCGATGTTCGCGCCGCTCGTGTGGACGCAGCTGCGAGCGGGCTCGCCGTGGGCGCTCGTCGCCGACCCGGGTGTGGTCGTCGGCTCCGGGAGCCCGGCAGGCGCGGCGACCCGTCTCGCCCTCGCAGCAGGCTTCCCCGACGACGGCTACGGCGGCTGGGCACGTCTGCTCGAAGGCGGCGCGGTCAGCCTCCCGGGCTGGACGGCGGCCCTGCTCGTCGCCCCGCTCGTCGCGGCCGCGCTCCTGTCTCTGCTCACGCCGCGGTGGATGGTCGCCGCCGTCGCGCTCGTCGTGACGATGCTCGGTCTGGGCACCGCCTTCGTCGCGGTCGGCGTTCAGGTCTCGCACACCGCGACGGGCGACCCGGCGTCGCTCTGGCCCGGCGGAGCGCTCAGTCTCGCCTGGCTCGGACTCTGCGCCGCGGCGATCATCGCCCTCGACGCCGGCCTGCCGTACCGGGACCGGAGACTGCGTCCGATCGGCGCGGCCGTGCTCATGGCGACCCTGGCGATCGCGGTGCTGCCCGCCGCGACATCCGTCGTCCGCGATCGCGCGCCGCTGCAGAACGGGCCGGCGTCCACGCTTCCCGCCTATGTGGCCGCGCAGGGTCGCGGCGATGCGGTCCCCGGGACGCTCGTCATCACCCCGCTCGCCGACGGATCGGTCGCCGCTCGGGTCGTCTGGGGTGCCAGCGACACGCTCAACGGACAGTCCACGGTCCTCGCGACGCGGACGAGCGCGACGCCCGCCGACGAGGAGGTGGCCCAGCTCGTGGCCGATCTCGTGACCCCCACCGCCGAGGACGCGGTCGGGCGGCTCGCCGAACGCGGCATCCGCTTCGTCGTCGTCAGCCCGGCCGTCGACGGCGAGACCGACCGCGCGCGGGCGCTGCGGCTCACCGCCACCACGGCCCTCGACCAGCGCAACGAGCTCGACGACGTGGGAGCGACCCCGAAGGGCACGCTCTGGCGGGTCACGGCGGATGTCGCCCCCCGCGCCGCCGCCCCCGACCCGCATCTGGGCGCCGTCATCACGATCGTGCAGCTGCTGGTCGTCGCCGCTGCGCTGCTGCTCTCCGTCCCCACCGCGACCTCGCGTCGGCAGGCCCGTCGCACCTCGCGGATGGTCGGCCCCCGCGCCCGTGAGGAGGAGCGATGACCGAGCGCAGGGTGCGTGCCTGGGCCGTGACCAGCACGAGGCTCGTCGTGGGCGCCGCGGCCGCCGCGGGCCTGGTGCTCGTCACGGTGTTCGCCGTCGCCGCGCCGTGGCCCGGACACGCGGCTGCCCCCGTCGCCGTCACGGCCACCCCCGCGGCCGCGGACACCGTGCTGGCCTGCTCCGGCCCGCTCGTCGCGCTCGGACGCAACCGCACGGATGCGGCCCAGCTCACCCAGGCGGCCGCGCAGTCGGTCGTCTCGGCCACGGACGGCGCTGCCGCCCAGCAGAGCGCTCTCACCCCGTCGCCGGCCGTGTCGGGCGGCGCCGGGGGTGCGAGCTTCTCGGCGTCGCCGCGGGGCGGCGTTCCGGTGGATGTCGCGGCGGCGGGATCGGCGTCGGTCGAGGCCGACGACCTCCGCGGCTTCGCGGCATCCGCCTGCCGGCCGGCGCTGACCGAGTCCTGGCTCATCGGCGGGGCGACCACGGTCGGCACCTCCGACCTCGTCGTGCTGTCCAACCCCGGCACGGTCCCCGCGACGGTCGACATCACGGTCTACACCGCGACGGGCGCGGAGGTCCCCACCGGGGGCAGCGGCATCGTCGTCGCTCCGGGCATGCAGCGCATCCTGCCGCTGTCCGGGATCGTCCCCGGCGCGAAGGCGCCCGTGCTGAGGGTCACCGCGACCGGCGCGCCCGTCGCCGCGGCGCTGCAGTCCAGCATCATCCGCACGCTCCTCCCGGGCGGCGTCGACGTCATGTCCGCGACCGCGCAGACCTCGACCCGGGTCGTCGTCCCCGGCGTCGTCGTGCCGCCCTCGGCCGTCACGACGACGGGCGGGCTCGCGACGACGATCGCCCGCATCCTCTCGCCTCAGACCGACACCGCCGCGACCGTGACGGTCGACGCGCCCGACGGGACCCAGGTCTCGACGCGCCAGGTGCCCCTGACCGCGGGAGTACCGCTCGAGGTCGAGCTGACCGGGCTCCCGGCCGGCACGTACACCGTCACGGTCTCCGCCGGGGCGGGGGTGCTCGCGGCGGTCTGGCAGACCACGGGTTTCGGACAGGGCGACGACTTCGCGTGGTACTCGTCGGCGCCCGAGGTGTCGGCCGACACGCTCGTCGCCGTCCCCGACGGCCCTGCGCCGACCCTGGTCGTGACGGCGACGGGCCAGACGCGCGTGAGCGTCACCCCGGTCGCGGGCGGCTCGACCCAGACCTCGGTGCTGACCGCCGGCTCGTCCGCGGTGCTCCCACTCGCGCCCGGCACGGTCTATCGGCTCTCGTCCGGCGGCGTGCCGGTGCACGCGCAGCTGTCGTACTCCGGGACCGGCCAGCTCGCCGCCGTGCCGGTGTGGTCGGCGGGGGCCGCCGCATCCGCGCTCACGGTGATCCCGTAGCCGGGCTCGGCGAGCCGTCACATATCGCGCGAAAACCCGCGTTCTATGCGCGGAAAGTGACGGGTCGGCGCGCTCAGAAGAAGCGGAAGCGTTCGGGCCCGAGGTCCCACGGGTCGCGATCGAGGTATTCGGCGGCGGCGCGGAAGACGCAGCTCTCGACCATCATCCGCCGATGGGCCTCGTCGTTGCGGTGCAGGTGGCCCAGCCGCTCGATCGGCAGGCGGTAGAGCACGATGCGCTTCTCCTCCGTCGAGACGCTCCAGCGGGGGATGCCCTCGTCGTCCGTCGCGGGCGGCATGTCGGCGATCTCGAAACGCACCTCACGCAGGTCGGCCCATGCCCCGCGGAGGAACTCGGCCGCGCTCCCGACCGAGAGGTCGAAGCGGTCGACGCGCGTCTCGAGCGGGGGGAGCGGCGGGCGGACCACGGGGCTGCGTCCGACGCGGCCGTGCCGGCCGTGGCGGGAGGGCAGGGCCCGCGACACGCTCGATCTGCTCCTGCGGCGCACCATGGCCCCATCCTAGGCCGACCGCCCCCGCACCCGGCCGGGGTGAGCGGATGCGGCGCGGCGAGGCCGCGACATCCGTCGCCGGAGCTAGGGTCGGGGGGTGGGTGACAGACTGTGCTCCAAAGTGGGCTGTGCGCGTGAGGCCGTGGCGACGCTGACGTACGACTACGGCGACCAGATGGCGGCCATCGGTCCCCTGGGCCGCGCCGGGGACCCGCACGCGCACGACCTCTGCGCCATCCACACCGACCGGCTGTCCGTGCCGAAGGGCTGGCTCGTCGTCCGCCACGAGACCCTGCGCGTCTAGTCGCCCGCGACCCCGCGTGAGCTAGCGCAGGAGAGCGGCGGCGCGCGCGTCGCGTGCCCGGACCGCGTGCAGCTCGCGCGCGTAGCGCACGGCCGCGACGCCCCGCAGGAACGTCTCGGCATCCACGGCGGGAACGGGCGACACGTGCGTGCGGGTCTCCGCGGCGAGGTCCGTCGCGATCCGGTGGCGCGCCGCCGGATCCAGCTGCGGGGCCTGCGCCACGAACGACGCGAGCCGCCGAGCAAGCGGCAGGGGCAGGGCGGCGACATCCGCGACCCTGGCCCAGTCCGCGAGGACGGGCGGCATCGCCGGCACGCGCGCCACCAGCCGCGGTGCGCGTGTGCGCTCCGCATAGGTTCCGGCCACCAGATCCCCGAGGCGCTGCGCGCGCGGCGTGAACAGCCCGACGATCGCGGCGACGGCGCCCGCCGTCATCCAGATCTCCAGCACGCCGACGAGCGCACGCAGCAGCGCATGGCGGAACCCGGCGGCGCCGCCGTCGGCGCGCACGATGCGGCCGCCGACGGCGAGCTTGCCGAGGCTGCGCCCTCCCGACACGGTCTCGACGACCGTGGGGAGCACGACGGCGACCATCACGAGCAGCACGATCGTGAGGATGGGCAGCAGGGACGGATCCAGGCCCTGCTCGCTCGTCCACACCACCACGAGCACGAAGACGACCACGAGCGCGACGCCGGCGAGCAGATCGATGAGCGCGCCGAGGGCCCGCAGCAGGAAGCCGACCGGCTGCACGTCGAGCGCGACCGCCTCGCCGGTCAGGATCTCGTCCTGGGCGATGTCGGCGATCTCGACGGCCATGCCTAGAGTGAATCACATGGACCCGGACGCGCTCGTCGCCGCGCACAGGCGGGAGTGGGAGCGACTCGACGCGCTCGTCCGCGCGCGCCGGCGCAGCGGGGCGGATGTCGACGAGCTCGTGTCGCGCTATCGCGCCGCCACGGCGGACCTCGCCGACATCAAGACGACCGTGGGACGCAGCGCCGTGGGGGACCGTCTCTCGCTCACCCTGTCGCGCGCGCGCCTCGTGCTGACGCGCGCGCCCCGCAATCCGCTGCGGGGCGTGCCGGCGTTCTTCCTGCGGCAGCTGCCCGCCGCGCTGTACCGCATCCGATGGACGACGCTTGCGGTCGCGGTCGCGTTCGTTTCCATCGCCGCGCTCGTGGGCGTGTGGATCGCGGCCGATCCCGCCACCGTCGCGGCGCTCGGCGACCGCGCGGATCTGCGGGCGTACGCGGATGAGCAGTTCGTGTCGTACTACAGCGAGAACCCCGCCGCCGTGTTCGCCGGAACCGTCTGGACGAACAACGCCTGGGTCGCCGCGCAATGCGTCGCGTTCGGCATCACGGGTGTCTGGCCCGTGTACATCGTGGTCCAGAACGCCGTGAACCTCGGGGCCGCGGCGGCGATCATGACGGAGTTCGACCGGCTGGACGTGTTCTTCGCGTTCATCCTCCCCCACGGCCTGCTCGAGCTCACCTGCGTCTTCGTCGCCGCCGCCGCGGGGCTCCACGTGTTCTGGGCATGGATCGCCCCCGGGCGCCGGGGGCGGGGCGAGGCGCTCGCGGCCGCGGGACGGTCGCTCGGCACGGTCGCCGTGGGCCTCGTCTTCGCACTGGCGCTGTCGGGGATCGTCGAGGCGTTCGTCACGCCGCAGCCGTGGCCGTGGGGCGTCAAGCTCGCGCTCGGCGCAGCGGCGCTCGGGGTTCTGCTGGGCTACATGCTGATCCTCGGACGCCGGGCCTTCCGCGAGGGGGAGACGGGCGATCTCGAGGAGGACGAGGCGGGGACGCCGCGGCTCGTCGCCGGCTGACGGCATCCTTCGGTCGTGCCGTCGTGCGGGGATTCCGCGCGACACGCCGGGTATGTCCTTCTCCGCGCGGCGTGTCGCCCGTGATCCCCGCCGTCAGGCCCGGGCGGCGCGGCTGTTCACGATCTCGTTACTTTTGATTCGTTCAAAACAACGGTACGCTGGGCATATGACGGATGCGGTGCACGACCACGGCGCGCACGCACACGCGCCGTCGGCGGATGTCGCGATCCGCACGGCGGGCCTGCGCGTCACCGCCACGCGCCGTGCCGTCTACGACGCGCTCGAGGCGCAGCCGCACGCGCGCGCCGAGCAGGTGCTCGACCGCGTGCGCGAGACGCTCGACGCGTCCAGCATGCAGTCCGTGTACAACGCCCTCGGCGACTTCGTCGATGCCGGGCTCGTCCGGCGGATCGAGCCGGCGGGGCACCCGGGGCTCTACGAGATGCGCGTGGACGACAACCACCACCACCTCGTCTGCAGCGGATGCGGTCGCGTCGAGGACGTGGACTGCGTCGTCGGCGCCGCGCCCTGCCTTCAGCCCTCCGAGACGCACGGCTACCGCATCCACACCGCCGAGGTCACCTTCTGGGGCCTGTGCTCCGACTGTGCCGCCTCGGCCTCCTGACCCACCCATCCACCCACCCACGGAAGGACACCATGAGCGAGAGAGATGACCTCGTGCCCGAGATCGGCGACGAGCCCACCGCGACCGACCAGGCCGTCACGGACATCGACACGCCCGCCGACGAGCGCGCCGACGGCGAGGACCGCCCGCGCTCGAACGAGGATGCGGGCGGTTGCCCGGTCATCCACGGCGAGCCCGCCGGCCGGCCGGCCGAGAGCGCCACACAGCCCCACCCGACCGTGGGCAGCGCCAACCGCGTGTGGTGGCCCAACCAGCTGAACCTCAAGATCCTCGCGAAGAACCCCGCCGTGCGGAACCCGCTCGGCGAGGAGTTCGACTACAAGGCCGCGTTCTCCTCCCTCGACCTCGCGGCCGTCAAGAAGGACATCGAGCGCACCCTCACCGAGTCGCAGGACTGGTGGCCCGCCGACTTCGGTCACTACGGCCCGCTCATGATCCGCATGGCGTGGCACAGCGCCGGCACCTACCGCGTGACCGACGGCCGTGGCGGCGGCGGCGCCGGCCAGCAGCGCTTCGCGCCGCTGAACAGCTGGCCCGACAACGTGTCCCTGGACAAGGCCCGGCGCCTGCTCTGGCCGGTGAAGAAGAAGTACGGTCAGAACATCTCCTGGGCCGACCTCATGATCCTCGCGGGCAACGTCGCGCTGGAGTCGATGGGCTTCTCGACCTTCGGGTACGGCGGCGGTCGCCCCGACGTCTGGGAGCCGGACGACGACGTGTACTGGGGCCCCGAGACCACGTGGCTCGGCGACGAGCGCTACTCCGGCGACCGTGAGCTGCAGAAGCCGCTCGCGGCCGTCCAGATGGGCCTCATCTACGTCAACCCGGAGGGCCCGAACGGCGAGCCCGACCCGCTCGCCTCGGCGCGCGACATCCGCGAGACCTTCGGCCGGATGGGGATGGACGACGAGGAGACCGTCGCGCTGATCGCCGGCGGACACACGTTCGGCAAGACGCACGGCGCCGCGCCCGACACGAACGTCGAGGCGAACCCGGAGGCCGCGGGCCTGGAGATGCAGGGCCTCGGCTGGAAGAACAACTTCGGCACCGGCAAGGGCGACGACACCATCACCTCGGGTCTGGAGGTCACCTGGACCTACCACCCGACCCGCTGGGACAACGAGTTCTTCCACATCCTCTACGCCTATGAGTGGGAGCTCATGCGCAGCCCCGGCGGCGGTCACCAGTGGCGGCCGATCAACGGCGCGGGCGCCGACATGGTGCCGCTCGCGCACTCCGACGGACGTCGTGAGCCCCGTATGCTCACGAGCGATCTCGCGCTGCGCACGGACCCCGCCTACGACGCGATCTCGCGCCGTTTCAAGGACGACCCGGTCGCCTTCGGCGACGCGTTCGCGCGTGCGTGGTTCAAGCTCACGCACCGTGACATGGGCCCCATCTCGCGCTACCTCGGTCCCGAGGTCCCCACCGAGGAGCTCATCTGGCAGGACCCGGTCCCCGCCGTCGACCACCCGCTGATCGACGACGCGGCGGCGACCCGCCTGAAGGACGCGATCCTCGCGTCCGGCCTCACGGTGTCCGAGCTCGTGCGGTTCACCTGGGCGGCGGCCTCGTCGTTCCGTGGCAGCGACAAGCGCGGCGGCATCAACGGTGCCCGCATCCGCCTGGCTCCGCAGAAGGACTGGCAGGTCAACGACCCGCAGCTCGTCGCGAAGGTCGTCGCGGTCCTCGAGCGGGTCAAGGCCGAGTTCGACGCCGCGCAGACGGACGGCACGAAGGTCTCGCTGGCCGACCTCATCGTCCTCGGCGGCAACGCCGCGGTCGAGAAGGCGGCGAAGGATGCGGGCGTCGACGTCGTGGTGGACTTCCACCCCGGCCGCACCGACGCCTCGCAGGAGCAGACCGACGTCCACTCGTTCGGATTCCTGGAGCCGGCCGCGGACGGGTTCCGTAACTACTACGGCCCGAACGCGTTCCTGCCGCAGGAGCACCACCTCATCGACAAGGCGAACCTGCTGACCCTCACCGCGCCCGAGATGACGGTGCTGGTCGGCGGCCTGCGTGCGCTCGGGGCCAACTGGGACGGCTCCGACTACGGCGTGTTCACCGACCGCGTCGGGGTGCTCACGAACGACGTGTTCGTGAACCTGCTCGACCTCGGCACGACGTGGAAGCCGCTCGACCCGGGCTCGCAGGCGTTCGCGGGCACGAAGGACGACTCGGGTGAGCCCGTTGGCGTCGGGACGCGCGTCGACCTGCTCTTCGGCTCGAACTCCGAGCTGCGCGCGCTCGCGGAGGTCTACGCCTCGGATGATGCAGCGGAGAAGTTCGTCCGCGACTTCGCCGCCGCGTGGGGCAAGGTCACGGAGCTCGATCGGTTCGACCTGCGCTGACACGCCGGCTCGACGTCAGAAGCCCCGCCCCTCGGAAGAAGGGGCGGGGCTTCTGCGCGTGTGCGCGGTCAGGCCGTCTTGCGGTCGAACAGGGCGCGGTGCACGAGCCCTGCGATGAGCCCGCCGACGATGGGGAACACGATGAAGACCCACAGCTGCGACAGCGCGGGGACCCCGCCGTAGATCGCGGCGGCGATCGAGCGGGCCGGGTTCACCGAGGTGTTGTCGACGGGGATGGAGATCAGGTGGATGAGGGTCAGGGTCAGGCCGATCACGAGCCCCGCCATCGCCGGGGTCCCGCGGGTCGTGTGCGTGACGCCGAGGATGACGAACAGGAACACCGCCGTGAGGACGACCTCGACGATGATCGCCGCCCCCAGGCCGAAGCCACCGGGGGACTGCTCGCCGAAGCCGTTGCTCGCGAAGCCGCCGCTCTGCGCCTTCGCCAGCCAGCCATCGGGCCCCGCGAGCCCGATGACGAACAGCACCGTCGTCGCCACGACGCCGCCGACGACCTGCGCGACGATGTAGCCGGCGGCATCCTTCCACGCGAAGCGGCCTGCGGCGGCGAGCCCCAGCGTGATCGCCGGGTTGAAGTGCCCGCCCGAGATCGGCCCCCACGCGTAGGCTCCCGCGACGACCGTCAGGCCGAACGCGAGGGACACGCCCACGAAGCCGATGCCGAGCGAGGTGCCGTTGTCGCTGACGCCGAAGTTCGCGGCCAGCAGCGCCGAGCCGACGCCGCCGAAGACCAGCAGGAAGGTGCCGAGGAGCTCGGCGGCGAGTTTCGCGCCGGTGCCCGGCCCGCTCGGAGCGGGGGCGTGATCGAGGGGTGTCGGCTGGGCCGGCTTCTCGGGATCGGGGTCGTGTGTGCTCATGATGAGCCTCCTCTCGCCCTCACCATAGCGCTCGGCTGGGAAAACGCTGAGAGGCGATGCGGCCGCGTCGACCCCCGGAGGGACCCCTAGAGGCGGCCGCGCGCCTTGAGATAGAGGTAGTGGTCGGCCACCCGGGGCGGCAGGGTCTCGGCGTCCGCGGTCACCGCGACGGCGCCGGCACGCCCGATCGCGCGGCGCACGGCCGCGGCGTCCTGGCGACCGCGCTCGAGGGATGCCGCGAGATAGGCGTCGGCCGCGGAGGGCCGGACGCCGACCGGCCGCGGGTCGGCGTCGGTCGCCGTCGCGACGAGCACGCGGGTCCGCGAGGCGACGCCCGCGAGCGCCGAGAGGAACCCGCGCGCGGCATCGGGGGAGTCCTGGGCGGTGAGCAGGACGAGCAGGGCCGGACGCCGCGTGATGCGCCGTGCCTGGGCGAGGGCGGCATCCCAGTCGGTGTCGATGAGCCGGGCGTTCACCGGCGCCATCGCCTCCACCATCGCGGGCAGCAGCGCCGACCCGTCGGCCCCGGTGACACGGGCCCGCACCGCCCGGTCGAACATGAGCAGGTGCACGTGATCGCCGGCCGCGGCGGCCAGCGCCCCGAGCAGCAGCGCCGCCTCCATCCCGGCGTCCAGACGCACGCCGTCGCCGACACGGGTCGCCGCGGTGCGCCCCGTGTCGACGACGATGACGACGTGCCGGTCGCGCTCGGGCCGCCACGTGCGCAGCATCGTCGTGCCCGATCTCGCCGTCGCCCGCCAGTCGATCGAGCGGACGTCGTCGCCGCGCACGTACTCCCGCAGGCTGTCGAACTCGGTGCCGGCGCCGCGCACCTGCACGCTCGTGGACCCGTCGAGCTCGCGCAGGCGGGCGAGCCGTGAGGGCAGGTGGCGGCGGGCCGTGAAGGGCGGGAGCACGCGGATCGCGCCGGGCGCGGCGATGACCGCCTGGCGGCCGGCGAGGCCGAGGCAGCCGATGCTGCGGATCACCACGAACTCGCTGCGCACCTCCCCGCGGCGACGCGGTCGAAGCGGCACCCGGACCGTGCGTGCTTCCCCCGCGGGCACCGCGAGCGGCTGCCGGTCGGCGGGAGCGCCCGCCGTCGGCTGCCAGGCGTCGCGGAGCAGACCCACGAGCGTCCTGCCGCCGTCGTTGCGCACCCGCAGCTCGGTCTCGGCCGGCTCGTCACGTCGCGCCCGGCCCGGCAGTCGCCGCTCGATCCGGAGCCGTCGAGGGTCGGCCGCGCCTGCGACATCCGCCAGCGCCGCCGCGGCGCACAGCAGCGCCCACCCGCCCGCCGCGGCCCAGGGGGAGACCCCGGCCGCGGACAGCAGCAGGACGGGCACCACCCCGAGGGCGGTGAGCAGGACGAGCCGACCGGTGACGTACACGGCTCAGAGCGGGACGCGGGTCTGCTGCACGACGGCGCCGAGGACCGCGTCGGCGGTGACCCCCTCGATCGCGGCCTCCGGCCTCACCTGCAGGCGATGACGCCACGTGGGCACGATCATCGTCTGCACATGGTCGGGGGTGATCGCGGGGTAGCCGCTCAGCCAGGCCCAGGCCTTCGCCGTCGCCAGGAGCGCGGTCGCCGCCCGCGGGCTCGCGCCGAGCTCGACGGACGGCGCCTGTCGCGTCGCACGGGCGAGATCGACGATGTAGGCGAGGACGTCGTCCGCGACGTCGACGGATGCCGCCGCCTCCTGCGCGGCCCGGATCGACGCCGCGTCGGCGACCGTGGCGACCGCGGACAGATCCAGCGGGTCGAAGCCGTCCGCGTGCCGGCGCAGGACCTGGATCTCGGGCTCGCGTTCGGGCACCGCGACCGTGAGCTTGAGCAGGAACCGGTCCAGCTGTGCCTCGGGCAGATCGTACGTGCCCTCGTGCTCCACCGGGTTCTGGGTGGCCGCCACGAGGAACGGCGTGGGAAGCGCGCGTGTGACGCCGTCCGCCGACACCTGTCGTTCGGCCATCGCCTCCAGCAGGGCCGACTGGGTCTTGGGCGGCGTCCGGTTGATCTCGTCGGCGAGCAGGATCTGGGTGAACACCGGACCCTCGCGGAACTCGAACGCACCGGCCCGCGCGTCGTACACGAGCGAGCCGGTGACGTCTCCCGGCATGAGGTCGGGGGTGAACTGCACGCGCCGGGTGTCGAGGCCGAGCGCGCGGCTGAAGGCACGCACCAGCAGCGTCTTGGCGACACCGGGGACGCCCTCCAGCAGCACGTGGCCGCGGGCGAGCAGGGCGACCAGCAGGCCCGTGACGGCGCCGTCCTGCCCGATGACCGCGTGCCCGATCTCGGTGCGCACGCGGTGCATGGTCTCGCGGAGCTCGTTCTCGGTCATCGCGTCCTCTTCCGTGTCGTGTCGGGGATGGTGGCGGCCTCGAGGCGCACGAGGGCGTCGGCGAGGCGCACGAGGTCGGCGTCGGTCCGCGGGAGCGGGCCCGCGAGCGTGAGGCGGGGGTCGGGGGCGGTTCCCGGCGGGGAGGCGCGCAGGCGGTCGGCCACCGCATCCGCGACGGCCTCCGGCGCCGCGTCGGCCGGGAGGCCGAGCGCGCCCGAGAGCCGGTGCCGAGCGCCATCGCGCAGCAGCGAGCCGGCATGCGCGGCGTCGCGCGAGGTCGCATACAGCCGGGCGCGGCCGCGCGTGGTCTCACCGCCTCGCACCGTGACGGGCAGCCGCTCGGCGACGAGGGGACCGAACCTCCGTCCCCGCCACACGGCGGCGACCGCCGCCGCGGCGATCAGCAGGAGGATGGCGGGCGTGACCCAGCGGGGGGTCAGCGTGCCGATCGTGGCCGGCGTGCCGTCGGCGTCGGCGGCCGAGGGGACGTACCAGGTGACGTGCCCCGTGCCGCCGAGCAGCCCGAGGGCGAGTGCGGCGTTGCCGTCGCGGGTGATCCGCTCGTTCGTGAACAGCGCGGTGGCGTCGACGGCGACGACGGCGCCGCCGTCGTGCGCGACGGCGAGCAGGCCGAACCCCGCACCCTCCGGATAGCAGCTCCAGGTCGCATCCCCGGCCGTGAACAAGCCGCCGACGGCCACGGCACCGGCCCGCTCGGCGGCGGGGAGGCCGCAGTCCGGCTGCCGCGGCGTGCCGGAGCCGTAGCCGGCGGAGGTGCCGGAGAAGACCACCCGGATGTCGCGCGCGGTCGGCGCGAGGAAGACGACGTCGCGGCCGCTCTCCGCCAGCCGCGCCACCTGGTCGTCGGAGAGCACGCTCGTGTCGCCCACCGCGAGGGTGCCCGACGACGCGTCGGCGTCGGCGATCGAGCGCGCCACCCTGACGGCGACACCGTGGCCGGCCAGCGTGCGGGCGAGCGCGCGCGTGCCGTCGGGGCCGGCGGACTCCGGGTCCAGGTCCCCGCGGGGGGACCACTGCCCGAGGTTCGAGAGCGCGGCGGCCGCAAGGCCCGCGCCGACGAGCAGCACCACGACGACGAGCCACCCGAGCGCGCGGCGCGTGCGCCCGGGGCGCACGGCGACCGTCATCGGGCCTCCGCGACCGCCGCGGACCGCGCGAGCGTCGCATCGAGCTCTCGCAGGTCGCGGAACGCGGCCGCGGTGCCGGGACGCCGCAGATACCGGACGTCGTCGAAGGCGGCCGCGGCGGCGTCCAGGCGGTCCGCGTACGCGGGGAAGACGCCCGCCGCGTTCCGCGCGAACGCGTGCACGGTCGCGCCGGGCGCCGTCTCGACCAGCCCCCGCTCGTCGAGCGCGCGCGCGAGCGCCCGCAGCCGCGCGGCGATCGCGACATCCCACTCGCCCGCGCTCGCCGCGCGCTCCGACTCCTCGCGCAACTGTTCCGCGGTCAGCTCGCGCGCATCGCCGAACAGACCGGCCGGCTGCTGCGCGGATCGTGCCAGCCGCCGCGGTCTGCCCCAGACGATCAGCGCGACGACGACCACCGCCACCAGCACGAGCACCGCGACGACGGCGAGGACCGGCCCCCACGCCTGCCCGCCGTCGCCCTGGAACAGCTGCGCGATCGCGTCCACCACCGCGCGGGCGGCACGATCGAGCGGGGTCGGCTGCGCCCGCGCGTACGCGGGGTCGGACAGCTCCTGCTCGACCCACCGGCGCGCCTCATCCGGATCCGGGACGAGGGGGACGCCATCGCTCACGCGTCGCCGCCGGGCGCGGTCCAGCGGGTCGGGGAGCCCGGGTCGACGGGCGTCGAGGCGGGCGGCGCCGGGGGAGGCGGCGCGATCGGCGCGCCGGGAGGAACGGTGCCCACGGTCGTCGTGATCGCGGCGACATCCCGCCCGATGTGCCAGGAGTACGGGTCCGCGGGTCCGGCTCCGGCCTGCCGCTGATCGACGTAGGAGACCAGATCGAGGTCGAGCCCTTCGCGGCGCATCCGGCAGTCGACGTAGATGAGGGTCGTCGCACTGGCGGAGACCACGAGGCCCACGGCCTGGATGAGCAGCACCACGACCTGCGTGAGCACGCTCGTCAGGAGGAGTCCGATCACGGAGGTCGGGTCCGGGTCGCCCGTGGGCGCGATCGTCGCGCTCATCACGCCGCTCAGCAGCGAGAGCGGCACGCTGACGACCTGCGCGATCGCCGAGAAGGCGAGCTGGACGATCACGACGACGCCCAGCGCAGGCCAGAACCGGCCCCGGATGAGCCGCCAGGACCGCGCGATCGCGGGGAACAGCCGTTCCCGCTCGAGCACGAGCACGGCGGGGACGAGACACAGCTTCGTCGACAGCCACAGCGACAGCGGGATCGCCGCCAGCACGGCCGCGAGCGAGAGCAGCACGGCCACCACGATCCCGGCGGTGCCGGCGACCGACACGGCGATGAGCGCGATGACGCCCGCGACCGCGCCCAGCACGACGAGGATCGCGAGGGTCGCCAGCAGCGTGTACGCGAGCAGCCGCCAGAAGGCGGGACGGACGCGACGCCAGAGGTCGGCCAGCCGCGGCCTCTCGGCGACGACGCCGTGCGCGACGTCGGCGACGACGACCCCCTGGACGACGACCGTCAGCGCGGTCGCGGCGATCCCCAGCACGAACCCGGTGGCCGCGGTGATCGCGATCGAGCCGACGAGAACCGTGTCGTAGTCGGGATCGTTCGTGGCCAGCGTGTCCAGGCGCGAGAAGGCCGCCCAGCCGACGCCGCCGGTCGCGAGCACGAGGACGAGGTAGGCGATCGCCTGCGCACCGACCGCGAAGCCGAGCAGCACCTTGGGATTGTGGCGCAACGCCGTGAACGAGCGTCCGAGGATGGTCGCGAAGGGGAGCGGATGCAGGGGGACGATGCCCGGCCGGGGGGCCGGGGTCCAGCTCGGATATGCGGTCACATCAGTCTCCTCCCGACCATCGTGTCACACCGCCTGCGCCAGGTTCCGGGCGCCCGTGGATTAGGCTGGCCCGGGTGCGGCCGTGTTCCCGTGCGCGGTCGCGCGTCAAAGCAAAGGAAGACGCGGCATGACCTCTCGCATCCTCGTGGTCGACGACGACACCGCGCTCGCCGAGATGATCGGCATCGTCCTCGCGGCAGAGGGCTTCGACGCGGTGTTCTGCTCCGACGGCGACGCGGCGCTCGACGCCTACCGCACCGAGCGTCCGGACCTCATCCTCCTCGACCTCATGCTGCCCGGGATGGACGGCATCGAGATCTGCACGCGCATCCGCGCCGAGTCCGGCATCCCGATCATCATGCTGACCGCGCGCACCGACACCTCCGACGTCGTGCGCGGTCTCGAGTCCGGCGCGGACGACTACATCGTCAAGCCCTTCAACCCGAAGGAGCTCGTCGCCCGGATCCGCACCCGGCTGCGCCCGGCGGCCGCCGCCGTCGGAGAGTCGCTGCGCATCGGCGACATCACGGTCGACGTGCCCGCCCACGAGGTGCGCCGGGGCGACACGCCGATCGCCCTCACGCCGCTCGAGTTCGAGCTGCTCGTGGCGCTCGCCTCCAAGCCGCAGCAGGTCTTCTCACGCGAGATGCTGCTGGAGCAGGTCTGGGGCTACCACTACAAGGCCGACACGCGGCTCGTGAACGTGCACGTGCAGCGGCTGCGCGCCAAGGTCGAGCTCGACCCCGACAACCCCAAGATCGTGACGACCGTGCGGGGCGTGGGGTACCGCGCCGGCGCCGTGGTCTGAGCCGTGGCCGGTCGTCGGCGTGCCGCCCTTCGGGCGGAGCTGCGCGCCTGGCGCACCTGGCCGCAGCGTCTCGCAAGCCTCTGGCAGCGCTCGCTGCGCTTCCGCACGGTCGTGGTGACGGTCGCCTGCTCGAGCCTCGCGATCCTCGTGGCGTGCGTCTGGATGGCGCTCGCCATCCAGAACGACCTGTTCCAGTCACGTCGCGACGAGGCGCTGGACGACGCCGCGCGGGCGACCTCGGCGGCCCAGGAGACGCTCGACTCGTCCGTGCAGACCGACAACGCGCAGGTGCGCAACGTGTTCACGAGCGTCGCCTCCAGCCTCAGCCGGCTCTCCAGCTCCGACCGCATCGCGATGCTCCGCGTCGAGACCGACCCGTCGGCCAACGCACCCGTGCCGTTCACGCTCGGCGGGCCCTGGGACGAGGCGATCACCGACGCCCTGCGGCAGAAGGTGCAGAGCGACACGGGCTTGCAGTGGTGGCAGTCGGTCGCGCTCCCGACATCCGCCGGTCCGACCGTGCCCGGGATCGTCGTCGGCCAGCAGGTGAGCGTCCCCGGCGTCGGCGCCTACGAGCTGTACATCGCCTACGACCTCTCGGCCGCCGCGGCGACCCTCGGCTTCGTCGAGGGCACGCTGTGGATCGTGGGCATCGCGCTGATCGTCATCATCGGGCTCATCTCATGGTTCGTGGTGCGCTCGATCACCGCGCCCATCGGCGCCGCGGCCCACACGAGCGCACAGCTGGCCGAGGGCAGGCTCGACGTCCGCGTCGCGATCCACGGCGACGACGAGATCGCGACGCTCGGGCGCTCGTTCAACGCCATGGCCGACAGCATCCAGGCTCAGATCAAGGAGCTCGCCGAGCTCTCGCTGGTCCAGCAGCGGTTCGTCTCCGACGTCTCGCACGAGCTGCGCACGCCCTTGACGACGATCCGCCTCGCCGCCGACGTCATCAACGACCACCGCGGTTCGCTCGACCCGGTCGCCGGTCGCGCCGCCGAGCTGCTGTACGACCAGGTGCAGCGGTTCGAGACGCTGCTCGCCGACCTCCTCGAGATCAGCCGCTACGACGCCGGATCGGTGCAGCTCGAGGTCGAGCCGACGAGCCTCGCCCACCTCGCCGAGGACGTCGTGGCCTCGATGCAGGAGGTCGCCGATCAGCACGGGAGCGAAGTGCGCGTCGTCGCCCCGGGCGGCTACTCGCCCGTCGACATGGACCCGCGACGGGTCCGCCGCGTCGTCCGCAACCTCCTCGGCAACGCGATCGAGCACGGCGAGGGGCGCCCCATCGTGGTCACGGTCGACAGCGACCAGGATGCGGTGGGCCTCGGGGGTGCGCGACTTCGGGCCGGGGATGCGGCCCGCCGATGCCGAGCGCGTGTTCGACCGCTTCTGGCGCGCCGACCCCTCGCGGAAGCGGACGCTGGGGGGCACCGGGCTCGGGCTCTCCATCGCGCTCGGCGACGCGAGACTGCACGGCGGCACGCTCAGCGTGTGGTCCGAGCCCGGCAAGGGCAGCAACTTCGTGCTGACCCTGCCTCGCCACGCCGGGCAGGGCGAGAGCGGGCTGGTGCCACCGGTCCCGGTCGATCCCGGGAGCAGCGGCACGGACGCGCTGGGGCTGACCCAGCCGATCGACGTCGTCGAGCCGGGGCGGGGATCGCGATGAGCGCGCGGATGCGGTGGCTCCCGACGCTCGCGCTGCTGCTGGTGGTGGTGCTCGCGGGCTGCACCGGGCTGCCCGCCTCGGGCCCCGTCAACGCCGGCAACAGCGCGGCCTCCGACGGCCAGCCCGCCTTCGACTTCCGCCCCGACGGGCCGCAGCCCGGCGCGTCGCCGCAGCAGATCGTCACGGGCTTCATCACCGCCGCCTCCAGCCCCGAGGGCAACTGGGCGATCGCGCAGTCGTTCCTCGCCAGCGGCTACCGGTCGGCCTGGCAGCCTCAGGCCGGCGTCGTCGTCGACGTCTTCTCCGACCGGCAGTACGCCGTCGCCGAGGACGGGACCGTCACGCTCACGGTCGCCCCCGCGGCCACCGTGAGCGCCGGCGGCGGCTACACGGCGGAGGAGCAGGGGACGACATCCCTCACCTACCGCCTCACGCAGGAGAACGGGCAGTGGCGCATCGTGGAGGCGCCCGCCGGGCTCCTCATGGACCAGGATCTCTTCGCGAACGTGTTCCACCCGTACCCGGTGATGTACTTCGACGCCACCTGGACGCACCTCGTGCCCGACCTGCGGTGGTTCCCGACCCTCAACGCGCCCAGTCGCGTCGCGAACGCGCTCGTGAACGGCGCGCCGTCCGAGTGGCTGGCGGCGTCCGTGTCCACCGCGTTCCCCGAGAACGTCAAGCTCACGCCCTCCGTCCCGGTGACGGGGACCGGCGTCGCGGAGGTCGAGCTGAGCGAGCAGGCCCTCACCCTCGACGACGCGACGCTGGACCGTATGCAGACCCAGCTGCAGGCGAGCCTCCAGTCGGCGGGCGTGACGAGCGTGCAGATGCTCGTGGACGGAACGGCGCTGGACGCGAGCGTCCTGCCGCTGACCCCGCCCGCTGTGGACCGGCGCGCTCTCGTGCTCACCGCCCAGGGGTTCGGCTTCCTCGTCTCGGGCGAGCTCACCGCCATCCCGGGGCTCTCGGACGTCGTCCAGAAGCTCGCACCGACCGCGATCGAGACCTCCCCGGACCGCTCCGCGGCCGCCGTGCAGCTCGCGGACGGCACGATCGCCCGTGCGCAGGCCGACGGCGCGTCGGCGGTCGTCGACACGCGCGCCGGACTGGTCAAGCCCACGATCGATCCGAGCGGGACGATCTGGACGGTGCCACAGGGCTCTCCCACCGAGGTGCGCGCGATACCGGCGTCCGGGGATGCGGTCGCCATCCGCGGCGCCTGGTCCGGCGCCGCGCGGATCGCCGCGATGCAGATCTCCCGCGATGGGGCGCGGATGGCCGCCATCCTGACCTTCGGCGGCCGGTCGGTGGTCGCGGTGGCGGGTGTCGTGCGCGATGCCCGCGGTGTTCCGACGGCACTGGGGGAGCCCGAGGTCCTCGCGACGCTCCCCGACGGCGGCATCGATGTCGCGTGGGCCGACGAGGTGACCCTCGGCGTTCTCACCGGGGCCGCCGAGCCGGCCTACGTCGACGTTCCCGTCGGCGGACCGGCTGAGTCGATCGCGGCACCGGCGGGCGCGCACACGCTGGCGGGCTCCAGCTCGACCGCGGGGGTGCGGGTGCTCTCGTCCGACGGCATCCTGTATCTGCGGCGCTCCTCGACGTGGGTGCAGTCGGCGACCGGGGTGTCGGTGCTCGCGGTGCAGCAGGGCGCGCCCGCCTCGGGCTGACCGCTCCGCCGGCTCCTCCCCAGCGGGGCGGCCAGCGGCATCCGTCCACATCTCGCGGCCCCGGTGCCCGCGTCCGCGCCGCCGCGGGGCACGCTGTCTGCATGGGTTCCCGTGACGCGGCGGCGTTTCTCGGCGAGGTGCTCGCGGAGGTGCTCGCCGTCGTGCTGCCGGTCGCGTGCGGCGGCTGCGGCCGAGGCGACACGGCGCTGTGCGCCGCGTGCGTCCAGGCGATCGCGCCCGAGGTCCGGATGCGGCGCGTCGGCGACCTGGACGTGCACAGCGGGCTGCGGTTCGACGGGGCGACGGCACGAGCGCTGCGCGCGCTCAAACAGGACGGGCGCACCGACCTCGCCCGCCCCTTGGCCCGGGCGCTGTCAGCGGCGGCCGCCGCCGTCCCGGGACCCGTCCTCTACGTCCCCGTCCCCGCGTCGCGACGAGCCATGCGCCGCCGCGGCGTCCGGGTCGTGGAGCTGCTGATGCGGCGGGCCGGCCTGCCCGTCGCCGGGCTGCTGCGTGCCGCGCGGCGCACCGCCGACCAGCGCGCACTGGGGCGCGAGGAGCGGTCGCGGAACGTGGCGGGAAGCCTCGTGGCGCGGGGGATCGCGCGCGGCGAACGGGTCGTGGTCGTCGACGACGTCGTCACCACCGGCGCCACGCTGGCCGAGGCGGCGCGGGCGTTGCGTGACGCGGGGGCGGTCGTGGTCGCCGCGATCACGGTCGCGAGCACCCCTCAGCGATTCCATGGCGATTCCCTTCGTGACATGTGAGGCGGGTCGGGCTACGGTGGGGACACCAAGGCGACAAGGTCCGCCCTTGAACCGGTGGACCGGAACAAGGAGGTCAAGGATGGAGACCAGCATCGTCGGCGTGGGAGTCGGGGTCACCGACCGATTCCGCACCGTGGTCGAGGAGAAGTCCGCCCGCATCGAGAACATCGCGCCACGCGCGGAACGTCTCGATGTCAAGGTCACTTACCGCGCCTATCACAACGGACATCAGGACGATTCGACGGTCGAGCTCACGCTCACCGGCAAGGGCTTGCCGGTCGTGCGAGCGGAGGCGGTCGACGGCGACAAGTTCGTCGCGCTCGACCTCGCCGTCGACAAGCTGTGCGAGCAGATCCGGCGCGCGAAGCAGAAGCGCATCGACGCCCGCAACCACCCGCGCAAGGCGCACTTCGAGAAGGGCACGGGCGAGCTGGCGGGACTGGACGTGCAGCCGGCCTCGATAGACGTGCTCGAGGCGGTCGCGACCGGCGAGGTGCCGGTCGTCTCGGGCGGCGCGGAGGAGGCGGAGTACTCGCCGGTCGTGATCCGGACCAAGAGCTTCGACGCCGAATGGATGAGCGTCGAGGAGGCCGTGGACCGCATGGAGCTGGTCGGGCACGACTTCTTCCTGTTCATCGACGCCCGCACGGATCAGCCGAGTGTCGTCTACCGCCGCAAGGGGTGGGACTACGGCGTGATCGCCCTGACGACGCAGGCGCAGCCCGCCGCGCTCGTCTCCTGACTCCGACCCCTGACCGCGAGACCAGTTCCGCACGCCGAGACCGCCGGGTTACCCACCGGTCTCGGCGCGGCGGACTGGTCTCGCGGTCTGTGTCGGGGGCGGGGGGCGGGGGGTCAGTCGAACATGTCGCCGAGCAGGCCGCCGAGGATGGCGCCGCCGATGAGGCCGCCCATGATGTCGCCGCCGCCTGGGCCTCGACGGCCGCCGCCGTAGCCGCCGTTCCCGCCCCAGCCGTCGTCGTTCGGGCGGGAGGAGTCGATGTCGCGCTGCGCGAGCTGCAGCGCCTCGCCGGCGAGCTGTCCCGCGCGGCGCGCGAGGGACAGTGCCTGCTCCCGTGACTCGTCCTCGGCCGGGAGACGGTCGATCTCGGCCCGCGTGCGCTCGGCCTCCGCCAGCCGTGTGCGCGCGTCGGCGCCGATCCACCCGCGGTGACCGCCGATGAGACTGCGGGCGACCGCGATCTGGCTGTCGGCGTCGCCGACCGCGTGTTCCACGGCCGCGCGGCTCGGCAGCGGCCTCTCCGCTCGGGCACGGGCCTTCGCGACCGCGGCGTCCAGTGCCGTGTTCGCCTCGCGCAGTCGCGAGAGGTCGCCGAACGGGTCGGTCTTGGTGCCGGCCGGCGGAAGCGCCGCGAGGGCCTGCTCGAGTCGCGCCGCCGCCGCCGTCACCTCGGGCGAGGGCGGCACATCGCGCACCGCGACCAGGTCGCCCCGGGAGTCGGCGACGACATCCGCGAGGGTCGACTCCGCGCGCAGCGCCTCGATCTCGAAGTCCTCGACCGCATCCAGCAGGCTCTCGGCGCGACGCACCGACTCCGTCGCCGCCTCGAGCGCGAGGTTGGCCTCCTCGGCGCGCCCGGCGTCCCGCCGTCGAGCCGAGACATCCGCACTGTGCTCGGCGAAACCGAGCACCTGGTCGACTTCGTCCGGTCCGTTGGCGATCTGCCGCAGGGCGCTCTCGGCGTACCGCGTCGAGAGCCGCTCGACGATCTCCCGCGCGGCGGGGATGCGTTCGCGCAGGCGAGTGGCATCCGCTCGCACCTGTGCGAGCACCTGCGGGGCACGGCGGATGCGGGCCACCTGCTCGGCGAGCGACGCCGTGCGATCGTCCAGCAGCTCCTCGGCCCAGTCGCACAGCTGCACGATGCGGGCGTTGCGGGTGCGCAGCTCCTCCGGGGTGTCGGGGATCTCGTCGTGGTTCAGCTGGTGGAGCGTGAACGCCTCCGCCAGATGCGTGCGCACGGCGGTCAGCGCGGCGCGCACATCGGCTGTCGACTTCTCACCGAGCTCGGCCTCGGCGAAGGCGAGCTCCTCGGTCGTCGAACGTATCCGTTCGTCGATCGCGACGAGCGCCTGCTGCGCGCGGCGCGCGAGGTCCGCGTCCTGCGCGTCCTGCTGCGTCTTCGCCTCGCGCTTGCGCCTGCCCCACAGTCCCGCCATACCTCGATCCTACGGCGGCCGTCTGCGAGCGGCCTCAGGAGATGACCTGCCGGCGGGTGAGGTCGGGGCGGCGGGGCGGCACGAGCCAGGATGCGGCGGCGACACCGAGCGGGAACAGGATCGCGAGCGTGGCCAGCCACCCCCAGGGGGAGTCCGCGCCGCTCAGGTAGCCGCCGCTGCCGATGGCCACCCCGAGCATCGGGAGCGTGCCCGCGACCGTGCCCGTCACCGATCCGAGGCCGACGATCACGAGTGCCTGCCAGGCGTTCACGCGTCGCCGGAGCCGAGGCTCGCCGCCGACGGCGGCGAGGGTGGCGTCGTCGGGACGACGCTCGAACCGGGCCAGGCCGAGGCACACGCCGCTCACGCCGACCACGAGCACCGCCGCGACGGCGGTCATCAGCCACAGCCAGGGGTCCGGGGCTGTGGGTCCCCGTTCCAGCCAGACGCCGATCCCCGCCTCACCGGACGCGGCGAGGACCTCCGCGTCCGCCTGCAGCCGGTCGACCACCTCGGCGGCGGGTGGCTCGTCGTAGGTCGCGACGAGCATGCTGGGGACGGGTTGGGCTCCGATCCGCTCCGCGGTCTCCGGCGAGATCAGCACGGTGGAGTCGCTGCGGTGCGGCAGCGTCAGCGTCGCGGCGGGGACCGTGAGCTCCTCTTGCGGTGCGTGCGTGGTCGTGCCGGTGCGGCCGTACTCGGTGAGATCCGCGGCGCGCCAGCGATCGATCCGGATCGTCCCCTGGCCGGAGACCAGAGCGCGGTCCAGCACGAGGGCACCGCCGTCGCGGAACACGTCGCGCGCGTCCGCCGGAACGCTCTCGCCCAGGAAGGCGTCGAGGTCCGTCGCCGCCACGATCGTGAGGGAGCGGTCGGCCGCACAGGAGAAGCCGCAGCCCGGATCGGCCGTGGCCGACCCCACGCGGAAGAGCGGGAGATCGGGGTCGGTCGGATCGCCGGTCGTGGGCTCGTACGTGCCGTCCGCGGGCTGCTGCACGAGCACGGTCGCCACCGGGTCGGTCTCCGCGAGCATGCCTCGGGCACGCGCGAGCAGCGCCGGCAACCGGTCCGGCTCCTCGGCCCAGACCGTGACCGTGAGGCTTCCGATCGGGGTCGTGGAGATGTAGGCGCGAGCGGCTCCGGCCGCTGTCACGGCCGTGGCCGAGAGGGCGAAAGCGGCGAGGAAGACGCACCCGGCGATCGCTGCGAAGGCCGGCACCACGCGGGAGGGATGGGCGGCCGCATCCCGGCTCGCGAGTCTCGAGGCGAGGCCGAGACGAGCGAGCGGTCGGGCGCACTGCGACAGGATCCAGTGCCCGGCGATCAGCACGCCGACCTGGAGCACGACGGGCCCCAGCACGATCATCCACTGCGCGACGATGCGAAGCGCGCTCGCGACCTCAGCGGTGATCTCGGGGCTTCGGGATGCGGCCTCCACCGCCGCGAGGAGTGCGCCGCCGCCGAGGGTGAGCGCGAGCCCGCCGAGCAGCAGCGCGAGCCCCCACACGGGGCGACGCGCATCGACACGACCCGGCCGACGCGCACCGCGCAGCGCAGCGATCGTGTCGCCGCGGCTGGCCGCGCGGGCCGGGGCGATCGCGGCGCACGTGCCGGCGACGACCGCGAACAGCAGGATCGCGGCGAGCAGTGCCCACGGGATGCGGAACCCCCAGTTCCCGTGCAGCACGGATCCCGCGACCCCGTCATCGGTCATCGCGAGCACCGCCGCCGCGGCGGCGACGCCGACAAGCAGGCCCGCGACGCCGCCGCCGGCCCCCAGCACGCTCCCCTGGAGCAGGATCACCCGGAACAGATCGGCCCGGCCCGCGCCGACGCTCGCGGCGACGGCGAGCGTGCGCTGCTGCCGCCTCGAGCTCACCGACAGTGCGGCCCCAGCGAGGAGCACCGTCAGATACCCGCCGAACACGGCAGCCGCAGCCGCCGTCGCGGCGATCGTCCAGAACGCTCCGCCCGCACCGTCACTGCTCGAGAGCCGCGCGTCCGGCGGCGGATCGAGGACGAGATCGCGGGCGTAGGCCACGATGCCGCGGTCGTTGAGCGCGTCGAGGTCGCCGAAGCTCGGCTGCCAGTCGGCCACGTACCACACGGTCGGATCCGCGCCCGCGGCCCCCGCTGCCGTCGGCGGCAGGAACAGCACGGCGTGGTCGGGGGAGACGTCGGCGCGGCGCAGGAGCCCCGTGATCGTGACGGGCTCTCCCGTCGTCGGCAGCACGACCTCGTCGCCGAGGCGCGCGTGCAGGAGCGCGAGCAGACCGGGTGAGGCCATCGCCTCGTCGGGAGCGGCGGGTGCACGGCCGCCGAGCACGAGGTAGCGCCCCGCGAGCAGCGGATCCCAGACGTCCCCCACGACCGCGTCGACGCGCGCCGGGCCGTTCGGAGCGGACACCACGGCGGACGCGTACTCGGACACCGGCAGCGTCCGCGCCGAGGCCGGGATCGCCGCGGACACCGGGTCCTGCACGTGCACGGCGGTCGTGCGCGGCGTGGACACCCGGTAGAGCATGTTCGGCGCGTCGACGTACTGCCGCATGTCGGGGCTTCCGGCTCCCGGTCCCAGCCAGGACTGGGCCTGTCCGAGCTGGAGCGTCACCCGCTGCTGCGGCGTCGGCTGCTGGCTCTGCCAGAAGGTCGCGCTCGCCGTGAGCGCGGCGACCGGGAGCGCGACGAGCGCCGCGACGAGCAGGCCGGCCCCCGGCGCGCGCCGCACCTGGCGGCGGGCGAGGCGCTGCGCGACCCGCAGCCTCGCCCAGAATCCCGTCACGGCCGGCACTCGGACAGCAGATCGTCGGCGTCGAGGCGCCTCGACTCGTCCACGATCCGACCGTCGCGGAGGAACACGATGCGGTCTGCCCATGCCGCGTGCCGCGCGTCGTGCGTGACGAGCATCCCGGCTGCTCCCGCATCCACCCGTCCTCGCAGCATCCGCATGACGACGTCACCGGTGACGGAGTCGAGGGCTCCGGTCGGCTCGTCGGCGAGGATCAGACGACGCCCGCCGACGACGGCGCGCGCGATCGCGACACGCTGCTGCTCGCCGCCGGACAGATCGTCGGGATAGGCGTCGCCGCGGCTCACGAGGTCGACGGCGGCGAGCGCATCGCGCCCCGCCCTGCGGGCGACCCGCCCGCCGAAGCCGTCGAGCTCGAGCGGCAGGATGACGTTCTCGAGGGCCGTGAGGGTCGGCACGAGGTTGAAGTCCTGGAACACGAACCCGAGCGAGCGGCGCCGAAGTGCCGCGAGCCGACTGCGCCCGAGCGTGCTCAGATGCGCGCCCTCGACGACGACCTCGCCCGTCGTGGGGATCGCGAGGCCGCCCGCGATCGTGAGCAGCGTGGACTTCCCCGAGCCGGAGGCGCCCATGACCGCGACCAGCTCGCCGCGGCAGATCTCGAGATCCACGCCGGAGAGCGCCGAGACGGCCGTCGGACCGTGCCCGTACTGCTGCGTGACCCCGATCAGGCGCAGCACGGTCTCCGTCATCGCGCGGGCTCCGCCTCGCCGCGCACCGGCCGGCCTCGTCGCGGCTGCTCCGTCGAGAGGGGGAGCGCGGGAGCCGGATGCCGCGACAGGCGCTGTTCGGTGTGGTCGAGCCAGCGCACCTCGGCCTCGGTCTGGAAGATCATCGCGTCGACGATGAGAGACCACGCGAGCTCCTCCGGCCCGTCCGGGCTCGCACCCGCGTACTTGGCCCGATTCAGCGACTGCAGCTGGGAGAGCGACGCGCGTCGCTGCGTCTGGATCACGGCGGAGATGTCGACGCCGGGGAGCGTCGCCGCGACCGCGAGCTTGATCGCGAGCTCGTCCCGCGTGCCCGTCCCGCGATCGACCGGGGCGCCGAGCCAGTCCCGCACCTCGGCGCTGCCCGCATCCGTGATCTCGTAGTAGACGTGCCCCTGCGCGTCGGTCTCGCCCTTGGCGACCAGTCCGTCGCGCTCCAGCCGCTCGAGGGTGTTGTAGATCTGGCCCACGTTCAGCGGCCAGGTGCCGCCGGTGCGGCGCTCGAACTCCAGGCGCAGCTGGTACCCGTAGCACGGGCCTTGGTCGAGGATGGCGAGAAGGCTCTGCCTGACGGACATGCGAACTCCGATCTGCTCAGAACCTGAGCGTGTCGATGACGTTGACGCGCAGCGCCACGAGGGCGGGCACGAGCCCCGCGAGCGCGCCGATGAGAACGGCGGCCCCGAGCCCGGTGACGGCCGCGCGCAGGGGGAACGGCGGCAGGTCCTGCATGCCGCTGAACATCTGAAGGACGAGGGGGGAGCGCAGCGCGACGACGGCCAGGACGATTCCGGCTGCCCCGGCGACAGCGGTCGCGACCACGCTCTCGAGCATGACCGAGGTGAACACCCGTCCGGCCGTCGCGCCGAAGCTGCGGCGCACTCCGATCTCACGGATGCGTTGGCGCATGGCGACCAGCTGGACGTTCACGAGGCTGAGGCCGCCGAGCAGCAGGACCACCGCGGCGATCGCGCCGGTCACCAGCTCGAACATCTGCGCGGAGTCGGCCGCGCCCGCCTGCGCGGCCCAGTCGACCCGGTTCACGGCGATCTTCACGCCGGGGTCGGCGACCGCGCGCAGGTCCGTCGCGAGCGCCGGTGCGATGGCGTCGACCCGCGCCACCGGTACCCAGATCTCCCGTTGCACGGCGGCCTCCGCGGGGAGCGCGTCGACACGGGACCGGTAGGTGCCGTACATCATGTCAACGCGGTGCTCGGTGTCCCACGTCCCCTGCTTGGGGGTCACGCCGACGATCAGATAGGTGCCGGCGAGGTCTCCCGTGAGGGTCAGGGTCGGGTGCTGGCGGAGCGGGACAGCGCCGAGCGACTCCCACAGCGGCGCGGAGACCACGACGGGGGGAGCGAGCAGCTGCTCGTCCTGCGCGGTGAACCAGCGGCCCGCGGCGAGCGGCAGCCGGTGGATGACGGCGTAGTCGGGATCGATCAGTCGCGCTGCCGTGGCGTGCACGCCGTCCAATCCCTGGACCTTCAGCGTCACACCGGCGGCGACACGCGACACACGGGAGAATCCGTACCGTTCCGACACCCGTTCGAACTGCGCGTCCAGCCGATCGTTGTCGACCGGCGCGCCGTCCTCGCGCCCGCCCGAGAGCTGGAGCGTGGCCACCCGACCGCCGTAGCGGTCCGACTGCTCGGCCTGGTACTGGCGCATGTAGTCCGACAGGGCGACGACGCTCGTGAGCGCACCGACGGCGACCGCGATGCCGACCAGGCTCAACGCGACCCGCAGCTTGTGGTGGCGCAGCTCCGCCCAGGCCTCCCCGAGCGCGCCGACGAGCCACGCGAGGGCGGTCATGCCGGGACCTCCTGGGCCGGGTCGCGGTCCTCGAGCACGTCGAGGCCGATGGGGGAGAGCACGCCCGCATCGAGCCGGAAGTGACGGCGGGCGCGGGCGGCCACGTGCGGGTCGTGCGTGATGGTGACCAGGGCCGCATCCGTCTCCCGTGCGATCTCGGCGAGCAGCGCCATGACGGTCGCGCCCGTCTGGATGTCGAGAGCGCCGGTGGGCTCGTCGGCGAGGATGAGCCGCGGACGCCGCACGAGCGCGCGGGCGATCGCCACCCGCTGCTGCTCGCCGCCCGAGAGGCGTTCGGGCGTCGCGTCGAGACGGTGGCCGAGTCCCACGCGCTCGAGCATGGCGCGTGCCCGCTGCTCCCGCCGCCAGAACGACCGATCCGTCGCGTAGCCGAGCGGCATGGACACGTTCTCCAGCGCGGTGCGGCCGGAGAGCAGGTTGAACTGCTGGAACACGAAGCCGACGGTCCGGCCGCGCAGCCTGTCGAGAGCGCCCGCCCGCATCCGGGTCGTCCGCTGACCGTCGATGTGCACGGTTCCGGCGGAGGGACCGTCGAGCAGGCCGAGGATGTTCAGCAGCGTCGACTTCCCCGAGCCGCTGCGTCCCACGATGGCCAGATGGTCGCCGGCTTCGACCTCGAGGTCGATGCCGCGCAGGATGTCCAGCCGTGAGTCGTCCGGGAGCAGCACCTGCTTCGCGACCCCGCGGAGGGAGATGAGCGCGGTCACCAGCTCGTCCCGGTCTCGCAGAACTGCCCGCCGCGGCCGTCGTCGTAGCAGATCTCCTCGGCGGACGACTCGGTGCCCGGGGCGAACTGGCGGATCATGTCTCCTTCGGCGAGTCCGTCCGTGACCTCGACGGAGGTGCCGTCGTTGATGCCGAGGGAGACCGTGCGCTCCGTCGGTGCGCTGCCGTCGCCCGGGTCCACCCACACGATGCCCGAGCTGGCGCCGCCCTTGACCGCCGTCGTGGGCACGACGAGCACGCCCGTCACGCTCCCGATCGTGAGGTCGACCGTCGCGGGCAGTCCCGCGAAGACGGTCGCCTCGCCGGGGATGGCGCAGCGCACGCTCGTCGTGTTGTCCTCGGCCACCTGCACCGTGACCCCTGTGCAGGTGAACGGCGCGGGGCCGCCCGTGATGGTCACCGTC
The DNA here is from genome assembly GCF_030818905.1 of Microbacterium sp. SORGH_AS_0888. Classification (NCBI taxonomy): domain Bacteria; kingdom Bacillati; phylum Actinomycetota; class Actinomycetes; order Micrococcales; family Microbacteriaceae; genus Microbacterium; species Microbacterium sp. SORGH_AS_0888. The sequence continues at coordinate 65,947 of NZ_JAUTAZ010000001.1, forward strand.
GCCTGGCTCGGCGCGTTCAGCAGGCGGTACAGCTGGACCGGCTGGACCGTGGCGAGCACGTGGTAGCGCGCGGGGGTCAGCGAGGCGAGCTCCGCGCCGATCGTCGCCGGCTGCCCCTTCACGACGGCGATCTTGGCGAGCTCTCCCGCCTCGGGGGCCGTCACGTCGACGAGGCGCGAGTTGTCGGCCCGCTTGATCGTGAAGAGCGCCTGACCCGCGGTCACCGACTGCCCGTCGCCGACCTTCACCTCCGTCACCGTCCCCTCGATGTCGGCCTTGAGCGCGTAGGCCTCGTCCCGCGCGATGGTCCCGTTCAGGCTCATGGCGTTGACGACGTCGCCACGCGACACCGCGACGATCGGGTCGCTCACCGCCCCCGCGGGGAGCTCCGCCGCCGCTCGGGCGTCGTCGGGGAAGAACGCCATCTTCACCAGAGACGCGGCGATCAGACCGAACACCGCCACCAACAGGATGGGAAAGACCCACCGTCGCCAGACCACCATGCTTCCCCCTCGGGTAATTTCCGGGTATGTACTTTCCGAGTATATGCATACGTGGCATGTGGCATGCAGTCTCCGCCAAGGTCACGGGTGGATAACATGGGGACGGTGTGCCTGCCGCGCACGCAAGTGCCGGCGTGCCCGCGCCGACCGATGGATGGAGATGCCTGGTGGCCAACCCGCTCGAGAAACTGCTCCGCGCCGGCGAGGGACGGATCCTCCGTCGCCTCGGCCAGATCGTCAAGGCGGTGGGCGCGCTCGAGGACGAGTACGCCCAGCTGACCGACGAGGAACTGCGCGGCGAGACCGCCGAGCTGCGCGCCCGCTACGAGGCGGGGGAGACGCTCGATCAGCTGCTGCCGGAGGCGTTCGCCGCCGTGCGGGAGGCGGCCAAGCGCACCCTGGGACAGCGGCCCTACGACGTCCAGGTCATGGGCGGAGCGGCCCTGCACCTCGGCAACATCGCGGAGATGAAGACCGGTGAGGGCAAGACGCTGACGGCGACCTTCGCGGCCTACCTCAACGCGATCGCCGGGCACGGCGTGCACGTCGTCACGGTCAACGACTTCCTCGCGAGCTACCAGTCCGAGCTCATGGGACGTGTCTACCGCGCCCTCGGCATGACGACCGGCACGATCGTCTCCGGCCAGAACCCGCAGGTGCGTCGGCAGCAGTACGAGGCCGACATCACGTACGGCACCAACAACGAGTTCGGCTTCGACTACCTGCGCGACAACATGGCCTGGCAGAAGCAGGACCTCGTGCAGCGGGGCCACTTCTTCGCGATCGTCGACGAGGTCGACTCGATCCTCATCGACGAGGCGCGCACGCCGCTCATCATCTCCGGTCCGTCCTCGGGGGAGGCGAATCGCTGGTTCACGGAGTTCGCGAAGATCGCCAGGACGCTCGAGGCCGGCGTCGACTACGAGGTCGATGAGAAGAAGCGCACGATCGGTGTGCTCGAGCCGGGCATCGAGAAGGTCGAGGACTACCTCGGCATCGACAACCTCTACGAGTCCGCGAACACGCCGTTGATCTCGTTCCTCAACAACTCGATCAAGGCGCTGGCGCTGTTCAAGCGCGACTCCGACTACGTCGTGATGAACGACGAGGTCATGATCGTCGACGAGCACACCGGACGCATCCTCGTCGGGCGCCGCTACAACGAGGGCATCCACCAGGCGATCGAGGCCAAGGAGGGGGTCCCGGTCAAGGCGGAGAACCAGACGCTCGCGACCGTCACGCTGCAGAACTACTTCCGTCTGTACGACAAGCTCTCGGGCATGACCGGCACCGCCGAGACCGAGGCGGCCGAGTTCATGTCGACCTATCAGCTCGGCGTGGTCCCGATCCCGACGAACAAGCCCATGATCCGCAAGGACCAGCCCGACCTCGTCTACAAGAACGAGCAGGCCAAGTTCGCGCAGGTCGTCGAGGACATCGCCAGCCGGCACGAGGCCGGCCAGCCCGTGCTCGTCGGCACCGTCAGCGTCGAGAAGAGCGAGTACCTCTCGCGGCTGCTCGCGAAGAAGGGCGTCAAGCACGAGGTCCTCAACGCGAAGAACCACGCGCGCGAGGCCGAGATCGTCGCGCGGGCCGGGAAGCTGGGAGCCGTGACCGTGGCGACCAACATGGCCGGCCGCGGCACCGACATCATGCTCGGCGGCAACGCCGAGTTCCTCGCCGTGCAGGAGATGAAGGCCAAGGGCCTCGACCCGGTCGAGACGCCGGAGGAGTACGAGGCGGAGTGGGATGCCGTCTACGAGCGCGTGCGCGACGAGGTCGCCGCCGAGGCGGCCAAGGTCGTGGAGACCGGCGGACTCTACGTCCTCGGCACCGAACGTCACGAGTCGCGCCGGATCGACAACCAGCTGCGAGGACGCTCGGGACGTCAGGGCGACCCGGGGGAGAGCCGCTTCTACCTCTCGCTGACCGACGACCTCATGCGGCTGTTCCAGTCCGGTGCGGCGGAGGCGATCCTCGCCCGCACCAACTTCCCCGACGACGTGGCGATCGAGTCGGGCATGGTGAGCCGTGCGATCAAGAGCGCCCAGGCGCAGGTCGAGGCGCGCAACGCCGAGATGCGCAAGAACGTGCTCAAGTACGACGACGTCCTCAACCGGCAGCGTGAGGCGATCTACGCCGACCGCCGTCACATGCTGCAGGGCGACGACATCGCCGACCGCGTCCAGCACTTCATCGAGGACGCGATCGACGCCATCGTGGACGACAAGACCGGCAGCGGCCACACCGAGAGCTGGGACTTCGACGCGCTCTGGACCGAGCTGAAGACGATCTACCCCGTCGGCGTCACGATCGACGAGGTCATCGCGGAGGCCGGCGAGAAGGGCCGTGTGACCGCGGCGGGTCTCAAGCGGGAGCTGCGCAGCGACGCGAAGATCGCCTACCAGCGCCGTGAGGAGCAGCTGGGGGCCGAGGCGCTGCGCGAGCTCGAGCGCCGGGTCGTGCTGCAGGTGCTCGACCGCCGGTGGCGCGACCACCTCTACGAGATGGACTACCTGAAGGACGGCATCGGCCTGCGCGCCATGGCGCAGCGCGACCCCCTCATCGAGTACCAGCGCGAGGGGTTCGAGATGTTCCAGGCCATGATGGGCCAGATCAAGGAGGAGTCGGTCGGGTTCCTCTTCAACCTCGAGGTCGAGGTGCGCACGGACGGCGCCGAGGTCACCGAGGTCGAGGCGAAGGGGCTCAACGCGTCCGCGCCGGAGCAGCAGCGCCTCGAGTACTCGGCCCCGAGCGAGGACGGCGACGTCGAGGTCCGCAACAACCGCGGGCAGGTGCAGCAGGCCGCGACCGGGAAAGCGCGCCAGGCGGCGGCAGCTGCGGCGGCACCGCAGGCGCCCGCCGAGCCTTCCGTTCGCGGCGCCTTCGGTCAGCGTGTGGACCCGGCGGCGGGCGGCGCGCCCGCGCCGCAGAACCGCGCCGAGCGTCGTGCGTCCGGCAAGAAGAAGTAGCCGGTGAGCCCCGGCGTCCGTCTGGTCCGGTCGGCGGAGCTCAGCCCCGCCCCGTACGCCTACGCGTCCATCGTTCCCGCCGGCTCCCGGCTCGTGTTCCTCGCGGGAGCGTGTCCGCTCGAGAAGGACGGCACGACGGCTGCCGTGGGCGACTACGCGGGTCAGGCGGCGCAGTGCATCGAGACGCTGAGGCAGGCCCTCCGCGACGCCGGTGCGGGCATCGAGGACGTCGTGAGCACGAGGATCCTCGTCGCCTCGGCGCGACGCGAGGACCTGGGCGACGTGTGGGATGTCGTGCACGAGGCCTTCGGCGAGCACGACGTGCCGAGCACGCTGCTGGGGGTCACGGTGCTCGGCTACGCGCATCAGCTCGTCGAGATCGAGGCCGTCGCCGTCCTCCCGGCCTGAGTCGCCCCGTTCGGCGGACGAACGCCCGGCCGGCGCGGAGCCCGTCGGCGCGGGGATATCCTGAACCGATGAGCCCGCTCCGCCCCCTCGATCAGTCCCGCAAGCTGCAGAACGTCCTGTACGAGATCCGCGGCGAGGCACTCGCGGAGGCCGACCGGCTCGAGGCGGAGGGCCACTCGATCCTCAAGCTCAACACCGGGAACCCGGCGGTGTTCGGGTTCGAGGCTCCCTTCCAGATCGTCCGCGACATGATCGAGGCCGTTCCGACCGCGCACGGCTACTCCGACAGCAAGGGCATCGTGTCCGCCCGTCGCGCCGTCGTCTACCGGTACGAGCAGGTGCCCGGCTTCCCGTCGTTCACGCCCGAGGACGTCTTCCTCGGCAACGGGGTCTCCGAGCTGATCACGATGACGATGCAGGCGCTGCTCGACGAGGGCGACGAGGTGCTGATCCCGGCACCGGACTATCCACTGTGGACGGCCATGACGAGCCTCGGCGGCGGCACCCCCGTGCACTACATGTGCGACGAGAACAACGGCTGGCAGCCCGACATCGAGGACATCCGGGCCAAGATCACCGAGCGCACCAAGGCGATCGTCGTGATCAACCCGAACAACCCGACGGGAGCGGTCTACACGCGCGAGCTGCTGCAGCAGATCGTCGACCTGGCCCGCGAGCACTCGCTGCTTCTGCTCGCCGACGAGATCTACGATCGCATCCTGTTCGACGACGCCCAGCACGTGTCCCTCGCGACCCTCGCTCCCGACCTGCTCTGCCTCACCTTCAACGGCTTGAGCAAGACCTACCGGGTCGCGGGCTACCGCTCCGGCTGGCTCGTCATCACGGGCCCCAAGAGCCACGCATCCGGTTTCCTGGAGGGCATCAACCTGCTCGCCTCCACGCGGCTGTGCCCGAACGTGCCGGCCCAGCACGCCGTCCAGGCGGCGCTGTCGGGCGTGCAGTCGATCGATGCGCTCATCGCTCCCACCGGCCGGCTGCACGAGCAGCGCGACGCCGCCTGGGCGGGGCTCGAGGCGATCCCCGGCGTGAGCTGCGTCCAGCCGCAGGGCGCGCTCTACGCCTTCCCGCGGCTGGACCCCGAGGTGCACGACATCCACGACGACCAGAAGCTCGTGCGCGATCTGCTGGTGGCCGAGCACATCCTCCTGGTGGAGGGGACCGGCTTCAACTGGCCCACCCCCGACCACCTGCGGGTCGTCACCCTGCCCGAGGCCCGGGTCATCACGGAGGCGATCGAACGGCTCGGGAACTTCCTGGCGTCCTATCGACAGTAGGCGCGCTCGGCGTCAACCCGCTTCCGTGACGCGGGGCGCCCGCCTACCGTGGGTGCCATGACGATCGAGCTGAACCAGCCGGCGGTGCGACATGCCCGCAGCCTCGTTCGGGAGGGGAAGGTCGTGCGCGACGAGCGGGATGACTGGTCGGAGGCCGCTCCCACCCCGGATGAGGAGAACGCCTTCATCGAGCGCGAGGGATGGACTGCTTTCGCCCACTGGCACCTCGGCATCGACCGGGATGCGAACCCGGAGACCAAGGCTGCCTATTCGTTCCCCTACGGCGACTTCCGCAAGGTACGGCGCTCCGGAGTGATCTCGGGCGAGAGCAGAGCCGGTCAGCACGACCACGACGAGATCGAGAAGGCGCTGCGCTCGCTCCTGGAGCTCATCGACGCCGACAGGTCGTAGCGGCCCGCGCCGCTCAGAGCAGGGCGAGGGATGTCGCGCGCCAGCGCCGGTCCATCCCTTCGAGCCGGATGGCGACCGCGCGGGTGCGTGCGGGGGCCGCGACGACGACGACGGCTTCCACCACGCCGTCCGCGGGCGAGGAGTGACGCACGCTCACGATGCTGTGCACGGGGCGCGCGGCCGGCACTCCGCGGGCGCTCCGGGCGCGGATCGCGAGGTTCACGCGGACGAGGAGCGCGCGGTACGCCTCCTCCGTCAGCCAGCGCGCGAGCTGATCGAGGTCGCGCACGCCCGCGAGCGTCTCGAGCACGCCCTGGGTGAGGTTGCGCAGGAGCGGCTCCGGGTCGGGGAGCTCCGACGAGGAGGTCGGCTGCGGTGCGAAGAAGTCCTCCGAGACCAACCGTCGGTGAAGCGAAGCCGCGGGCATCTGCTGTGAAGAGGACATGGTCACCTCGCTCTTTTGTGGGGCGTACGCGGGATCAGTCAATCGGCCGACCACGGGGCGATGTGCGATTGTGGAAAAGTTCTCATCTTGCTCCCGCAATGCCTTAATGTCGGCGCGTGCGATGGGAACGGCTCTTCGAAGACCTCCAGACGCAGTTCGCGTCGGAGTGGGAGGCGGAGCGCGCCGTGCTCGACACCGAGGCGGAGCGCCTACGGCTCGCCCGCCTGCCGCTGCGATCGCGCCTGCGCGCCCTCGTCGGCGACGCCGCGACGATCGAGGTCGTCGGGGGAGAGCCGCTGCGCGGCACGCTGACGGCTGCGGGCGAGGACTGGCTCGGTGTCGACCTCGACGGGGGCGCCGCAGGGGTCGTCCGCACCGACGCGATCGCGGCGCTCGCGATCGACCAGGAGGGGCTGCTCCACAGCGCGCGGGAGGACGCGCGCACGCCGCGGTCGCTGGCCGAACGGATGAGCTTCGGCTTCGTCGCACGAGACCTCGCTCGGCGGCGGGTGACGGTCGGCATCCATCGCCTCGACGGCGCCGTGCTCACGGGGACGATCGACCGCGCCGGCGCCGACCACCTCGATCTCGCCCGTCACGATCCCGACGTGCCGCGCCGGGCCGCCGAGGTCACCGGCTTCCGCCTGCTCCCCTTCGCGGCGATCGGCTGGATGCGGCTGTACGAGCGTCCGGCCTGAGGCGTGCGAGGTCAGTCGGGGCTGCGGACGGGGCCCTGGCCCCACAGCTCCGGGAAGCTCGCCGCGTTCGACTGGCGCCACAGCGCCATCCGGCGTGCCTCTTCCGCCTGGTCGTCGAGATAGTCGACGACGCTGCGCTCGTCGATGCGCCACTGCGCCGGCGAGCCGAGCCGCGCACCGCGCAGGCGGCCGTCCAGGACGAGCGCGATGACCTCGTCGACGGAGATCGCCAGGGCATCGGCGACATCCGCGGGAGCGAGATGGCGTCCTTCGAACGCGGTCGGCTCGGGCATGCGTCGATTATCCGTCGTCCGAGGCACTGCGAGGGCCGTTCGCGGAACCTGTTGTGGATAACCTTCGACGCCACGGAGGCGGCTGGGCGAGCATGGTCGCCATGAGCAGCAGCGCACCCCGGCCGCGGCCGCGATCGGTCCGGATCGACCCGCGATTCGTCGTCGGGATCCTTCTCGTCGTGGCATCCGTCACGGGGGTCTGGTTCGTCGTCGCGGCCGCCCGTCAGACCTCCCCGGTGCTGGTCGCGGCACGGACCCTCGTGCCGGGCGAGACGATCGCGTCGGGCGACCTCCGTGTCGCCGAGGTCGCCCTCGGACAGGCGGCCGAGCGATACGCGAAGCCGGGAGCGTCCGCCGCGGACGCCGTCGTCGTGCGCACCGTGTCGGCGGGCGAGCTCGTCCCGCTCGAGGCCCTGGGATCGGCGGAGGCGGCGCGCACGACGACGGTCGTCGTGCCGTCCTCGATGCGCGTCCCGGCCGCGGTCGCGCCCGGAGCGCCGGTCGAGGTGTGGGCCGCGCCGCGCACGGCCGAGGGCGATCACGGGATCCCGCGCGTCCTCGTCGCCGACGCCGTGGTCTCCCGCGTCGTCGCGAGCGAGGCGCTCGGCTCCGCGACCGCCGACTCGGTCGAGCTCGTCGTGCCCCGCGCCGCGCTCGCCGAGCTCCTCGGCGCGCTGTCGGACGAGTCGATGCTCTCGGTCGTGCCGGCGGGCGGGGGAGCGCGATGACCCGGGTCGTGCTCGTGCTCCCCGAGCCCACGGCGTCGCGCGTCGCGGCGGAGCTCACCGCCCGCGGTGCCACGGTGTCGGGCATCGTCGACGCCCGGGCGCCGGCATCCCTTCCCGACCTCGCGGACGCGGAGCTGGTCGTCGTCCCCGCCAGCCGTGAGCTCCTGACGGCGGAGCTGGTCGCGCTCGCCGATCGCGCCGGCGTGCGCGTGGTGCCGGTCGCGGCGGAGCCGGACGGGGCGCGGCGTGCCGCCGGCTTCGGGCTCGCCGAGCCCCTGCCGCCCGGGCTCGGGCCGCGGCGCCTCGCCGTCGCGATCCTCCGCTCCCGTCCCGCCGCCTCGACGGCGGGCGTCGAGGACCCTGCCACGATCGCGGTCTGGGGCCCGCACGGCGCGCCCGGACGGACCACGATCGCGATCGAGCTCGCGACGGAGCTCGCCCGGGACGGCCGCCACCTGGCCCTGGTCGACGCGGACGCCCACGCGCCCTCCATCGCACAGGCCCTGGCGCTCCCGGACGAAGGGCCGGGGCTGCCCGCCGCCTGCCGGCAGGCAGAGCTCGGCGGCCTGGATCATGCGGAGCTCTCGCGCATCAGCGTCCCGCTGGCCATCGCGGGGCGCGACGTGAGCGTCCTGGTGGGCATCAACCGCCCCGCACGGTGGCCCGAGCTGTCCGCGCGGCGGATATCGGCCGTCCTCGGCGCGTGCCGGTCCTGGGCCAGGACCACGATCGTCGACGTCGCGGCATCGCTCGAGCGCGACGAGGAGATCGTGTCGGACCTCGCCGACGGGCCGCGCCGCAACGCGGCGACGCTTGCGACGCTCGCCGCCTGCGATCGTGTCGTGGCGGTCGCCGCCGCGGAGCCGGTCGGGATCGCCCGCTTCGTGCGGGGCTACACCGAGCTGCGGGCCGCGGTCGGCCCGGTGCCGGTGACGGTCGTGGTCAACCGGCTGCGTGCGGGCGCCGTCGGCCTCGACGCCCGCGGGCAGATCCGCCGCACGCTCGAGCGCTACGCCGACCTCACCGACGTGCTGTTCGTGCCCGACGACCCGCGGGCGGCCGACGCCGCGCGCCTGGCTGCGCGCCCGGTCTCCGAGGTCGCGGCACGGTCACCGCTGGTCGCCGCGGTCCGGCGGGTGGCGGCGGAGCTGAGCCCGAGCGCGGCTCTGCCGACGACTCGCAGGGCGGCGCGACGCGCCCTCGCCGCCGCGCGCTGATCGCCGCCGCCGGTGCGCATAGGCTGGTCCCGTGTCGACGCTCTCCGACCTCGTGTACGCCCAGGGGTTCTCCGACCCCGCCGACGTGGAATGGCTCCACCGCCTCGCGGGAGACGGTCAGCTGCTGGCCGATCTCGCGTTCGCGGACATCGTGATCTGGGTTCCGACGCCGGATGACTCCTACGTCGCCGTCGCGCACACGCGGCCCGGCGGTGCGGCGACGCTGTTCTACCGCGACATCGTCGGGGACCGGGTGCGGCCGCAGTGGCGTGCTCAGGTGCGCGAGGCGTACCAGGGCGCGCGGATCGTCGACTCCGCCTCGCCCGACTGGTTCGAGGAGACCCCGACGCGCGTGCGCGCCGTGCCGATCGTTCGCCAGCCGGGCCGCGGCGACACACCGCCGCGCGTGATCGGCGTCCTCACCCGGCACACCAACCTCGGAGAGGCGCGAACCCCGTCGCGTCAGCAGATCACCTTCAACGACTGCGCCGACGATCTGTTCGGCATGGTCGCCTCCGGCGAGTTCCCGGACCTCGCCGCGCCCACCGCCCCCCGCCGGGGCGCGCCGCGCGCCTCGGACGGCCTCATCCGCATCGACGTCGACGGCGTCACGACCTTCGCGAGCCCCAACGCGCTCTCGGCCTTCAACCGCATGGGATTCGACGACGAGCTCGAAGGGGAGCCGCTCGTGGAGGTCATCACCCGGATCCTGCCGGAGAAGCGTCAGTTCGACGAGTCGCTCCCGGTCGTGGCGACCGGTCGGGCCCCCTGGCGCACGGATGTCGAGGCGCGCGGGGTGACCGTGTCGCTGCGCGCCATCCCACTGCGCGACCACGGCACCCGCATCGGCGCGATCGTGCTGTGTCGCGACGTCACCGAGCTGCGCCACCAGGAGCAGGAGCTCATCACCAAGGACGCCACGATCCGAGAGATCCACCACCGGGTCAAGAACAACCTGCAGACGGTCGCCTCGCTGTTGCGGATCCAGGCACGTCGGACGCACTCCGACGAGGCGCGCGACGCGCTCACTCACGCGACGCGTCGTGTGGCGGCGATCGCCGTCGTCCACGACACGCTCTCGGAGGGGCTCACCCAGAGCGTCGATTTCGACGACGTGTTCTCACGGGTGCTGAAGCTCGTCGCGGAGGTCGCCGCGGCTCCCAACACCCGTGCCCGTACGCGCAAGTCCGGATCGTTCGGCACGCTGCCGAGCGAGTACGCGACCCCGTTGGCCCTCGCGCTGACCGAGCTGGTCACGAATGCCGTCGAGCACGGCCTGGCGGGTCAGGAGGGCGAGGTCGAGATCGCCGCGGAGCGCACGGGGGAGCGCCTCGAGGTGCGTGTGCGCGACACCGGCGTCGGCCTGCCGGAGGGGCAGGTCGGACGCGGTCTCGGCACGCAGATCGTCCGCACGCTCATTCAGGGCGAGCTCGGCGGCACGATCGACTGGCACACGATCATGGGCAGCGGCACGGAGGTCACGATCGACATCCCGCTGCGCTACATCGAGCGAGACCGGGGCTGAGCCGGGCGCGCGGCGCGGCTCAGGACGCGCGGCGCGCGCGAGCGGCGCGGCGCTTGAGGGCGCGGCGCTCGTCCTCGCTCAGACCGCCCCAGACGCCGGAGTCCTGGCCGGTCTCCAGCGCGTACTGCAGGCAGACCTCGGTCACGGTGCAGCGCGCGCACACCGCCTTGGCCTTTTCGATCTGGTCGACCGCGGGGCCGGTGTTGCCGACCGGGAAGAACAGTTCGGGGTCGACCGTCAGGCAGGCGGACTTGTCGCGCCAATCCATAGTTGTGCTCCTCAGGATGAAAGCTTTCGGGTGGGGGTGTCAGAGCACGAAGACGAGTCCGTTACTCTTTTCGGTGTGCGGGTCAAAGCCCGCCCCACCTCGCTGTGGGAGCACACGACGCCGTCCATCGTCGCACAGTGACATCACCTTGACAAGGGTTCTCCGGCTGTTTTCACAGCGTTCACCCTGATCGACGGGCCTCGTGCGGACGGGCGGGGCGACGCATCCGGAGAGGAGACCAGCGGATGAAGACGGGTCTGGTGGAGTGGCTCGCGGGGATCCTGCTGCTCATCGAGGGCGCCGCGATCGTGGCGCTCGCGCTGTGGCAGGGGGCCGCGCTCGCGGGCGGGGACACCGACTCGCCGACGAGCGCCGTGGCCCTGCTGGTGCTCACGCTCGTCGGCGCGGCCGCCGTGATCGCCTTCGGCGTCGCGACGCTGCGCGACCGTTCCTGGGGTCGCTCCGGCGGCATCGTGACGCAGGTGCTCGTGCTGGCGGTCGCGGGCGGCGCCGCGACGGACGCCTACGCCCATCCGATCCTCGGGCTGGGCATCGCCGCGCCCGCCGTCGTGACGCTCGTCCTTCTCGTCGTCGCCGTCGTGCGTGCCGGCCGTCGGCGTCCGCGCTGAGGGGCGCCTCAGGCGTCGACGCCGAGGAGCTTGCGCAGACGCGCGACGTGTCCCGTGGCCTTGACGTTCACGAGCGCGTGCTCGATGCGGCCGTCGCCGTCGATCACGAAGGTCGAGCGCAGGACGCCCGTGACCGTCTTGCCGTAGTTCTGCTTCTCGCCCCACGCGCCGTACGCCTCGTGCACGGCGTGGTCGGGGTCGCTGAGCAGCGGGAAGGTGAGCCCGTCGCGCTCGCGGAAGCGCCGCAGCTTCGCGGGCTCGTCCCGGGAGACCCCGAGCACGGCGAATCCCGCCCCCGCGAGCGCGGAGATGCTGTCGCGGAAGTCGCATGCCTGCGTCGTGCAGCCCGGCGTCATCGCGGCGGGGTAGAAGTAGAGGATGACCCGCTGCCCGCGGTAGTCCGCGAGCGAGACCGGGCGCTCGTCCTGGTCGAGGAGGGTGAACGTCGGGGCGGTGTCTCCGGGCTGCAGCGTCATACGACCAGCCTAGGCCCGGCTCACCGTCCGGCGAAGGTCGTGAGCAGCCGCTGCAGCGAGTCCAGCCGTGCGGCTCCCGTCGGGCCGAGGCGTCCCTCCGCGACGGCCTCCGCGATCGCGCAGTCGGGGGCGTCGGGAAGGTGCGTGCAGCCGCGCGGGCACTGCTCGGCCACCTCGGCGAGATCGGTGAAGGCCCGCAGGATGTTGGCCGGATCCACGTGGCCGAGCCCGAACGAGCGCACGCCGGGGGTGTCGATGACCCACCCCGTGCCCGTCGCGCCGCGGTAGCGCAGGGAGACGGTCGAGGACGAGGTGTGACGGCCGCGTCCGGTGACCTCGTTCACGTGGCCGGTCGCGCGTCCAGCGGTCGGCACGAGCGCGTTCACGAGCGTGGACTTGCCCACCCCGGAGTGCCCGACGAAGACCGTGGAGTGTCCGGCCAGCGCGGCGCCGATGCGCTCGAGCGGCATGTCGCCGCGGCGGCTCGTGAAGACCTCCAGATCGACGCCGGCGAAGTGCGAGAGGAAGTCGGAGGGATCGGCGAGGTCGGTCTTGGTGACGACCAGGAGGGGCCGGATGCCGGCATCCAGCGCCGCGATGAGGTAGCGGTCCACGAGCCGTTCCCGCGGCTCGGGGTCCGCCGCGGCGACCACCACGAGCATCTGGTCGGCGTTCGCGACGACGACGCGCTCGACCTGGTCGGTGTCGTCGGCGCTGCGCCGCAGCAGGGTCGCGCGCGGCTCGATGCCCACGATGCGGCTGAGGGTTCCCTCGGCGCCGCTCGTGTCGCCCACGACGCGGACGCGGTCGCCCGTCACGATCGGCTGGCGCCGCAGCTCGCGCGCGCGGGTGGCGACGACCTCGCGCTCGTCGGGGCCGTCCTCGTCGACCAGCACGGCATAGCGTCCGCGATCGACGCCCAGGACCCTCGCCGTCTCGGCGTCCGCGTGGGCCGGCCGGCGTTTGGTGCGGGGCCGGTTCGCCTTGGGGTTGGGACGCACGCGGAAGGCGGTCTCGTCGTACTCCGGCTCGTCGTCCTCGTCGTCCGGAGGGAGCCAGCTCACGCGGGGCCCGGCTTTCTCCGGGAGGAGGATGCGCCGTGCCCACCCCGTGTGCGGCTACCGAGCATCCGTCGCCTCGCGCACGGGCTCCGCCAGCATCTGCGCCCACAGGTCGGGGAACTCCGGCATGGTCTTCCCGGTCGAGCCGATGTCGTCCACCGAGACCCCCGGGACCGCGAGGCCGACCAGCGCCCCCGTCGTCGCCAGCCGGTGGTCGTGGTAGGCCTGCCACACACCGCCCGTCAGCGCGCGCGGAACGACGCGGATGCCGTCGGGCAGCTCCTCTGCGTGGCCGCCCATCCGCCGGACGTTCGCCACGAGCGCCGCGATCCGGTCGGTCTCGTGCCCGCGGATGTGACCGATGCCGGTGAACGTCGAGGGGCCGTCCGCGAACAGCGCCAGCCCGACGAGAGTCGGGGTGAGCTCGCCCACGGCGGACAGGTCGAGGTCGACGCCCTGGATGCGGTCACCCGCCGTCGCGGTCAGCGCGCCGCGGCGCCGCGACGTCCGCGCGCCGAACGCGGCCAGCAGCTCCGGCAGCTGCACGCCCGGCTGCGTCGAATGGGCGGGCCAGCCCGTCACCGACACGCTGCCTCCCGTCACCAGCGCCGCGGCGAGGAAGGGGGCGGCGTTGGAGAGATCGGGCTCGATCACGACGTCCTTGCCGTGCGGGACCGTCGGAGGCACGAGCCATTCTCCGACGCCCGCTCGTTCCACGTGCACGCCGCGGTGGGCGAGGGACTCGATCGTCATCTCGATGTGCGGCATGCTCGGCAGCCGGGCTCCGCGGTGCCGCAGGCGCAGCCCCACGTCGAAGCGCGAGGCGGCGAGCAGCAGGCCCGAGACGAACTGGCTCGAGGCGCTCGCGTCGATCTCTACCTCGCCGCCGGCGATGCGGCCGCGGCCGCGCACCGTGAACGGGAGCGCCCACGTGCCGCCGTCGTCGATGTCGACCCCGGCATCGCGGAGGGCGCGGATCATCTCGCCCATCGGCCGGTGGAGGGCGCTCTCGTGCGCCGTCACGGCCACGTCGCCGTCCGCGAGCCCCGCCAACGGGGTGACGAAGCGCATGACGGTGCCGGCCTGTCCGCAGTCGATCGTGCCGCCCCCGGCGAACCGTGCGGGGGGAGTCACGCGCAGGTCGGGCCCGAACTCGCCCTCGCCCGGCACCTCGTCGATGCCGACCCCGAGGGCGCGGAGCGCCTCGATCATGCGCGCGGAGTCGTCGGAGTGCAGCGGCGCATGCACGGTCGCGGGGCCGTCGGCGATCGCGGCGAGCACCAGCTCGCGGTTGGTGAGCGACTTGGATCCCGGCACGGAGACGGACGCCTTCACCGGCTCGGTGGCGGTCGGTGCGGTCCAGGGGGAATACCGAAGTGTGCTCATCGGTTCCAGACTACCGAGGGCGTCACCGGGACGTCGGAGGGGATGTGTGTGATCGCGACGCTGCAGCGGCCGGATACCGCGGCCGTAGACTCTCCCATGATGGACGAGCAGGCAGAGGTGCGCACCCAGTTCGAGGAGCAGGCGCTCCCTTACATGGATCAGCTCTACGCCGCCGCGATGCGCATGACCCGCAATCCCGCGGACGCGGCGGACCTCGTGCAGGAGACGTTCGTGAAGGCCTTCGCCTCGTGGGCGACGTTCACCCAGGGGACGAACCTGAAGGCCTGGCTCTACCGCATCCTCACCAACTCCTACATCAACACGTATCGCAAGAAGCAGCGTGAGCCGTTCCAGGGAGCGATCGACGAGCTCGAGGACTGGCAGCTCGGGGGCGCCGAGTCGACCACCGCGACGAGCGCCCGCTCGGCCGAGGCCGAGGCGATCGACCACATGCCGGCATCCGTCGTGAAGGACGCGCTGCAGGCGATCCCGGAGGACTTCCGCCTGGCGGTGTACCTCGCGGACGTGGAGGGCTTCGCGTATCAGGAGATCGCGGACATCATGAAAACCCCTATCGGCACGGTCATGAGCCGCCTGCACCGTGGCAGGAGGATGCTGCGTGAGCTGCTCGCCGATTACGCACACGAGCGGGGGATCACCCCCGTGTCATCCAGGAGCAAGAAATGACGGACTGCGGCTGCGACAAGGCCCGGCGGGACCTCGAGGAGTACCTGCGCAACGAGGTGTGCCACACCGAGCACACCGATATCACCGAGCACCTCGCCACGTGCGAGGCCTGCCGCGACGAGGCCCTGGTGGCGCGGACGCTGACCGATGTCGTCGCGCGCGCGTGCAAGGAGACGGCACCCGAAGACCTCCGGATCCAGGTGCTGGCGCGGCTGCGAGAGGTCCAGGCGACCCACCACTGACACCTCGCAGGTGAGCCCGGCCTCGGCGAGCGCACGGGAACGGACGGTAATGTGTCCGCGGCACTGTGCGACGGAGGGTTGAGTGCGAGCGACAACCGGTGAGGCGGCGCCTCGGCGTGCCCGCCTTCGGGGACGGTTGCTGCGACGTTACGTGCAGGCGCATCCGGTCGCCTTCGGCTTCGCGGCCCTGATCCTCGTCACCTCGGTCGCGACGGGCTCGCTCTGGGGGGCGGATGCGTCGTTCTGGGGGACGGGGCCGCTGGCGGTGTTCGCCGACGGCCGCTGGTGGACGCCGTTGACGGTGGCGGCCGTCCCCGACTCGACGATCGACACGGTGCTCGCGCTTCTGCTCAGCGTCACCGTGCTCGCCTACGCCGAGGCGGTGCTCGGTCATCGGCGCACGATCTGGGTCATGCTGTGCACGACCCTCGTCGGCGTGGGCGTGTCGATCGGCATCCATGCCGGCCTCTGGGTGGTCACCGAGCTCGGCCCGGTCGAGATCGACGAGATGCCCGTGCTCGACCCCGCGATCGCCGTGGTGGGCGCCGCCATGACCGCCACGGCGTTCTCGTCCGCGCTCTGGCGGCGCCGGATCCGATTCATCGGCTTCGCCGTCCTGCTCATGTTCGCGCTCTACGCCGGCGACGTCGACGCGTGGTACCGACTCGCGGTCGCGCTCGTCGGGCTCGTGCTCGGGATGGTGCTTGCTCGTGGGCGGGAACGGCATCCCTGGCACCGCTCCTCGGTCCGTGAGACCCGCTCGCTCATGGCTGCGCTCGTGGCCGTCACCGGCTTCGGTCCTTTCGCGGCTCTCGTCGGCGGCGGCGGGCGCGGACCGCTCTCCTTGGTGGTGTCCTCTTTCGCGGAGTTCAACCAGCACCTCATCGACACGTGCGCCGTCACGTACACGCCGCGCTGCGACCACCAGCTCGCGCTCCTGGTCACGCACGGCGCGGGTCCCACGGCGCTCGCGCTCGTCCCGCTGGTGCTGCTCCTGGTCGCAGCGCTCGGACTGCGGCAGGGGCGGAGGGCGGGTCTGGTCCTCGCCGTCGCGGTCGAGACGCTCCTGGCCGGTCTGGCCGTGTACTCGCTGCTCAGCGGTGAGCTGTACATCGACCGCTGGGTCGACGGCAGCGGGCTGCAGTACGTCATGTGGGGGATCGCCTCGATCGGCGTGCCGCTGGCGGCGGCCGTGAGCCTCGTGGTGCTCCGGCGCCGGTTCCCGGTGCGGGCGACCTCCCGCGCCGTGCGCGCGTTCGCCGGAGCGGTGGCGCTCGCGTTCGTGCTCTGCGCGGCCCTGTTCGTGGCGGCGTCCTGGACCGAGCGCGCCTCGTTCGACGTGCTGCCCTCGCTCGGCGACATCCTCGTCGAGATGATCCGGAGGTTCGTGCCGCCGGCGTTCCTGCAGGGCGTGGGGCAGCCGCCCTACCCGCGGCGCGGCGTGGCGCTGTTCATCTACCAGTGGGTGGGAGTCGCCTTCTGGTGCGTCGTCGTGGTCGGCATGCTGCGGCTCTACCGCCGTGTCCGCAGCGGCGCGCACGCGGATGCCGCCCTCTACCGCGACCTCCTCCGTCGTGGCGGCGGCACCCTCGGCTTCATCGGAACCTGGCACGGGAACAGCTACTGGTACAGCGAGGATCGTCAGTCGGCCGTCGCCTACCGGCTCGTGGGGGACGTCGCGATCGCCATCGCGGACCCCTTGACCGTCCCGGCGCACCGCGCGCGGACGGTGGGCGGATTCGTCGATCACTGCATCTCGCACGGCTGGACCCCGGTGTTCTACAGCATCCACGACGAGTTCCTGCCGGTGTTCGAACAGATGGGGTGGGAGCACACCTCCGTCGGCGAGGAGACCGTCATGGTGCTCGCCGACCTCACGATGACGGGGAAGGCGTGGCAGAAGGTCCGCCAGCCGATGACCCGCGCCGAACGCGAGGGCATCGTGGACGTCTGGACCCGATGGCAGGACCTGACCGCGGCACAGATCTCCCAGATCGAGGAGATCGACGAGCAGTGGGTCGCCGATCGGGCGCTGCCGGAGATGGGGTTCACTCTCGGGTCGCTCGAGGAGGCGAAGGACCCGGAGGTCGCGCTGCTGCTCGCCGTCGACGCGGAAGGGCGCATCCAGGTCGTGACCAGCTGGATGCCCTCGTGGTGCGACGGACGGCTCACCGGATGGACGCTGGACTTCATGCGGCGCCGCCCGGACGGGCCGAACGGGCTGATGGAGTTCGTCATCGCGCGCGCGGCGCTGCGGGCCAAGGACGACGGGCTCACCGAGCTCAGCCTCTCCGGCGCGCCGCTGGCCACCAAGCCCGACGGTCCCGGCTCGCAGACCGTGCTCGCCGCGCTCCTCGAACAGCTCGCGGAGGTGCTCGAGCCCGTGTACGGCTTCGCCTCGCTGTTCCGGTTCAAGAGCAAGTTCCACCCCGAGTACCGCACGATCCACCTCGCCTACGGCGACCCGATGCAGCTGCCGCTCATCGGCGTCGCGATCGGTCGCGCGTATCTTCCGGATGCCGACGCCCGCGATGTGTGGGGGGTCGCCCGTGCCGCCCGAGGGAGTGAGAGATGAGACAGTGGCTGCTGACGCTCGAGCTGATCAACAGCCCGATCGTGTGGATCTTCGTCGCGCTCGCGGTCGCGCTGGCGCTCGTCGTCGTCCTCGTCCGCCCCTGGCGGGGCTGGCGGCTGCTGATCGCGCTCGCCGTGGGCGCGATCGGCGGCTACGTCGCCGTCATCGGGCTCGAGGCGCTCGGGGCGTTCGACGGTCCCCTCCCGGGCAGCGCCTCGATCTGGGCCGCGGGCGGGTTCGCGCTCGCGGCCGTCGGTGTCGTCGGTGCGTTCTCCCGGCCGTGGTGGCGGCGCGCCCTCGCGGTCGTGCTGGTCCTGGTCGCGCTCGTGGCGGCGGGTCTCGGCGTCAACCGCTCCTACGGGCTGACCCACACCCTCGCCACGATCCTCGGCATCCAGGCGCTCGAGTCGGCGCCGCTGCCCGCGGCCACGGCGAGCAGCGACGATCCCGCCACGCTCTTCCAGACCTGGACCCCGCCCGCGGACATGCCCGCCAAGGGGCGGGTCAGCGCGCTGAGCGACGCCGAGCGCATCCCCGACACGGGGTTCGCCGCGCGGGACGCCGCTCTCTACCTGCCGCCCGCGGCGCTCGTCGCGCATCCGCCGAAGCTGCCCCTCATCGTCTTCATGATGGGGCAGCCGGGCACGCCCGATCCGACGAGCCTGGCCGCTGCGCTGGACGCCTTCGCCGCCGCGCACCACGGACTCGCGCCGATCGCGATCGTGGTCGATCAGCTGGGGTCGATCAACGCGGATCCCGCATGCCACGATTCGGACAAGTACGGGAAGGTGTCGACGTACATCAACACCGATGTCCCCGCCTACGCCCGCACGCACCTCAACATCGTCGACGACCCCGCCTACTGGGTCATCGGGGGGTACTCCAACGGCGGCGCCTGCGCGTTCGCCTACGCGGCGCAGTATCCGCAGCTGTGGGGCAACCTCATGGATGTCTCGGGCAACGAGTACCCCGGCTCCGAGCACGTGGCCAAGACCACCCAGGAGGTGTTCGGCGGAGACGCGGCCGCCTTCGAGGCTGCTCGCCCGACCTCATGGCTGACGAGGAACGCCGGCTCCTACGGCGGGCACGCGGCGGTGTTCACCCATGGCGACCAGGACGCCACGTTCGGCCCGGGACAGGTCGCCAACGCAGCCGCCGCGAAGGCGGCCGGCTTCACGGTCTATGAGACCACCCTTCCGGGGGTCAACCACACCGGGCCGGCGCTCGATCTCGGACTCCGCTTCGCGATCGACTCGCTCGGGCCGCGTCTGGGGCTCGCCGCCGGCTGACGCCGAGCCCCAGACGCGCGCGACCGGCTCAGATCGCGAGGGCCTTCTCCATGAGCGCCGCGTGCTCGATCGCGTGCACCTTCGCCGATCCCGCCGCCGGCGAGGCCGAGGCCGCCCGCGAGACCACCCGGATCGTCCGACCGTGCAGGAACTTCACGACCTCGAGCGCGATGAACGGCCACGCGCCCTGGTTCTCCGGCTCCTCCTGGACCCACACGAGCTCGGCGTTCGGGTAGGCGTCGATCACGGCGTTGAGCTCGTCGATCGGCGCGGGGTAGAACTGCTCGAGCCGCACGAGCGCGATCGCAGGGTCCGGGTGCTTCTCCAGCTCGCTGCGCAGATCCCAGTGGATCTTTCCGGAGTGCAGCAGCACACGCCGCACCGCCTGGCGGTCGAGCTGTCGGTCGTCGTCGAGCACCGGCTCGAAACGTCCCTGCGTGAAGTCCTCGACCGGGCTGGTCGCGTCCCGGAGCCGCAGCATCGCCTTCGGCGTGAAGACGATCAGCGGCTTGCGCGGACGCGCATAGGCCTGACGGCGCAACAGGTGGAAGTAGGATGCCGGCGTCGAGGGGCGCGCGACGATCATGTTGTCCTGCGCGCACATCTGCAGGAACCGCTCGATCCGGGCCGAGGAATGGTCGGGGCCCGCGCCCTCGTAGCCGTGGGGGAGCAGCAGCACGACGCTCGACTGCTGTCCCCACTTCTGGTATGCCGAGGAGAGATAGGTGTCGATCAGCGTCTGCGCGCCGTTCGCGAAGTCGCCGAACTGCGCCTCCCACAGCACGAGCGCTTCCGGCCGCTCGACCGAGTAGCCGTACTCGAACGCCATCGCCGCGTACTCGCTCAGCAGCGAGTCGTAGACGAAGAAGCGCCCCTGGTTCTCGGAGAGGTTCACCAGCGGCAGCCACTCCTGCCCGTTGACCCGGTCGTGGAACACCGCGTGACGCTGCACGAACGTGCCCCGTCGTGCGTCCTGGCCGGCGAGCCTCACCGGCGTGCCCTCGAGCACGAGCGTGCCGAAGGCCAGGAGCTCGCCGAACGCCCAGTCGATGCCGCCCGTGCGGCTCATGGCGTGGCGCTTCTCCAACAGCTGCTGGAGCTTCGTGTGCACGGTGAAGCCCGCGGGCTTGGTCACGAAGGCGTCGCCGATGAGCTGGACCACCTCGGTCGAGACCCCGGTCGTGTCCGGCTCGCCCGAGACCTCGTCGCCGTCCGCGGCGTCGGCCGTGACGACATCCGTCGTGCCGGTCTCTGCCGCGTGCGTCTCGGCGAACGCGATCTCCAGACGGTCCTGGAAGTCGCGCTTGGTCTGCTCGTACTCCTCCTCGGTGATGTCACCGCGGCCCACGAGCGACTCGGTGTACAGGCGCCGCACCGACCGCTTCGCCTCGACCAGGTTCGTCATCAGCGGCTGGGTCATCGAGGGGTCGTCGCCCTCGTTGTGACCGCGTCGGCGGTAGCACACCAGGTCGATCACGATGTCGCGGTGGAACTCCTGGCGGTACAGGAACGCGACGTGCGCGGCGCGGACGACGGCCTCGGGGTCGTCGCCGTTGACGTGAAGGATCGGCGCCTGGATGGTCTTGGCGACATCCGTCGCGTAGACGGAGGTGCGGCCGTCGACGGGGAGCGTGGTGAAGCCGAGCTGGTTGTTGACGACGATGTGGATCGTGCCGCCCGTGCGGTAGCCGCGCAGCTGCGACATCTGCAGGGTCTCGACCACGACGCCCTGGCCTGCGAAGGCGGCGTCGCCGTGCACGAGGATCGGCAGCCAGGCGAACGTGCCGATGGGCTTGCGGTCCTGCTTGGCGCGGACGATGCCCTCCAGGACGCCGTCGACGACCTCGAGATGCGAGGGGTTGGCGGCCAGCAGCACCGGGATCTCCGCGCCCTGGTCGGACACGAACGTGCCCTCGGTGCCGAGGTGGTACTTGACATCGCCGGAGCCGCGCTTGTTGCCCGGCAGCGTCGTGCCCTCGAACTCGCGGAACACCTGCCCGTAGGTCTTGCCCGCGACGTTCGTCAGCACGTTCAGGCGGCCGCGGTGGGCCATGCCGATCGCGGCACCGTCGAGCCCGGCATCCGCCGCGCCCTGGAGCACCTCGTCGAGCAGCGGGATGAGCGACTCGCCGCCCTCCAGGCTGAAGCGCTTCTGACCGACGTACTTGGTCTGCAGGAAGGTCTCGAACGCCTCGGCCTCGTTCAGCTTGGCGAGGATGCGCAGCTGCTCGTCGTGACCCGGCTTCTGGTACTTGACCTCCATCGTGTCCTGGAACCACTTGCGCTGCACCGGGTCCTGGATGTGCATGTACTCGACGCCGATCGTGCGGCAGTAGGAGTCGCGGAGCACTCCGAGCACATCGCGCAGCTTCATGAGCCGCCGGCCGCCGAACCCGCCCACGACGAACTCGCGGTCGAGGTCCCAGAAGGTGAGCCCGTGGTTCTCGATCTCGAGGTCCGGGTGCGTCCGCTGCACGTACTCGAGCGGGTCGATGTCGGCCATCAGGTGCCCGCGCACGCGGAACGCGTTGATGAGCTCCTGCACGCGCGCGGTCTTGTCGACGCGCTCGGCGAGGTCGACGTTGATGTCGCCCGCCCAGTGGATGGGGGCGTAGGGGATGCGCAGCGCGGCGAAGATGTCGTCGTAGAAGCCGCGCTGCCCGATGAGCAGCTCGTGCACCTTCTTGAGGAACTCGCCCGAGCCCGCACCCTGGATCACGCGATGGTCGTAGGTGCTCGTGAGCGTGATGGTCTTGCCGATGCCGAGCTCGACGAGCGTCTTCTCGCTCGAGCCCTGGAACTCCGCCGGGTACTCCAGGGCGCCCGCGCCGACGATGCAGCCCTGGCCCTTCATGAGACGCGGGACCGAGTGCACCGTGCCGATGCCGCCCGGGTTGGTGAGGGAGATCGTCGTGCCCTGGAAGTCGGCCGCGGTCAGCTTGTTCGCGCGGGCGCGCTTGACGAGGTCCTCGTAAGAGGCGAGGAACTCGTTGAAGGTCAGCGACTCGGCGCGCTTGATGCTCGGCACCATGAGCGCGCGGCTGCCGTCGGGCTTGGGCAGGTCGATCGCGATGCCGAGGTTGATGTGGGCCGGCGCGACGACCGAGGGCTTGCCGTCCACCTCGGCGTAGAAGACGTTCTGGCTCGGGAACTCCTTGAGCGCCTGGATCAGCGCCCAGCCGATGAGGTGCGTGAAGCTGACCTTGCCGCCGCGCGTGCGCGCCATGTGGTTGTTGATGACGATGCGGTTGTCGATCATCAGCTTGGCGGGGACCGTGCGCACGCTCGTCGCGGTGGGAACGGTCAGCGACTCGTCCATGTTCGCGGCGAGCGTCTTGGTCATCCCGCGCAGGACCGTGACGGTGTCCTCCGCGACGGCGGCGGTGGGGTCGGAGGGGGCCACTGCCGGTGCCTGGGCGGGAATCGGCTGCGGGGCGGCCGGCTTGGCCGTCGTGCGCGCGGCCGGCTTCGTGCCGATGACCGGGATGGGCGCCGTGACCGGTCTCGGCTCGGAACCCGCGGCGGGCGCACCGACGGCGACGGGGGTGTACGACTCCAGGATCGGCCACCAGGACTTGTCGACCGAGTTCTTGTCGATCTTGTACTGCTCGTAGAGTTCCTCGACGAGCCATTCGTTGGCCCCGAACTCTCCCTCGCTCGACACCCCGACGCCCGTCACTTGGCTCGACACTGAAGATCGCCTCTTTCGTGAGATTCGTTGGCCGCTGACCGGGCCTTCATGGCATGGACACGCGGTGACCCATCGTAGCCCAGTCTCCCTGCGATGAGCCGGGAAAACCGGACGTCGGCCGTGATCGATCCCGCGTGATTATCGCGACCGTCAGGAATCGCTAACCTTGACAGACATGGACTTCTCCGGACCGCTGCCCACCGTCGACCTCACGTATTCCGACGTGTTCCTCGTGCCGAGGCGCTCGGGCATCACGAGCCGCCTCGACGTCGACCTCGCCCCCGGCGACGGGACAGGCGCGCAGATCCCGCTCGTCTCGGCCAACATGAACTCCGTCACCGGGGCGCGGCTGGCGGCGACCCTCGCCCGCCGCGGGGGACTCGGCGTCCTCCCGCAGGACATGCCGCTGCAGGAGCTGGATGCCGCGATCCGGTGGGTCAAGCGCCAGCCGGTGCCGTGGGACACGCCGCTCGTGCTGCCGCCCGAGGCGACGGTCGCCGACGCGTCGCGGCTGCTGCCTTCGACCCCCGGCCACGGCATCGTCGTGGCATCCGTGACGGGCGAGCGTCTCCACATCGACGATGTGGTCGGGATCGTGGCGGCGTCGCGCCTGTCCACGGCATTGGCGGACGCGACCCTGGGCGACCTGGCCCACGCGCGCCCGGCATCCCTCGACGCCGCCGACGTGCCCGACGCGCGCGCGGCGTTCGACCTGCTCGTCCAGATCGACGCCGAGACGGTCTGCGTGCTGGAGCACGGCTACGTCGTCGGCACCCTCTCGCGACGCAGCGCGTTGCGCTCGACCCTCTACCGTCCCGCCGTCGACGCCGAGGGACGCCTCATCGTGGCCGCGGCGGTGGGCATCAACGGCGACGTCGAGGCCAAGGCGCGCGCGCTGGCCGCGGCGGGCGTCGACGTCCTCGTCATGGACACGGCGCACGGCCACCAGGAAGGCATGCTGCGTGCGCTGCGCACGGTGTCCGGGCTGGGGCTGGGGCTGCCGATCGCGGCGGGCAACATCGTCACGGCCGACGGCGTGAACGACCTTGTCGCCGCGGGCGCGACGATCCTCAAGGTGGGGGTGGGTCCCGGGGCGATGTGCACGACGCGCATGATGACCGCCGTCGGCCGCCCGCAGTTCTCCGCCGTGCTCGAGACCGCCGAGGCCGCGCACGCGCAGGGCGCGCATGTGTGGGCCGACGGCGGCGTGCGCTATCCGCGCGACGTCGCGCTGGCACTGGCGGCGGGCGCCTCCTCGGTCATGATCGGCTCCTGGTTCGCCGGCACGATCGAGGCTCCGGGTGAGCTGTTCACGGATGCCGACGGGCGTGTGTACAAGGAGTCGTGGGGCATGGCGTCGACGAAGGCCGTGCAGGCCCGGTTCGGCCGCCTCGACCCCTACGAGCTCGCGCGCAAGGAGCTGTTCGCGGAGGG
Source organism: Microbacterium sp. SORGH_AS_0888 (assembly GCF_030818905.1). Taxonomy (NCBI): domain Bacteria; kingdom Bacillati; phylum Actinomycetota; class Actinomycetes; order Micrococcales; family Microbacteriaceae; genus Microbacterium; species Microbacterium sp. SORGH_AS_0888. Next base: position 90,180 of record NZ_JAUTAZ010000001.1, read on the forward strand.
GATCTCCTCCTCGCGCATCTACCTCGACCCGCTCCGCCCGGGCCTGGAGGACCTGCTCGACATGATCACCTCCGGTGTCCGCTCCTCGTTCACCTATGCGGGGGCCCCGACCGTCGCGGCGTTCCACGAGCGGGCCCTGGTCGGCCTGCAGTCCGCGGCCGGCTACGAGGAGGGCAAGGCGCTGCCCGTGAGCTGGTAGCCCACCCCGGGTTGCTGGGCAATGTGCGCGCGGACCGGGCTGACAGCGCGTCTCAGGGGCGGGGGAGCGCGCTGCGCAGGCCGTCCAAGGCGAGGATGTCGTACAGCGTTCGCGGATGATCGGCGTCGCGCGCCCCGAGCCGGCTGAAGCCCCGCACTTCGCGCCGGATCTCGTTCTCTCGCGCCTTCTCGTCGAGGACGATCCGTTCCGGCGCCCGGCCATGGGTGAACTCCGGGCTGAGGTACTTTCCGTCGCCGTCCACCTCGAGCCAGTGGTCGGCGTCGGGGAAGTACATGTCCCCGAACACGAGCCGGCCGGAGCGCAGCAGGCGACGCTCCTGCAGCCGGGGCCGGGGGAACCCGAGACGGATGATCTCGACCCGCGCCTGCGTCTCCCGCACGTTGGCGGCGCCGTCCTCGCCGGCGGCGACCGAGAGCCGTGCGCGAACGTGCCCGCGCCGTGCGGGACCACGGTCGAGGGCGAGCTCCAGCTCGCGCCGCGTCGTGAGCGGTCCGCCCGGACGCCCGACCCAGAGCGCCTGGTCGATCGCCGTCACGCCGCGAAGGTGAGGGAGCGCCCGCGCGATGTCGGTCGCGGTCTGCGCCGGCGTGGTCACCGAATGGCCGCCGGCAGCGATCACGGCCAGCGCGTCAGGACTCACCGCGTGGCGCCGGATGCTGCCGGTCGCCCGGCCGCCACGGGATCCGGCGGCGGCGACATCCACCTGCGTCGGCCACGGACCGAGGACGTCCATGCGCCAGAACGCGGCGGCCGCGAAGAGCACGAAGGTCGTGGGCCGCGTCAGCCGTCGCATGGCCTCCAGCACGCGGACGCGGTGGCGCTCGATCGGCAGCAGCGCACGCCACTGATCCCCGGGCACGAACACCCCGGCGGCGATCCGCACCCACTCGCCGGACTCGATCGCCCGCTTCAGCCGTCGCCCGTCGATCGGGTCGAGGCGTTCGTAGCGGCGGACGACATCCACCGGCAGGTCGAGATCCATGTGCATGCGACGAGGGTCGCGCCACCGCATCCGTGTCGGGGCCGCGGCGGGCTATCCGTGGACGGCTCGCGCTGCGGACCGCCCTGTGGAGAACTCGCTGCGCAGCCCTCCCGCCCGCCCCGCCCACCAGCCCCCCACGATCGCGCCCTTTTCGTGCAGCCGCGCCGCGAAAAGGCAGGCGAGCTGCACGAAATCGGTGCGAACGCGCGACGCGCGTGGGTGGGGTGGGGGTGGGGGGGGGGGGAGAGGGGCTGTGGAACGGCGGGGGCCCGCGCGGACGCGGTCGCATAGACTGGAGCGACGATGGACGACCCTCCTAGTAGACGATGGCCCCACCTCCCCTCCTCCCGTCAGGGAGGTGATGCGTGATGGACTACGTCATGTTGGGTGTGGGGCTCCTGCTCACGATCGGCACGGGTCTGTTCGTCGCCAGCGAGTTCGCGCTGGTCAACCTCGACCGCGCCGATCTTGAGGCTCGGCGGGATGCCGGTGAGTCGCGGCTCTCGCTGACGATCGACGCCCTGCGCATCACCTCGACGCATCTCTCGAGCGCCCAGCTCGGGATCACGCTGACGACGCTGCTCACCGGTTACACGATGGAGCCCGCGATCTCGCGCCTGCTCGGTCCGGTCTTCGAAGGATGGGGGCTGCCGGCGACCGTTCGGGTCCCGCTGGCCGCGTTCGTCGGCATCGGCATCGCGACCGTGTTCTCGATGATCATCGGCGAGCTCGTTCCCAAGAGCTTCGCGCTGGCGGTCCCGCGGGCCACGGCGAAGCTCGTGATGCCGTTCCAGGTCGCCTTCACGACCGTGTTCCGCCCCGCCATCTTCGTCCTCAACGGAAGTGCGAACGCCGTGCTCCGCGGCATCGGCATCGAGCCGAAGGAGGAGCTCTCGGGGGCGCGCACCGCGGAGGAGCTCTCGAGCCTCGTCCGCCGGTCGGCGAGCGCGGGCGTGCTCGAGGAGGACACGGCGTCGCTTCTCGACCGGAGTCTCACGTTCGCCCGTCTGACCGCCGCCGACGTCATGACCCCGCGCCCGCGCGTGCACGCCGTGGGAGCCGACGACCCCGCCGAGACGGTCGTCGCGCGTGCCCGCGATACGGGACACAGCCGGTTTTCCCGTCGTGGGGGAGTCGATGGACGACATCATCGGAATCGTGCACCTGAAAGCGGCGATCGGCGTGCCGCGCGAGCGTCGCGGCGAGGTGCCCGTCGGCGCCTTGGCGAGCGAGCCGCTGCGCGTGCCCGAGACGGTCCATCTCGGCGCACTCATCACCGAGCTGCGCGCCCGCGGTTACCAGATGGCCGTCGTCGTCGACGAGTACGGCGGGACGGCCGGTGTCGTGACGCTCGAGGACCTCGTCGAAGAGATCGTGGGCGAGGTCCTGGACGAGCACGACCGGCGCCGCGCCGGCGTCGTGCGCGGCACCGACTCGCTGACCTTCCCGGGCAGCCTGCGCCCGGACGAGCTGCAGGCGGCCACCGGCATCCGTGTCCCGGAGGGCGAGGTCTACGACACCGTCGGCGGGTATGTCATGAGCGTGCTCGAGCGCGTCCCGGGTCCGGGCGACGCCGTCGAGATCGACGATGGAACGCTCGAGGTCGTGCGGATGGAGGGGCGCCGCGTCGACCGCATCCGGTTCGTGCCGCGCCCCCTTCCGGCGGACGCCGCGACGGATGCCGATCGCGCCGAGCGAGGGGGTGCACGATGAGCGACTGGGCCGGAATCGCGTGGCTGGTCGTGCTGCTCGCCTTCAACGCGTTCTTCGTCGCCGCCGAGTTCGCGGTCATCTCCGCGCGCCGTTCGCAGATCGAGCCGCTCGCCGAACGCGGATCGCGCACGGCGAAGACGGCGCTGTGGGCGATGGAGCACGCGACGCTCATGCTCGCGACCTGTCAGCTGGGCATCACGATCTGCTCGCTGCTGATCCTGAACGTGTCCGAGCCGGCGATCCACCACCTGCTCGCGGTTCCGCTCGGCTGGACCGGCTGGGGCGAGACCGCCGTCGACGCGACGGCTTTCGTCGTCGCGCTCCTCGTGGTCTCCTACCTGCACGTGGTGTTCGGCGAGATGGTCCCCAAGAACATGGCCTTCTCGCTGCCCGACCGCGCCGTGCTGATGCTCGCGCCGCCGCTCGTGTGGGTCTCGAAGGCCTTCCACCCGATCATCGTCGCCCTCAACTGGACCGCCAATCACATCGTGCGGCTCTTCCGAGTGGAGCCGAAGGATGAGGCGGCGTCCACGTTCACGCTCGAGGAGGTCGCGACGATCGTCAACCAGTCGCGCATCGAAGGCGTGCTCGATGACAGCTCCGGCACCGTGACGGCCGTCGTCGAGTTCACGGAGAAGAAGGCGAAGGAGGTCGCCCTGCCGCTCGCCGATCTCGTGACGCTGCCCACGACGACGACCGCCGCCGAGATCGAGCGTGCGGTCGCCAAGCACGGCTTCTCTCGGTACGTGATCGTCGACGAGGCCGGCGAGCCGATCGGTTACGTCCATCTGAAGGACGTGCTGCGGGTCGCGGAGGGCGAGGCGGACCTCGTCCGCCCGATCCCGCCCAAGCGCATCCACCACATGGTGCCGGTGCTCGAGACGACCGACCTCGAGGACGCCCTGGCGCTCATGCGCCGCGCCGGGCGCCACCTCGCTCGGGTGAGGGATGCCGCGGGCACGACGACGGCGGTCCTGTTCCTCGAGGACGTGATCGAGGAGCTCGTCGGCGAGGTGGAGGACGCCACCCGCCGGGGCCGCTGAGACGCCTAGGGTGAACCACATGGACCGCATGACGCCCTGGACGGCGGCGGACACGGCGCGGTCGCTGCGCGCGCCGCGTCCCACCGACGACAAGTACTCACGCGGAGTGGTCGGCATCCGCACCGGCTCGCCGGCCTATCCGGGTGCGGCCGTGCTCGGGGTGGAGGCGGCATGGCGCGCCGGCACGGGGATGGTGCGTTTCCTCGGACCGGCCCGCGCGGCCGACCTCGTCCTCGCCCGTCGCCCCGAGACGGTGACCGCGGCGGGCCGGGTGCAGGCCTGGGTCGTGGGCTCGGGCACGGATGCGGCCGCGCGCTCGGGCGCGGAGACCGCGGAGCTGGCGGAGGTGCTGGCCGGCAGCGATCCGGTGATCGTCGACGCCGGAGCGCTCGATCTCGCGCCGACGGCCACGGCGCCCGTCATCGTCACGCCGCACGCGCGCGAGCACGACCTGCTGCGGCTCCTGCTCGGGCTCGCTCCCGTCGCGCCGGATGCGGATCTCACCGAGCGTGCCGCGGCGGCCGCCCGGACCGCCGCCTCGCTCGGCGGGGTCGTGCTGCTCAAGGGGGCGACGACGCTCGTCGCCGATCCCTCGGGCGGAGTGCGGCGGATCGCCGCGGGCACGCCGTGGCTCGCGACCGCCGGCACCGGCGACGTCCTGGCGGGGGCGCTGGGCGCTCTCGTCGCGGGCCGCGCGGCCGAGGGGCGGCCCGACGCGGCCGCTCTCGCGGATGCCGCGGCCGCCGCGGCCTGGCTGCACGGTCGCGCGGGCGTGCTCGCCGCGGCGCGTCAGGGGGAGCCGGCGGGCGGCCCCATCACGGCCCTGGATGTCGCAGCGGCGTTGCCGGCAGCCGTCGCCGAGGCCCTCGCCGCCGCGTGAGCGCCGGATCCGGACGCTCCCACAGCTCCGCCGTCTGCACGAGCCAGAACGCTGCGAACAACGCCAGCGCAACCGCCTCGCCGACGAAGAACAGCGGGATGCCGCCGCTCGCGGTCGAGCGTCGAACGATCGCCACGGTCACCAGGAACACGAGCGACAGGACGATGCCGCCCGCGATCACCAGGTAGGCGGCGCGGACGGCCGCCGGGTGCCGTGCGTTCACGGGCCGGAGCGCCGCGACGACCGCGACCGCCGCGATGAGGGCGAAGAACGCGATCGTCGCGACGTCGTGGGCGCCCGTCACGAACCCGCGTGGCCAGAGCCGCCACCACAGCACGAAGCCCGCCATGACCAGGCCCGCGACCGTGAGCGCGAGGCCGAGGCGCCAGGACAGCGTGCCCTGAGCGATCGCCAGCGCGAGGGCGCCGGCCAGCCCGATCGCGCCCAGCACGGCCAGGGAGAGCATGGCGTTGTCGATGCCGCCCTGTGCGGCGGCGGGGACGCACGGCGCCGTCGTCGCCGCGCACCCGACCGCGGCGACGTCCCCCGGGGCGATCGGCGTCGGGACGAAGGCGATCACGGGCGCGAACAGCGCCGCGAGGTCGAGGAGCGCCTGTTCGACGCTGCGGCCCGACAGCGCCAGCAGCGCGAGGGAGACGGCGCACAGGCATCCCACGAACACGTCGCGCGCAGGGGTGTAGTAGGCGGCGCTCACCGAGCCGAGGGGGCCGCCCGTCATGGACTGGACGGCGAGCGACACGCCGAGCAGGAGCACGACGCCGACGATGCCCAGGCGGAGGTACCGATAGGTCCGTTCTGGCGAGGTGGTGCGCAACCGCATGCGCTCATCCTCGCATCGGGCACCGACATCCCTCAGGGTCGGCGGATGCCCGCCCCGTAGGATGTCGGGGTGTCAAGACGTGTCGTGCTGTGGATCGCGTTCGCGGTCGTGCACGTGGGGGTCGCCTGGCTCGGCTGGATCCTGCCGAACGCTCCGATGGGCGATGTCTACCTCGTGTACGAGCCCTGGTCGCGGGCGTACTTCTCGGGGGGATGGGTCTTCCAGGCCGACTACTCGCTGTACAGCAAGGACACGTACGTCGGCTTCGTGGGTCTCGACAAGCCATGGGTCTATCCGCAGCTGGCGATCCTGCCGATGCTCGCGACCTGGATCTTCGGCTGGCTCGTGAGCTACACGCCCGCGTGGGCGATCATGATCATCCTCCTGGACGCCGCCGCCTTCGCGATGCTCGTGGGTCGGGCGCGGTCCCGCGGCCGGGTGACGGCGGCATGGTTCTGGCTCGCGTTCATCGTGCTGCTGGGACCCATCGCGCTCTACCGGATCGATGCCGTCACGGTCGCACTGGGCATCATGGGCGTGCTGTGGCTGCGCGGCCGTCCCTGGGCGGCATCCGTGCTGCTGGCCGTGGCGACCTGGATGAAGGTCTGGCCCGCGGCGCTGCTCGCGGCGGCCGTCATCGCGGTGCGGCGGCGGATGGCGATCATCGGCGGGGGGCTGGCCGTGACGGCCGTGACCCTCGGCGCCGTCGTGCTGCTGGGCGGCGGCGCGCACGCCTTCAACTTCATCATGGACCAGACCTCCCGGTCGCTCCAGGTCGAGTCGCCCGTCAGCACGTTCTACCTGTGGGACGACCGGATCAACGGCACCTCCAGCGTCCACTACGACCCGGACCTGCTCACCTTCTACATCACGGGACCGCACGTCGACACCGTCATCGCGGTCATGACGCCGTTGCTGGTGGTCGGCGTGCTCGCGGTCGCCGCCCTCGGCGGCTACAAGGCGTGGCGCCGGGCGAGCTTCTCGGCGCTGTTCCCGCCCCTCGCGCTCGCGCTCGTCACGGCCTTCATCGCGCTCAACAAGGTCGGCTCACCGCAGTACATCGTGTGGATCAGCGTGCCGCTCATCATGGGCCTCGTGCTCGACCGCGCCCGGTGGCGCGGTCCCGCGATCGTCGCGCTCGTCGTCGCGATCACGACGCAGATCGTCTATCCGCTCACGTACTTCGACCTGCTCGTGGTGATGCCGGTGCCGCTCGTGTCGATCACGATCCGCAACGCGCTCATGGTCACGCTGTTCGTGTGGTCGGTCGTGCTGCTCGCCCGCGTGCGCACGCGGGCCCCCCGCGCCGCGACATCCTTCCGATCCGACTCCGCCCTCGCAGGAGGTTCCTGATGCTCGTCGCCTTCTCCGTCGCCCCCAGCGGCACCGGCCGCGCGGACGGCTCCGTGCACGACGCGGTCGCCGCCGCGGTCCGGGTCGTGCGCGAGTCGGGTCTGCCGCACCGGACGACCTCGATGTTCACCGAGATCGAGGGCGAGTGGGACGTGGTCATGGATGTCGTCAAGCGCGCGACGGAGGCGGTCATGCCCTTCGGGTCGCGTGTCTCGCTCGTGCTGAAGGCCGACATCCGGCCCGGCTTCACGGGCGAGCTCGATGCCAAGATCGAACGCCTGGAGCGCGCGATCGAGGACGCCGCCGACGACTGAGCCGCGGGCGCGTCCCTGCTCGGCCGAATCGATTCGACGTGCGCCCCGTCGCGGGGATAGCATGACCGAGTGACCTCTTCGACACTCTCGAAGGGCGCGGCGACGGGGGCGCTCCTTTCTCTCGCCATCGGCTCGTTCGGCATCGGCATGACCGAGTTCACGATCATGGGCCTCCTGCCCAACATCGCCGCAGAGCTGCTGCCCGCGCAGTGGGCCGCGAGCCAGGAGGACGCGATCGCGCAGGCCGGGTGGCTCATCAGCCTCTACGCCCTCGGCGTCGTCGTCGGCGCCCCGACGATCGCCGGCTCGGTCGCACGCTTCCCGCGGCACCGCGTGATGGTGTGTCTGGCCCTCGCCCTCACGGTCTTCACGGCGTTCACGGTCGTGGCGCCCTCCTTCGGGCTCGTGGCGGCATCCCGGTTCCTCGCCGGCCTCCCGCACGGCGCCTACTTCGGGATCGGCGCCCTCGTGGCTGCCGACGTGCTGGGTCCGGGCAAGCGTGCGAAGGGCGTCGCGTTCGTCCTCACGGGCCTGACGATCGCGAACGTCGTGGGCGTGCCGCTGGGCACGTTCCTCGGCCAGCAGTTCGGCTGGCGCACCGCCTTCGCGGTCGTGGCCGGCATCTTCGCCCTCGCCACCGTCGCGATCCTCGTCTTCGTGCCGCGTGCGCCGGGTCAGCCGGGGCGCACGCTCCGGGCGGAGCTGGGCGTCTTCCGCATCCCGCAGGTCTGGTTCGCCCTCGCGACCGGTGCCATCGGGTTCGGCGGGTTCTTCGCCGTCTACAGCTACGTCGCCCCGATGGTGACCGAGGTCGCGGGCTCGCCCGCCTGGGTCGTTCCGATCGTGCTCGTCGTCGTGGGTCTCGGGATGACGTTCGGCAACCTCGTCGGCGGACACCTCGCGGACGTCGATCTTCGCCGCACGGTGCTCGGCGGTCTCCTCCTGCTGGCGATCGTCCTCGCCGCCCTCGCGCTGACCGCGCAGTGGATCGTGCTCCTCGCGCTCTTCGGGTTCGGGGTCGGCTTCGTGTCCTCGGCGCTCAGCCCGGCGATCCAGACACGGCTGATGGATGTCTCCGCGGACAACCAGTCGATCGCCGCCGCCCTGAACCACTCGGCGCTCAACATCGGCAACAGTCTCGGCGCCTTCCTCGGCGGTGTCGTCATCGCCCTCGGCTGGGGCTACGTCGCGCCCGCCTGGGTCGGCGGCCTGCTCGCGCTCGCGGGGCTCGCGATCGCGCTCGTGTCCTACCGCCTGCCGGACCGCTCGCAGACCCTCGCGGGGCATCGCTCCGAGCCGCTGCCCTTCGACTGATCGCTCCCGGTCGCCCGACGGTCGCGGGTGCTCACACCGGCGCCGAGAGCAGGCGGCGCAGGTGGTGCGCGACGACATCCGTCTCGATCAGGAACCCATCGTGGCCGAAGTCGCTCGTGATGACGACCGCGCGGTCGCCGTCCAGCGTGTTCCGGACGCCGCGAGCGATGCGATGCTGTCCGTCGACGGGGAAGAGCCGATCGCTGTCGATGCCCAGCACGAGCGTCGTCGCGGTGACCCGGGCGAGCGCATCCTCCACGCCGCCACGGCCGCGGCCGACATCGTGCGAGTTCATGGCCTCGACGAGGGTCAGGTAGCTGTTCGCATCGAAGCGGCGCGTGAACTTGTTGCCGTGGAAGTCGAGGTAGGACTCGACGGCGAACCTGCCGCCGTGACCGAGCGGGCTCACCCCGGACTGCCAGGAGCGCTGGAAGCGCTGGTTCAGCTCGGTCGGGCTGCGATAGTTCAGCAGCGCCATGCGGCGCGCGAGCGCGAGGCCCCGGTGCGGCCCCTCGCCCTGTGCCGCGTCGTAGTATTCGCCGCCGGCGAACCGCGGGTCGATGCGGATGGCTTCGAGCTGCACGGAGTTCAGTGCGATCTGGTCGGCCGTGTTGACCGGGGGAGCGGCGATGATGGCCGCGCGCGCGACGCGATCGGGATGCCCGGCCGCCCACTCCAGGGCGTGCATGCCGCCCATCGACCCGCCGACGACGGCGGCCCAGCGGTCGATGCCGAGTGCATCGGCGAGCGCGCGCTGCGCCTCGACCTGGTCGCGCACCGTGAGATAGGGGAAGCGTCCCGCCCACTCGTAGCCGTCCGGCGCGATGCTCGCGGGGCCGGTCGAACCCTGGCAGCCGCCGAGCATGTTCGGGGCGACGACGAACCACTGCGAGGTGTCGATCGCGGCGCCCGGGCCCACGATGTCCTGCCACCAGCCCGCCGTGGGATGACCCGGTCCGGCGTCGCCGCGCACGTGGCTGTCGCCCGTGAGGGCGTGCAGGACGAGCACGGCGTTGTCGCGGGCCGGGCTCAGCTCGCCCCAGGTCTCGTAGGCCAGCCGGTACGCGGGAAGCTCCTCGCCGCCCTCGGTGCGGAAGGCGCCGAACGCGGCGAAACGCCGCTCACCCGCGGGATCGCCGTCGCGCCAGGCGCCCGTCGCGGGCGGGCGGCCGCGCAGCAGGCGTGCGTCCGCCTCCGTCACCGGCGCGCTCGGCACGGTGTCCTCGGAGGTCTGCCAATCCACACATCCATTCTCCCGGAGCGTCGCGTCCCGCGGTGCTGTGTTACGCGGCCCGAGCTGCTCGTGCCGTCCCACGACCGCGTCGATTTCGTGTAGTCGCGCATCGCTTTCGCGGCGCGACTACACGAAATCGACGCGATCAGGGGAAAGAGAGGGGGAGTGGGGCACGGGGCGCGCACGCGGATGCCTCGGGGGTGCGGGACCCCCGGGGCATCCGGATGCGGCGCGCCGCGAGGGCGCGAGGACTCAGGCGCGTGCGGCTTCGGCGACCCGGCGCGCGGCGCCGAGCGCCTGCTCCAGGTCGGCCTTCAGGTCGTCGACGTTCTCGATGCCGACCGACAGGCGCACGAGGCCCGGCGTCACTCCCGCCGTGAGCTGCTGCTCCGGCGTGAGCTGCGAGTGGGTCGTGGATGCCGGGTGGATGACGAGCGAGCGCACGTCGCCGATGTTGGCCAGGTGGCTGAACAGCGTGAGCGAGTTCACGAACTCGCGGCCCGCCTCCACACCGCCCTTGAGCTCGAACGACACGATCGCGCCGACGCCCTTGGGGGCGTAGCGGTTCGCGGCGGCGTACCAGGGGGAGGTGGGCAGCCCCGAGTAGTTCACGCTGGCGACGTCGTCGAGGCCCTCGAGCCACTCCGCGATCTCCTGGGCGTTCTGCACGTGACGCTCGATGCGCAGCGACAGCGTCTCGATCCCCTGGATCAGCAGCCAGGCGCTGTTCGGCGCGATCGAGGATCCGAGGTCGCGGAGCAGCTGCACGCGGGCCTTGATGATGTACGCGAGCGCGTCGCCGACCGCCGTGGTGTAGGAGGCGCCGTGGTAGGACGGGTCGGGCTCGGTGAGCCCGGGGAACTTGTCGACGTTCTTGGACCACTCGAACGTGCCGCCGTCGACGATCACGCCGCCGATCGTGGTCCCGTGGCCGCCGAGGAACTTCGTCGCCGAGTGCACGATGATGTCGGCGCCGTGCTCGAAGGGGCGGATGAGGTAGGGCGTCGCGATCGTGTTGTCCACGATGAGGGGCACGCGGTTCTCGTGCGCGATGTCGGCGACCGTGCGGATGTCGAGGACGTTGACCTTGGGATTGCCGATCGTCTCCGCGAAGAACAGCTTCGTGTTCGGGCGGACGGCGCGGCGCCACTCCTCGGGGTCGTCCTGGTTCTCCACGAAGGTCGTCTCGATGCCGAGCTTGGCCAGCGTGTACTTGAAGAGGTTGTACGTGCCGCCGTAGATCGAGCTGGAGGAGACGATGTGGTCTCCCGCCTGGGCGATGTTCAGCACCGCGAACGTCTCGGCCGCCTGGCCCGACGCCACCAGCAGCGCCCCGGAGCCGCCCTCGAGCGCCGCGATGCGCTGCTCGACGACATCCTGGGTGGGATTCTGGATGCGGGTGTAGATGTTGCCGAACTCGGCCAGCGCGAACAGGTTGGCCGCGTGGTCGGTGTTGTCGAAGACGTAGGACGTCGTCTGGTAGATCGGCGTGGCACGAGCCTTGGTGACCGGGTCGGGCGCAGCTCCGGAGTGGACCTGCTTCGTCTCGAACCGCCAGTTCTCGGGTGCGGACATGGCATTCTCCTGAATTCGATGGGGTCCGAGGCTTCTGCCTGGGCCACGACCGACAGTACGGGGCCGCGCGTCGGGCGACAACGGGCCGGACACGCTGCGTAACAACACGCAGGTACGGTGGGGGGATGGCGAACAGACGCGCGGTGGTGACGGGGGCGAGCTCGGGGATCGGCGAGGCGACGGCGCGGATGCTGCGCGACGCCGGATGGGACGTGGTCGCGGTCGCACGCCGAGCGGAACGACTGCAGGCGCTGGAGCAGGCGACCGGCGCCGTCGCGTTCGCCGCGGACCTCACGGTCGAAGCCGATGTGACGGCGCTCGCCGCCTGGCTCGCCGAGAGCGGTCCCGTGCACGCGCTCGTGCACGTCGCGGGCGGCGCCCGCGGCGTCGACGAGGTCGCGGCGGGCGACCCCGAGCAATGGCGCTGGATGTACGAGGCGAACGTGCTCTCCGCGCAACGGCTCGTGGCGCACCTGCTGCCGCTGCTCCGCCAGGCGGCGGCGGGCGGGGGACACGCGGACACGCTGTTCGTCACCTCGACGGCGGCGCGCACGGCCTACGAGGGCGGCGGCGGGTACAACGCGGCCAAGGCCGCCGAGTCCATGCTCGTGCAGGCGCTGCGCCTGGAGCTGAACGGCGAGCCGATCCGCGTCAGCGAGATCGCGCCCGGCCTCGTGCAGACGGAGGAGTTCTCCCTGCGGCGGCTGGGCGGCGACGCCGATGCCGCCGATCGGGTCTACGAGGGCGTGGCCGATCCGCTGCGCGCGGAGGACGTCGCCGACATCATCCGCTACGCGCTGCAGGCGCCGGCCCACGTCAACCTCGACCTCGTGGTCCTGCGTCCGGTGGCGCAGTCCGCGCAGCACCGGCTGGCGCGCGGCGAGCTGCACGTGCGGCAGTAGGCTGGGTCGGTGGCAGAAGCGGTGGCGCAGGAGCGCGAGCAACTCAGCTGGGACGGGTTCGGAGAGGCGTGCCGCGACATCGCGCGGTCGATCGTCGCGGAGGGCTTCGTGCCCGAGGTCGTCGTCGCGATCGCGCGCGGCGGTCTGCTGCCGGCGGGTGCGATCGCCTACGGGCTCGGCATCAAGAACTGCGGGGCGATCAACGTCGAGTTCTACACGGGCATCGGAACGGTTCTGGACGCGCCGGAGCTGCTCCCGCCCGAGCTCGACATGACCTACCTCGACGGCAGGAAGGTTCTCCTGGTCGACGACGTCGCCGACAGTGGGCGAACCCTGGATCTGGCCGTGCGGCTCCTGACCGAGCAGGGGGCCGAGGTGCGCTCGGCCGTCATCTACACGAAGCCGACCACGATCATCCAGCCCGACTACAGCTGGAAGGACACCGCGCTGTGGATCGACTTCCCCTGGTCGTGGCAGGGCTCGGTCATCGAGCAGGACGCGGGGCTCGAAGGATCGGCCTGACGCCGTGGCGATGACACTGCCGCAGCTCGCGGAGGCGGGGCTCATGGATCCCGGCTGGGCCGAGGCGCTCGCCCCCGTCGCCGGCGACATCGCCGCCCTGGGCGAACGTCTGCGTGCGGAGGTCGCGGCGGGCCGTCGATATCTCCCCGCCGGGGAGCGGGTGCTGCGCGCGTTCCAACGTCCGCTCGCCGAGGTGAAGGTGCTGATCGTCGGCCAAGACCCCTACCCGACGCCCGGGCATCCGATCGGTCTCTCGTTCGCGGTCGACGCGCACGTCCGGCCGCTCCCGCGGAGCCTGTCGAACATCTACCAGGAGCTGCAGTCCGACCTCGGCATCCCGCCGGCGCCGCACGGCGACCTCACGGCGTGGACCGAGCAGGGCGTCATGCTGCTCAACCGCGTGCTGACGGTGGCCCCCGGCGCGCCCGCGTCCCATCGGGGGTGGGGCTGGGAGAAGGTCACCGAGCACGCCATCCGGGTGCTGGCCGCGCGCTCCTCGCCGCTCGTGGCCATCCTGTGGGGCAGGGATGCGGCGAACCTCCGCCCGTTGCTGGGCGCAACGCCCGCGATCGAGTCGCCGCATCCGTCGCCGCTCTCGGCGAGCAGGGGCTTCTTCGGGTCCGCGCCGTTCTCGCGCGCCAACGCGCTGCTGGAGCAGCAGGGCGCGAGTCCCGTGGACTGGCGCGTCTCGTCGTAGAGTAAACGCCATGCTCGAGGAGGAATACGAGAAGCGTCGACGGCTGCCACGCCACCTGCGCCGTGCCGAGGCGGTCGAGGCGTCGTTCTCGTACGAGATCCGTCCGGCGCGCGTGTCCGACATCCCCGACATCCGCGAGATCTACAACTACTACGTCACGAACTCGGTCGTCACCTTCGACGAGAAGAAGTGGACGCTCAAGAAGTGGCGGGAGAAGTTCGACCACCTCGCCAAGCTCGACCTCCCCTTCCTCGTCGCGGTCTCGCCGACCGGGCAGCTGCTCGGGTACGCGCTGGTGCAGCCGTGGGCGGGGAAGTCCGCCTACCGGTACACGGTCGAGGACTCGATCTACCTCGGCCAGGCGGCCTCCGGCAAGGGGCTCGGCCGGGCGCTGCTGCAGGCGCTGATCTCCGCCTGCGAGGAGAGGGGCATCCGCGAGCTGGTCGCGGTCATCAGCGACAAGGGCGCTGAGGGCTCGATCGCGCTGCACGAGAAGCTCGGCTTCACCGAGGTGGGTCGCATGGGGCGCGTCGGCTTCAAGTTCGGCCGCTGGCTGGGCACGGTCTACCTGCAGAAGTCGCTCAAGCCGGCCAAGAGGCGACGGCTGTTCGGCCGCTGACGCCTCAGCCGGCCGCGATCCGGCGCAGGGCGTCGGCGAACGCGACCGGGATCTCCTCGTGCACGTTGTGGTGGGCGGGAAGGGTCACGATGGATGCGGCGGGCAGCCGTCGCGAGAACTCCGCCAGGTCGGCGGGGGTCACGTAGCCGGAGTCGCCGCGTACGAGCGTGATGGGCAGGGCGAGCGAGCGGAGATCGCTCCATCCCGCGTCCGACAGGAGGGCGGCGAGCGCGTCGTTCCGTCCCTCCGGCAGCTCGCCGTTCGCCTGCGCGGCGGCGAGCCGGGCGAAGTGGTGCTTCCACTCGACCCGGCCGTCCGGGCGCACGCGGGAGTTGAGGAAGACACCGCGTTCGGCCGCGCGTCGCGTGCCGCCGAGCCCGAAGGAGAGCGCCCGCTCGACCAGCTCGTCGCGGCTCGCCCAGTCGGTCGGCCCGGCGAAGAAGGACCGGATCTGCTGCGGGCCCGCTGCCGGGTCCACCCCGGGAGTGATGTCGACGATCACGAGCCGTGCCACGAGGGCGGGTGCCGCGGCGGCGACGGCGGCCGCGGCGAGCCCGCCGAGCGAGTGCCCCACCAGGACCTGCGGGCCCTCCGTCCACTCCTCGAGCGCCCGCACGATGTCGGGCGCCAGCGTGTGCGGCGAGTAGTCGGCATCCTCTCGCCACGAGGAGTCGCCGTGGCCCGGCAGGTCGATCGCGAGGGCGGGCAGGCCCAGGGCGAGCACGGTCGTGTCCCAGGTGCGAGCGTTGAGCCCCGCGCCGTGCAGCAGCGTGACCTGCGGCGGCGCATCGCCGAAGCGGAGGGCCGAGAGCGTGCGCCCGTCGGGCAGGCCCACGGCCAGCCGCCGAACCGGGGGCAGGGGCGTGGTGGCGCCGATGTCCGCGGCCTGCTCGGGGAGGAAGGAGAACTCGTCGAACGCGTCGTCGCCCATGTGTGCATCGTAGGCGCTCGGTGCGGTGCGCTCGGTAGGCTGCCGCCATGAGCGAGGAACGCCGCGTGCACCTGTCGAAGTCCGCCCCCGACGCCTACCGCGCGCTCGACGGGCTCGCCCGGACGGTGGGCACCCTCGCGGCCGACGCCGGGATCGACGACCGGCTCAAGGAGATCGTGCAGATCCACGCCTCGCAGCTCAACGGCTGCGCGTACTGCGTCCGTGTGCACGTGGGACGCGCCGTGGCGGCGGGACTGGACGCGGACACGATCGCCCAGGTCGCCACGTGGCGTGAGTCGGGGGTCTTCAGCGAGCGCGAGCGTGCCGCGCTGGAGCTCGCGGAGGCGTTCACCTTCATCCACGAGGAGGGGGTCCCGGATGCGGTCTACGACCACGTCGGCGACGTCCTGACGGAAGCCGAGTACGTCGCGCTCAGCTGGATCCTCGTGTCGATCAACGCGTTCAACCGGGTGACGATCGCGGGGCGCTATCCCGTGCCCCCGCGACCGTGAGGATGGTTAGGCATGCCTACCCTCCGGGCGT
This sequence comes from Microbacterium sp. SORGH_AS_0888, assembly GCF_030818905.1. Lineage (NCBI taxonomy): Bacteria > Bacillati > Actinomycetota > Actinomycetes > Micrococcales > Microbacteriaceae > Microbacterium > Microbacterium sp. SORGH_AS_0888. The sequence continues at coordinate 105,863 of NZ_JAUTAZ010000001.1, forward strand.
ATACTCGTCGGTGACATGCCCGACATCCTCTCTTCGCAGCGCACCGGCACCCGCCGTGCCTCCCGCGCTCCGCGCGTGCAGCACCTCGTCGCGGCCGACGAGAGCTCGCTGACCGAGCTCGAGACGGTGCTGGCGACGTTGCCGCTGTGCGCCGTGGGGCGGGTGTTCGTCGAGGTCCCGGATGCCGCGCACATCGTCCCGATCGTGGTGCCCCCGCGCATGACGATCAGCTGGCTCGCGCGTGACCGTCGTTCGGGTGCTCCGGGAACGGGACGCTCGTGCGGTCACGGCGAGGCGCTCGCTCGTGCCGTCAACGCCTGGGCGGACGAGATGATGTGCGGCGAGGACGACACGACCACCGTCACGCTGCTGGGCGGCTTCCTCGGCACGGCCGAGATCGTCGATCACCTGATGGACGAGCGCGGTGTCGAGCCGGACCGCATCCACGCTCCCGAGCGCTTCCGGCTGCTGCCCGTACGCTGAAGGTCCGCGCCGCGGTCTCCGGCTCGTCCGCGTCGAGCGGGCATGCCGCCCGGATGGAGCGCGTCAGGAACCCCGAGGCAGGTAGTTGCCGTCCTCGAGTCCCGCCTCGATCTCGAAGCGGTTGCGCAGCGGGTCGCGCCCGGCCAGCCGATAGAGCACCGGCATGAGGAAGCCGTAGCGGCGCCACTGCCGTTCGTGCACCGACTCGTGCCGCAGCAGCCGCTCGTCGATCGGGCCGTCGCCCGTGAGGAAGCAGTGGCCGACGCAGACCCCGCCGCGGGGGAACGCCCAGTTCGGGAGGCCACGGAACACCCAGAGCCGGCCGTGGCGGCGGATGCGGCCCCGGCTGAGGAGCCCGCCCCACACCCAGCCGACCGCGCAGCCGTAGGCGTACCCCGCGAGGGTGACCCAGTCCGCCACGCGCGCAACCGCTCCCGCCGGCCCCGGCCGCCGGGAGCGGTCGGCCTGCTCGCGACTAGGCAAGAGCGCCCACCAGACGCAGCAGGATCCCGAGGTCGTCCGCGGCGGCCGCTGCCGACGCGGGAGCGAACTCGGTGAGGGAGGCGCCGGCGAGCGGGACCTCGGCTCGCAGCCGGGCGAGCGCCGCGAGCAGATCCGGGAGGTGCACGCCGAACGGCACGGCAGAGGTCACCCCCGGCATCTCGCTCGGATCCAGCACGTCCACGTCCACGTGCACGTAGACCGCGTCCGCCGTCGTCGCCCGCACCGCCGCGGCGATCGCGTCCGGGTCCGCGAGCGCCTCGACCGGCACCGAGCGGATGCCGTAGCCCTCGATGTAGCCGAGCTCGTCCTCGTCGGCGGCCCGTGCGCCGACGAGGACGATGTCGGCGGGGACGATCGTCCCCGGACGCAGCCGCAGGCCGTCCGGAGCCTCGCCCACGATGGCGCGGAGCGCGACGTCCGCGAACGCGGTCGCTGAGGCCAGAAGGGGCGAGTGCAGGGTCGGCCGGGCGCTGGCCCACACGACCGCGAGTCGCAGGGCGCGCGAGGCGGCGTGACCGACGGCCCCGACCGAGACCGAGGCGTCGCCGCCGACGACGAGCGCGGGCTCGTCGATCCCGGCCAGCGCGGCGTCGAGCGCCCGCCGCACCTGCAGCAGGGCGCTCGCGCGCCACACGGTCGTCCCCAGGGCATCGCCGGCCTCGAGCGGCACCTCCACGCGCGAGCACGCCGATCGCGGCAGGTCGCCGGCGATGGCCTCCGCGCCGTCGATGAGCTGCATGGCGCGTGAGGACGCCGAGCCCTGCCACTGCGGGACGACGACGAACCGGGTCATCGCGTCACTGCTGGGTGTGACCCGGCAGAGCCTGCGGCTCCGCGACCTGGGGTGCCGCGCCCGCCCCGAGTGCGCCCTGCGGCGACCCGCCGGCCTTCAGCGCCGCCAGCCGAGCCTCGACCTCGGTGAGCTCGCCGAGGTCCTCCAGCGACTCGAACTGTGCGTCGAGGCTGGATGCCGCCAGCTCCGCCTTGCCGGCGGCCAGCGCCTCCTGACGACGGATCTTGTCCTCGAACCGGCCGATCTCGCTCGTGGGGTCGAGGACGTTGACGCTCTTGATCGCGTCGTGCACCTTGTTCTGCGCCTCGGCGACCTTGGCCCGCGCAAGCAGCTCGCTGCGCTTGGCGCGCAGCTGCTCGAGCTTCTGCTTCATGCCGTTGAGGCCGTCCTTGAGCTTGTCGACGACCTCGGTCTGCGCCGCGATCTGCGGCTCCGCGGCCTTGGCCTGGCTCTCCTCGGAGAGCTGACGCTGCAGGGCGATCTTGGCGAGCCCGTCGAACTTGTCGGCTCCCGCGACATCCCCGGCGGCCCGCAGCTCGTCGCCCTTGCGGCTCGCGGCCAGCGCCTTGCTGCCCCACTCGGCCGCCGCCTGCACGTCCTCCTGGTGGTCGCGCTCGAGCAGCCGGAGGTTGCCGATCGTCTCGGCGATGGCGGCTTCGGCGTCCGCGATGTTGTTGGTGTAGTCGCGCACCAGCTGATCGAGCATCTTCTGCGGGTCCTCCGCCGCGTCGATCATGGCGTTGATGTTGGCGCGGACGAGGGTCGAGATGCGTCCGAAGATGGACTGCTTGGCCATCGTGCTTCCTTTCGTTGTGGTCGTGATGAGAAGTCGTGATCCCGCTCAGAAGCGGCCGCCGCCGCCCCCGCGGTTGCCGCCGCCGAAGCCGCCCCCACCGCCGCCGCCGAAGCCCCCGCCGCCGAAGCCGCCGCCGAAGCCCCCGCCTCCGCCGAAGCCGCCCCCTCCGAAACCGCGGTGACCGCCTCCGCCCAGCAGGCTGCCGATGAGGATGCCGCCGAGCATGGCGCCGGAGCTGTTCCCGCCTCCGGGCGAGCCGAAGGCGCCGACATCCGTCTGCGCGCTGCGCAGCGCATCCGTGGCGAGCTGATCGGCGCGTCCGGCTGCGGCGAGCGCCTGCTCGGGATCGGTCAGCGCCCGGGCCTGGGCGAGCACCGACTGCGCCTCGGCGAAGCGGGTGCGTGCGGTCGCCCCGACCGCGCCGCGGCGCGTCGCGATGAAATCAGCCGCGGTGGCGACCGCCGCGTCCGCGTGGGAGAGCGCGGCGGGCAGCAGCTGTCGTGCGCGCTCGGCGCGTGCCGCGGCGTCACGGGCCTCTGCCAGCGCGGCGTCCAGCTGCGTGTCGGCCGACTGGAGCGCGGCGACGGCGGCGAGCGGGTCGGCGGAGGCGTCCTGGCCGAGGGCCGCCTGCGCGGCGGCGACCGCAGCGGCCACGCGTCCGTCGGGGTCGGGCAGCGCGCCCGCGGCGGCCACCTCTGCGCGTACCTCCGCGATGAGGGCCGGGAGCTGTGCTGCGGCCTCCTGCAGGTGGGCGCCGAGCGTCGTGATCGCCTGCGTGAGCTGCTCGGCCTGTGCGAGCGACTGCTCGGCGCCGCGCAGCGCGACGGCGGCAGGACCTGTCCGTCCGGCCGCGAGCTCCTCGCGTGCGGCCGCGAGCCGCTCGTCGGCGAAGCCGAGACGGCTCTCGGCCTGCGCCGGGTTGTCGGCGACGGCTGCGAGCGCGCCCGCGGAGGAGGATGCGGCGAGCCGCCGGTACTCCGCGGGGGCCGCGGCGACGAGCGTCGCCGTCCGGGTTCGCTGCGCCGACAGGCGCTCGAGCGCTGCCGGGGCCTCCTTCTCGAGAGCTCGGAGCTCCTCGAACGCCGCGGACTTCTCGGCGAGCCGCCGTTGCGCGGACTCCGCGAGCTCGATGGTCTGGGTGTGCCAGGCTCGCCGCTGCTCGTCGGTGTCCGGGATCTCGTCGTCGAGCTGCTGCCGGATGTGGAACGCCTGCTCGAGCTCCTGCTGCGCCGTCGCGATCGCCGCGCGGAACTCCGATGTCGTCGACTCGCCGAACTGGGCGGCCGCGAAGTCGAGCTCCTGCTGCGCGGTCCGGACCGCGTCGTCCGCCTGCACGAGGGCGACGCCCGCGCGCTGCGCCAGCGTCGCGAGGGACTCGGCGGCCGCCCGTGCCCGAGCGCGGCGCCGGCGTGCGCCGAGCAGCACGAGGACGAGGACCAGCACGACGCCGGCACCCGCGAGGGTGCCGACCACGATCCAGGCGGTCCGGGCTGCGCGCGGATCACCGTTCACCGCGATGGTCATGCCCTCCGCCGCCCCGTCGACCGCGCCCGCCCAGTCGCTGCGGGTGAGGGCGGGCTCGATGTCGTCGCGGCGGATCGTGGCGAGCTTCGCTGCGCTGAGGGTGTCGAGGTCTCCGTCCAGCCAGTACTGGCGGCCGTCCGTGGCCACCGCGAGCAGGAAGTCCTGCGAGCCGAGGCCGTTCTGCCGGGAGACCTGGGTGGTCCAGCCCTCGGCATCGGCAGGGCCGGTGAAATCTTCCACGAACACGACCCACAGGTCGATGCCGGTCTCGGTCTTGAGGCGGCCGAGCCGCTCCTCGGCCGCCTGCGCCTGGGCGGGGGAGAGCGCGTCCGCCTCGTCGACCACGTGCCCGGCGCCGAGCGTGACCGGCGGTGTGGAGAAGGCCGGCGCGGCGACCGCGAGGCTCGCCGCGATCCCGATCGCCGCCGCGAGTCCGAGAGCTCGACGCCGCATCGATCTCCTCCTTCGGGGGTGGTCCGCAGCCTGTGTCGAGTCTATGCGTGGCGGCTTGGCAAGTGCCATGAATGGCCGGCACCGGGCTCGGCCGGTCGGCTCCATGGGCCCGCGCGGCGGCGATGGCGGGTCGCTCCCGGCCGCGGCAGGCCCCGGCGGCTACGCTTGCCGACCCGGGAGGGTCACCATGGACGATCGATACGGGGCCGATGTGCTCGCGCCCGGCTGGAAGGAGCGCGGGCGTCGCGAGCTCGCGCGTGTCCCCGCTCGTCGCGACACGGTCGTCGAGGTCGCCGCCGACGGCTTCTGCGGCGCGGTCACGCGCGTCTCGGAGGGGCTCGTCGAGCTCGAGGACCGCCACGGCCGACGGCGCAGCTTCCCGCTCGGAGCGGGCTTCCTGGTCGACGGTGCCGACGTCGTGCTCGTCGCTCCGGCAGTGGAGACGTCGTCCGCGCCGCGCCGCACGGCCTCCGGCTCGTTCGCACCCGCCGACACCCGTGCGCGCATCGCCCGGCCCAGCCGCATCCTCGTCGAGGGACGTCACGACGCGGAGCTCGTCGAGAAGGTCTGGGGCGACGACCTGCGGGCCGAGGGGGTCGTCGTGGAGTACCTCCAGGGCGTCGATCTGCTGGCCGACCTGCTGGATGCGGAGCCGCCGGGCGCGGACCGCCGCTACGGCGTGCTGGTCGACCACCTCGTGCCGGGATCCAAGGAGGAGCGGATCGCCCGCGGGATCGAGCGCGGACCGCACGGCGCGCACCTGAGGATCGTCGGACACCCCTACGTCGACGTGTGGCAGTGCGTGACGCCGCAGGCGCTCGGCATTCCGCGGTGGCCCGAGATCCCGCGCGGCATCGAGTGGAAGGCGGGCGTCTGCCGGGCCTTCGGCTGGCCCGCGCGCGACCAGGCCGACATCGCCCACGCCTGGCAGCGGATCCTCTCGCGCGTCCACAGCTACCGCGACCTGGAGCCGGCGCTGCTCGGTCGGGTCGAGGAGCTCATCGACTTCGTGACCGCGTGAGCGTGCTGGGTAGCCTGGGGGAGTGACCGACTCCGCGCCTCCCGGCTTCCGCGACCGCCCCGTCTCGTTCGTCCGCCGCAGCGGCCGGATGTCGGAGGCGCAGGAGCGGGCGTGGAACGAGCTCGGCGAGCGCTATCTGCTCCCGGTCCCCCGGGACGCGGCCGCCACCAGCGTCGCCCGCGATGCGCGGATCGACCCGGCGGTCGTGTGGGGGAGGCGGGCGCCCCTGATCGTCGAGATCGGTTCCGGCCAGGGGCACGCGATCGTCCACGCCGCCGGGCTGCGTCCCGACCACGACTTCCTGGCGGTGGAGGTGTTCCGCGCGGGTCTCGCGCGCACGATGCTGGATGCGGACCGCGCGGGCATCGCGAATCTGCGCCTCGTCGAGGCGAACGCGCCCGAGGTGCTGGAGCACCTCCTGCCGGCGGCCGCTATCGCCGAGCTGTGGGTCTTCTTCCCCGACCCGTGGCATAAGAAGCGGCACACCAAGCGCCGCCTCGTGCAGCCCGAGTTCGCCCGCACGGCCGGGCGTGCCCTGCGTCCGGGCGGCGTGCTGCGCCTCGCCACGGACTGGGAGGAGTACGCCGTGCAGATGCGCGATGTGCTCGACGCCGACGCGAGCTTCGTCCGCGACTTCGACGGGGAGTGGGCCGAGCGGTTCGACGGACGCGTGCAGACCGCGTTCGAGCGCAAGGGCGCCCGCGCCGGTCGCAGCATCCGCGATCTCGCCTACCGTCGTCCCGCGGGCTGAGCGCGATCGCGGCGGTGCCTTGACCACGACGCTGTGCAGAGCCTGAGCGAGAATCGCCCGCCATCGGCCATGATGGATCGCGGTGCGTTCGCGCGCCGTCACGCTACGACCGCCTTCGGTCGCCGACAGTCGCCGCCGAGCGGGGAGGGAGTCTCGTGAGCCGGTCCGGCATCGCACACGGATCCGCCGTCGTGGATGCGCCGGTGCGCCCGGCCTGGCCGCGCCGCACGGCGCGGCGCGCGTGGGCCGGGGTGAAGGACTGGGTCGGCGACGCCGTGCAGACGGACCCCGGCATCCGCCGTCCGTCCCGGCGTGACCTCGGCGCCGTGACGCTCCTCTGGGGCATCGGGCGCCTCGTGAACGTCCTGCTGCTCGGCGGCTGGTACCTCGTCTCCAAGGCGGCGAACTGGGGCTTCGGCGCGCCCGGCTATCCCGCGAAGGACTTCCTGTCGTTCCTCACCGACTGGGATGCCGACCGCTACGGGCGGATCGCCGAGATCGGCTATCCGCCGAACCTGCCGCTGGACATGTACGGCGACGTCGAGCCCAACGACTGGGCCTTCCTGCCGGTGTTCCCGTTCCTCGAGCGCACGGTCGCCGGCGCGACGGGGATGAGCTGGCAGCTGGCGGGCGTGCTCCTCAGCATCCTGTTCAGTCTCGGTGCGACGATCGTGCTGTTCCTGCTGCTGCGCGCGGTCACCAAGCCCGGCGCGGCGTGGTGGGCGACCGTGCTGTTCACCTTCGGACCGCTCTCGTTCATCTTCGTCATCGCCTACGCCGAGTCGCTGTTCCTGTTCCTGCTGTTCGCGGCGCTCCTGCTGGCGGTGCGCCGCCGGTACGTGTGGACCCTGGTCATCGGCGTCGTGTGCGCGTACACCCGCCCGGGCGTGCTGGCGCTGGCCCTGGCGCTGGGGATCGTTTTCCTCGTGCGGTGGGCCCGTCGTCGCAGCGACCCGTTCCCGCTCAGGGAACGTCTGCGGCTGTGCGCGGCCGGACTGGTGATCGCGGCGGCGGGCCTGTCGTGGTCGTGGATCGCCGACACCGTCACGCGCACCCCGCACGCCTACATCCTCACCGAGACCGCATGGTGGACGCCCCTGATCGGGACCGGCGAGTTCGTGCCGCTGACCCCCTGGTTCCGGTTCGCGGGCATGTACCTCGGCATCCTCGGCATCGTCCTGGTCCTGGCGATCATGATCGGGTTCTTCTGCTGGATGTGGTCGACCCCGGTGCGTCGGCTGGGTCTCGTGGTCGCCGCCTTCGGCCTCAGCTACGGGCTGTACCTGTTCGGCGTCTTCCTGCCGCAGCAGAGCCTGTTCCGGCTCATGCTGCCGATGGCGCCGCTCCTCGGCGACGAGCGCCTCTCCCGCACCCGGCGTCGGCGTGCCGTCACCCTCGGGGGAGCGCTCGTGCTGCAGGTCGCGGCGGTGCTGCTGCTGTGGACGATCGGCTATCCGTGATCCCTCCCGGGTCGGTCGTCGCGCCGCGCGGATGATAGGCTCGATCGGTACGCCTCCGTAGCTCAGGGGATAGAGCGTTGGTTTCCGGTACCAAAAGTCGGGGGTTCGAATCCCTCCGGGGGCACGGCGTACGGGCCCGGACTTCTCAGGAAGTCCGGGCCTTCTTGCTCGATCTGCGGCGCGGGATCGCGAGCCACATGACGGCGACCCCGACGAGGGAGACGCCCAGCGCCACGATCCCCGCCGCGCGGTCCGTCGTGACGCCGAACACGAACCCGATGACGCCGGCGACGAGCACGGAGACGATCGCCAGCATGGCCAGCAACAGGCGATCGCCGAGTCGTACGAGCCGCTCCTTCTGGCGGTCGCGGAACAGGCGCCGGTGCAGGACCACCGGTATCAGGCCGATGAGCGCGGCGGCGCCCGCCAGGCTCACGAGGCACAGGTAGAACGCCCGCTCGGGCACCGGGAGCTCGGCGAACGTGGGCTGGAAGGCGACGGCGAGCAGGAAGCCCGAGAGGATCTGCGTCCCGGTCTGGACGGCGCGCAGCTCCTGCAGGATCTCGGACCAGTTGCGGTCGGAGCGCTCGTCGGCGGTCTCGTCGCGACCGTCGTCGACGGCATCGTCCGTCATCCCGACCATGGCAGCCCCCGTCGTCGTCGCACTCGCTGTGCCGTTCGAGCGTAGAATCCCTTCGCGACCGTCCGCCAGTGCACCCAGGGGAAGACATGCCCGACACCGAGGAGTCGACCCGTCAGGAGTCCGTGGCTCGTGCGACCGAGCGGCTGCGGCTGGCCGAGTCGAGACTCGCGCGGCGCCGGCAGACCGACTGCGGGCCCAGCGAGAACGCACGCGCCGCGATGCGGTTCGTCTACGAGCGTTCGGACGCCGACGAGGACGTGACGCCGACGGCGATCGCCGAACACCTGGGCGTGTCGACGGCGGCCGTGACGGGGATACTCGATCGTCTTCGCGCCGGCGGGCTCGTCACCTTCCGTGCGCACCCGAGCGATGGGCGCAGCAAGCTCGTCGTCCCCGTCGACCGCTCCGTCGATCTGGACGACATCGATCCGCTCACGGCGAAGATCCGGCGGCTGTCGGCGGGGCTCTCCGAAGAGGCCATGGTGGAGATCGCCGGCTTCCTGGATGCCGTGGCCGATGAGGTCGATCAGGAGTGCGTCTGAGCCGCGTGGACGGCTGAGCTCGTCTCGGCGACGGGCTCGGGAAGCAGCGTGAGCCCGTTCGGACCGCTCGCCTCGGACATCAGGGCCTCGACCCATGCGCGGTTGATCGCCGGCGTTCGCGACCCGAAGAAGTGGAACACGATCGGGACCGCGGGATGCACCCAGACGCTTTTCGGGCCGAGCCCGTCGGTGCGGTCGAGGTGGAACATGAACGGCTCGTTGCGCCGAAGCTTGTTCATCACGACAATACGGAGGTGGGCAAGCAGTCTGTCGTCGATGTCGAAAGAAGATGTGCCATCGGAGTAAATGAATCTGCCCATGCGGACAAGGTACAGGACGGGTTGCGGTTAACCAGAGTGATTAACTAGCTTAACTAGTTTTCTCGTCGGGGCACCTCCCGCCCGTGGCAGTCGGCCCGTGACGACGGCCTCGTCGCCGCCACCCGCTCCGCGCATGCGAGGATTGCTCGGTGCAGCGCGCCGTCTCCGCAGAGCTCGACCTCGACATCGGGGGCTCCGTCGACCTCATCTTCCAGATCACGGCCGCCCAGAGCGTGCCGCTGTCGAGCGAGCGCCTCGTCTTCGAACAGGGAGGACGCACCTACACGGCGACCGAGATCGTCGACCAGGCCGGCAGCCGTCTGCATCGCCTGACGGCGGAGCCGGGCCTCCTCGAGGTCCGTTACGAGGCGATCGTCGAGGGCCGGGCCTCGGAGACGCGGACGAGCGATCTCGAGGCCATCACCTACCTGCGCCCGAGCCGCTACTGCCAGTCCGACGAGGTCTTCACGCAGGCACGCCGTCAGTTCCGCGGTCTCTCGGGCGAGGAGCTCGTCGTCGCGGTGGACGACTTCGTGGCGAGCACCGTGACGTACACGCCGGGCCTGAGCCTCGGCACCGACAGTGCCGTGACGACGCTCATGACCGGACAGGGCGTCTGCCGCGACTACGCGCATCTGGTCATCGCCCTGCTGCGGGCGATGGACGTGCCGGCACGCTACACCGCCTGCTACGCCCCGGACCTGGTCCCGATGGACTTCCACGCGGTCGCCGAGGCCTACGTCGACGGGGCCTGGTACGTCGTCGACGCCACACGTCTCGCACCGCGCGGCACGCTCGTGCGCATCGCGACGGGCCGCGACGCCGCCGACTGCGCCTTCCTCAGCTACCACGGCGGCTCCGTCGGGCTGTCGCGGATGCGCGTGACGGCCTGGGCGGGCGACGATGGCTCCGGCGACGACTTCCGCACGCTCACACGGCTGGCCTGACGCGCGACCGTAGGATGGAGGGCCTATGGATCCCCAGCAGCTCTCCGAAGCCCTCCTCGCCGTCGTCGCCCCGCTCGCCGAGGAGCGACGAGCGGGATCCGCCGCCGAGCTGACCGCCGCCGACATCGTGTTGGAACGGCCCAAGAACCGCGACCACGGAGACTGGGCCTCCAGTCTCGCGCTGAAGCTCGCGAAGCCCCTGGGCGTCGCGCCCCGCGAGCTCGCCGCGCAGATCGCCGAGGGGCTCGGGGCCGTGCCGGGCATCGCGTCGGTGGAGGTCGCAGGCCCAGGGTTCATCAACATCCGCCTCGACGCCGCGGCCGCGGGCGCGCTGGCCAAGACCATCGTCGAGGCCGGCGCCGCGTTCGGCACGAACGAGTCCCAGCGCGGCAACACGATCGACCTGGAGTTCGTCTCGGCCAACCCCACGGGACCGCTGCACATCGGCCACACCCGGTGGGCGGCGCTCGGCGACGCGATCGCACGGCTGCTCGTCGCCTCGGGGGCGACGCTCGTGCGCGAGTTCTACATCAACGACGCGGGCGCGCAGATGCAGCGTTTCGGCCGATCCGTGCTGGCGGCGGTGAAGGGGGAGGACACCCCCGAGGGCGGCTACGCGGGCTCCTACATCCAGGACCTCGCCGAGCGCGTGCGCGCGGCGGAGTACGAGGGCGTCGTCGGCGGCATCCTGCAGGCCGAGGCGGATGCGCAGCTCGCCTTCGCGACCGAGCTCGCGTACACGCTGCAGCTCGGTGAGATCCAGGCCTCGCTCGAGGCGTTCAACGTGCACTTCGACGTCTGGTTCAGCGAGCGGGTCCTCCACGCCCACGTCGACGGCGCCCCGAGCCTCGTCGACGAGGCCGTGGAGCGTCTTCGTGCGCAGGGCCACGTGTTCGAGCAGGACGGCGCCGTCTGGGTGCGCACGACCGCGTTCGGCGACGACAAGGACCGCGTCATCCGCCGCGCCAACGGCGAGTACACGTACTTCGCCGCGGACGCCGCCTACTACCTGAACAAGGGGGATCGCGGCTTCGCGCACAAGATCTATCTGCTCGGCGCGGATCACCACGGCTACGTGCACCGCCTGAAGGCGCTCGCGGGCGCGGCGGGCGACGACCCGGACAAGGACATCGAGGTGCTGATCGGTCAGCTCGTGTCGGTCAACGGAGCCCGACTCAGCAAGCGTGCGGGAAACATCATCGAGATGGACGACCTGCGCGAGTGGCTCGGGACGGACGCGCTGCGCTACTCGCTCGCGCGGTTCCCGGCCGACTCGCCGCTGACGCTCGACCCCGAGCTGCTGCGCAAGCGCACGAACGACAACCCCGTCTTCTACGTGCAGTACGCCCACGCGCGCACGCACAACGTCGCGCGCAACGCGGCCGAGGCCGGGGTCGATCGCAGCGAGTTCGCCCCCGAGACCCTCACGCACGAGACCGAGTCCGCGCTGCTGGGCGCGCTGCAGGAGTTCCCCCGCCTGGTCGCCTTCGCCGCCGACCTGCGCGAGCCGCACCGCATCGCGCGGTACCTCGAGGAGCTCGCGGGCCTGTACCACCGCTGGTACGACAGCTGCCGCGTCATCCCGCTCGGCGACGCGCCCGTCGAGCCCGTCCACCGCACGCGGCTGTGGCTGAACGACGCGACCGGCCAGGTGCTGCGCAACGGTCTCGACCTGCTGGGCGTGAGCGCCCCCGAGCGAATGTGACCCGGCGGTGACCGGCGCATCGCGGGACACGTTCCCGTTCCCCGAGACGGAGCCGGACGCCCCGCGTCGCCGGCGCCGCGCATGGCCCTGGCTCGTCGCCGTCGGGATCGTCCTCGTGCTCGCCGCGGGCGCCGTGCTCGGCGGCGAGTGGGTCGCGCGCGACCTCGTCACGAAGGCCGTCACCCAGCAGCTGTCGGCGCGCCTGGGCGTGCCGGCGGGCACGAAGGTGGATGTCGACATCCCGGGCTCGCTGCTGCTGCAGCTCGCGACCGGGACGATCGACACCGCGACCATCACGGCGCCCGACGTCGAGACGGACGGCTTCTCGGGCGACGTGTCCCTCACGCTGCGCGACGTGCGGGTGCGCGAGGGCTTCGCGATGAGCGACGGGTCCGCGACCGTCCGTCTCGACGCGGCCCAGTTGCGCGCGCTCCTGTCACGGGTCGACGGCTTCCCCTCCGACACGGTCGGCCTCGCCGCGCCGGATGTCACGATGTCGGTCACCCCCTCGGTCCTGGGCGTCTCCGTCCCGCTCGGCGTCGGGCTCACCCCTAGCGCGGACGCCGGCGACCTCGTGCTCACGCCGGCCACTCTGACCCTCGGCGGGTCCGCCATCACGGCCGGCGACCTGCGCGCGCGTCTGGGCGGGCTCGCCGACGACGTCCTGCACGACTGGCGGGTGTGCCTCGCCGAGCGTCTCCCGCGCGGGCTGGTGCTGACGGGCGCTGCCGTGACCGGAGACCGCCTCGAGGCCGACTTCCGGGTCGACGGCGCCCTGCTGACCGACCCCGCCCTGCGCGAGCGCGGCAGCTGCTCCTGAGCGTGCTGCCCGGCATCCCCTAGACTGCAAGGACTGCGCGACCGGTGAACCGCCCCGGTCCGCGCGAGAAACCCTGCATCCGATTGGCTCTCCTGTGTCCGCCTCGCCCGCCCGCTCCTTCGCGCCGTCCTGGCTCACCGTGCCGGAGGACGTGAACGCACTGGCCGCGGGCGTCTGGCCTGACTCGGCCGCACGCGATGACGAGGGCGCGCTGAGCGTCGGAGGGGTCGATGCCGCACGGCTCGCCGAGACCTATGGCACGCCGCTCTACGTGCTCGACGAGGGCGAGGTGCGTGCCCGCGCGGCGCGCACGCGGGCCGCGTTCGAGCAGGCCGCCGCCGCGCACGGCACGACCATCCGCGTCTACTACGCCGGCAAGGCGTTCCTGTCCACCGAGGTCGTGCGCTGGGTGATCGAGGAGGGGCTGAACGTCGACGTGTGCTCCGGCGGCGAGCTCGCCGTGGCGCTCGCCGGCGGCGCGTCCCCCGAGCGACTCGGCTTCCACGGCAACAACAAGTCCGTCGCCGAGCTCACCCGCGCCGTGCGCCTCGGCCTCGGCACGATCATCGTCGACTCCCTCGTCGAGATCGACCGGCTGGCGGCGATCACGGCCGCCGAGGGCGTCGTCCAGAACGTGCTCGTCCGCGTCAACACCGGCGTCCACGCCGAGACCCACGCGTTCCTGGCCACGGCCCACGAGGACCAGAAGTTCGGCTTCCCGCTCGCCGACGCCACGGCGGTCGTCGCGCGCATCCGCGCCGTCCCCGGCCTGCGCTTCCTGGGCCTGCACTGCCACATCGGCTCGCAGATCTTCGGCGTCGCCGGGTTCGCCGAGTCCGCGTCGCGCCTCGTCGCGGTGCACGCCGAGCTCGCGGCCGAGGCGGACGTGCCGTTGCTGAACCTCGGCGGGGGATTCGGGATCGCCTACACGAGCGCGGACGACCCGAGCCCCATCGAGGACATCGCCCACGGCGTCGTGGCGGCGGTCGCGCGCGCGTGCGCCGCGCGCGGCATCCCCGTTCCGCAGCTCGCGGTCGAGCCGGGGCGCTCGATCGTGGGTCCGGCGGGCGTGACGCTCTATCGCGTCGGCACGACCAAGCAGGTGCGTGTGGACGCCGATCACGAGCGCCGCTACGTGAGCGTCGACGGCGGGATGAGCGACAACGCCCGCACGGCCCTGTACGGCGCCGCCTACTCCGCACGTCTGGCCTCGCGCCGCAGCTCCGCCGACCCCGTGCTCACGCGCGTCGTGGGCGTGCACTGCGAGTCCGGTGACATCGTGGTGGAGGACGAGTACCTGCCCGGCGACCTCGCTCCCGGCGACCTGCTGGCGGTCGCGGCGACCGGCGCCTACTGCTTCTCCCTGTCCAGCAACTACAACTACGTGCCCCGCCCGCCGGTCGTGGCGGTGCACGGCGGCGAGGCCCGCGTCATCGTGCGCGGCGAGACGGTCGACGACCTGCTCGCCCGCGACGCCGGGATCGCCGCGATCGAGAGGACCGCATGATCGACTACCGGAATCTGCGCGTGGCGCTGCTCGGCGCCGGGGCCGTCGGCTCCCAGGTCGCGGCGCTGCTGCTCAAGCACGCCGATGAGCTGGCCGACCGCGCGGGCGCCTCGCTCGAGCTCGCCGGCATCGCGGTGCGCGACCTGGACGCGCCGCGCGACGTCGACCTGCCCCGCGAGCTCTTCACGACGGATGCCGAGTCTCTCATCGTCGGGGCCGACATCGTGATCGAGCTCATGGGCGGCATCGAGCCCGCGCGCGCGTATCTCCTGCAGGCGATCAACTCCGGGGCGGATGTCGTGACCGCCAACAAGGCGCTCCTCGCCACGCACGGCAGCGAGATCTTCGACGCCGCGGACCAGGTCGGCGCCGAGGTCTACTACGAGGCCGCCGCAGCCGGCGCCATCCCGATCATCCGCCCGCTGCGCGACTCCCTCGCCGGCGACCGCGTGCAGCGGATCATGGGCATCGTCAACGGCACGACCAACTACATCCTGGACCGCATGGACGTGGAGGGCGCCGAGTTCGCCGACGTGCTCGCCGAGGCGCAGCGACTGGGATACGCGGAGGCAGACCCCACGGCGGACGTCGAGGGCTACGACGCGGCGCAGAAGGCCGCGATCCTCGCCTCGCTCGCGTTCCACACGAGCGTCCCGCTGGACGCCGTCCACCGCGAGGGCATCACGCAGATCGACGCGACGCTGATCGAGGCCGCCCGCAAGGCCGGGTACGTCGTGAAGCTGCTCGCGGTGTGCGAGCGCCTCACGGGTGAGACCTCGGCCAGCGGCGAGGCGATCTCGGTGCGCGTCTATCCGGCCCTCATCGCCCGGTCGCACCCGCTCGCGAGTGTCCACGGGGCCAACAACGCGGTCTTCGTCGAGGCCGAGGCCGCGGGGCCCCTCATGTTCTACGGCGCCGGCGCCGGCGGCGTGCAGACCGCGTCCGCGGTGCTCGGCGACGTCGTCTCGGCGGCGCGGCGCCACATCGCCGGCGGCGTCGGTGTGGGGGAGTCGACCCGCGCGAACCTCCCCGTCGTCCCGATCGGACGAGCCGTGACGCGATACCAGATCACGCTCGAGGTCGCCGACCAGCCGGGAGTCCTGGCCACGGTCGCCGGCATCCTCAGCGAGGGGAACGTGTCGATCGCGACCGTGGAGCAGACCGTCGTCGACCCCGCCGGGGTGGGCGCAACGACCGAGACCGAGACAGGCGCGCGCGTCGCGCGCCTGGTGATCGGCACGCACAGAGCACGAGAGCAGGATCTCAGCGACACCGTGGAGCGACTCGCCGCGAGCGACGTCGTCGAACGGGTCGCCTCGGTCCTGCGCGTGGAAGGAGACTGACATGGCACACGTCTGGCGCGGAGTCCTCCGCGAGTACGCCGATCGGCTCGGGGTCACCGAGGCCTCGAACGTCGTGACCCTCGGCGAGGGGGGGACCCCCCTCATCCCGGCGCCGGCGCTCTCGCGGCTCACCGGCGCGGATGTCTGGGTCAAGTTCGAGGGAATGAACCCGACGGGATCGTTCAAGGACCGCGGCATGACCGTCGCGATCTCGCGCGCGATCGATCACGGCGCGAAGGCCGTGATCTGCGCCTCCACGGGCAACACGTCGGCCTCCGCGGCCGCGTACGCCGCGCACGCCGGCATCACCGCCGCGGTGCTCGTGCCCGAGGGCAAGATCGCGATGGGCAAGCTCAGCCAGGCCGTCGCGCACGACGGCAGGCTCATCCAGATCCGCGGCAACTTCGACGACTGCCTCGAGATCGCCCGCGAGCTCGCCGACAACTACCCCGTGCACCTCGTGAACTCGGTCAACCCCGACCGCATCGACGGTCAGAAGACCGCCGCGTACGAGGTCGTCTCGCAGCTGGGCGACGCTCCGGACTACCACTTCATCCCCGTCGGCAACGCCGGGAACTACACGGCGTACACGCGCGGCTACCGCGAGGAGGCCGAGCGCGGGGTGGCGACGAAGGTCCCGAGGATGTTCGGCTTCCAGGCCGCCGGCTCCGCCCCGCTCGTGCGCGGCGAGGTCGTGAAGAACCCGGAGACGATCGCGAGCGCGATCCGCATCGGCAACCCCGCGTCCTGGCAGCTCGCGCTCGAGGCGCGCGACGCCACCGACGGGTGGTTCGGCGCGATCGACGACGACCGCATCCTCGCGGCCCAGAAGCTCCTGGCCGGGACCGTGGGCGTCTTCGTGGAGCCGGCCTCCGCGATCTCGGTCGCGGGTCTGCTCGATCGCGCGGAGGCGGGCGTGGTGCCCGCGGACGCGAAGGTCGTGCTGACCGTGACGGGCCACGGCCTGAAAGATCCGCAGTGGGCGCTGCGTACCCCCGACGGCGGCGAGGTCACGCCGACGGTCGTGGACGCGACGGTCTCCGAGGTCGCCTCCGTCCTCGAGCTCGCCCCCGCCGGGGCGCAGGCGTGACACAGGCCCCCGGCCGCAGCGTCTCGGTGCGGGTGCCCGCGACGAGCGCGAACCTCGGCCCCGGTTTCGACACGCTGGGACTCGCGCTGAGCGTCTACGACGAGCTCGCCGTCACGGCCCTCGAGCCGGGACGCCTCGAGATCGAGGTCGAGGGCTCCGGCGCCGACTCCGTCCCACGGGATGCCTCGCACCTGGTGGTGCGGGCCATCGCGTACGCCTATGACGCGGTGGGGCATCGGATGCCGGGACTGCGTATCCGCGCGCGCAACGTCATCCCGCACGGGCGCGGCATGGGATCCTCCGGCGCCGCGGTGGTGTCGGGACTGCTCGCGGCGAAGGGACTGCTCGCGGACGAGGTGGAGCTCGGTCCGGATCTGCTGCTGCGCCTTGCCACCGAGATGGAAGGTCACCCCGACAACGTCGCTCCGGCCCTGTTCGGCGGGCTCACGATCGCCTGGGTCGACGAGTCGGGCCCGCAGCACAAGAAGCTGCTGGTCCACCGCGGCGTCTCCCCGATCGTCTTCGTGCCGGAGTTCACGATGTCGACCTCGGTCGCGCGCAGCCTGCAACCGCTTCAGGTCTCGCGCGAGGACGCCGTGTTCAACGTCTCGCGCTCCGCGCTGCTGATCGCGGCCCTCACGCAGAGCCCCGAGCTGCTGATGGCGGCGACGGAGGACAAGCTGCACCAGAGCTACCGTGCGAGCGCGATGCCCGAGACCGACCGGCTCGTGCGCGCGCTGCGGGCGGCGGGTTTCGCCGCCGTCGTCTCGGGCGCCGGACCGAGCGTCCTGGTGCTCGCAGACGGCCCCGGACGTCGCCTCGAGGCCGCGCGGGTGGTGGACGCGCATGCGGACACACCGTGGGAGGCCCGCATGCTCGCCGTCGACGTCAAGGGTGGTACAGTGAGGGACAACGCGGAGGGTGCCACGTGATCATCGTGTATCCGGCCTCCGTCGCAGATCTGCGAACCGCCGCGCGAATTCCCGCTTCCGACCCGACAGTCGTCGCGGCCTGCCTCTGAGTTTCACGAGAGGTCTGCCTGGGCGCGTCCGCCGGTCGCGCGGGCGCGCATTTCCACACGTTTCACAAGGGAGAACTCGTGGAGTCCATCTCCGAGATCCAGACCACCGATTCGGCTGCCGACGAGATCGTCGAGCCGACCGAGACCACCGCCGTTTCGTCCACGGACGCCGAGGCGGCTCCCGCCGCCGCGGCGGAGCCTGCGGCCGCTGCGCCGGACGAGCCGGCCGCCGCGGAGCCCGCGGCTGCCGAGGAGCCCGCGGCCGCCGCCGAGCAGGAGCCCGTGGTCGAGAAGCCCGTCAAGGCACCGCGCAAGCGTGCCCCGCGTCGCGCGAAGAGCACGGATGTTCCGGCCGAGCCGGCCCCGGCGCCCGCCGCTGAGGAGACCCCCGTCGCCCCGGCCCCGGCTGCCGAGGAGACCGCGGCTGCCGAGGAGACCGCGGCTGCCGAGGAGACCGCGGCTGCCGAGGAGACCGCGCCCGCGGAGACGCCGGCCGCCGAGACGGCGCGCGCGGAGGTCGTCGGCGAGGCGAGCCCCGTCGAGACGGGCGAGAGTGCGGCCGCACAGCCCGAGGCCGCGACCGAGACCCCTGTCGCCGAGACCCCCGTCGCCGAGACTCCGGAGAACGGCGATCAGGGCGAAGGCAGCAGCCGCAGCCGCAGCCGCAGCCGTTCGCGCAACCGCAAGCGCGGTGGCACGCAGGCCGATGCCCAGGGCAACGGTCAGCCGGCCGCGGCGAGCCAGCCCGCCCCCGCCGCCGAGTCCGGCGACGACGAGCAGCAGGGTGGCCGCAACGGCAACCGCCAGCGCAACAAGCGCCGCGGCGCCGCCGACGAGTTCGAGCCGGAGATCGGCGAGGACGACGTGCTCATCCCGATCGCCGGCATCCTCGACGTCCTGGACAACTACGCCTTCGTGCGCACGACGGGCTACCTCGCGGGTCCGAGCGACGTCTACGTCTCGCTCGGCCAGGTGAAGAAGTACAACCTCCGCAAGGGCGACGCCGTCGTCGGGGCGATCAAGCAGCCCCGCGAGGGCGAGCAGCAGGGGCGTCAGAAGTACAACGCCCTCGTCAAGGTCGACGCGATCAACGGCCTGTCGGTGGAGGACGCCGCCTCCCGCGTCGAGTTCGGCAAGCTCACCCCGCTCTACCCGCAGGAGCGGCTGCGTCTGGAGACGGCGCCGGAGAAGCTGACCCAGCGCATCATCGATCTCGTCGCCCCGGTCGGAAAGGGCCAGCGCGGCCTCATCGTCGCCCCGCCGAAGGCCGGCAAGACCATCGTGCTGCAGCAGATCGCGAACGCGATCGCCCTGAACAACCCCGAGGTGCACCTCATGGTCGTTCTCGTCGACGAGCGGCCCGAGGAAGTGACCGACATGCAGCGCACGGTCAAGGGCGAGGTCATCGCGTCCACCTTCGACCGTCCGGCTGAGGACCACACCACGGTCGCGGAGCTCGCGATCGAGCGCGCGAAGCGTCTGGTCGAGCTCGGCCGCGACGTCGTCGTGCTGCTCGACTCGATCACGCGTCTCGGACGCGCCTACAACGTGTCCGCGCCCACGAGCGGCCGTGTGCTGTCGGGCGGCGTCGACGCCTCGGCCCTCTACCCGCCCAAGCGGTTCTTCGGCGCGGCGCGCAACATCGAGAACGGCGGATCGCTCACGATCCTCGCGACCGCCCTCGTCGAGACCGGCTCCAAGATGGACGACGTGATCTTCGAGGAGTTCAAGGGCACGGGCAACAGCGAGCTGCGGCTGTCGCGTCAGCTCGCCGACAAGCGCATCTTCCCGGCCGTCGACGTGAACGCCTCGTCGACGCGTCGCGAGGAGATGCTCCTCTCGCCCGACGAGGTCAAGATCACCTGGAAGCTGCGTCGTGCCCTCGCGGGCCTCGACACGCAGCAGGCCCTCGAGGTCGTGCTCGGAAAGCTCAAGGAGACGCAGTCGAACGTCGAGTTCCTCGTGCAGATGCAGAAGTCGATCCCGGCACCCGCCGGCGGTCACTCGCACGGACACGAGAACGACATCCGCTGACCTCCGCGTGTCCGCCCCCGGCATGTTCGCCTCGGTCGAGGCGCTGATCGACGAGCACCGAGCGGTGCAGATCGAGCTCAGCGACCCGGCCGTCCACGCCGACGCCGCGCGTGCGAAGCGCGTGAACCGGCGCTACGCCGAGCTCTCGCGCATCGTCAAGGCGCATGAGGACTGGCTCGCTGCCACCGACGACCTGGCGGCCGCCCGTGAGCTCGCCCGTGAGGACGAGGCGTTCGCGGAGGAGGTCCCGGCGCTCGAGGAGCGCGTGGCGGAGGCGCAGGAGCGCCTGCGTCGCCTGCTCATCCCGCGCGATCCCGATGACGCGCGCGACGTGATCATGGAGATCAAGGCAGGCGAGGGCGGCGCCGAGTCGGCGCTGTTCGCCGCCGACCTGCTGCGGATGTATCTGCAGTACGCCGCCTCGCAGGGATGGAAGACGGAGCTCCTCGAGCGCAACGAGTCGGACCTCGGCGGCTACAAGGACGTCCAGGTCGCGATCAAGGGCTCGTCCACCGACCCCGCGCAGGGCGTCTGGGCGCATCTGAAGTACGAGGGCGGCGTGCACCGCGTGCAGCGTGTGCCCGCGACCGAGTCCCAGGGACGCATCCACACCTCGACGACGGGAGTGCTGGTCTTCCCCGAGGTCGACGAGCCCGAAGAGGTCCACATCGACCCGAACGACCTGAAGATCGACGTGTTCCGCTCCTCCGGCCCGGGCGGGCAGTCGGTCAACACCACCGACTCCGCCGTGCGCATCACGCACCTTCCCACGGGGATCGTCGTCTCGATGCAGAACGAGAAGAGCCAGCTGCAGAACCGCGAGGCGGGCATGCGCGTGCTCCGCGCGCGGCTGCTGGCGAAGCAGCAGGAGGAGCAGGACGCGGCGGCCGCCGACGCCCGCCGCTCGCAGATCCGTGGCATGGATCGCTCGGAGCGCATCCGCACCTACAACTTCCCCGAGAACCGCATCGCCGATCACCGCACGGGCTACAAGGCGTACAACCTGGACCAGGTCATGGACGGCGCGCTCGGCCCCGTCATCGAGTCCCTGATCGCTGCGGACGAGGAAGAGCGTCTCGCGGCCCTGGCGCCGGAGTCCTGACCGCGCGCGGCGCGGCTCGTCACCAGCGGGGCGGATGCGGCAGCGGGCCGCGGCGCGCCTCGAGCTGCGCCGCCAGGCGGAACAGCTCGGCCTCGCCGCCGGGACGCCCGACCAGCTGAGCCGACACGGGGTGTCCCGTCGCGTCCCGGGTGACGGGGATCGTGATCGCCGGCAGCCCCGCGACGTTCACGAAGCTCGAGTACGGGGCGTACTGCACCTGCTGCGCGAAGTTCCGTTCCGGGTCGCCCGGGTCGAACCATCCCACCGGTCGCGGCGGCAGCGCGAGCGCCGGCGTCAGCACGGCGTCGTAGGGGGCGAAGGCCGCGATCGTCTCGCGCTCGAACTCGACCGCGGCGGACTGAGCTGCCGCCAGCTCGCCCGACGGCAGCTCCCTGCCCTCGCGCACGAGCCACGCCGTGATCGGCTCGACGCGCGCGAGCTCCGCCTCGGACAGGGACAGCCGCGCCGCCGAGGCGCGCCACAGCACCCGGAACAGCGCCGCGTACCCGTGCGGTCGCCAGCGCGCCGCCGAGACCGCGTTCCCGGCGTCGGCGAGCGTGTCCGCAGCCCAGGAGACCGCCATCCGTGCGGCGGCATCGAGCCGGATGTCCTCGTCGTCGTCCCACGGCGACACCGTCGTCACCCCGACGCGCAGGGCGCCGGCGTCGCGGGGGAGAGGCGCGGCGGGGGCGAGCGCGCGCCAGACGAGCTCGGCGTCCGCGACGCTGCGCGCCAGCGGTCCCGTGACGACGAGCCCCGTGGGGGAGTCGACCGCGATCCGCCCGCGCGAGGGTTTGAGCCCGACGACCCCGACGGTCGCCGCCGGGATGCGGATCGAGCCGCCGCCGTCGGACCCGATGGCGACCGGCAGCATCCCCGCTGCGACCGCGACGGCGGCGCCGCCCGACGATCCGCCGGCGCCGTTGCGCGGATCCCACGGATCCCGTGCGGCGGGCGCGACGGCGGACTCGGTGTAGCCGGTGAGTCCGAACTCGGGGGTGTTGGTCTTGCCGAGCGAGATCGCGCCCGTCGCATCCAGCGCCAGCGCGAGCGGGTCGGACGTCTCCGGCACGTGGGCGGCCCGCGTGAGCGAGCCATATCGTGTGGGGACCCCCTCGCGGGCCACGAGGTCCTTGTCGGCCGTCGGCAGCCCCCACAGCGCCGCGTCGGAGCGCGCCGCCGCCGGGGTGGTGGCGTCGAGCGTCTCGGCACGGTCCAGCGCCGCCTCCGCGGTGACCTCCACGAAGGCCCCGAGCTCGCCGTCCCGTCGTGAGATGCGGTCGAGGAAATGCGCCACGGCCTCCTGCGGCGACACCTGGCCGGAGCGGAGCGCGGCTCGCAGCTCGACGGCGCTGCGCTCGTGCAGCACCGTCAGATGCTGTACTCGGGAGCCATCAGCAGCGCCCGCGTGTCCTCGCCGAGCCGACGCGCCCGCGCCTTGGCGGGGATCCCGACGAGCACGCTGTCCTCCGGGGCGTCGCGCGTCACGACGGCGTTGGCGCCCACGGCCGAGCCCGCGCCGATCACGACGGGCCCGAGCACCTTCGCGCCCGCCCCGACGACGACGCCGTCGCCGAGCGTGGGATGCCGCTTCCCGCTGTCGCGGGTCCGTCCCCCGAGCGTGACGCCGTGGTACAGCATGACGTCGTCGCCGATCTCCGCCGTCTCGCCGATCACGACGCCCATGCCGTGGTCGATGAAGAAGCGCCGGCCGATCGTGGCGCCCGGGTGGATCTCGATGCCCGTGAGCCAGCGCGTCAGCTGCGATCCCGCGCGCGCGAGGAACCGCATCCGGCGCTGCCACAGCACGTGCCACAGCCGATAGGCCCAGATGGCGTGCAGGCCCGAGTACAGAAGCGCGATCTCCATGCCTCCGCGCGCGGCGGGGTCGCGGAGCTTCGCGGCGGAGATGTCCTCGCGCAGACGTGAGACGGCGCTCATCTCAGTTCTCGCGGAGGTCCTCATAGAGGGCCGTGGAGAGGTACCGCTCGCCGGCCGAGGGGATGATGACGACGATGTTCTTGCCGGCCGCCTCCGGGCGGGCGCCGATCTGCAGGGCCGCCCAGATCGCGGCGCCGCTGGACATGCCGACCAGGATCCCGTCGCGCGCGGCGGTCTCGCGGGCGACGCGGATGGCGTCGTCGAACTCGACGTCGACGACCTCGTCGATGATGTCGCGGTTGAGGACCTCGGGGACGAAGTTCGGCCCGATGCCCTGGATCTTGTGCGGACCGGGGTGTCCCTTGGTGAGCAGCGGGGAGTCGGCGGGCTCGACCGCCACGATCTTCACGCCCGGCACGCGCTCCTTCAGGACCTCGCCGACGCCCGTGATCGTGCCGCCCGTGCCGATTCCGGCGATGAAGTAGTCGACCTTGCCGTCGGTGTCGCGGAGGATCTCCTCCGCGGTCGTGCGCCGGTGGATCGCCGGGTTCGCCTCGTTCTCGAACTGGCGGGCCCAGACGGCGCCGGGGGTCTCCGCGACGATGCGCTTGGCCTCGTCGACCGCGAGCGTCATGCCCTTGGTGGGGTCGGTCAGCACCAGCTCCGCGCCGAAGGCCTTGAGGAGGATGCGGCGCTCCTTGGACATCGACGCCGGCATCGTGAGGATCACCCGGTAGCCGCGTGCGGCCCCGACCATCGCCAGCGCGATGCCGGTGTTGCCGCTGGTCGACTCGACGATCGTGCCGCCGGGCTGCAGCTCGCCCGATGCCTCGGCCGCGTCGACGATGGCGATGCCGAGGCGGTCCTTGACCGAGGACGCGGGGTTGTAGAACTCGAGCTTGGCCAGGACCTGGGCGTCGATGCCCTCCGTGACGTTGTTGAGCCGGACGAGCGGGGTGTCGCCGAAGGCGGACGTGATGTCGGGATGGATGCCGGGCATTGCTGGACCTTTCGCGAGATGGTGCGATCTGAGCGCACAACAAGACTAGGCGCGCGACTCTTCCCGCCGTCGAATATGACGCCGGCGATAGGGTGGTGTCTCGTGCCCGATCCCGCCGAGACCGCCCCCGAGGCGGCCGCCGTCCCCCTGCGAGCGCTCGTGGCGGATGCCGTGGCCGTCCTGGCGCGCGCCGGGGTGCCCGATCCGCAGGTCGACGCCGAGCTCCTGCTCGCCCACGTCCGCGGCACGTCGCGGGGCGAGGTGCAGGCCGCGGCCGTGCGCGGGGACGCGGCCGAGGGGGGCGTCCCCGCCGCGTTCGCGGCGCTGGTGGAGCGGCGCGCGGCGCGTGAGCCGCTCCAGCACCTGACCGGTCGCGCTCCCTTCCGCCACTTGGAGCTGCGCGTCGGACCCGGGGTCTTCGTCCCGCGGCCCGAGACCGAGATGGTCGCCCAGCTCGCGATCGACGCGCTCACCGCCGCGGCGTCGCCGTCGCCGATCGCGGTCGACCTCGGCACGGGATCCGGTGCGATCGCCCTCGCCCTCGCGACCGAGGTGCCCCATGCGCGGGTGCACGCCGCGGAGAACTCGGTGGACGCCTTCATCTGGGCACGGGAGAACTTCGACGCGGTGGGCCCGCCCCAGGCGCGACTCGCGTTCGTGGACCTCGCGGACGCGTTCGGCGAGCTGGACGGACAGGTCTCGGTGGTCGTGTCCAACCCGCCCTATGTGCCGGATGCGGCGATCCCGCGGGATCCGGAGGTCCGCCGCTACGACCCGCCTCGAGCCCTCTACGGCGGCGAGGACGGGCTGGATGTCGTCCGCGTCCTCAGCCGTGTCGGGATGCGTCTGCTGCACCCCGGCGGGATGCTCGTGATCGAGCACGCCGAGGTGCAGGGCGACGCCGTGCGGGAGCTGCTCGCCGCGGACGGCTGGCGCGCCGCCGCGACGCATCGCGACCTCACGCTCCGCGATCGTGCGACCACGGCGTTGCGGCCCTGACACGTAGACTGGGCGCGTCATGTCCTCCCATTTCGACTGCCGGGACGAGTCCCAGCTCCTCGCCGGCATGCGTCAGGCGCGCGCCGCCATCGGCCGCGGCGAGCTGATCGTCATGCCGACCGACACCGTCTACGGCGTCGCCGCCGACGCCTTCAGCCCCGCCGCGGTGCAACGGCTGCTCGATGCGAAGGGCCGCGGGCGGCAGTCCCCGCCCCCCGTGCTCGTGTCCGGGCTGAACACCGTGCGCGCTCTTGTGACCGAGGTGCCCGAGCCGATCGAGCAGCTGCTGGCCGCCCATTGGCCCGGCGGCCTGACGGTCGTCCTCCCGGCTCAGCCCTCGCTCGCGTGGGACCTCGGCGACACCGGGGGCACGGTGGCGGTGCGGATGCCCGCCCACCGGCTGGCCCTCGAGCTGCTCGAGGAGACCGGACCGCTCGCCGTCTCCAGTGCGAACCTCACGGGTCAGGCCGCGGCGGTCGACGTCTCGCAGGCGATGCGGATGCTGGGGGAGTCGATCGCGGTGTTCCTGGACGACGGACCGAGCTCGACCGGCGTCCCTTCGACGATCATCGACGCGACGGGCATCGCCCATGGCGGCGGCGGCCGCGTGCGGGTGCTGCGCGAGGGCGTCATCGACCGTGCGGCGCTGCGCGCGGTCCTGGGCGAGGTGCTGGAGCCCGACCCGTCAGAGGCGGCGTGACCCTCTATCTCATCACCGGGGCGCTCACCGCGCTCATCACGTTCGCGCTGGCGTGGGTGGTGTGGAAGCTCGCCCTGCGCTACCGCATCCACCCTGCGATCCGGGAGCGCGACGTGCACACCACGCCCACACCCCGGCTGGGCGGTGTGGCGATGTTCCTCGGCGTCGCCGTCGCGTTCCTCTTCTCCTCGCAGAACCCGTTCTTCGCCCTCATCTGGGCCGACCCGGTGCCGATGCTCGCGGTGCTGGGGGCGACGCTGCTCATCGTGATCGTCGGCGTCGCGGACGACCTGTGGGACCTGGACTGGATGATCAAGCTCGGTGCGCAGTTCCTCGCGGCCGGGGTCATCGTGTGGTTCGGCCAGCTGCAGATCTCCTCGCTGCCCATCGGGGGCATGACCGTCGGCTCCAGCTGGATGAGCTTCGTCCTCACGGTGCTCTCCATCGTGCTGGTCATGAACGCCGTGAACTTCATCGACGGCCTGGACGGGCTCGTCGCCGGCGTCTGCCTCATCTCCAACGGCGTCTTCTTCGTCTACTCCTATCTGCTCGTGCGCGACACGGGCGCGAGCACCTACTTCAACCTCGCCTCCTTCCTGGCGATCGTGCTCGTGGGAGCGTGTGTCGGATTCCTGCCGTTCAACTGGCACCCCGCGAAGATGTTCATGGGAGACGCGGGCGCCCTCATGCTGGGGCTGCTGATGGCCACATCGGCGGTGGCGATCACGGGACAGATCCAGCCGGCCATGCTCGACCCGGATCAGTTCGGACGGTCCCAGCTGCTGGGCGCGTTCATCCCCATCCTGCTGCCCGTCGCGGTCGTGCTCCTGCCGCTGCTCGACTTCGGGCTCGCGGTCGTCCGTCGGCTCCGTGCCGGGAAATCGCCGTTCGCCCCGGATCGCAAGCATCTCCACCACCGCATGCTCGACATGGGGCACTCGGATCTGTACGCCGTGCTCATCTTCTACGCCTGGACGGCCGTCATCGGCCTAGCGGTCCTGCTCATGTACATCGCCAC
Source organism: Microbacterium sp. SORGH_AS_0888 (assembly GCF_030818905.1). Lineage (NCBI taxonomy): Bacteria > Bacillati > Actinomycetota > Actinomycetes > Micrococcales > Microbacteriaceae > Microbacterium > Microbacterium sp. SORGH_AS_0888. The sequence continues at coordinate 132,320 of NZ_JAUTAZ010000001.1, forward strand.
CCGGGAGAACTGGTTCGGCCAGTACTGGATCGGGGTCGGCTTCGGCGTCCTGGGCGCCGCCGCCTGCCTCGTCGTGACCCTCTCGCCCCGACGCCGTCGCGTCCCGACCACCCCTCAGGAGAGCCTGTGAACCGCCCGACCATCTCGAGCACGCCGGTCCTGCGCACCGCCTTGACCTGGGCGGCGATCGTGACGGGCGTGCTGGCGGTCGTCGGCGCCGTCGCGGGATTCCTCGCGGGAGGCGGCGCCGGGCTGGCGAGCGCGCTGCTGGGCGTCGTGGTGGCCGCGGTGTTCCTGGCGATCACGGCCGCGAGCATCCTGATCGCGAACCGCTGGTTCGGCGATCCGCTGTACGTGCCGATCTTCTTCGGCGTCGTGCTGGGCGGCTGGCTCCTGAAGATCGTCCTGTTCGTGGTCGCTATGCTGCTGCTGCGCGGCGTGGCCTGGATCGATCGGCCGGTGTTCTTCGTCGCGCTTGTCGTGAGCGTGCTCGCCTCGCTGGTGGTGGATGTCGTCGTCCTCGCCCGGATGCGGCTGCCCCATGTGAGCGACACCACGCTGCCGACCGATCCCGAGGAGGGGGAGCGGCGGGATCCGGGCGTGTGAGCCGGATTTCCGGCACCGGATGCAACAATTCTGACACCGTGCGGTCCAGGAGTTTGATAGGGTGAGTGTGCACCCGATAGCGATCCTCTTGAGCGCTTCTGCGTGGTGTTCACCGACCATCGTCGCAACGGTCTTTTACCGATGCCCCAAAGCTGGAGCCAGCGCTGTTCACTCAAGCTGCGACCCTGATCGCGACCTCGGAGTCGTCTGACGGCTTCCATGCGCCGTCCATCGAGGACTTCTTCCCCGATGCCCTGCTCTTCGCGGGTACGCCGTTCGCGATCACTCGGATCAACCTCATCCAGATTCTCGCCACGGTCGTGCTGATCGTGCTCTTCCTCGCCGCCACTCGCCGCATGCGCCTCGTGCCCACGCGGTTCCAGAGCGTCGCCGAGATGGGCCTCGACTTCGTCCGCGTCAACATCGCGCACGACCTGCTGGGCCGCAAGGACGGCAACCGCTTCCTGCCGATCCTCACGACGATGTTCTTCATGATCCTGTTCATGAACATCACGGGGATCATCCCGTTCCTGAACATCGCCGGAACGGGCGTCATCGCCGTGCCGCTGCTGCTGGCGGTCGTGTCCTACGTGACGTTCATCTACGCCGGCGTCAGGAAGAGCCCGAAGAACTTCCTCAAGAACGCGCTCTTCCCCTCCGGCGTGCCGCCCGTGCTCTACATCATCGTCACGCCGCTCGAGTTCCTCTCGACCTTCATCATCCGGCCCGTCACCCTCACGCTGCGTCTGCTGATGAACATGATCGTCGGGCATCTCATGCTCGTGCTGTTCTTCAGTGCGACCTGGTTCTTCACGGTGACCCTCAGCGGCTGGTGGACGGCGCTCGGCGTCGGGACCCTCGCCTTCGGTTTCGTCTTCACCCTGTTCGAGATCCTGGTGGCCTTCCTCCAGGCGTACGTCTTCACCATCCTCACCGCGGTCTACATCCAGCTCGCGGTCGCGGAAGAGCACTGATCGGGACGGCATCCGCCGCCCTCAACGAAAGGAAAAACCCCGTGGACGCAACTACGGTTCTGGCCGCCGTCAGCGGAAACGTCGCGACGATCGGCTACGGTCTCGCCGCCATCGGCCCCGCCATCGGCGTGGGCATCGTCGTGGGCAAGACCATCGAGGGCGTGGCACGCCAGCCCGAGCTCGCCGGCCGCCTGCAGGTCCTGATGTGGATCGGCATCGCCTTCACCGAGGCGCTGGCCTTCATCGGTATCGCCACCGGCTTCATCTTCCAGTAAACGACCTCGACCGACACAAGTAAGGAGACAGGATGCTGAACGCTCTTGTCATCCGCGCGGCCGAAGAGGGCCACCAGCCGTCGAACCCGCTGATCCCGGCGGTGTACGACATCGTCTGGTCGGCGGTGTGCTTCGTCGTCATCCTCTTCGTCTTCTGGCGCGTCGTGCTGCCTCGGATGCAGAAGCTCCTCGACGAGCGCGCCGCGGCGATCGAGGGGAACATCGAGAAGGCCGACCAGGCGCAGAAGCAGGCCGAGGCCGCGCTCGAGCAGTACACCGCACAGCTGGCCGAAGCGCGCGTGCAGGCCGGTGAGATCCGCGAGGCCGCCCGTGAGGACGGCAAGAAGATCGTCGCCGAGGCCAAGGACGCCGCGACGGCCGAGGCCGGGCGCATCACAGCGCACGCGCACGCGCAGATCGAGGCCGAACGGCAGGCGGCCCTCGTCTCGTTGCGGAGCGAGGTCGGCACGCTGGCCCTGGATCTCGCGGGCGGCGTCATCGGGGAGAAGCTGAAGGACGACGCAGCCGCGCAGGGCGTGGTGGACCGTTTCCTGGCCGACCTCGAGTCCTCCGAGAAGGCGACCTCGTAGATGGGCAGTGCGACCACCCAGGCGCTCGGCGCCGTCCGTGAGGTCCTCGACCGCACGGACGGTGTCGACCTGACGACCGCCGCCGGGCTCTTCCAGGCTGCGCGCGCGATCGACGGCACCTCGCAGCTGCGAGGCGCCCTGTCCGACTCCGCGGCGGCGCCCGAGGCGCGCCGGAAGGTCGTCGCCGACGTCTTCCGTGCGGCGCTCACCCCCGCGGCGCTCGCGCTGCTGGAGACCGCGGTCGAGCACCGGTGGTCCTCGGCCGACGGTCTCGTCGACGGCATCGAGGAGCTCGCCGTGCGTGCGGCATCGATCGGAGCCGCCGGCGTTGACCTCGAGTCGGAGCTGTTCCAGGTCTCGCGGCTCGTCTCCGCCAACCCGGAGCTCGAGCTCGCGCTCGGCAGCCGCATCGGCGACGCCGACGCGAAGAGCGCCTTGATCTCCTCGATCCTGGGCGGACGCTTCTCCGAGGCGACGGTCCTCATCGTGAGCTCGCTCGTCCGGCATCCGCGCGAGCGTCGGGTGCGCGGACTGCTCGGCCGTGCGATGGCGGTCACGGCGGATCAGCGCGGCCGGACGGTGGCCACCGTCACCGCGGCGTCGCCGCTGAGCGACGCGCAGAAGGACCGCCTGGTGGCGGCGCTGTCGGCGCGCTACGGCGTGCAGGTCACGCTCAACCTCGTGGTCGACCCCGCCCTCGTGGGCGGTGTCCGGGTGCAGGTCGCCGACGACCTCATCGACGCGAGCGTGTCCACCCGCATCGCCGACCTGCGACAGCGGTTGGCGGGATAGACGACTTCCCGCCGGTGCCGGACGACGGCGACGGCGGAGGCTTCGGGGCCGAGGGCCCCACGAAACGAAGGAAGACAATGGCAGACATCTCCATCAGCCCCGACGTCATCCGTGACGCACTGAAGGACTTCGCTGCGGCATACGAGCCTACGGGCGCGGCGGCCGCCGAGGTCGGCTCCGTCATCGACGCCGCCGACGGCATCGCCCACGTCGAGGGCCTGCCGGGTGTCATGGCGAACGAGCTCGTGACCTTCGCGAACGGCACGCTGGGCTTGGCCCAGAACCTCGACGAGAACGAGATCGGCGTGGTCGTCCTCGGCGACTTCTCCGGCATCGTGGAGGGCCAGCAGGTCACCCGCACGGGCGAGGTGCTCTCGGTCGCGGTCGGTGACGGCTACCTCGGTCGCGTCGTCGACCCGCTCGGCAACCCGATCGACGGTCTCGGCCCGATCGCCAGCGAGGGTCGTCGTGCGCTCGAGCTGCAGGCGCCCGGTGTGATGCAGCGAAAGAGCGTTCACGAGCCGCTTCAGACCGGCATCAAGGCGATCGATGCGATGATCCCGGTCGGACGCGGGCAGCGCCAGCTGATCATCGGCGACCGCCAGACCGGCAAGACGGCCATCGCGATCGACACGATCATCAACCAGAAGTCCAACTGGGAGTCCGGCGACGTCAGCAAGCAGGTCCGCTGCATCTACGTCGCGATCGGCCAGAAGGGCTCCACGATCGCGTCCGTCAAGGGTGCGCTCGAGGACGCCGGGGCGATGGAGTACACGACGATCGTCGCCGCTCCCGCCTCCGACCCCGCGGGCTTCAAGTACCTGGCTCCCTACACGGGCTCCGCCATCGGACAGCACTGGATGTACGGGGGCAAGCACGTCCTTATCATCTTCGACGACCTGTCGAAGCAGGCCGAGGCCTATCGCGCCGTGTCGCTGCTGCTGCGCCGTCCGCCGGGGCGTGAGGCCTACCCGGGCGACGTGTTCTACCTGCACTCGCGCCTCCTGGAGCGGTGTGCGAAGCTGAGCGACGAGCTGGGCGCGGGCTCGATGACGGGTCTGCCGATCATCGAGACGAAGGCCAATGACGTCTCGGCGTACATCCCGACGAACGTGATCTCGATCACGGACGGCCAGATCTTCCTCCAGTCCGACCTGTTCAACGCGAACCAGCGCCCCGCGGTCGACGTGGGCATCTCGGTCTCGCGCGTCGGCGGCGATGCTCAGGTCAAGTCGATCAAGAAGGTCTCGGGAACGCTGAAGCTCGAGCTCGCGCAGTACCGATCGCTCGAGGCGTTCGCGATGTTCGCGTCCGACCTGGACGCGGCATCCCGTCGTCAGCTGGAGCGCGGTGCGCGTCTGACCGAGCTTCTCAAGCAGCCGCAGTACTCGCCGTACCCGGTGGAGGAGCAGGTCGTCTCTATCTGGGCCGGCACCAACGGCAAGCTCGACACGATCGCCGTCGAGGACGTGCTGCGCTTCGAGCGTGAGCTGCTCGACCACCTGCGTCGCAACACGACGGTGCTCGACACGCTGCGCGAGACGAACGTCCTGGACGACGACACGACCGCCGAGCTCGAGAAGGCGACCGACGCCTTCATCCTCGAGTTCCAGTCCGGCACGGGCCAGGCTATCGACGCGCCCGGCAGCGAGCAGTTCGCCGAAGCCGACGCCGCCGACGTCAACCAGGAGAAGATCGTCAAGGGCCGCCGCGGCTGAGCCGGGCTGAGACAGGGACATGGGCGCACAACTCCGGGTCTACAAGCAGAAGATCGCCTCTGCGCAGACCACCAAGAAGATCACGAAGGCGATGGAGCTCATCGCGGCTTCGCGCATCCAGAAGGCGATGGCGCGCGTGCGCGCGTCGTCGCCGTTCGCCCGCGCGGTGACGCGCGCGGTCTCCGCGGTCTCGACGTACTCCAACGTCGATCACCCGCTGACGCGCGAGCCGGAGACGATCCGGCGGTCCGCCGTCGTGATCTTCACGTCCGACCGGGGCCTCGCGGGCGCGTTCAACTCGCAGATCCTCCGTGAGGCGCTCGAGCTCGCGAGCCTGCTGCGCAGCGAGAACCGCGAGCCGGTGTTCTACCTGGTCGGACGCAAGGCCGTGGGCTACTTCCAGTTCCGCCGGATGGAGGCTGCTGCGGAGTGGACGGGCGACACCGACACGCCGCACTTCTCCACCGCGGAGGAGATCTCGGGCGTCCTGCTCGAGGCGTTCAACCGGGGCGGTCTCGACGGCGGCGTCGACGAGATCCACCTCGTGTACAACCGCTTCGTGAGCATGATGACGCAGTCCCCCGAGACCGTGCGCCTGCTGCCGCTCGAGGTCGTCGAGGCGACCGAGGACGCCGCATCCAGCGCCGTGTACCCGCTGTACGAGTTCGAGCCCGACGCCGAGACGGTGCTCGACGCACTGCTGCCGGTGTACATCCAGAGCCGGGTCTTCAACGCCCTGCTGCAGTCGTCGGCTGCGAAGCACGCCGCGACGCAGAAGGCGATGAAGTCCGCCAGCGACAACGCCGACAAGCTCATCACCGACTACACCCGCCTGCGCAACAACGCGCGTCAGGCCGAGATCACGCAGCAGATCGCCGAGATCGTCGGCGGCGCCGACGCCCTGGCATCGGGCAAGTAAGAAGAACGAGGAAGAGACCATGACCCCCACCGCAACCGCCGAGACGGAAGCCGCCGTCGTCGGGCGCATCGCGCGCGTGACCGGCCCCGTCGTCGACATCGAGTTCCCGCACGACGCGATCCCCGACATCTACAACGCGCTCAAGACGACGATCACGATCGGCGAGGACAGCCAGGAGATCACGCTCGAGGTCGCGCAGCACCTGGGCGACGACCTGGTCCGCGCCATCTCGCTCAAGCCCACGGACGGCATGGTCCGCGGCCAGGAGGTGCGCGACACCGGTGGGCCGATCTCGGTCCCCGTCGGCGACGTCACCAAGGGCAAGGTCTTCAACGTCACCGGTGACGTGCTCAACGGCGTCGACGGCGAGACCATCGAGGTCACGGAGCGCTGGGGCATCCACCGCCAGGCGCCGAGCTTCGACCAGCTCGAGTCGAAGACGCAGATGTTCGAGACGGGCATCAAGGTCATCGACCTGCTGACGCCGTACGTGCAGGGCGGCAAGATCGGCCTGTTCGGTGGTGCGGGCGTCGGCAAGACCGTCCTCATCCAGGAGATGATCCAGCGCGTCGCGCAGGACCACGGTGGTGTGTCCGTCTTCGCCGGCGTCGGCGAGCGCACGCGTGAGGGCAACGACCTCATCCACGAGATGGAGGATGCCGGCGTCTTCGACAAGACCGCCCTCGTGTTCGGCCAGATGGACGAGCCGCCGGGGACGCGTCTGCGCGTCGCCCTGTCGGCCCTCACGATGGCGGAGTACTTCCGCGACGTGCAGAAGCAGGACGTGCTGCTGTTCATCGACAACATCTTCCGCTTCACGCAGGCGGGCTCCGAGGTGTCCACGCTCCTCGGCCGCATGCCCTCCGCGGTGGGTTACCAGCCGAACCTCGCCGACGAGATGGGCGTGCTCCAGGAGCGCATCACCTCGACGCGCGGCCACTCGATCACCTCGCTGCAGGCGATCTACGTGCCGGCCGACGACTACACCGACCCGGCGCCGGCCACGACCTTCGCGCACCTGGACGCCACGACCGAGCTCAGCCGTGAGATCGCGTCGAAGGGTCTGTACCCCGCCGTCGACCCGCTGACCTCGACGAGCCGGATCCTGGACCCGCGCTACATCGGCGCCGACCACTACCGCGTCGCGACCGCCGTGAAGCAGATCCTGCAGAAGAACAAGGAGCTCCAGGAGATCATCGCGATCCTCGGTGTCGACGAGCTGTCCGAGGAGGACAAGATCGTCGTGTCGCGGGCGCGCCGCATCCAGCAGTTCCTCTCGCAGAACACCTACATGGCCAAGAAGTTCACGGGTGTCGAGGGCTCCACGGTTCCGATCAAGGAGACCATCGAGTCGTTCGACGCCATCGTGAAGGGCGAGTTCGACCACGTGGCCGAGCAGGCGTTCTTCAACGTCGGCGGCATCTCCGACGTCGAGGAGAAGTGGGCGAAGATCCAGAAGGAGAACGGCTGACATGCCGCTCAAGGTGAGCCTGGTCTCGGCCGACGCCGAGGTGTGGTCCGGTGAGGCCTCGCTCGTGATCGCCAAGACCGTCGAAGGCGAGATCGGATTCATGGCCGGGCACGAGCCCGTGCTGGCGATCCTCGCCGAGGGGCAGGTGCGCATCACCGAGACCAGCGGGAACAAGATCGTCGCGGACGCCCGCGACGGCTTCGTCTCGGTGGAACGCGACGAGGTCACGATCGTGGCCGGCAACGCCGCCCTCGTCTCCTGACCCTGGTCCCTGGTCCGACATCGCATCCGGCGTGAGACATCCGCAGTGAGCGGGCGTCTCACGCCGGAGCCGGCTCCTCGCTGCTCATGCTGATCCTGCTCCCGCCCTCCGAGACGAAGCGTGCGGGCGGCTCCGGCCCGCCGATCCAGGTCGGCGCGCTCGCCCTGCCGCAGCTCGCCCCGGAGCGGCGCAGGGTCCTCGATGCGCTCGTCGCCCTTTCCGCGGACCCGGATGCGGCTGCGCGCGTCCTGAAGCTGGGGGAGCGGCAGCGGGGCGAGATCGCGGTGAACGCGGCGCTGTGGACCGGACCGACGATGCCCGCGATCGACCGGTACACCGGGGTGCTCTTCGATGCGCTCGATGCCGCGTCGTTGGATCGGCCGGCGCTGCGGTGGCTGGGCGCGCACGTCCTGATCCACTCCGCGCCGTTCGGTCCGGTGGGCGCGCTCGATCCGATCCCGGCGTATCGGCTCGGCGCGGCGACGTCCCTCCCGGGGGCCCCGCCCCTCCGGCGACTCTGGGCGGATGCCGTCTCCGCGGCGCTGCTCGAGCTCTCGCCGTCGTTCGTGCTCGATCTGCGGTCCGAGGCGTACGCGGCCCTCGGCCCGGTCCCGGCGGAGATCCCCTCGGCGTACGTCCGGGTCGTGACCGAGACGGAATCGGGTGCTGCGCGCGCCCTCAACCACTTCAACAAGCACGCCAAGGGCGAGCTGGTCCGTGCGCTCGCGTCGGATCGGCCACGTGCGAAGACCCCGGCCGGCATCCTGGGGTGGATGCGCGACCGGGGCCTTCGTGTCGACGCGACGACCGCCGAATGGCGGCTCTACGTCACTTGATGAAGCGGAAGTTGACCGGGTAGCGGTAGCTGCCGCCCGCGTTCACTCGCACGCCGCCGATGATCGAGAAGATCACGTTGACGACCCAGAGGGCGAACTGGAGGAGCCCGAAGAGGATCGCGATGATCCCGAGGAACGGGATGGCGCCGACGATCACGCTCAGGATGCCGAGCGCGACGTAGGCGATGATCCAGGTGATCTGCCAGTTCAGCGCCTCCTTGCCCTCCACCGCCACGCGGGGACCGCGATCCTTCAGGATGAGCCAGATCAGGAGCGAGGGCAGGAAGCCGACGACTCCGCCGATGTGCGCCCACATCGCGGCCTGGCGGTCGCCGTCGGCGGTCAGGGGCTGCGCGCCGCCGGCGTACGGGGCCTGCTGGTAGCCCGGCTGCGGGTAGCCGCCCGGCTGCTGGTACCCACCGGGCGGCGGGTAGGCGCCCGGCTGCTGCGGCGCGGCCGGCGGCTGGTAGGAGGGGGGCTGCGGGGAGGCCGGAGGCTGCTGGGGAGGGATGGGCGGCTGCTCGGGGTGGGGGATGTTGTCGCTCATGAAAAGCCTCTCTATAGGCACGAGAACGCACGCGGATGTGATCGTCGTGCGCATCCGACAAGGTAGCGGCTGGAGGGGGATCCTCGCAACGGGCGTTGCGGGGGGTGAGGCGCCCGTGGTACGGCCTTCTGCACCCGGCGCGGTGGAGAAGGAGATTGCGGAGTGAGTGCTCACTCATTAAGCTGCGTTCGTGATGATCGAGACTCCTGATGCGGCGACCGCCGCCCGCGGGCGGGCGGCTCCGATGCCGCCGGACGAGCGCCGGGCGATGATCGCGGGGGCCGCCGTCCCGCTCCTGCTCGAGCACGGCTCCTCGCTCACGACCCGCCAGCTCGCGGAGCACCTCGGCATCGCGGAGGGCACGATCTTCCGTGCATTCGGCGACAAGGAGTCGCTCATCCGTGAGGCCGTGCGGACGTTCTTCACCCAGGCGCGGGAGCGGCGGCAGGCTGAGGTGCCGGATGCGTCGTTGCCGCTGCCGGAGAAGGTCGCCCGACTCGTCCACGGCTCGCGGCAGTGGGGCAGCGAGGCCTTCCGCATGCTCTCGCTCGTGCCACGGGAGGAGGCGCCACGCTTCTTCTCCCGCGGTGACGACGAGGAGTATCGCCGTGCCGTCGCGGCCGTCTTCGCCTCGGACGCCGCTCGGCTGCGGATCGCGCCGGAGCGGATGGCCTCGATCATGCGCATGGCCGGTGTCGCCGCCAGCGCGGTGCACCAGGGCGGTGCCGGCGCGCTCAGCGAGGAGGAGCTCGTGCAGTTCATCCTCTACGGCGTCGCCGGAGAGCCACGAGGAGGGGACGCGACGTGCTCGGCAGACTCCTGATCCGCTACCTGCGGCCCCACTGGCCGCTCATCGTCGGCGTGCTCGCGTTCCAGGTCGCGCAGTCGCTGGCATCGCTGTGGCTGCCCGCGCTCAACGCCGACATCATCAACAACGGGGTGATCACGGGCGACATCGGACACATCTGGTCGACGGGGATGCTGATGCTCGCGATCAGCCTCGGACAGATCGCGTTCGCGATCGCCGCGGTCTTCTTCGGCTCCCGCCTGGCGATGGGCCTGGGCCGTGACCTCCGTCACGATCTCTTCCATCGGATCGTCGGCTTCTCGCAGCGGGAGGTCGGAGCCTTCGGTGCGCCGTCGCTGATCACGCGGAGCACCAACGACGTGCAGCAGGTGCAGATGCTCGTCCAGGTCTCCGCGACGCTGATGGTCTCGGCGCCGATCCTCGCGATCGGCGGCGTGGTCTTCGCGATCCAGGTCGACGCGTCGCTGTCCTGGCTCATGGCCGTCTCGGTCCCGGTGCTGCTCGTGCTGGTGTCCCTCATCGTCGTGCGCATGGTGCCCGCGTTCCGGACCATGCAGCGCCGCATCGACCGCATCAACCAGATCCTGCGCGAGCAGCTCACGGGCATCCGGGTGGTCAGGGCCTTCGTGCGCGAGCGGGAGGAGCGCCAGCGCTTCGACCGGGCGAGCGCGGAGGTGAGAGACACGGCGCTTCACGCCGGCAACCTCATGGCGCTCATGTTCCCCGTTGTGATGCTCGTGCTGAACGCGTCCAGCGTCGCGGTGGTCTGGTTCGGGGCGTTCCAGATCGACGCCGGGACCACGCAGGTGGGAACGCTCTTCGCATTCCTCAGCTACATGATGCAGATCCTCATGGGGGTCATGATGGCGACGTTCATGTTCGTCATGATCCCGAGAGCCGCGGTGTGCGCCACCCGCATCGGAGAGGTGCTCGACACCGAGCCGTCTGTGGTCGCGCCGCGGAATCCGGTCCCCGCTCCTGCCGTCACGGGGCGCGTCGCCTTCGAGCACGTCGACTTCGCCTACCCCGGGGCCGCCGAACCGGTCCTCCGCGACGTGTCCTTCGTCGTGGAGCCCGGGACGACGACCGCGGTCATCGGCTCGACCGGCGCAGGCAAGACCACGCTCGTGGGACTGGTGCCGCGGCTGTTCGACGTGACCGCGGGCCGTGTCACGGTCGACGGCGTCGACGTCCGTGACCTCGAGCCGGACGACCTGTGGTCGCGGATCGGCCTCGTGCCCCAGAGGGCCTTCCTCTTCTCGGGCACGGTCGCCGCCAATCTCCGCTACGGTCGCGCCGAGGCGAGCGAGGACGAGCTGTGGCAGGCGCTGGAGATCGCGCAGGGCCGGGACTTCGTCGAAGCGATGCCGGACGGGCTCGCGGCGCCCGTCGCGCAGGGCGGGACCAACCTTTCCGGTGGGCAGCGGCAACGTCTGGCCATCGCGCGGGCGCTCGTGAAGAAGGCGGCCGTGTACGTGTTCGACGACGCGTTCTCGGCGCTGGACCTGCGGACGGATGCCGCGCTGCGCCGTGCGCTCGACGTCCGGCTGCCCGCCGCATCCCGGATCGTGGTGGCCCAGCGGGTCTCGACGATCCAGAACGCGGACCAGATCGTGGTGCTCGAGCACGGACGCGTCGTGGGACTCGGACGTCATGACGAGCTGGTCCGGGAGTGCGAGACCTACCGTGAGATCGTCGACTCGCAGCTCTCGGCGGAGGCCGCGGCATGAGCGCGCCAGGGCGACCCCTCCGGCCGGCCGGTGCGGCCACGCAGAAGCCGCGGAACTTCGGGGCGAGCGCGCGGCGCCTGCTGTCGACGCTGCGTCCTGACGCCGCGCTCCTGGCGGTCGTCGCCGTCGCGGGCGCGGTGAGCGTCGCCCTGAGCGTCCTCGGTCCCAAGCTGCTCGGGACGGCGACCAACATCGTGGTGGCCGGCTTCGTGTCCGCGCAGCTCGGCTCGGTGCCGCCGGGCACGACGAAGCAGCAGCTCCTCGAGCAGCTCACCGCCTCCGGCCGTCAGGCGCAGGCGGACCTTCTGTCCACCGTCGACTTCGTGCCCGGGCAAGGGCTCGACTTCGCGGCGCTCGGCCGCGTCCTGCTGACCGTGCTGGCCGTCTATGTCGTCGCCGCGTTGTTCGCGTGGCTCCAGGCGCGGCTGCTGAACGGCATCGTGCAGCGCGCCATGCACCGGCTGCGCACGCAGGTCGAGGACAAGATCCATCGGCTTCCGCTCTCGTACTTCGACCGCATGCAGCGAGGTGAGCTGCTGAGTCGTGTGACCAACGACGTCGACAACGTCGGCCAGTCCATGCAGCAGACGCTCTCCCAGGTCGTGACATCGCTGTTGACCGTCGTCGGCGTCATCGTGATGATGTTCGTGATCTCGCCGATCCTCGCCCTCGTCGCGCTCGTGACCATCCCGCTCACGCTGGGGGTCACGGTCCTCGTCGCACGCCGGTCGCAGAAGCTCTTCGTCGCCCAGTGGCGGGCGACCGGAGTCCTCAACGCACGCGTCGAGGAGACGTTCTCCGGGCACGCGCTCGTGAAGGTCTTCGGCCATCAGCGAGAGGTGGAGGCCGATTTCGCGGCGGAGAACGCCGAGCTGTACCGGGCCGGCTTCGGCGCGCAGTTCGTCTCCGGCCTCATCCAACCGGCCATGATGTTCATCGGCAACCTCGTCTACGTCGCGATCGCCGTCGCGGGCGGCCTGCAGGTCGCCGCGGGGATGATCTCCATCGGCGACGTGCAGGCCTTCATCCAGTACTCCCGCCAGTTCACCCAGCCGCTGTCGCAGCTCGGCTCGATGGCGAACCTGCTGCAGTCCGGCGTCGCGAGCGCCGAACGCGTCTTCGAGCTGCTCGACGAGCCCGACGAGACGCCGGACCCCGAGCCCGCCGAGACGGTCGAGGACGGCGCCGGGCACCTGGCGTTCCGCGACGTCTCCTTCCGCTACACGCCGGACCGGCCCCTCATCGAGGGACTCGACCTCGATGCCCGCCCCGGTCGCACCGTCGCGATCGTGGGGCCCACGGGCGCCGGGAAGACGACGCTCGTGAACCTCGTGATGCGGTTCTACGACGTGGATGGCGGAGTCATCGCCCTCGACGGTCTCGACACCCGGAGGATGACGCGTGCGGACCTCCGCGGACGCACCGGGATGGTGCTGCAGGACACGTGGCTGTTCTCCGGCACGATCCGCGAGAACATCGCATACGGGCGTCCGGACGCGACGGACGAGGAGATCCGGGAAGCCGCGACCGCGGCGTACGTCGACCGGTTCGTGCACGCGCTGCCCGACGGCTACGACACCATGCTCGACGACGACGCCGCCAACCTGTCGGCGGGGGAGCGGCAGCTGGTGACGATCGCCCGCGCGTTCCTGGCGGATCCCCGCATCCTCATCCTCGACGAGGCGACGAGCTCGGTCGACACGCGCACGGAGCTGCTGATCCAGCGCGCCATGACCCGGCTCCGCCGGGACCGGACCGCGTTCGTCATCGCTCACCGGCTCTCCACCATCCGCGACGCCGATCTCATCCTGGTCATGGCGGACGGTGCGATCGTCGAGCAGGGGCGCCACGAGGAGCTGCTGAGCGAGCGGGGTGCCTACTGGAGTCTGTACAACGCCCAGTTCGAGGCGCCGGCCGACGACGGGGCGGCCGAGGTTCCGACTAAGATGTGAGGATGCCGCGCGGCTGTGCGCGGGGCGGAAGCAGGCGACCGGAGGACATCTCAGTGCCCGAGACCACGACCCGCTCGCGTCGGGTCGCGCTGGACTCCGGCGCGGTGGAGCTGACCTGGGCGGCGGCCACGGACGTGGGCCGACGCCGGGAGATCAATCAGGACGCGGTCCTTGCCTCCTACCCGCTGTTCGTGGTGGCCGACGGCATGGGCGGTCACATCGGCGGTGAGATCGCAAGCGCCAGCACGGTCTCACGGCTCTCCGCCATGGTCGAGGGGGGCACGGTGACCCCCAAGGCGATCGAGAAGGCGCTCGCTCGGGCGGTCAAGGACATCGCCTCACATCCCGAGACCACGGACGAGGGCACCGGCACGACCGTGACGGGGCTGTACCTGGATGTCGCGGGTGCCGAGCCGCACTGGGTGACGCTCAACATCGGCGACTCTCGCGTGTACCTCCTGCGCGAGGACACGCTCGTGCAGATCACGACCGATCACTCGGTGGTGCAGGAGCTCGTGGCCGCCGGCCGGCTGAGCCCCGAAGAGGCCGAGAACCACCCCTACGGCAACGTGATCACCCGTGCCGTGGGTCCCAGCGACAGCGTCAAGCCCGACTACGTGCGCCTCGACGTGCAGGACGGCGACCGGTTCGTGGTCTGTTCCGACGGCCTCACGAAGGAGCTCACGGACTACGGGATCCAGCACTTCCTCAATGAGAACGCCGATCCGGCCGCGGCCGTCGACGCGATGCTGGACGCGGCACTCGAGAACGGCGGTCGCGACAACGTGACGGTCATCGTGCTCGACGTCGCCGTGGGCTGACCCCTTCTCCCCAAGCGCGACGCCGCCGGCGGTTCTCCACGGACTGCGGCCGTGGTCGCTCGTCCCCGTGATGGTCGGGGTTCACTGGGCGCATGACCACGCCACCCGTCTTCACCCTCCCCGCTCCTGCCCCGCCGCCGCGGCGGGGCTCCGTCCCGCTCGCGGCCGCGGCCGTGCCGGTCGTGGGGGCCGTCATCCTCTGGCTCGTCACGGGGTCGCTGTTCGCCCTGTGCTTCGCCGCCCTCGGGCCCATGATGGCGGTGGCGTCGTCCCTCGACGCGCGGCGAGCCGCTCGACGGGAACGGCGGCGGGACGAACGGGAGCGGGAACGCCTGATCGCCGACCTCCGCATCCGCGTCTCGGAGGCGCACGCTCGGGAGCGCGCGGAGGCCGCCGAGCGGCATCCCGACCTCGCGCGCCTCGCGACCGCTCCGGCGGAGCTGTGGCGCCGGGTTCCGGGCAGGACCGCCGGCGTCGTCGTCGGACGCGGCGAGGCTCCCAGCTCGGTGCGTGTCGGCGGTGACGGGGCCGGGGCGGACGAGCTCCGCCGGTTCGCGGAACGCCTTGCGGATGCCCCGATCGTGGTCCCGGTGGAGGCGGGGATCGCGGTGATGGGGCCCGAGCCGTGGGCCGCGGCCGTCGTGCGCGCGCTGGCGGTGCAGCTGCTCTGCCGGCGTCCGCCCGGTGAGCTGCGGCTGGCGGCGCCGGCGCCGGGATGGGCGGCCGGCTACGCACCCACGGGCGATGCCTCCCTGCGGCTCGCGCCGCCCTTCGGTCGCGACGACGTCGTGGTGACGGCGGTGGCGGCGGGCGCCGCGCCGCCACCGGCATGCGCCGCCGTGCTGACGTTGACGGGACCGTGCCGCGGCGTCCTCGACCACGAGGGGCAGCTGCGCACGGTGAACGTGGAGGCGCTCTCGGAGTCGCAGGCGCAGGCGGTCGTCGGCCTCCTCGCGCGCCGTGGGCGCGATCTGGCGCTCGGCCGCACCCTTCCCGACGAGGTGTGGCGGGAGCGGCTGCCTGCGGCGGTCGGCACCGGTCTCGCGGCCGTCGTCGGCATGGGCGTCGGCGGTCCCACTGAGCTCGACCTCGTCGCCGACGGTCCACACGCCGTCGTCGCGGGCGTGACGGGATCCGGGAAGAGCGAGCTGCTGGTGACGTGGGTCGCCGCCATGGCGGCCGGGCGCGGACCCGACGCGGTGACGTTCCTGCTCGTCGACTTCAAGGGCGGGACGGCGTTCCGGCGGCTGGCCTCCCTCCCGCACGTCACCGGGGTGGTGACGGACCTCGACGCGCGAGGCACACGGCGTGCGATCGAGTCGCTACGGGCGGAGATCCGACGCCGCGAGGCGGAGCTCGCCGCGGCGGGGGCGACGGATGTCGATCATCCGGCCGCGCGGATGCCCCGGCTCGTCGTCGTCGTCGACGAGTTCGCCGCCCTCCTGCAGCAGGCGCCCGAGCTGGCCGCCGTGTTCACGGACGTCGCGGCCCGCGGACGCGGGCTCGGCATCCATCTCGTGCTCGGCACCCAGCGTGTGACCGGCGTCGTCCGCGAGGCGATCCTGGCCAACTGCCCGCTGCGGATCGGCCTGCGCGTGACCGACGCCGCCGACAGCCGCGCGCTCCTGGACGCGATCGATGCGGCCACCGAGACCGAGCGCGGCATCGCCCACGTGCGCGTGCCCGGTCTGCCGATCGCGGCCGTGCGCGTGGCGCGGACCGCCGACGACGACATCGCTGCCCTCTCCGCGGCCGCCGGCGCGGCGCCCGCGCCCGCGGTGTGGCTGCCTCCGCTGCCGGCACGGTTGCCGCTCGCCGAGGCGCCGCGTGTCGCGGCCGGACTCGTCCTCGGGCTCGCCGACGAGCCCGAGCGGCAGCGGCAGGAGGCCGTGACGCTCGGTCGCGAGGACACCGGGCTCGCCGTCATCGGCGGTCCCGTCTCCGGACGTAGCGCGCTGCTGGCCGCGCTCGCGACGCAGGACCCGACCGCGATCGTCCTGCCTCGGGACCCGGAGGTCGCCTGGGATCGCGTGACGGCCGTGATGGAGGAGCCGCCGGCGCCCGGCGTGCTCCTCCTCTGCGACGATCTCGACCTGCTGCTCAGCAGATATCCGGCCGACTACGCGACGGCGGTCGTCGATCGGCTCGTCGAGCTCGTGCGCGGGTGGGGCGTGCGGCCCGTGCTCTCGTGCGCTCGCGCCGTCGGCGTCCACGCCCGCCTGATCGAGCTGTGCTCGCGTCGCGCACAGCTGCGGCTGCCCACGCGCCTCGACCACGTCGGCGCCGGGTTCGACCCCGCGACGTATGACGCACAGGCTCCCCGCGGACGCGGCACGATCGACGGCCTGACCGTGCAGTTCGCCGAGGCCGCCGGTCCCGCCGCTCCCGGAGGCGACACCGTCCCGGTCTGGCGGCCGCAGCCGGGACTCAGCATGGCGGTGCTTCCGGGGGCCGCCGCCGTGCGGCGGGTCGAGGCGGCGCTGTCCGGCTCCGGCGCCGAGGTCGACGGACCCGCCGGCGAGCCCGGGGGCCGCGATCGGCCCCGGGTGCTCGTCGGCGACTCGGACGGCTGGCAGCGGGCGTGGGCGCGGTTCACCGCCCTGCGCGCTGACGCGGAGCTCGTGATCGCGGCCGAGTGCGCGGCCGACTACCGGCTGCTCACGGGCGACCGGTCGCTGCCGCCGTTCTGCGAGACGGGGAGGGGCCGCGGGTGGCTCATCGCAGAGGGACGCCCGGCCCGCCGCATCCTGCTTCCCGGAGCCCAGGATCGTCGGCTCCGCGCGGTCGGATGAGGGGCGCGCCCTCCCCGGGGGCCGACGGAGTCCATCCGCCGCGTCGACGACGCGAGCCGACGCCCGCTCAGACGACCGGACGGATGCGGCCGACCGGGGCGCCGCCGCCGTGCACGACGAGCGGGAGATCCTGCAGCGACCGCTCCACGACGGCCGGGGCCAGCGCGCCCGCCTGCTCCAGCAGCGTGAGGGCGACCGCCGCCGCCGCGCGTCCGCTGCCGTCGAGGACCTTCAGCGCCACGGTCGTCCCGTCGGGGGCGACCAGGGTGGCCACGCCCTCCGCGCCGAACTTCGAGAAGGAGCCCGTGCGCTCGGCGATCATCGTGTCGGGCCGGCCCGGGCCGGCCACCGTCCAGGGGTGCGTGCGGACGGCCTGCAGGATCATCGCGCCGAGCCGGTGCATCGCGAACGGCGACCGCTCGCTCGCGGTGCCCATCCGGTGGAGGGCGCGAGCGAGCCCGGTCAGCGAGACCGCGGGAACGGGCGCCCCGCATCCGTCCGTCGCCACCGTCGTGGGGCGTTCGCCGGTCAGCCGCTCGACGACCTGCAGGATGTGGGACTGCAGCGGATGCGCCGGCTCGAGGTAGCCGTCGGTGTCCCAGCCGCTCGCGCGGCACGCGCGCAGCATCGCGGCGTGCTTCCCCGAGCACGTCATGCGGATGCGCGTCGGACGCGCGAGATCTCGGACGAGCTCGTCGCGGGTCGACGCGTCCTCCGGCCAGGCCGGCGGGCACGCGAGGTCGTCCTCGGTGAGATCCGCGCCGGCGAGGATGTCGCGGACGACACCGACGTGACGGTCGGTGCCGCTGTGGCTGGCCGTCGCCAGCCCGAGCTGCTCGTCCACGAGCTCGGCGCCGGCCGTCAGACAGGCGAGGGCCTGCAACGGCTTCAGCGCGGAGCGCGGCAGGATCGGCGCGGCGGGGTCGCCGAGCGTGCGGATCACCGTTCCGTCAGCGCCCAGCACGACGGCCGAGCCGACGTGCCGGGACTCGACGAAGCCGCTGCGCTCCACGACGGCGAGCTCTGCGGCGGCACCCGGGGAGAAGGTCTGCGGCATCCGTTCAGCCTACCGGCGGCGGCGTGCGAGACTTCGATCATGATCGGCGAACACGAGTACCGGCTGACCGCGACCTGGACCGGAGACCGCGGGACGGGAACGAGCGGTTATCGCGACTACGACCGCTCGGTCACGATCGAGGTCGACGGCAAGCCGTCGCTGCTCGCCTCGGCCGACCGCCCCTTCCGCGGAGATCCGGCGCGCTGGAACCCCGAGGACATGCTGCTGGCGGCCCTCAGCGAGTGCCACCTGCTCTCCTACCTGCACGCGTGCGTCACCGTCGGCGTCGTCGTCGTGGGCTATCGCGACACCGCGACCGCCGTGATGCGCGAGGACGGCCGGGGCGGCGGGGCGTTCGTCGAGGCGGTGCTGCACCCGGAGGTCGTGATCGCCGAGGAGGGCATGCGCGAGGCCGCCGAGGCTGCGCACGCGCAGGCGAACGCCTGGTGCTTCATCGCGAACTCCGTGAACTTCCCGGTTCGGCACGAGGCGACCATCACGGTCGTCGGCGCGTGACGGGCCGCGTCAGCGGCGTTCGTGCGGCAGCGCCTGCTTGAGGCGTTCGATCGCGCCGTGCGCGGGCACCTCGTTGTAGGCGCCGGCGAGCTCCTGCCCGGACAGGGCGTGGATCGCGGCCATGATCTCGTCCGTCGCGAGGCGCCTCGCCTTGCCGGAGGTGGCGGGGCCGTGGGGGGTGAGATCCAGCGGCGTGCCGAACTTGATCGTCACGCGCGGCCGCAGCCGAGGGAACTTCGCGCCCACCGGCATCGCGTCGTTCGTGCCGAGCAGGCCCACCGGGACCACGGGGGCGCCGGTCTGCAGCGCGAGGAAGGCGACGCCCGTGCGGCCCTTGTACAGCCGTCCGTCCAGCGAGCGCGTGCCCTCCGGGTAGAGCGCGATGGCCTTGCCCGTCTCCAGCATGCGACGCTGCTGCTCCAGGGCGTCGAGAGCCGCCTGACCGGCGCCGCGCTCGACAGGGCTCGCGCCCAGGCCGGTGAAGAACTCGCGGGCGATCCATCCCTTCACGCCGGTGCCCTCGAAGTAGCTCGACTTCGCGAGGAAGTGCACGGTCCGGGGGGCAGCGAGGGGGATCGCGAACGAGTCGATGAACGACAGGTGATTGCTCGCGAGGATCACCGCGCCCGTGCGCGGGACGTTGTCGCGGCCCTCGATGTGCGGCAGATACGCGAGTCGGGCGAGCGGGGCGACGACGCGTCTACCGAAGAAGTAGGCGAACCCGGCCGACGAGGCGGGGACGGCCTCGGCGTCGTCGGCGGCGGGGATGTCGTCGTCGGCTCGGTCCGCGGAAGTCACCTCACGAGGGTACTCCCGATCGCATTCCCCGCTGCGCATGTGGTGCTTCCCAGCCCGCGCAGAACTCCGGTGCGCCATGATGGAGGGATTCCCTGCCCCAACGAATGAGGTCACCCGTGCGCGTCCGCCCGCTCGCCACCCTTTCCGTCGTCGCCGTGGCGTTGCTCGCCCTGGCCGGCTGTTCCTCGGCGGGATCGCCCAGCGCCTCCGGCTCTGCCGACCCCGCCGCCTCGGCGGCTGCCTCGCTGTGCGACAGCGTCGCGGCATCCGGCGCGGCGAGCGATGCGGTGTCGGTGACCGGCGACGTCGGATCCGCGCCCACCGTCACCTTCACGGCGCCGCTCGACGTCACCGGCGTGCAGGCGACGACGGTCGTCAAGGGCACGGGCCCCGCCGTCGCCGACGGCGACTACGTGACGATCGGCTACGCCGGCTACGACCCGGCCACGGGCAAGTCCCTGGCGGACTACAAGTCGGATGACCCGCCCGCCCCCATGGTCGCCAACAGCATCCTCGGCAGCGCCTTCGGCTGCGGCACCGTCGGCAGCCGTGCGGTCATCACGGTCCCCGCGGCGAACTCCAACCCCGCGGCCGTCTACGTGATCGACCTGCTCTCGTCCACGCCGGCTGCTCAGTGGTGCCAGCCGCAGGCCCCGGCCTCGGGTGCCCCGATGCCGACCGTCACGTGGGACGACAAGGGCGTGCCGACCGTGACGGTGCCGAGCGGGCAGACGCCGCCGACGTCCGTGACCGAGCAGGTGCTGACGGAGGGCGACGGCGACACCGTCCAGGCCGGCGACTCGGTCACGCTGAACTATCACGGCATCAAGTGGTCCGACGGCACGGTGTTCGACTCGAGCTGGACCCGCGGCCAGCCGGCGACGTTCACGACCAGCCAGGTCGTCGCGGGCTTCGGCAACGCCCTCGTCGGCCAGAAGGTCGGCTCGCAGCTGGTCGTCGTCATCCCGCCGGAGTGCGGATACGGCACCGCGACGACGAGCAACGGCCTGGGCGGACAGACCCTCGTGTTCGTGATCTCGCTCCAGAGCACCGCGCGGGGATGACCTTCCCGCGTCGGTAGGCTGACGGGATGCGACGCATCCTGATCCTGGGCTCCACGGGTTCGATCGGCACCCAGGCCCTGGATGTCGTGCGTCGCAACCCCGGACGCTTCGAGGTCGTGGGTCTCGCGGCCGGGACCGATCGCGCCGGCCTCGCCGCGCAGGCGGCCGAGTTCGGGGTCGAGGACACGGCGCTCGGCGCGGCGGAGGCCGAGCAGCTCGTCCGCGACGTCGCCACCGACGTCGTCCTCAACGGCATCACCGGGTCGGTCGGCCTCGGCCCGACGCTGGCGGCACTGGAGGCCGGCCGGGTCCTCGCGCTCGCGAACAAGGAGTCTCTGATCGTGGGCGGCGAGCTCGTGACGCGCCTCGCCGCTCCGGGCCAGATCGTGCCGGTCGACTCCGAGCACTCCGCCATCGCGCAGGCGCTCCTGGCGGGCGAGCACGCCGAGGTGCGCCGGCTCGTCGTCACCGCCTCGGGCGGGCCGTTCCGCGGACGCTCCCGTGCCGAGCTCGTCGACGTCACGCCGCAGCAGGCGTTGGCGCATCCCACGTGGGACATGGGACGTGTGGTGACCACCAACTCCGCCACGCTCGTGAACAAGGGCCTCGAGGTGATCGAGGCCCACCTGCTGTTCGACATCCCCTACGACCGCATCGACGTCGTCGTCCACCCGCAGTCGGTCGTGCACTCCATGGTCGAGTTCGTCGACGGCTCCACGATCGCGCAGGCGTCGCCGCCGGACATGCGGCTGCCGATCTCGCTCGGGCTCGACTGGCCGCATCGGGTGAGCGGCGTGGGAGCCCCGATCGACTGGACTCGCGCGCAGGCCTGGACGTTCGAGCCGCTCGACGACGAGGCGTTCCCCGCCGTGCGCCTCGCGAAGCGGGTCGGGGGCGCGGGAGGCACGTATCCCGCCGTCTTCAACGCCGCGAACGAGCAGGCCGTGGACGCCTTCCACGAGGGGCGCCTGCCGTTCACGGGCATCGTCGACACGGTGGCGCGCGTCGTGGACGCGCACGAGGCGCCGGACGCGCTCACCAGAGAGTCGCTCGCCGATGCCGAGGCATGGGCACGTCGCACGGCCGACGCTCTCATCGCCGTTCGCTAGCCGCCCCGACCCTCTCGTCGTCGACGACGTGATGACGGGTTGGCGGAGCCTGTCGGGGGCGACCCGGCGGACGCCGCCGACGCAGATCTCGTGGTGCCTCCCGCTCAGCCGGAGCCCTTGACGGGGGATGAGCCGATGGTGCATCTCGCGCAGCACGTCTGCGTCGTCGTCGGAGGAGCCGAGGTGCAGCGTCTGCACGCAGAGCCCCTCAGCGAGGGTCTCGATCCGCACGTGCTCCAGCCGATCGGCCGACCCCTTGGCTGCGATGACGTCGACGGCTGCGTGGAACATCGCCTCGTCGATCCACTCGGGAACCATGAGCATCATCGTCGCAGTCCCACTGCGACGTGTCTCTCGCCGCCGTGAACGCATCCATGTCGTCCGCCCGCCACACACCTTCCAGCGGTGGCGCCACGTAGTCGCGGCCGAGCTCGCGTCTGCTCGCGGACCTCAGCGCTTGACGTCGATCTTCTCGGCCGCGCAGCTCCTCCGCTCGCCCCGTCTCCGAGACAGCTGCCCGGGCATCGCGCCTAGCGGGACGGGCGCGTCGGGTCGGAATCGGGCGTCGCGTCGACCGGGTAGGGCACGGGCCAGTGCGGCTCCGGGACCGGCCATCCGGCGTCACGGAGGGCGCGCCGGGCCAGCTCGCGCGCCGAGTAGGGCGTGCGGACCCCGCGGATGTCGCGGTAGTCCTGGTGCCCGGGCCCGCACCACAGGATCGCGTCACCCTCGCCGACGAGTGCCACGGCCTCGCGGATCGCCCGTTCGGGCGGCGAGAGCTCGAGGATCTCCGCATCCGGTCGTGCACGGCGCGCGCCCTCGAGGAGGGTCGCGCGGATGGCGTCCGGGTCCTCGTGGCGGGGGTGGTGATCGGTGATCACGAGGATGTCGCTGCCCTCGACGCCGGTGCGGCCCATGTCGTGGCGCTTGGTCGCGTCGCGGTCGCCGTCGGCGCCGAACAGGAACAGCACGCGACCGGGCGTCACGCGCCGTACCGCGGCCAGCGTCTTCTCGAACGCATCCGGAGAGTGCCCGAAGTCGACGTAGACGGCCGGGCCCCGCTCGCCCGACACGAGCTGCGTGCGGCCGGGGAGATAGGCGTCGATGCGCCCGCCGTCGAGCGCGTCGGCGAGCCGCTCCCAGGCGTACCCGGCCTCGAGGAGCATGACGATCGCGAGTCCCGCGTTCGCCGCCATGTGGCGGCCGATCACGGGAACCGTCGTCTCCAACCGCCCGGCCGGGCCACTGAGCGAGAACCGGGTGCCGTCCTGCCGTTCCTCGATGATCTCGACGGTCCAGTCGGCGCCCGCGGCATCGTCCGCGTTCGCCGTGATGGCCGGCGTCGCGATCGTGGTGTGCGGAACTTCGCAGCGCGCGACGACCTCGCGCCCGGCGGGGGAGTCGAGGCAGATGACGGCGCGCCGCGACCGGTCGGGACGGAACAGCGGGAGCTTCGCCTCCAGATACTCGGTCATGTCGGCGTAGTCGTCGAGATGATCGTGGGTGAGGTTGGTGAAGGCCGCGACGTCGAAGACGAGGCCGTCGACACGCCGCCGGCTCAGCGCCTGTGCGCTGACCTCGACGGCGACCGCCTCGACACCGCGTTCGCGCATGAGCGCGAGGAGCGCATGGAACTCGCTCGCCTCCGGCGTCGTGAGCCGCGACACGATGACCTGCCCGGCGATGTGGCGTTCCGCCGTGGAGGAGAGGCCGGTGACGACCCCGAGCTGGTTCAGCATCCCCTCCAGCAGGTGGGACACGCTCGTCTTGCCGTTCGTGCCCGTCGTGCCGAGCAGGAGGGGCAGATCGTCGTCCGGGCCGGTCCCGTAGACCCAGGCCGACAGCGCGCCGAGGTGGGCGCGCGGCTCGTCGATGACGAGCACCGGGAGACCGGATGCCGCGGCGCGCTCGGCGCCGTCCTCGTCCGTGATGATGGCGACGGCTCCGCGGGCGGCGGCGTCGGCGGCGAACTCCGCGCCGTGGCGGTGGAGCCCGGGCAGGGCGACGAAGGTCTCACCGGCGCGCAGGTCGCCGGTGGCCAGCGTGATGCCGCTGATCGTGACGTCCTCGAACGCGCCGATCGTGCGGGCGCCGGCGAGGCGCGCGAGTTCCGCGAGGCTCCGTCTCGGCGGGTTCGACGGCCGGAGGACGGGCGGCAGGGCGGCGGAGGCATCGGGTGTCGACATGGGCTTCCATTCAAGCAGACGGCAGGGCCCCGGCCGCTGCGGCCGGGACCCCGCCCACTGCGTCAGCGGCGAGCGCGGCGCAGCGCGACGATGCCCGTGACCAGTCCGGCGAGCCCCGCGGCGAGGCCGCCGGCGCCCAGCCAGACGCCGGTGGTGCCGGTGCCGGTGCCGTCCGCCGCGGGCGCGGCCATGGCATGCGCGTTGTGGTCGCCGTCGCCGTCGCCGTCGTCATCGCCGGAGTCCGCGACGGCGGCGCCGACCTTGACCGACGGCGCCGGGGTGTCCAGCGACTCCGGGTCCTGACCGTCCGCGGGGATCTGCGTCCAGTCCGTCTCGCCCTGGACGCAGGACTGCACGACGGGGAACGACAGCGTCTTTCCGGCCGCATCCTTGCTGTACTTGACCGACAGGTCGAACGCGACCCGCAGGCCCGTCTGGACCGGCTGGTCCGCCGTGTAGGTCACGTTCTGCACGAGCCCGTCGCCGTTGGCCCGAGTGACCTTCACCTGCCAGCCCGGCGTCACGGTGGGCGTGACGGAGTCGAGCCCCGCGGGCATGTCGATCGAGATCGCGGTCGTGGGGGACTCCTTGCAGCCGTGGCTGAAGGCGAAGGTGACGAGGCCGTAGCCGCCGGCGGCGGGATCGCCCTGCGGCGTCGCCGTCACGTGGGCGCTCGCTGCCAGGGGTGCGGCGATGACGAGCCCGGCGGCGAGGATGCCGGCGGCCAGGGTGCGGGTGGATGTCTTCATGGATGTCTTCTCTCTCTCGGGCTGGGGCGCCGACGCGCCGCAGCATCCGTCGCGCGGGCGCGCGACGGCGAACGCACCGCCGGGGGCCGGCGGCACGGGGGCGTCCGGTCAGGACGCGGTGGGGAGAGAGCGAAGCGGCGGTCCGCGTCGCCGGAGGACGGCGGTCCAGACCGCATCGGCGCCGTCCAGTCTGAGGGCGGTCGCGGGTCGCGGTGCGGCGATCGGCGACCGGTGCGCCACGTCGACCCGCCGCGCCGCCAGGCGCACGCCGCGCCGGACGACGCCCACGGCGCGCCGTCCGAAGCCGAGCACCACGAAGGCGAGCAGCGCCGCGATCGCGTGCGCCGTCAGCATCCTGCCGTCCGGGAGCGAGAGCGACGTTCCCGCGGGGCCCAGCACCAGCTCCGCGTGGTGGTGAGCACCGCCGCCCGCGACGGGCTCGGCGCCCGCGGTGAGGGCGAACCCGACGTGCAGGATCGACTGCGCCACCACCGAGCCGAGCAGCAGGCCCGGCAGGCCGAGCCGGGACGCTGCGAGCAGCGTCGCCGCCGGCCACGCCAGCAGTCCTGCGGCGATCACCAGCAGGAGGTCGGGCGGCAGGCCGCCGCCGACCGAGTGCGAGACGGCTGCCAGCAGCACAGCGACGCCGCTCGAGACGCCACCGCGCAGCGCTCGACGCTGCCGCCCCGACAGGGGGCGAGCGGCGGGGGAGGGCATGGAACGAGGGTACCGGCACACGGCTCGTTCAAAGCGATCATCGGTAGCGTGGGACGGTGACCGTCATCGCCTTCGTCATCGGCATCGTCGTGCTCGTGGTCGGGCTCGCGGTCTCCATCGCGCTCCACGAGGTCGGGCATCTGGTGCCCGCGAAGCGTTTCGGGGTGCGCGTCGGCCAGTACATGATCGGCTTCGGCCCGACCCTCTTCTCGCGGCGCTACGGCGAGACCCAGTACGGCGTCAAGGCGCTCCCGCTCGGCGGCTACATCTCGATGGCGGGGATGTACCCGCCGTCGAGTCAGCACGGCGAGGCGGTCGCGGTGGCGGCGGGCGAGGAGGCCGCACGGGCGGCGGGCAACGCGCCGGGCCGGTTCTTCGCGACGATGGTGCAGGATGCGCGTCTCGCGAACGACGAGACCGTGATCGGCGCCGACGACGACCGGGTGTTCTATCGGCTCCCGGTGTACAAGCGCGTCATCATCATGCTCGGCGGCCCGCTCATGAACCTGCTGCTGGCGATCGTGCTCTTCACGATCGTGCTGTGCGGGTTCGGCGTCCAGACCGCGACGACGACGATCTCGAGCCTCAGCACGTGTGTGCCCACGAGCACGACCTCGACGGACTGCTCGAGCACGACGACGCCGGCCGCGCAGGCCGGCCTCCAGCCGGGCGACCGCATCCTCTCCATCGACGGCACCGCGGTGTCGACCTTCGCCGATGCGTCCGCGATCATCCAGGCCTCGCCCGGCCGGCAGCTGAGCGTCGTGGTCGAGCGCGGCGGCTCCGAGCAGACGCTTCGCCTCACCCCCGCCGCGGTCGACGCGGCGAGCACCGGATCGGGAGCGACGACGCAGGTCGGCTTCGTCGGCATCCGCCCGGTCTCCGAGCGGGAGCGGCAGCCGATCTGGGCGGGCGCCGAGGCGGCCTTCCAGAACGTCGGCGCGGTCGCGGGCATCATGGTCCAGTTGCCGGTGAAGGTCTACGACACGGCGGTGTCGCTGTTCACGGGCGCGGAGAGGGACCCGAACGGACCGATGAGCGTCGTGGGCGCCGGTGTGATCGCCGGCGACGTGGCGGCCTCCGACGCGCCGGTCCTCGACCGGCTCGCGTTCATCCTCGGGCTCCTCGGATCCCTGAACATCGCCCTGTTCGTGTTCAACCTGATCCCGCTCCTGCCGCTCGACGGCGGGCACGTCGTCGTCGCCCTGTGGGACGGGGTCAAGCGCGCGGTCGCAAAGCTCCGAGGCACCGTCGCGAAGCCCGTCGACGCGACGAAGCTCGTGCCGGTCACGTTCGTCGTCGTCATCGCGCTGATCGTGATGGGCGGCATCCTGATCGTCGCCGACCTCGTCAACCCGATCTCGCTGTTCTGACCCCCGCGGCGGTCTGACCCCGCGGCGCTCAGACCGCCGCGGGCGTCAGCGCGTGGGCCACGAGGCGCTCGAGGGTCGCCATCCCGTCGCGGGAGAGGATCGACTCGAGGTGGCCCTGCACGGAGGCGAACCCGACCCCGCGCAGCGCGTAGACATCGCCCGTGACCGGGTCGGCCGAGACCTCGGCCGGTCCGACACGCGTCGTCCCTGCCGGAACCCGTGCCGTGAAGGTGTTGTAGAAGCCGATGGAGGCCGGCTCACCGAACACGTCCACCGTCTTCTGGAGCCCCTGGTGCGGTCGATCGAGCGGCACGAGCGCGATCCCCAGCCGATCGCTGAGGATCTGGTGGCTCAGGCACACGGCCAGGATCGGGCGTCCGGTGGACATCCGATCGTCGACGACGGCGCGCATCCGCTGCATGCGCGCCGACCCGGGGTCTCGCGGATCGCCGGGGCCGGGCCCGGACACCACCAGGTCGGCTGCGGCGAGCGCCTCCGCCGTGGCATCGGCCCACGGCACGACGGCCACCTCGAGCCCGAGGTGACGCAGTTGGTGCGCCAGCATCGTCGTGAAGCGGTCCTCGGCATCGACCACCACGGCCGTGCGGCCCGCGAACGGCCCCTCCCGGTGCGCGTCCTGCGGCGTGAGCCAGAACGCGGCGAGCCGGTCGTTGCGGGATGCGAGGAGGGCCGCGACGCCGGGATCCTCGGCCAGCGGCCGCGGCGTCGGGGCCGGCTCGTCCGGGTCGTCCTCGCGCACCGGGGCCTCGTCGCGGGGCACCGCCCCGATCGCGCCGAGGACGCCGGCGGCCTTGCCGTGGGTCTCGCTCACCTCGCCCATCGGGTCGGAGTGGCGCACGAGCGTCGCGCCCACCGGCACCCGCAGCCGACCCTCCACGAGGTAGGCGGTGCGGATGAGGATGGGGGCGTCGAGGTCGTGGCCGCCCCCCTCGTTCGGAGTGAACAGCGCCGCGACGCCGGAGTAGTAGCCGCGGGGGGTGCGTTCGTGCCGAGCGATGACGGTGCACGCGTTCTGCATGGGGGAGCCGGTCACCGTCGGGGCGAACATCGTCTCGCGGAGGATGTCGCGCGGGTCCATCGCGGAATGCCCCTCGAGCTCGTACTCGGTGTGGGTGAGCCGCGACATCTCCTTGAGGTGCGGGCCCGTGATGCGCCCGCCGTCGCTGCAGACGGCGCTCATCATCTTGAGCTCCTCGTCGACGACCATGAACAGCTCCTCCGTCTCCTTCGTGGAGGAGAGGAACTCGGACAGCGTCTCGACCGTGGCCCCGCCGGTGGGATGACGGAAGGTGCCGGAGATCGGGTTCATGGACACGATCCCGCCGGTGGCGCCCACGTGCGCCTCGGGGCTCGCACCGACCGCGACGTGCCCGTCGGTGACGACGACGAAGGTCCAGTACGCGCCCTTCTCATGCTCGAGGAGCGCACGGAACCAGGTGAGCGCAGCGGTGCGGGCGGGCGCGTCGACGGTCGCCGTGAAGTCGCGGCGGATGACGAAGTTCGCGCCCTCGCCTCGACCGATCTCGTCCGCGATGACGGTGCGCACGATGTCGGCGTAGGCGTCGTCGCTCACGTCGAACCCGGCGTCGCGGAGGGGGATCTGCATGCCGGGGAGCGCGCCGATCACCTCGGCGCGCGGCAGCCGTCGGTGCTCGGTCACGACCAGGCAGCGCAGCGGCGCGTCGTCGTCGTGGCAGACGAAGCCGCGCTCGCGCACCTGGCGGAACGGCACGAGGGCGAGCACCTCGCGAGCCGAGCCGGCCGCATCCGTGAGCGGGATGTCGGCCAGCAGCTCGACGTCGACCACGTCACCCGTGAGCACCTCGACCCAGCCGGTCTCACGGGCGATGAGCGCGAAGGGCTCATCGCCGAGCTCGAGGGCGGTCAACAGGGCGGAGGCGGTGCCGGTCATGATCGGTCTTTCGTCGAGGAGCGGCCGCCGCAACGCAGAAGACCGCCCATTCGGAGGGAGAGGGCGGTCTGTGTCGCACACACACCGCCTCAGGCGGTGTGCCACCAGGAGCGGTTCGCGAGCATGCGCCGAAATTACCACATGCGCGCGGGCTCGGCCTCGCAGCGCCCACCCGGCCGCGGACGCGTACGCTGGTGGCGTGCCAGCAGTGAACCTCGGGATGCCCGCCGTCCCTCACACCCTCGCTCCGCGACGCAAGAGCCGGCAGATCCGGGTCGGGAAGGTCCTGGTGGGCGGTGACGCCCCCATCAGCGTGCAGTCGATGGCCACCACCAAGACCACCGATATCAACGCGACCCTCCAGCAGATCGCCGAGCTCACCGCATCCGGATGCGAGATCGTGCGTGTCGCGGTGCCGAGCCAGGACGACGCGGACGTGCTGCACATCATCGCGAAGAAGAGCCAGATCCCGGTCATCGCCGACATCCACTTCCAGCCGAAGTACGTCTTCCAGGCGATCGACGCGGGGTGTGCGGCCGTGCGCGTGAACCCGGGGAACATCCGTCAGTTCGATGACAAGGTCGGCGAGATCGCGAAGGCCGCCAAGGACGCGGGCGTCTCGCTCCGCATCGGCGTCAACGCCGGCTCGCTGGACAAGCGGCTGCTGCAGAAGTACGGCAAGGCGACGCCGGAGGCGCTCGCCGAGAGCGCCCGATGGGAGGCGTCGCTGTTTGAGGAGCACGACTTCCACGACTTCAAGATCTCGGTCAAGCACAACGACCCGGTGATCATGGTGCAGGCGTACCGGCTGCTGGCCGCGATGGGCGACTGGCCGCTGCATCTGGGCGTGACCGAGGCGGGCCCCGCGTTCCAGGGCACGATCAAGTCGGCGACGGCGTTCGGCATCCTGCTCGGCGAGGGGATCGGCGACACGATCCGCGTCTCGCTCTCCGCGCCGCCGGCCGAGGAGGTCAAGGTCGGGCATCAGATCCTCCAGTCCCTCAACCTGCGCGAGCGCAAGCTGGAGATCGTGTCCTGTCCCTCGTGCGGCCGCGCGCAGGTCGACGTGTACTCGCTGGCCGACAGCGTCACCGAGGGACTCAAGGACATGACAGTGCCGCTGCGCGTCGCCGTCATGGGCTGTGTCGTGAACGGTCCCGGTGAGGCGCGCGAGGCCGACCTCGGCGTTGCGAGCGGCAACGGCAAGGGCCAGATCTTCGTGAAGGGGGAGGTCGTCAAGACCGTCCCCGAGGCGGAGATCGTGCAGACGCTCATCGAGGAGGCCAACCGCATCGCCGCCGAGATGGGCCCCGATGCGCCGCTGGGCACCGCGCAGGTCGTCACCGCCTGACCGCGGTCGGGCACGCGCCGCGCCGGCCGCGGTACGTGTCGCGCGGTGGCTGCGGCCCACGCGGGCACGCCTGCTGCCCTCCCGCTGACTGCTGCCCTCCCGACGCCTGCTGGCTGCTGATCGGCCAACGCTGACTCCCGCTCGCCGCTCGGTCACGCGATCGCGCCGATTTCGTGCAGCTCGCGCGTGTATTGGCGCTGCGCTTGCACGAAATCGGCGCGAATAGGCTCGGGGCTCGGGGCTCGGGGCTCGGGGCTCGGTGCACGGGTGAACGGACTTGGCGTGAACCGATCCGGCGATGCCGGACACTACAGAGTGTGGGAGACGATGATGCCGCGCTGTGGGCGCGGGTGCGTGCGGGGGACGAGTCCGCGCTGGGGGCGCTGTTCGACCGCTACGAGTCGAGGCTGTTCCGGCACGCGTGCCGACTGCTGAGCGAGCGTGAGGACGCGAAGGACGCGGTCGCCATCGCGTTCTTCGAGCTGTGGCGACGACGCTCGTCCGTGCGCGTCGTCGACGGCTCGCCGCTGCCGTGGCTGCTGGTCACGCTCGCCAATGCCTGCCGCAACCTGGAACGTTCGGCACGGCGGTATCGGGCGCTCCTGCACCGGACGCCGGCAGCCGGCGAGGTCCCTGCCCCGTCCGCCGGCGACGAGACGGGCGTCATGGCAGCGCTCGCCCAGCTGCCGGCGGCGGAGCGCAGCGTGGTGGTGCTCGTCGTCCTCGAGGGCTACGCCGAACGGGAGACGGCCGAAGCGCTCGGCATCCCTGCAGGAACCGTGAAGTCGCGGCTCGCACGTGCCAAGTCGCGGCTGCGCGAGGAGATGACGGCGATGGAGGAGTCATGGGCGTGAACGACACTCCGCTCTCGCAGCGAGAGCGCGACGAGCTCCGGCAGACGGTGACCGCCGGCGCGGCGCGGATGAGGCGCTCCCGCACGCGACGAATCCAGGCGCTCTCCGGAGCGGCCGCCGTGGTGCTCGTGGGCGCGGTGGTGACCGCCGTCACGCTCGGGACGCTGATGCCGGCCGCCTCACCGATCACGACCGCGAGTCCCGTGCCTTCCGCCTCGCACACGCCGTCCCCGACGCCGTCCTCGACGCCGAGCGCCTCCCCGACCTCGACCCCGACGACGGCACGCTCCCTCTTCGACGGCGACTGCGGCGCCATGATCGGCGCCGACGTGCTGACAGCGGAGTTCGGGGTCGCGATGCCCGTGCAGCCGAAGCTCTGGCAGAGCCCGCAGGACGCGCTCGCCGGAGGCCTGGAGTGCGTCTGGTGGGATGGCGCGTCGTACGCGACGCCGTCGCTGACCGTCTACGCCTATCCGGCGTCGTCCGATGCGCCGGAGTCCGCGTTGACGTGCACTGTCGGCGGCGCGTACACCTCGTGCAGCGAAACCTTCGTCCAGGGCGGCGTCTGGGTCTCGGCCTCGGCATCGGCATCCGCTGCAGCGCTGACACAGGACGGAATGCAGCGGCTGATCGACGCGCTCGCGCTGTCGGTGTCAGCCGCCTCGCCGCCGCGGGCAGCGGAGCGGGCGGTCGGCTGGTGGCCGCTTCCGACGTGCGACGAGCTAGCCACGGTGACGCCGCTCGGGGACATCAATGCGACGATGCGGGGTTCTAGCGCGTCCACCGACGACAGCCAGACCACGGAGGCGACGCCCGAACGGGCAACCGCGCCCTATGAGACCAGCTGCCTCATCGATGCCGACGCCATCTTCCCGCCCAGCGGCGAGCTCATCACGACGCAGGCAAGGGTGGAGGTCGTCCCGGGCGGTGGTCAGTACTTCGATCAGATCACGACGAGCCAGGGAGCGGAGCAGATCCAGATCCCGGGTGTGCCGCAGGCAGTGCTCGCCAGCGACAATGCACGCTGGGAGGGATACGCGCCCGCGCTCGTGGTCCGCGACGGACCGAACGTGATCGTCTTCCGCGGGAACATCGGGCTCGAGGCGCGCGCGCTCGCACCGCTCGCGGCACCGTACCTCGCGTTCCTCGACGCGCAGCTGCCCTGAGGGCGTCCGTGGGCGCGCCGCGGCATCCGTAGACTTGTGCCTCGTGGTCACACGTCTGTCGAACTTCTTCCTCCGCACGCTCCGCGAAGACCCGGCGGGCGCCGAGGTCGCCAGCCACAAGCTGCTGATCCGCGCCGGCTACATCCGCCCGCAGGCGGCGGGCATCTTCGCGTGGCTCCCGCTCGGGCTGCGCGTGAAGGCGAAGATCGAGACCGTGATCCGCGAGGAGATGGCCGCCGCCGGCGCGCAGGAGGTGCATTTCCCGGCGCTCATGCCGCGCGAGGCGTACGAGGCAACGGGGCGCTGGGAGGAGTACGGCGACCTCCTGTTCCGTCTCCAGGACCGCAAGGGCGGCGACTACCTGCTCGCGCCCACGCACGAGGAGGCGTTCACGCTTCTCGTGAAGGACCTCTACTCGTCCTACAAGGACCTGCCGCTGACGATCTACCAGATCCAGGACAAGTACCGCGACGAGGCCCGGCCGCGCGCCGGGCTCCTGCGCGGACGCGAGTTCACGATGAAGGATGCGTACTCCTTCGACGCGAGCGACGCCGGGCTCGAGGCGAGCTACCAGGCGCAGCGCGACGCGTACGAGCGCATCTTCCAGCGGCTGGGCCTCGAGTACGTGATCGTCCAGGCCGACGCGGGAGCCATGGGCGGCTCACGGAGCGAGGAGTTCCTGCACCCCACCCCGGTCGGGGAGGACACGTTCGTGCGCTCGGCCGGCGGGTACGCCGCCAACGTCGAGGCCTACACGACGACGGCACCCGAGCCGATCCCGTTCGACGGACTCCCCGCACCCGTCGTCTTCGACAGCCCCGACACGCCCACGATCGAGACGCTCGTCGCCCACGCGAACGCGACCCTCGACGGTGAGTACACGGCAGCCGACACCCTGAAGAACGTCGTTCTCGCCCTCACCCATCTCGACGGTACGCGCGAGCTCGTCGTGGTGGGCGTCCCGGGCGATCGCGAGATCGACGACAAGCGTGTCGAGGTCGCCTTCGCCCCCGCCACGGTCGAGCCCGCGAACGAGGCCGATTTCGCCAGGCACCCGCTGCTCGTGAAGGGCTACATCGGGCCCTGGTCGCCCGAGGGCGCGATCCTCGGCGAGGAGTCCGCCACCGGCATCCGCTACCTGCTGGACCCGCGCGTCGCGCCGGGCACCCGTTGGATCAGCGGCGCGAACATCGATCAGAAGCACGTCCACTCGCTCGTCGCCGGCCGCGACTTCGACGCCGACGGCTACGTGGAAGCGGCGAGCGTGCGCGAGGGCGACCCGGCCCCGGACGGCTCGGGCCCGGTGACGCTCGCCCGCGGCATGGAGATCGGTCACGTCTTCCAGCTCGGCCGCAAGTACGCCGAGGCGCTCGGCCTGAAGGTGCTCGACGAGAACGGCAGGCTCGTGACCGTCACCATGGGCTCCTACGGCATCGGCGTCACACGCATCCTCGCGATCATCGCCGAGCTGAACAACGACGACAAGGGCTTGATCTGGCCGTCCTCGGTGTCGCCCTTCGACGTGCACGTCATCGCCACCGGCAAGGATGACGTCGCCTACGGCCTCGCGGAGCAGCTCGCGGCCGACCTCGAGGCGACCGGGCTCGACGTGCTGTACGACGACCGTCCCAAGGTCTCTCCGGGGGTCAAGTTCGGCGACGCCGAGCTCGTCGGCGTTCCCCGGATCGTCATCGTGGGACGAGGCGCCGCGGCCGGCGAGGTCGAGCTCTGGGACCGCCGCAGCGGCGACCGAGAGACCCTCTCCGTCGCAGCGGCGGTTGCCCGACTCCGCACGCGGTGACCCGGACGGCCACGCGCCGCTGACGAACGCCGCGTCCGAGCTCCGGATGCGGCCGTCCCGCACGATGCGTCGGCCCCCGCCCTCGCTCGAGGGGGTGACACGCGCGTCGCGACTCGGGCCGGGGCGCGCTGTGCGCACAATGAGGGATGACCCTCGAGCGGATCGATCCCGAGCTGCGCGCAGCGCTCGCGATCGTGGGCGGCTCCTTCCCTCCGACGATCACCCCGGAGCTGGTGCCGTTCATGCGGCGCTCCTACGCCTCGGGGCCGAGGGAGGAGCTGCTCGCGGAGCGTGCCGTCGACGTGCGCGATCTCTCGTTCGCCGCGGCCGACGGCGTGGCGCTCGGCGCATCGATCGTCTCGCCGCGCGGGACGGACGAGCGGACGGCGCTCGCCGGCATCCTGGCCTTCCACTCGGGCGGCCTCATGTTCGGCGACCGCTTCAGCGGAATGGATGTGATGCTCTCGATGGTCGAGGAGCTCGGTCTGCGACTGATCACGATCGACTATCGCCTCGCTCCCGAGCATCCCTATCCCGTCCCGGCCGAGGACTGCTACGCCGCGCTGGAGTGGGTCGTGCACGCCGCCGCCGAGCTCGGCGTCGATCCGCGGCGGCTGCTGATCTGCGGGGCGAGCGCGGGGGCGGGGCTGGCCGCGGCCGTCGCACTGCTGGCGCGCGACCGCGACGGCCCGCGGTGCGCGGGTCTTCTCCTGGACTACCCGATGCTCGATGACCGGTGCGCGACCGCGTCGATGGGGCAGTTCGACGGCGTCGGCGTGTGGGACCGGGTGAGCAACATGACGGGATGGCGCGCGTACCTCGGCGAACGCGCCGGCACCGACGAGGTGCCCGTCTCGGCGGCTCCGGGCAGGGCGGAAGACCTCCGGGGGCTCCCGCCGACGTATCTCGACGTCGGCACGGCGGAGGTGTTCCGCGACGAGACGGTCGCGTTCGCGGCGCGCCTGTGGGCGGCGGGGGTCCCGACAGAGCTCCACGTCTGGCCGGGCGCCTTCCACGCGTGCGACATCTTCGCCCCGCACACCACGATCGCCCGCGCAATGATCCGGACGCGTCGCGAATGGGTGGAGCGCATGCTCGTGGGCTGAGAAGCGCGGAGAAGGAGCACCCGGTCGCGGCGGCGAAGGGCCATAATGAGACGGCGCGAAGGAGGGCGGATGCAAGAGTTGCTGGGCCGTCTCGGGGCACTCGATCCCGAAGCTCGACAGAGTCTCCGCGTGATCGCCTGCTTCGATGAGCTCATGAGCGGCAACGTGCCCACGCGCGCTCTGCTCGCCGCTGCGGCCGCCCTCTGCGGCGGCGTCGTGGGTGCCCAGTACGAGGGCCGCGTGGAGCGGATCGATCGCCGTGGCGACCGGCTGGGGCCGGACGTCGGCGTCTCCCGCCGCTGCGTCCACGATCTGGACGGGCTGCGCGTGTGGGTGGAGGGCGAGGCTCCGGCGCATGCGAACGATGCGCTCGTGCTCGAACGGCTCGCGCTCGCGATCCGCGTGCGGGTCGACCCGTTCTCCGAGGGGGCGCGCCGTCGTGATCTGGCCGTCGTCCTGGATGCCGAGGTCGCCGAGGGCGAGCGGCTGGCCGCGGCGGCCCGCCTGCTCCTGCCGACGGATGCGCGCTTCCGCGTCGTCGTGGCACCGCTGTTCACCGCGTGGGAACGGCACCCGCAGGGCATCGAGGACGTCGTCGCCACCCCGGCCGGTCCCGTGCACGTCGCGGTGATCGGCGAGTCCGTGCCGGAGCCCGCGGGCGCGCCCGTCGGCATCGGCGTCGCGGCGTCCGTCGCGGAGCTCCCGGTCTCGTACCGCACCGCGCTGGTGGCGGTACGGCTCCACGACGGGCGCTCCGCGGCACCGGTGCGCGCGGATGACCTCGGCGGCCTGGCCGTCATGCTCGCGGAGCAGTTCGAACGCGGCCTCGCCGGTCCGGATCAGGAACGCGTGTCGCGGGTCGCGGCGCACAGCTGGGGGGAGAGCACCCTGGATGCGCTCGTGCGCACGACCTCTCTCCGCGAGGCCGCGCGCGATCTCGGGATCCACCCCAGCACGCTGTCGGCGCGCGTCGAGTCGATCGTGGCCACGCTCGGCTTCGACCCGCTCACGGGGCTGGGACGCACCCGGCTCGGGACGGCGTTCCTGCTGTGGCGGCTTCGCCAGTCGCGCGTGCTGGACGTCGCCGCGCGCTGACCCCGTCGTTCGTCGGGGGAGAGCGCACGCACCTGCGATCGAGTGTCGGTGTCGTGACGCGCGCGGTGCCACCAGAGTGGGAACGACCCGACGCTCGGCCGGGTCGGACCACGAAGGAGTGGACACCATGATCGACAACCCGTATTACTCGCCCGAGGTGCACAAGGACTTCACGCTCGTCTCGATCGGACGGCTCGAGCTAGAGGAGGGTGGCGTCATCCCCGACTGCTCACTGGCGGTGCGCACCTGGGGAACCCTGAACGCGGCGAAGGACAACGCGATCCTCATCCCGACGTGGTACTCGGGAACGCACCAGATCTGGGCCGATGCCTATGTGGGGCCCGGTCACGCGCTCGATCCCGAGAAGTACTTCATCGTCTGCGTCAACCAGATCGGCAACGGCCTCTCCACGTCGCCGCACAACGCCACGGACCCGTCGGTGTCGATGTCGCGCTTTCCCCACGTGCGGATCGGCGACGACGTCGTCGCGCAAGAGCGGCTGCTGCGGGAGCACTTCGGCATCGACCGTCTCGCCCTGGTCGTCGGGGGCTCCATGGGTGCGCAGCAGACCTACGAATGGGCGGTCCGCTTCCCGGACAAGGTGCTGCGGGCGGCGCCGATCGCCGGCACGGCACGCAACACGCCCCACGACTTCCTGTTCACCGAGGCCCTCAACGAGCAGATCTGGTCCGACCCCGGCTGGAACGGAGGAGAGTACGCCTCGCACGAGGAGGTCCAC
This sequence comes from Microbacterium sp. SORGH_AS_0888, assembly GCF_030818905.1. Taxonomy (NCBI): domain Bacteria; kingdom Bacillati; phylum Actinomycetota; class Actinomycetes; order Micrococcales; family Microbacteriaceae; genus Microbacterium; species Microbacterium sp. SORGH_AS_0888. The sequence goes on from NZ_JAUTAZ010000001.1 coordinate 169,027, forward strand.
GACGGCCTCGTCCGGCACGCGCACATCTGGGCGATCATGGGCTTCTCGACCGAGTTCTGGAAGCAGGAGAGGTGGGCCGCGCTCGGCTTCACCTCGAAGGAGGCGTTCCTCGGCGACTTCCTCGAGCCGTACTTCACGGCCATGGACCCGAACGACCTGCTGGCCATGGCGTGGAAGTGGCAGCGCGGCGATGTCTCGCGTCACACCGGAGGCGACCTCGCCGCCGCCCTCGGCCGGATCACCGCGGCCATGTTCGTGATGCCCATCAGCGAGGACATGTTCTTCCCGGTGCGCGACTGCGCCGCCGAGCAGTCGCTCGTCCCCGGCAGCGAGCTGCGCGTGGTGGAGGACGTGTCCGGGCACCTGGGGCTCTTCGCGATCGACTCGCAGTTCATCCCGCAGATCGATCGGCACCTCGGAGAGCTCCTCGCGATCCCGCGCTGACGTGTCCGCGCACGGGGGCGGGACGGCTCGGTCACGTGACGGGCATGTAAACCTCGCGTGGCGAGTGTCGCGCTCGTCCCCTCCGCACGGCTCGGCTCGATATCGTCGTCTCGTGCCCGAGAACGCATCCGACGCCGCTTCCGCCCTCCGTGCCACGCACCCGCTCGCCGTCGCGCCGGTGATCGCCCCACCGGCCTCGGTCGACGGCTTCGTCAAACAGTTCCTGCAGAACCTGAACTTCGATCTCGGCGTCGCCCTCTCGGCGTCCGACGTCAACGACCGCTACCTCGCCCTGGCCGGGACGGTGCGCGACTACCTCGTCGCACGCTGGCTCGACGACCAGGCACGCCAGCGCGAGCAGCAGGCCAAGACCGTCTGCTACCTCTCCGCCGAGTACCTGCTGGGCCGGCAGCTCGACAACAACCTGCTGGCCTCGCGCCTCACGGAGATCGCGACCGACGCGCTTGCGCAGTGCGGCATCGACATCGACGAGCTGCGGGCGATCGAGGTCGAGCCGGGACTCGGCAACGGCGGCCTCGGGCGGCTGGCGGCCTGCTTCCTGGACTCGCTGGCGACCATGAGCGTGCCGACGATCGGGTACGGGATCCGCTACGAGTACGGCATCTTCCGTCAGACCTTCGTCGACGGCGAGCAGGTCGAGCAGCCCGACGCCTGGCTGCGCATGGGATCGCCCTGGGACTTCCCGCACCCCGAGGCGGCGCAGACGATCTGCTTCGGCGGCCACACCGAGACCGTGACCGACGAGGGCGGCGAGATCCGCACCCGGTGGATCCCGGCGTGGAACGTCGTCGCTGTGCCCTACAACATGATGGTCCCCGGATACCACAACGGGCGCGTCAACACCCTCCGGCTCTGGCGTGCGGTCGCGACGAACGCGTTCGACCTGCGCATCTTCAACTCGGGCGACTACGAGGAGTCGGTGCGCTCGCAGACCTACGCCGAGAACATCTCCAAGGTCCTCTACCCGGAGGACTCCACGCCGCAGGGCAAGGAGCTGCGTCTGCAGCAGCAGTACTTCTTCGTCGCCGCCTCCATCGCCGACTTCGTCGACACCGTGCTGCCCGAGGACTTCGACCTGTCGCGCCTGCCGGAACGGGTCATCTTCCAGCTGAACGACACGCATCCCGTCATCGCGGTGCCCGAGCTCATGCGCGTGCTCGTCGACGAGAAGGGGATGTCGTGGGATGCGGCGTGGCAGATCACGCAGCAGTGCTTCGCCTACACCTGCCACACCCTTCTCCCGGAGGCGCTCGAGGTGTGGCCGGTCGATCTCCTCGGGCGGCTGCTGCCCCGGCACCTCGAGATCATCTACCGGATCAACGACGCCTTCCTGGAGGAGGTGCGCGAGCGGTTCGGCGATGACGAGCTGCTCATCCGGAACATGTCGATCATCGGCGAGCACCCGTACCGGTCCGTGCGGATGGCCTATCTCGCCACCGTCGCCGGGTCGAAGGTCAACGGCGTCGCCGAGCTGCACTCGCAGCTGCTGCGGGACAACGTCCTCAAGGACTTCGCGCAGCTGTGGCCGGAGAAGTTCACGAACGTCACCAACGGCGTCACGCCCCGGCGATTCCTGAGACTGGCGAACCCCGAGCTGTCCGCGCTGATCACGGAGGCGCTGGGCGCAGGCTGGACCGTCGACCTCGAGCGGCTGCGGGGACTCGAGGCGCTCGCCGAGGACGCCGAGTTCCGCGAGCGGTTCGCGGCCGTGAAGGTGGCGAACAAGCGCCGCCTCGACGCGGTTCTGCGTGCCCGCGGCGGCCGCGGCATCGACGAGACCCACCTGCTCGACGTCATGATCAAGCGGCTCCACGAGTACAAGCGGCAGATGCTCAAGGTCCTGCACGTCGTGAGCCTCTACGAGGGCGTGGTGTCCGGGCGAACGCCCGTGACGGATCTGCAGCCCCGCACGGTGCTGTTCGGCGCGAAGGCGGCACCCGGCTACGCGATGGCCAAGCGGATCATCCACCTCATCAACGCCGTCGGCGAGGTCGTCAACAACGGATGAGCGGCTCGAGGGGCGGCTCACCGTGCTGTTCCCGGAGAACTACAACGTCACGCTCGCCGAGCGCATCATCCCCGCGGCCGACCTCTCGGAGCAGATCTCGCTTGCCGGCAAGGAGGCTTCCGGGACCGGGAACATGAAGCTCGCGCTCAACGGCGCGCTCACGATCGGCACGGACGACGGCGCCAACGTCGAGATCCGCCAGCTCGTGGGCGACGACGACTTCTTCCTGTTCGGCATGACCGAGCCCGAGGTCGAGGCGCGATGGGCGGCGGGCTACCGTCCCGCCGAGCTCTACCAGTCGGACGAGCGTCTGCGCCGTGCCATGGATCTCATCGCCTCCGGCGCGTTCTCGGGCGGTGACCGCTCCGTGTTCGAGCCGATCGTCTCGAACCTGCTGTACGACGACCGCTTCATGGTCCTCGGCGACTTCGCGGCCTACGTCCAGGCTCAGGAGCGTGTGGATGCCGCCTACGCCGACCTCGACGGCTGGACGCGTTCGGCGATCCTCAACGTCGCCCGATGCGGGTTCTTCTCCTCGGACCGTGCCGTGCGCGACTACCTCGACCGCATCTGGCACGCCTGGCCGACCCGCTGAGCGATAATCCCTTCCGCCCCGGGCGTGCGTGCTCCCTCGGCGAGGCCGTAGTCCGTGTCGTTGGCGTACCGAACGATGTCGGCGAGACGAGCGAGCCGATCTGCGTGCCGCGTCCGGTCGACGACGAGAAGCTCTCCATCGAGCGCGCTTCCTCTCCTCGCCTGAGGTCGCGGGGACGACCTCTCCAGGCGCGAGGAGTATAACCGTCGTGCCTCATCGGGTAACGTATGTGGGATGCCGGGACGAGCGGTCGCGTCCCGCAAGAACTGAAGAGGGAGGCCACTGTGGACATCGATCTCGGACTGCTTCGCACTGTCGAGCGCGAGAAGGAGATCCCCTTCGAAGAGCTCGTCGCGATCATCGAGCAGGCGATCATCACCGCGTACGCGAAGCACACGTCGCCCGACGGGGAGCTTCCCCAGGGGGCGCGGGCCAAGCTCGACGTCAAGACCGGCCACGTGGCCGTCTTCGTGCCTCTCCTGGACGACGAGGGCCTCGTCATCGGCGAGGAGGAGTCGACGCCGGAGGGCTTCGGACGCATCGCCGCCTTCGCGGCCAAGCAGGTCATCAGCCAGCGGCTGCGCGACATCGCCGACGACGCCGTCCTGGGCGAGTTCCGCGGCAAGGAGGGCGACATCGTCGCCGGCATCATCCAGCAGGGTCCCAACCCGCGCATGGTGCACGTCGACCTCGGCTCCGTCGAGGCGATCCTGCCTCCGGAGGAGCAGGTGCCGGGCGAGGAGTACCGGCACGGCTCCCGCATCCGGGTGTACGTCACGTCCGTGTCGAAGGGCACGAAGGGGCCGTCGATCACTGTCTCCCGCACGCATCCTGGCCTCGTGCGCAAGCTCTTCGCGCTCGAGGTCCCCGAGATCGCGAGCGGCGTCGTCGAGATCGTGTCGCTCGCGCGCGAGGCCGGGCACCGCACCAAGATGGCGGTCCGCACCGCGGACCCCGCCATCAACGCGAAGGGTGCGTGCATCGGCGAGCTCGGACGTCGCGTGCGCGCGGTGACGGAGGAGCTCGGCGGCGAGAAGATCGACATCGTCGACTTCAACCCCGAGCTCGCGGCCTTCGTCGCGAACGCCCTCTCGCCCGCGAAGGTGACCTCGAGCTTCGTCCTCGACCCCAAGATCAAGGCCGTGCGCGCTCTCGTGCCCGACTACCAGCTCTCGCTCGCGATCGGCAAGGAGGGGCAGAACGCCCGCCTCGCAGCCAAGCTCACGGGCGCGAAGATCGACATCCAGCCGGATTCCGTGCTCGAGGACTGATCGCGGCACGGGACGGTCGCGTCCGGAGAGACGCGACGAGGGGGTAAGATGGAACCCGTACGAACGTGCGTCGGATGTCGCACGCGTGCTCCCCGATCCGACCTCCTCAGGGTGGTCGCGCGCGAATCCCACCTCGTCATCGACGAGAGGGCCGTGCTCCCGGGGAGGGGCGCGTGGGTCCACCCGACGAGCGAGTGCCTGAGCGCCGCCTTGCGACGACGAGCTTTCGTGCGGGCATTGCGTGTGTCGGGTCCCCTCGACACGCAGACCATCGAGAAACGGCTGAACGGCTATGGACAAGAAGTGAACGGCTCGAAATGAGACCCGTCCGCGACTGATCGGTCTGCCCTGTCCTGGGTAGGCCCGGAGACAGGAGAATTGTGGCAAACCCACGTGTGCACGAGATCGCTTCCGAGCTCGGCGTCGACAGCAAGGTCGCGCTCGCGAAGCTGAAGGAGCTCGGCGAGTACGTCAAGAGCCCGTCGTCGACGATCGCGCCCCCGGTGGCGCGTAAGCTCCGGCAGGCGCTCGAGGCAGAGGGCGGAGCGAAGACCGCCGACAAGCCGGCTGCGCCGGCCCCCCGTCCTGCCGGTCGACCCGGCCCCGCGCGTCCCGCGGCGCCCAGCGCCAAGCCCGGCCCCGCAGCGGCGCCCGCACCCGCAGCGCCTGCGGCGGCTCCCGCCGCAGCGGCACCCGCCGCGACCCCCGGCCCGGCACGTCCGGCCGCCCAGGCGCCCGCTCCCGCTCCCGCCCCTGCGGCGCAGGAGAAGGCCGCCGGCCCGCAGGCACCGACCCCCGCAGCGCCCTCGGCCACGCCGGGTGCGACCCCGCAGGCGCCGCGTCCGGGCGGCGCGCCGCGTCCGGGCAACAACCCGTTCGCGAGCGCCCAGGGCATGGGTCAGCGCCCGGCCGGGCCGCGTCCGGGCAACAACCCGTTCGCGAGCGCCCAGGGCATGGGGCAGCGCCCCACCCCGGGCAACATCCCTCGTCCGCAGGCTCCGCGCCCGGGTTCCCCGCGTCCGGGCGCACCGCGTCCCGGTGGCGCGGGTCGTCCCGGTGGCGGCGGTCGTCCGGGAGCGCCGTTCCAGCAGCGTTCGGGCGGTCCCGGCCGTCCCGGCGGCGGCGGAGTCGGCGCACCGCGTCCCGGTGGGGCCGGTCCCGTCGCGGGTCGTCCCGGTGGCGGCCGCGGCCGCGGCCCGAACGGCGGCACGGCCGGCGCGTTCGGCAAGGGCGGCGGCAAGGCCAAGCAGCGCAAGTCGCGTCGGGCCAAGCGGCAAGAGTTCGAGATGCGGTCGGCGCCCGTCGTCGGCGGTGTGAACGTCCAGAAGGGCAACGGCGAGATCATCCGCCTGCGCCGCGGCGCCTCCATCGCCGACTTCGCCGACAAGCTCGAGGCCCTCAACGGCTACACCGTGCAGCCGGGAACGCTCGTGACGATCCTCTTCAACCTCGGTGAGATGGCGACGGCGACCGAGTCGCTCGACGAGGCCACCTTCGAGGTGCTGGGCGCGGAGCTCGGCTACAAGATCCAGATGGTCTCGCCCGAGGACGAGGACAAGGAGCTCCTGGAGGGCTTCGGTCTCGACCTCGAGAAGGAGCTGGAGGAGGAGAGCGAGGACGACCTCGAGATCCGTCCGCCGGTCGTGACCGTCATGGGTCACGTCGACCACGGTAAGACGCGACTGCTCGACGCGATCCGACAGACCAACGTCGTCGCCGGCGAGGCGGGTGGCATCACCCAGCACATCGGTGCGTACCAGGTCTGGACGGAGCACGACGGCATCGAGCGCGCCATCACGTTCATCGACACCCCCGGTCACGAGGCGTTCACCGCCATGCGTGCCCGTGGCGCGCAGGTGACCGACATCGCGATCCTCGTGGTCGCGGCCGACGACGGCATCATGCCGCAGACGGTGGAGGCGCTGAACCACGCCCAGGCGGCGAACGTCCCCATCGTGGTCGCCGTCAACAAGGTCGACAAGCCCGAGGCGAACCCCGCCAAGGTGCGTCAGCAGCTCACCGAGTACGGCCTGGTGGCGGAGGAGTACGGCGGCGACGTCATGTTCGTCGACGTCTCGGCCCGCCAGGGAACCGGCATCCAGGACCTGCTGGATGCGGTGCTCCTCACCGCGGACGCCGGGCTCGACCTCACGGCGAACCCGAACAAGGCGGCGCGTGGTGTGGCCATCGAGGCCAAGCTGGACAAGGGCCGCGGATCCGTCGCGACCGTGCTCATCCAGTCCGGAACGCTCCGGGTCGGCGACGCGATCGTCGCCGGCACCGCCTACGGCCGTGTCCGCGCGATGATCGACGAGAACGGCGACGCCGTCGACGAGGCCGCGCCCTCGCGTCCGGTCCAGGTGCAGGGTCTGAACTCGGTGCCGCGCGCCGGCGACACCTTCATCGTGACCGAGGAGGACCGTACGGCCCGCCAGATCGCGGAGAAGCGCGAGGCGGCGGAGCGCAACGCGCAGCTGGCGAAGGCCCGCAAGCGGATCTCGCTGGAGGACTTCACCCGCGCGCTCGAAGAGGGCAAGGTCGAGTCGCTCAACCTCATCATCAAGGGCGACGTGTCGGGTGCCGTCGAGGCGCTCGAGGAGTCGCTGCTCAAGATCGAGGTGGACGACAGCGTCCAGCTGCGGATCATCCACCGCGGTGTGGGTGCGATCACCGAGTCCGACGTCAACCTCGCCTCGATCGACAACGCGATCGTGATCGGCTTCAACGTCCGCCCGGACGCCAAGGCCCGCGAGCGGGCGTCGCGCGAGGGCGTCGACATCCGCTTCTACTCGGTCATCTACAACGCGATCGACGACGTCGAGCAGTCGCTCACGGGCATGCTCAAGCCGGAGTTCGAAGAGGTGCAGTCGGGTGTCGCCGAGATCCGCGAGGTGTTCCGCTCCTCGAAGTTCGGCAACATCGCGGGTGTCATCGTCCGCAGCGGCACGATCACGCGCAACGCGAAGGCGCGGGTCATCCGCGACGGTGTCGTGATCGCCGATGGCCTGGCCATCGAGTCGCTGCGCCGGTTCAAGGACGACGTCACCGAGGTGCGCACCGACTTCGAGGCCGGTATCGGCCTCGGCAAGTACAACGACATCCAGGTCGGTGACGAGATCGAGACGACCGAGATGGTCGAGAAGCCGCGCGGCTGAGCGCAGGAACACGAAGGACGACAGACATGGCCAACGAGCGCCAGGCCCGGCTCGCCGATCGCATCAAGGTGCTGATCGCCGAGCGGCTCGAGAAGGGACTGCGTGACCCTCGCCTCGGCTTCGTGACGATCACGGATGTCCGGGTGACGGGTGACCTGCAGCACGCCTCCGTGTTCTACACGGTGCTGGGCAGCGAGCAGGAGCGCAACGACACGGCCGAGGCCCTGCGGGCCGCGACCGGGATGCTGCGCAGCGAGGTCGGACGCAGGCTCGGCGTACGGCTCACGCCGACGCTGGAGTTCATCGCCGATGGGATCCCGGAGAACGCGGGACACATCGAGGACCTCCTGCGTGAGGCGCGCGAGCGCGATGAGCAGGTCGCCGGCCTCGCCGCCTCGGCGTCGTACGCCGGGGACGCCGATCCCTACGTCAAGGCCGTGGAGGCCGACGAGGACTGACGAGCGCCGACAGAGGGGCCGCTCCGGGATTCCGGGCGGCCCCTCTGTCGTGTCCGATCAGTGCGGGGAGTGGACGATGAGCCAACGCGCGACCACGGGCTCGTTCGACGTGTTGTGCAGGCGGTGCGGCCGGGAGCAGGGGTAGCTGATCGCGTCGCCGGCACGCAGGATGACGCGCTCGTCGTCGAAGTCGACGGTCAGCTCGCCCGACACCACCGTCCCGACCTCATAGCCCTCGTGGCGGAAGAAGCCGGGATCGGCGTGGGCGGTGGCGCCCGGCGGATAGGTGGACTCGAAATAGTCCACCCCCGGCGTCGCGATGGGGGAGATGCGGCGGAAGGTCACGCCGTCGTCGAGGACGATCGCATCCTCGTGCTCCGCACGGCGCAGGCCGAAGCTCTCGGGGGTCGCGGACGCCCTGCCCTCCGAGGGGTCGAAGACCGAGGTCAGCGGCACGTCCAGCTCGTCCGTGATGGCGATCAGTCGCGAGACGCTCGGCTGCATGACCCCGCGCTCGATCTGCGAGACCGCGCTCGGCGAGATGCCGAGGCGCCGCGCGAGGTCACGTGCCGACATGCCACGCGCGACACGCAGGGCACGCAGACGCTCGCCGACGGACTCGGGGCGTACGGCTCCCGGGGAGGAGGGGACATCCGGGGAGGTGTGATCGACGGTGCCCGCTCGGCTCATGACACAGATCGTATCGCGCAGAGCTGTCGCGGTCCCGTCGTCGCACGATCCTCGGGTGTGAAGGTGCAACTTCACGTGACCGTTACATGAGCGAAATCGTGGGCCATGCGTGAAGTAATAACTTCACATGAGAACCACCAGGCCACGGACACCACGTCGCGGTCCGCTCCCTCCGTCACCTCATCGGACATTCCTGGAAGGCAGTCATGACCCCTCACACCCCGCCCTCGACCGGTGTCTACGACATCGTCGAAGCCGCCGGCATGCCCATCGGCGCCGGCAACATGAAGCCGCAGTACGACGAGCGTCTCGCCAACGAGGACCTCGCCCCGCTGCGCAAGCAGAAGTGGAGCGCGTACAACATCTTCGCGTTCTGGATGAGCGACGTGCACTCGGTCGGCGGCTACGTCACTGCCGGATCGCTCTTCGCGCTCGGCCTGCAGAGCTGGCAGGTGCTCGTCGCGCTGCTGGTCGGCATCGTCATCGTCCAGTACTTCGCGAACCTCGTGGCCAAGCCCAGCCAGAAGACGGGGGTTCCCTATCCCGTCGTCAACCGGGCGATCTTCGGCATCCGCGGCGCCAACATCCCCGCCGTCATCCGCGGGCTCATCGCGATCGCCTGGTACGGCGTGCAGACCTTCCTCGCCGCCGAGTCGCTGAACATCGTGTTCCTGAAGTTCATCCCCGGCTCGGCCGCGCTGCTGGATGTCTCCTTCCTCGGGCTGTCGGCGCTCGGCTGGATCTCCTACGGCATCCTGTGGGTCGCCCAGTTCCTGCTGTTCTGGAACGGCATGGAGGTCATCCGGCGCTTCATCGACTTCGCCGGCCCCGCCGTCTACCTCGTGATGATCGTGCTCGCGGTGTACCTGGTCTCGCAGGCGGGCATCCAGAACATCTCGCTGAACCTGTCGACCAAGCAGCTCGACTTCTGGGGCTCGATCCCGGTCATGTTCGCCGCGATCGCGCTGGTCGTGTCGTACTTCTCCGGTCCGATGCTGAACTTCGGCGACTTCGCGCGGTACGGCAAGAGCTTCGCGGCCGTCAAGCGCGGCAACTTCTGGGGTCTGCCGATCAACTTCCTGTTCTTCTCGCTGCTGACGGTGATCACCGCGTCCGCGACCGTGCCCGTGTTCGGCGAGCTCATCACGGACCCGATCAAGACGGTCGAGGCGATCGACGGCTGGTTCGCGATCCTGCTGGGCGGGCTGACGTTCGTCACCGCGACCGTAGGCATCAACATCGTCGCGAACTTCATCTCGCCCGCGTTCGACTTCTCCAACGTCGCGCCGAAGAAGATCTCCTGGCGGGCGGGCGGCATGATCGCCGCCGTGGGCTCCGTGTTCCTCACCCCGTGGAACTGGTACTCCAACGACGACGCGATCCACTACACGCTCGGTCTGCTCGGAGCGCTCATCGGTCCGCTCTTCGGCATCCTCATCGCGGGCTACTACGTCGCGGGGCGTCAGCGCATCAAGACGGACGCGATGTTCACGATGGATCCGAACGGGCCGTACTGGTACCGCCGGGGCTTCAACCCGAACGCCATGAAGGCGCTGCTCGTCGCCGGCATCCCCGCCGTGTTCCTCGGTGTGTTCCCGAAGCTGTTCGCCGACATGGGGCTGTTCGACATCTCCTGGATCAGTGACTACAGCTGGTTCATCGGCTGCGGTCTCGGCTACGCCGCCTTCGTGCTCTTCGAACGTCTCGACCCGCAGGTGCCGACCTTCGAGGGCGAGACCGAGGGTGTGTCCGACGGCACGGCTCCGGTCGTCGTGGCGGCCGATGCGGCTCCGGAGCCGGCGACTGCGGGAGCCGTCACGTCGTGAGGATCCTGCTGATCAATCCCAACACCTCCCGGGCGATGACCGCGAGCATCGCGGACGCCGCCCGGGAGGTGGCGGGCCCCGGCGTCGAGATCGCCGCCGTCTGCCCCGCACCGGGGGAGGGCCCGGACGCGGTGGAGAGCCACGTCGACGAGGTGGCCGCCGCTGCAGCGGTCGTCGAGCTCGTCCGTCGCGACCTCGCCCGTGGCGGCAGCGATGCCTACGTCATCGCGTGCTTCGGCGATCCCGGGCTCGATGCGGCCCGCGAGCTCGTCGACGTCCCGGTCATCGGCGTCGCCGAAGCCGCGATGCACCTCGCCGCGATCGCGGGGCGGCGCTTCGCGATCGTGACGACGCTCGGTCGCACGCTGGGCCGCGCGCGCGACCTCGTCGCCCGCTACGGCATGGAGCAGGCGTGCGCGAGCTACCTCGCGGTGGAGATCCCCGTGCTCGCGCTCGAGGAGGCCAGCGCCGAGACCGTCGCCGCGATCGAGCGCGTCTGCGCGGTGGCCGTGGATGCGCCCCCGGGCGACGCGGCGGACGCGATCGTGCTGGGCTGCGCGGGGATGGCCGACCTGGCCGCCCGGCTGTCCGACCGGCTCGGCGCCCCCGTCGTCGACGGCGTCGCCGCGGCTGTCGGGATCGCGACCGGGATGCGGCGGATGCGGATGCGCGTCGCCGGCCGCGGGGAGTACGCGTCCCCGCCGGAGCGGACCACCCGCGCCCGCGAGGTCTGCTTCTGAGCCCGCCGGCGGGGGCTACGCGTGCCGCTTCGGCTTCTGCACGAACAGCGTCTCGGTCTTCTCGAGCTCCATGCCCTTGGTCTCGGGGATCTTCCACGCGACGTAGACGAGCGAGAGGGCCGCGAACAGCGCATACATGCCGTAGGTCAGCGGCAGCGACCAGCCGGACATCGCCGGGAACGTCACCGTGATGAGGAAGTTCGCGATCCACTGGGCGGCCGCGGCCACGCCGAGCGCCTTGCCGCGGATGCGGCTGGGGAAGATCTCGCCGAGCAGCACCCAGACGAGCGGGCCCCAGGACGCGGCGAAGCCGACGACGAAGAGGTTCGCCGCGATCAGCGCGACGGGGCCCCATGCGCCCGGGAGGGTCACCTCGCCGTCGACCTTCTGCGCGAAGGCGAAGGCGAGCGCCATCGTGCCGAGCGACAGCGTCATGAGCGCGGAGCCGGTCAGCAGGATCGGCTTGCGCCCGACGCGGTCGACCAGCCAGATCGCGACGAGCGTCATGACGACGTTCGTGACGCTCGTGATCACGCTGATCAGGAGCGAGTTGCTCTCATCGAACCCGACGGCCCGCCACAGGGTCGTGGAGTAGTAGAAGATCACGTTGATGCCGACGAACTGCTGGAACACGGACAGGATGATGCCGACCCAGACGATCGGCTGCAGGCCCAGTGCCGGGCCGCGCAGGCTCGCCTTCTTCTGAGTGCGGTCCGCCTCCAGCGCGGCGGTGAGCTCCCGCATGGTCTGGTCGAGGTCGACCGCGGGGACGAGCCGCGTGAAGATCGCGCGCGCCTCTTCCGTGCGCCCCTTCGACAGCAGGTAGCGCGGCGACTCGGGCACCGTGAACGAGAGGATGCCGTAGACCGCCGATGGGATGACGCCGACCAGGAACATCCACCGCCATGCCTCCATGCCCCACCACAGGGTCTCCGAGGCGCCGCCGGCGCTCGTGGCCAGCAGTGCGTCGGAGAGGAGGGCGCCGAAGATGCCGAGCGTGATCGCGAGCTGCTGCAGCGAGGCGAGTCCGCCGCGGATCTGGCGCGGCGCGATCTCGGCGATGTAGGCGGGCGCGACGACCGAGGCGATCCCGATGCCCAGACCGCTGAGCACGCGCCACACGATGAGGTCCGGGATGCTGAAGGTGAGGGCCGTGCCGATGGACGACACGAAGAACAGGATGGCGCCGAGGAACATGACCCGAAGGCGTCCCCAGCGGTCCGACAGCGAGCCGGCCAGCATGGCGCCCACGGCGCAGCCGAGGAGCGCGACCGCCACCACGAAGCCCGTGAGGACATCGTTGCCGGGCATGTACGCGCCCTCGATCGAGTCGACCGCGCCATTGATGACGGAGGAGTCGAACCCGAAGAGGAACCCGCCGACGGCGGCGGCGACCGACAGTCCGACCGCCCGTCGCCCGTACGGGCTCCGAAGGGAGAACGTCCCGGTGGGAAGGGCCTCGTCTCTACTGTTCACGATCGACCACACTAGACCCGCCGGTGGGCCGGCGGCGGGCATTGACGCGTGCCCGATACAGTGACATGCATGTCCGTGCATCTGCTCGGCGCGGCCGAGATCCGCGCGCTCGCCGCCGAGCTCGATGTCACCCCCACCAAGAAGCTCGGCCAGAACTTCGTCGTCGACGCCAACACGGTGCGCAAGATCGTGCAGGTGGGGCGCGTGGGCAGCGGCGACCGGGTGGTGGAGGTCGGTCCCGGGCTCGGCTCGCTCACCCTGGCGATCCTCGAGACCGGCGCGCACGTCCTCGCCGTCGAGATCGACCACCGCCTCGCCGCGCGGCTGCCCCAGACGGCCGCTGCCCACGGCGTTCCCGCCGACGCCCTCGAGGTCGTCGACGCGGACGCCCTGCGGGTCACGGAGCTGCCGGGCGACCCGAGGGTGCTGATCGCCAATCTGCCCTACAACGTCTCGGTGCCCGTGCTGCTGCACTTCATGGAGACCTTCCCGCATCTGGAGCGGGGCGTGGTCATGGTGCAGGCCGAGGTGGGGGAGCGCCTGGCCGCGCCCCCCGGCTCGAAGGTCTACGGCGCGCCGAGCGTCAAGGCCGCGTGGTACGGCCCGTGGCGGCTGGCGGGCGCCGTGTCGCGGCAGGTGTTCTGGCCCGTCCCCGGCGTCGACAGCGTGCTCGTCGCATTCGAGCGCGATGCGGAGCCGCGCGGCACCGACGACGAGCGCCGACGCGTGTTCGCGCTCGTGGACGCGGCCTTCGGCCAGCGTCGCAAGATGCTGCGTCAGTCGCTGTCGGGTGTGCTGGGCGGCTCGGCTGCTGCGGCATCCGATGTGCTCGAGCGCGCCGGGGTCGATCCGACCGAGCGGGGCGAGCGGCTCACGGTCGACGATTTCGTGCGGATCGCCCGGGTCTGACACCGCGGGCGCGACGCGCGACACCGATCGTTGGGGTCACGTTCACCACACGGTCGGAAACATGCCGGTAACATGACATCCGTCCGCCGTTCCGTTCCCGGCACCTCGCCACGCGGCTGACACGGGAGAACCGATCCCATGCGCAAGGCCGAGTACCCCGCACCCGAGCGGGTCCTGCTCCATCTCAGCGACACGCACCTGCGTGCGCCCGGGCCGATGCTCTTCGATCACGTCGACGGCCAGCGTCATCTCGCCCGTGCCCTCGACTCCATCGAGGCGTCCGGCATCCGGCCCGACGGCATCGTCTTCACGGGCGACCTGGTCGATCTCGGAGAGCCCGACGCCTACGCGGCGCTTCGACGCCTCGTCGAGCCGTTCGCGGCGCGGCTGGGTGCCCCGGTCTTCTGGGTCATGGGCAATCACGACGACCGCGTCGCCTTCCGGGCCGCGCTCACCGACGCCGCCGCGGCCGATCCCGCCGCGCCCTTCGATCGGGTCGACGAGCTCGACGGCCTCCGACTCGTGACCCTCGACACGACGGTCCCCGGAGCCCACCACGGCGAGCTCCGGCCGGCGCAGCTCGTCTGGCTCCGCGAGGTCCTGTCGGTGCCGGCGCCGCTCGGCACGATCCTCGCCATGCATCACCCGCCGGTCCCGAGCGTGCTGCCGCTCGCGGCGAGCGTCGAGCTGCGTGACCAGCACCCGCTCGCCGAGGTGCTGCGCGGCACCGACGTGCGCGCGATCATCGCCGGCCACCTGCACTACTCGACGTTCGCGACGTTCGCCGGGATCCCCGTGTCGGTCGCCTCGTCCACGTGCTACGCGCAGGACCTCACGGTCCCGGTCGGCGGAACCCGACCCCAGGACGGCGCGCGCTCGTTCAACCTCGTGCACGTCTACGACGACACCGTCGTGCACTCCGTCGTCGCGGTGGACGCCCCGCATCCGCTCGAGTACATCGATGCCGCGGAGGCGCAGCGCCGGCTGCTGTCGGCCGGTATCGAGCAGGAGGTCAGTGCCGCGCGGCGGATCGCTCCGCCGACCGAGCCGCTCCCTGTCGTGCGCTGAGCGCATCCGCCCGCTCCCACGGTGCCCGCACGGGGAACATGCGCTCCAGCAGCTCGGTGACCACCCGCACCCGCACCTCTTCGGGGACCTCCGACTCGCCGCCGTCGTTGAGGCAGAACATGTCGACGTCGCCGCGCGCGACGAGCCGCTCCGTCCGGCGCAGCGAGTCCGCGAGCGTCGTCTGGTAATAGCGCGTGCGGGGGCGGGTCGTGGGAACGGCACGCCCCGTGAACAGCGCGTAGTAGTGGTACAGGCTGTTGGTGACGGAGATGTCGGTCGCCGAGCGGAACCGCGAGGCCGCCGTTCGGCGGAAGTCCTCCGCGAACTCCTGCTCGAGCTCTGCCATGACGCTGCGGCGCAGCGGTGTCGCGCAGTGCTCCAGGTCGCGGACGATCGTCCGGCCGAAGCGGCGTTGCAGGAGCTCACGGTTGACGCGCAGCGCGTTGTCGTGGCCGCTGCGCTGGATGCGGGAGGGCCCCGTGCCGATCCTCACCTCGCACTCGACGAAGCTCGACACGCCGGCCGGGCTGAAGAACAGCTCGGGCTCGACCGGCCGGCCGAAGAACATGTCGTCGTTGGAGTAGAGGAAGTGCTCGGCCAGACCCTCGATGCGGTGGAGCTGGGCCTCGACGGCGTGCGAGTTGTGGATCGGCAGCACCGAGGTGTCCGCGAAGAACTCCTCGCTCCGCACGACGGTGACGCGGGGGTGATCGATCAGCCACGCCGGCGCGGGCGAGTCGGTCGCGATGAAGATCCGCCGCACCCACGGTGCGTACATGTGCACGCTGCGCAGGGCGTAGCGCAGCTCGTCGACGTGTCGGTACCGCGCCGGTCCCGCGTCGCCGTCGCCGACGACGTACTGCGCCAGCTGTGCGGCGCGCTGCCGCTGGAAGTCGGTGGAGGAGCCGTCCACCCAGGAGAACACCATGTCGATCTCGTCGGTGACCTCGTGCGGGTGCGGATCGAACATGCCGACCGGCGTCCGCCAGGTGCGGCCGTGGCGCGCCACCTCGGTGACCTCGAGATCGACGGCGGGGATGACGCGCCGCGTGAGGGCGTTCTGCGCCGGCGTCTCGACGGTCTCGGCGCCGAAGCGCCAGAACTCCAGGCGCACGGCGCTCGCGACGCCGTAGCGCAGGCCCCCGGGACCCGTGATGCGCGGACGGAACAGGCGGATCGCGCCCGTGCCGTCGCCGCGGTCGCGCACGTCGGGGAGCGGGACCGCGGCCGTGCCCTTGGGCTTGGCGTACACGGGTTCCCGGTCGCACAGGGCACGCAGGGCGTCCAGCGCCCGTGCGCGGTCGGTGTCGGCCACGGCCAGTGCGGGGGTGCGCAGCTCGTGCCGGATGAGGAGCGGCTCGACGCCCGCCGACTCGAGGGTCTCGGCGATCAACAGCAGGTCGGCGATGCGCGCGTCCTCGGGGGACATGTCCTCGTGGAGCAGGTGGAGCACGCCATGCTCGAGCAGGACGTCCTCGCGGGCGAGCAGCGAGGTCCAGGGATGCGGCTGCGCCGGAACGGCTGTCAATGACGCCATGGAGCTCCTTCGATGTCGTGGGCCAGAAGGTTCAGACTAAGCCGCCCGCATTACGGTGGCGTTTCGGGGCGGCTGCCACGGCGCTCCGCCGCCGACTAGGCTTTTCGGGTGAGCCTCAACGACCGCGCCCGGCCCGGGATCCCCGACGTCCACCGTCCCTACGTGGCGGCGCCGGAGCGGAACGCGGCCATGCCGTACCGCCAGGTGGGGGCTTCGGGCCTGTACCTGCCCGCGATCTCGCTGGGGCTCTGGTGGAACTTCGGCGACAACGTGCCCTTCGACCGCCAGCGCGAGATCCTGCGTCACGCGTTCGACCGCGGCATCACGCATTTCGATCTGGCGAACAACTACGGACCGCCCTACGGCTCGGCCGAGACGAACTTCGGCCGCGTGCTGCGCGAGGACCTCCGTCCCTATCGCGACGAGTTGATCATCTCGTCGAAGGCCGGCTGGGACATGTGGCCGGGCCCGCACGGCGAGTTCGGGTCCCGCAAGCACATCATCGCGAGCGCCGACCAGTCGCTCGGGCGGATGGGCCTCGACTACGTCGACATCTTCTACTCGCACCGCGTCGACCCGGTGACCCCCATCGAGGAGACGATCGGCGCGCTCGACACGCTCGTACGGCAGGGCAAGGCGCTCTACGTCGGCATCTCGTCCTACAGCGCTGAGCGCACGATCGTCGCCTCGGCCGTCGCGCGGAGCCTGGGGACACCGCTCGTGATCCACCAGCCCGCCTACTCCATCCTCAATCGCTGGATCGAGGACGGCCTGACGGGGGCTCTCCGGCAGGAGGAGCTGGGCGCGATCGCGTTCACCCCCCTCGCGCAGGGACTCCTGACCGACAAGTACCTCGGCGACGGCCGCGGGCGCCGTGCCCAGCCGCGTCCGCTGCCCGACAAGGCGTTGTCCCACGGCTCGATCGCGGCCCTTCGCAATCTGAACGCGATCGCCAAGGAACGGGGTCAGACGCTCGCGCAGATGGCGATCCAGTGGGTGCTCCGGGACCCGATCGTCGCGTCCGCGTTGCTGGGAGCCTCGAGCGTCGAGCAGCTCGACGAGAACATCGCCGCTCTCGACGGGCCCGCGTTCGACACGGAGGAGCTGCAGCTGATCGATTCCATCTCGGCGGGGATCGACGTCGACCTGTGGTCGGTGTCGTCGAGACTGTGAGCCTGTCCGCCGACTCCGCCCGGGTGCACGTGCGTGCGCCCGGGAAGATCAACGTCTTCCTCGAGGTCGGGGAGGTCCAGGAGGACGGCTATCACGACGTGGCCTCCGCCTATCAGGCGGTGTCCGTGTTCGAGGACGTGTGGGCCACGACCGCCGACGAGATCACGATCGCCGTCAGCGGCACCGTCGATCTCGCACAGGTTCCGCAGGACGACCGCAACCTCGCGGTCCGGGCGGCGCGGCTGCTCGCCCAGGAGGCCGGCTGGCGCGGCGGTGTGCACCTCGACATCCGCAAGGGTGTCCCGGTCGCCGGCGGCATGGGGGGCGGTTCGGCCGATGCCGCTGCGGCTCTCGTCGCCTGCGACGCGCTGTGGGGGACCGGACTGAGCGTGCACGAGCTCCACGAGCTCGGAGCGCGGCTGGGCGCCGACGTCCCGTTCGCGCTGATGGGCGGGACGGCGGTGGGCATGGGGCGTGGCGACGAGCTGAGCCCCGCTCTCGCTCGCGGCCGGTTCGACTGGGTCCTCGTGACGCATGCCTTCGGGCTGTCGACCCCCGAGGTCTACGCCGCGCTCGACGCGCACCGGAGCCGGTACGCCCTCGACATCGCTCCGCCGCGCCGTCGGCCGGTCGTCGAGGCCGACGTCCTGCATGCGTTGCGGGCGGGGGATGCCGCCATGCTCGCCGAGGCGGCGCGCAACGACCTGCAGGTCGCGGCGCTCGCCCTCCGTCCCGAGCTTGCGACCGTTCTCGCCGAGGGGGAGCGGGCGGGAGCGCTCGCCGGCATCGTCTCCGGCTCGGGACCCACGCTCGCCTTCCTCGCCGCGGATCGGGAGGCGGCGATCGAGCTGCAGGTCCTGCTCTCGGCGGCGGGGCATACGGCGCTTCACGTGCACGGGCCGGTTCCGGGAGCCCGCATCGTCGACTGACCACGCCGGAGGAAACGAGAGCTGACATGGCCGACCACGATCTGATCACGACCCACACGGATGCACCGGTGGACGCGGAGTCCGCCGCGCGGCTGCAACGGGGCGGGCTCGAGCTGCGCCGCTACGCGCACGAGGGCGAGGAGTTCACCGGCTGGTACGAGGCCGTGTCGCGCGGTTTCCTCGAGGCGGCACAGACCTCTGCGCAGGTGGAGGCGGCGCGCGAGCCCCTGGCGTCCCGCCGCCTCGTCGGGGTGGCCGACCCCTCCGGTCCCGCTCCGGCGTGGCCGGTCGCGACGGTCGCGAGCTGGGTCGCCGACCTCTCGATCCCGGGCGCGGTGATCCCGTCGTGCGCGATCAGCGATGTGACGGTCGCGCCGACCCATCACCGCCGCGGGATCGCGCGAGCACTCCTGGAGGGGGAGCTGCGCACGGCGGCGTCGCTCGGCGTCCCGTTCGCGTCGCTCACCGTCAGCGAGTCCACCCTGTACGGCCGCTACGGCTTCGGGCCGGCGGTGTCGGTGGCCACGATCGAGATCGATGTGAAACGCGCATCGTGGGCCGGTCCCGCGCCTGCCGGGCGGGTCGACTTCATCGCCCGCGAGACCTGGCGTGCGCTGGCGCCGGACGTGTTCGACCGTATCCGGGTGCACCGTCCGGGCGAGCTGGAGATGCCCGCGGGTCACTGGGACCGCTTCGCGGGCACCCGCGCCGATGCCGAGAAGCCGGAGCGACTGCGTGCCGTGCAGTACGCGGACGCCGCCGGCACGGTGCGCGGTCTCGCGCTCTACACGGTCACGGAGAACACGGAGGACGTGACCCGGGCGCGTGTCGAGATCGTCTCGCTGCTGGCCGACGGCGACGACGCCTACGCCGCGCTCTGGCGGTTCTTCGTCGAGCTGGATCTCGTGCAGATCGTGCACGCGGGCCAGCAGTCGATCGACGAGCCGGTGCTCTGGATGATCTCGGACCGGCGCGCGGCCACCGTGCGGCTGGTCGACCATCACTACGTGCGCATCATCGACGTGCCGGCCGTGCTTCAGGCGCGGAGGTACCGTCGACGCGGCCGGGTGCTGCTGGAGGTGACGGATCCGCTGGGGATCGCCGCGGGACGCTACGTCCTCACGGTCGACGACGACGGCACGGCGGTCGTCGCGCCGGCCGGGGCGCGGGCGACGGCGACCGTCACGCTCGAGGCCGGGATCGACGCGCTGTCCGCTCTCGTCCTGGGCCAGGTGTCCGCGCGCACGCTCGCGGCGGGGGGCCGCCTGCGCACGAGCGATGCGGGCGCCGTCGCAGACCTCTTCGGGTGGGAGCCCTCGGCGCGGCTGAGCTACTGGTACTGACCCGCGTCGGATCGGCGGACACGAAGCGGCTGCCTCCGCACGAGTGGAACAAATGTTCGAAACGGGTCAAGGCCTGTGGGAGACTGATCGCCATGAGATTCGTCCACGACCTCGGGGGCGGCTACGCGCTCGCATTGCGCACGCCCGACACGGTCGCCGAGATGCATCGGCTCACCCTCAAGAACCTCGACCGACTGCGTGAGTGGGAGCCGTGGGCGCAGGGCGAGCAGTCACTCGAGGCCACGGCGTCCTTCACCGGCATGCAGCTGGAGCGCTTCGCGGCGGGCACGCTCCTGCCGACCGCGATCGCCCGGGACGGTGTGCTCATCGGGTCGGCGTCGCTGCGTCTCGACTCCTACCTGGGCACTGCGGAGCTGGGCTACTGGATCGACGAGGAGGAGCAGGGCAAGGGCGTCGTGTTCCGCGCGTGCACCGCCCTGCTCGACCACGCCCGCGAGGCCGGCGCGGCCCGCGTCGAGATCCGCACGGCCGTCGCGAACGTGCGCAGCCGTCGCCTCGCCGAACGCCTCGGCTTCATCCACGAGGGAACGCTGCGCGCGGCGCTGCCGATCGGCGAGACGCGCCTCGACGTCGCGCTCTACGGCCTCGTGGCTAAGCACGACGACGTCTTCTGACGCAATCCCCGCCCCGGTGTCGGCGGGTGCCGGTAACGTTCCCCCCATGAGAGCACGTTTGGGTGAGGTCGTCCTCGCCGAGGCGCCGGAGGGCGACCTCGTCCGCATCGAGGGCAACTGGTACTTTCCTCCCGCGAGTGTCGCCGACGGCGTGCTCGTCGAGAGCCCGACCCCCTACACCTGTCCGTGGAAGGGGGAGTGCCAGTACTACACCGTCGTCGCCGACGGCCGGGAGCTCGCCGACCGTGCCTGGGCGTATCCGCACCCGTACCCCACCGCGATCGAGCGTGTGGGCACCGACTTCTCCGGCTACGTCGCGTTCTGGAAAGAAGTCGAGGTCGGGGACTGAGCGGGCGGGGACCCGGGCGATGATCGAGTTCTCGAGCGTCACCAAACGCTTTCCCGACGGCACGACCGCGGTCGACGACTTCAGCCTCGTCGTGCCCTCGCATAAGACGACCGTCTTCGTCGGCTCGTCCGGCTGTGGGAAGACGACGCTGCTGCGGATGGTCAACCGCATGGTCGAGCCGACCTCCGGGAGCATCCGGATCGATGACCAGGACGTCTCCGCGGAGCCCGCTGTCGCGTTGCGGCGTCGCATCGGGTACGTCATGCAGAACGCCGGACTCCTGCCGCACTTCACCGTGGCCGACAACATCGCCACGGTGCCGCGCCTCACGGGCAGCACGCGCAGGGCGGCGCGCACGCGTGCGCTCGAGCTCATGGATGTCGTCGGCCTCGACCGCGCCATGGCCGACCGCTACCCGAGTCAGCTCTCGGGTGGTCAGCAGCAGCGCGTCGGGGTCGCTCGCGGGCTCGCCGCGGACCCCAACATCCTGCTCATGGACGAGCCGTTCGGCGCGGTCGACCCGATCGTGCGCGCCGAGCTCCAGCAGGAGCTGATCCGACTGCAGCGCGAGCTCGACAAGACCGTGGTTTTCGTCACACACGACATCGACGAGGCCTTCCTCCTCGGCGACCAGGTGGTGATCCTCGCGGCCGGTGCGCAGAAGCTGCAGGTCGGCACGCCGAGCGAGATCATCGAAGCTCCGGCCGACGAGTTCGTCGCCGCCTTCATCGGCGTCGAGCGCGGGCGTCGTGCGCTGCGCGTCAAGCACACCGAGCGCGGGGCGGTCCTCATCGACAGCGAGGGGCGCGCGCAGGGAACGCTCGTCGGGGACGGCACCTGAGATGTCCTGGGTCGCCGACAACCTCGAGCTGATCTGGTCGCTGCTGCTGGTGCACCTGCGGCAGAGCGCGATCGCCATCGTGGTCGGCTTCGTGATCTCGATCCCGCTCGGCTGGGTCGCCTGGCGCTACCGGCTGCTGCGCGGATGGGTCATCACGCTCACGGGGCTCCTGTACACGATCCCCTCTCTTGCGCTGCTCATGATCCTTCCCGCCGTCCTCGGCTATTCGGCGATCAGCGAGACCAACCTGATCGTCGCCCTCACCATCTATGCCGTCGCGATCATGGTCCGCGCCGTCACCGACGGTCTCGACTCGGTCGACCCCGCGATCCGCCAGGCCGCGACCGCCGTCGGCTACGGCGCCGCGCGCCGGTTCTGGGCCGTCGACTTCCCGCTCGCCGGCCCCGTCGTGCTCGCCGGGCTCCGCGTCACCGCGGTGAGCACCATCTCGCTCGCGACGGTCGGCATCCTGGTCGGAGTCACCAATCTCGGCTACCTCTTCACGAACGGACTGCAGCGCCGCATCATCCCCGAGGTGCTCTCGGGCGTGGTCGCGGTCGTGATCGTCGCGCTCGTGATCGACCTGCTTCTCATGTTCGCCGGCCGACTGCTCATGCCGTGGACCCGCGCGACGAGGGTGCGCCGGGCGCGCCGTCCCGCCCTGCAGCCGGCGGGAGCACCCGCATGAGCCTTTTCCTCGACGCGATCGCGTGGATCTTCGCCCCGCGGCAGTGGCAGGGCTCGGGCACCCTCGGCGAGCTCCTGCTGCAGCACCTCGCATACTCGGCCGCCTCGGTGGCGATCGCGGTCGTCATCGCCGTTCCCCTCGGCTGGGCCATCGGCCACACCGGCAAGGGGCGCGAGGTCGCCGTGGCCGTGGCCGGTGTGGCGCGTGCCGTGCCGTCGTTCGGACTCCTGCTCCTGCTCGTCCTGCTGATGGGCGTCCTGCGCAAGCCGGAAGCGGCCGTCATCACGTTCGTGCTGCTCGCGATCCCGTCGCTGCTCGCGGGCGCCTACTCCGGCCTCGAGGCGATCGATCGCCGCGTCATCGATGCGGCGCGAGCCGTCGGCATGACGCAGTGGCAGATCCTCTGGCGTGTCGAGGTCCCGCTCGGCCTCCCGCTGCTCATCGGCGGTCTCCGTTCGGCCGTCCTGCAGGTCGTCGCGACCGTCACGATCGCCGCCTACATCGGGCTCGGCGGTCTCGGACAGCCCATCATCGCCGGCCTGAACCTTCGCAGCTTCGACCAGGTGCTCGGCGGCGCGATCCTCGTCGCGCTGCTCGCGCTGCTGCTCGATGCACTCCTCGCGCTCGCTCAGCGCGCGGCCGTGCCGACCGGGCTTCGTGCCGGCCGCGCGGACCGCGGCGCGTCCGCCCGCCGGCGCACGGTGCCGGCGACGTCTTCCTGACCCTGCTCCACCCCACCAGAGAGGCAACCCCCATGTCCACAGCACGCACCAAGATCGCGGCGGCAGCCGTCGCGGCCGCGGGCCTCGCGCTTTCGCTCGTCGGCTGCGCATCCAGCAACCCGCTCGACTCCGGCACCGGCGCGTCGGCCGGGTCGGGCACGATCGTCGTCGGCTCGCAGGCCTACGCGTCCAACGAGGTCATCGCCGAGATCTACGCGCAGGCGCTCGAAGGCGCCGGGTTCACGGTCACGCGCACGTTCAACATCGGCGCGCGCGACGCCTACATGCCGCAGATCGAGAGCGGCGCGATCACCGTGTTCCCCGAGTACACGGGCAACCTGCTGCAGTTCTTCGACAAGGACACGACGGCTCGTTCCTCGGATGACGTCTACGCCGCGCTGAAGACGGCGCTCCCGAGCAACCTCACCGTGCTCGACCAGGCGACCGCGACCGACCAGGACTCGTACACGGTGACCAAGGCGTTCGCTGACCAGTACAAGCTCAGCTCGATCTCCGACCTCGCGAACGTGACGGTGCCGCTCACGCTCGGCGGCCCGCCGGAGCTCGCCGATCGCCCGTACGGTCCGACGGGGCTCAAGAGCACGTACGGCATCGACGTGACGTTCACCGCGACCGGCGACACGACGGTCGACGACCTGATCGCCGGCAACGTCAACGTCGCGAACGTCTTCACCGCCGACCCGCGGATCCAGACCGACTCGCTCGTCGTGCTGAAGGACCCGAAGGCTCTGTTCCTGGCGTCCAACGTGGTGCCGCTCGTGAACAAGGACGTCGCACCGCAGATCGCGGACACGATCAACGCCGTGAGCGCCAAGCTCACCCCGGAGGCGCTCGTCGCGCTCAACGTGCAGAACACGGTCGACCAGAAGTCGGCTGCCGACATCGCGAAGGCCTGGCTGAGCGAGAATGGTCTGAACTGATCTGAACCGCAGCGAACGGGCCCCGGTGCGGATGCGCCGGGGCCCACTGCATGGAAAGGCGGCGCATGCCCGACGACGGTGGGAAAGTGCCGGTCATCGCCCTCACGGGCAGTCTCGGCGCCGGCAAGACGAGCTTGCTGAACCACCTGTTGCGTGTGCCCGGCGCGCGGCTGGGCGTCGTGGTCAACGACTTCGGCGAGGTCAACGTCGACGCGGCGCTCGTGACGGGGCAGGTCGACGAGGCCGCGGCGATCTCCGGCGGGTGCGTGTGCTGCCTGCCCGACGCGGGCGGCCTCGACGGCGCCCTCGAGAAGCTGGCGCAGCCGCGCCTGCGGCTGGACGCGATCATCGTCGAGACCAGCGGCATCGCCGATCCGGTCGCGGTCGGGCGGCTCATCCGCTTCAGCGGGGTCGACCGGGTGCGCCTGGGCGGCATCGTCGAGGTGATCGACGCCGTGGAGCACTTCGACACGGTCGACACGCACGAGGCGCCCCCGCAGCGATACGCGGCGGCCACGCTCGTCGTGATCGGGAAGAGCGACCTTCTGGCCGGTGCGGAGCGCGATGAGCGGATCTCCCGTGTCGCAGAGCGGGTCCGGATGCGGAATCCGCGCGCCGAGATCGTCGTCGCCGCGCGGGGGCGCATCGACCCCGCCCTCGTGTTCGACGCGGCGAGCGCCGAAGAGCCCGAGGACGAGCTTCCCCTCGCCCGTCTCCTGCGCGACGAGCCGGGTGAGCACCATGATCATGCGCATGCCCGCTCCGCATCGTTGCGTCTGACGGCGCCGGTCTCGCCGACCGCATTGGTCGATCTCCTCGAGAACCCGCCTCCCGGTGCCTACCGGATCAAGGGACGCGTGCGGGTGCGCGGTCCGCGCTCGGAGCGGGGGTACCTGATCAACGTCGTGGGCCGGATGATCCACGTGGCGCCGCTCGCGGAGCCGCCCGGGGTGGGCGAGCTCGTGGCGATCGGCGCCGAGCTCGACGATCTCGCGGCGCAGCGACGGCTCGAGGCGCTTGCCGCCGTTCCCGCCGACGTGCCGGACGCGCCGGGTCTTCGTCGGCTGCAGCGGTACCGGCGTCTCAGCGACTGAGCGCCGGCGTCACTCCAACCGCGCCGACAGCTCCAGCCACTGCTCCTCGAGCGCGGCGGCCTCGTCCTCCAGCGCCGTGATCTTCGCCATCTCGGTGCCGAGCAGCTGGTAGTCGGACTGGTCGAGGTCTGCGAGCCTCGCGCGCGCCTGGGCTGCCTGCTGCTGCAGTCTCTCGAGGCGGCGCTCGAGGGACGCGAGCTCCTTCTCCGCTGCGCGCAGCTCGGCGCCGGAGAGGGCGCTGGTCGTCGCCGCGGCAGAGGCCGCGGGCGTGGAGGGGGAGGCGGACGCAGCCCGCAACCGCAGGTACTCGTCGACACCGCCGGGCAGATGCCGGAGCCGGCCGTCGAGGATCGCGTACTGCTGGTCGGTGACGCGCTCCATGAAGTACCGGTCGTGGCTGACCACCAGAAGCGTGCCCGCCCAGGAGTCCAGCAGGTCCTCCAGGGCCGCGAGCATGTCGGTGTCGAGATCGTTGGTCGGCTCGTCGAGGATCAGCACGTTCGGCTGGTCGAGCAGGATGAGCAGGAGCTGCAGGCGTCGCTGCTGGCCGCCGGAGAGGTCTTTGACCGGGGTCGACAGCTGCGCGCTGGAGAACCCGAGCCGCTCCAGCAGCTGGCCCGGGGTGAGCTCCGCCGCCTTCGAGCCCGTGCCGAGGGTGTAGCTCGTCCGCAGCCCGGAGACGACCACCCGGACCGGCTCGTCCAGGTGCTGGGCCAGCTCGTCCATCCGTTGGCTGAGGATCGCGATCTTGACGGTCTTGCCGCGCTTGACACGCCCCGACGTCGGGGCCACGTCGCCCGAGACGAGCCCGAGGAGGGTCGACTTGCCCGCGCCGTTGACGCCGAGGATGCCGGTTCGCTCGCCCGGCGCGATCCGCCACTCCACGTCGCGCAGCACGGTGCGCTCCGCGTAGGTCACGCCGACGTCGAGGAGGTCGACGACATCCTTTCCCAGCCGGGAGACCGCGAGGGACTGCAGCTGGACCCGGTCCCGGATCTCCGGGACGTCCGCGATCAGCACGTTCGCGGCGTCGATGCGGAACTTCGGCTTCGACGTGCGTGCCGGCGCGCCGCGCCGCAGCCACGCCAGCTCTTTGCGTGCCAGATTCTGCCGCCGCTGTTCGATCACGGCCGACTGCCGGTCGCGCTCGACCCGCTGGAGGATGTAGGCGGCGTAGCCGCCGTCGAACGGCTCGACGATCCGGTCGTGCACCTCCCACGTGGCCGTGCACACCTCGTCGAGGAACCAGCGGTCGTGGGTGACGACGAGAAGCCCTCCCGCGCTCGCGGACCAGCGGCGCTTCAGGTGCGCCGCGAGCCAGGCGATCGCCTCCACGTCGAGGTGGTTGGTCGGCTCGTCCAGCGCCAGGACGTCCCAGTCTCCGACGAGCAGGCGGGCAAGGGCCACGCGGCGACGCTGACCGCCCGAGAGCGCGCCCAGCGTCGCGTCCCACGGGAGGTCCGCGACGAGACCCGCCAGCACGTCGCGCACGCGGGGGTCGCCCGCCCAGACGTGCTCGGGCGTGTCGCCGACGACGGCGCCGCCGACGGTCTCGTCGTCGTCGAGGGTGTCGGCCTGGTCGAGGACACCGATGCGGACGCCGCCGCGCACGGTGACCTTGCCCGCATCCGGCTCGCGCCGCCCGGCGAGCATCGCCAGCAGGCTCGACTTGCCGTCGCCGTTGCGGCCGACGATGCCGATGCGGTCGCCCTCGTCGACGCCGAGCGAGACGTCGTCGAAGACCACCTTGGTCGGGTATTCGAGATGCAGGCCCGTGGCCCCGAGAAGATGCGCCATGTCGTCCCCAGCGTAGGCGACCGTGCGGGCGGCTCGGTCATCGCTCGGCGCCGCCGTTCCCCGAGCGGGGCCGCGGGGCGGGCGAAGCGCCCGCTCAGTGCAGCGCGTACTCGAGCATGATGAGCAGGAAGCCGAGCGCGCCCGTCCCGATCCCGCCGAGGACGCGGAGAGGGACGGCGACCCCTCTGCGGCTGTAGGCGGCGTACCCGAGCACGGTGAGCACGACGATCGCCGCGAGCATCGAGTACCAGTAGGCGTCGGCGCCCGAGAGGTGGGTCGCGGCGCCGGTGATGAGGATGAGGATCGTCGGGACCGCGGACCACAGCATGCCGGACGAGTGCACCAGCGCGTGCCGGAAGGCGCGCGCGAACCCCTGCGCCCCGTGGTCGGTCAGGGTGTGGGCGAACACGTGAGCGGCGTAGAAGACGATGAGGGCGGGCGCGGCGTCCATCAGGAGCTCGAACGCGTCGATCGGATGGCCGTCCTCCGTGACCTCGTCGGACGCGATCGTGATGAAGGACGTGAAGACGATGAGGCCGTAGATCGCCGTCGCCGAGCGGAAACGAACATCGAACCAGCGGTGGAGTCGTCCCGTCCGGGCGGTCGCCGGCCCGGTGTCCTCCGTCATGCGTCGAACCCCAGCGAGAGCTTGCGCAGCAGCGAGGCGAGCCTGTCGCGGTCGCCGCGGGGGAGCCGGCCGAGGAGCTCGGCCTCGGAGTCGATCAGGCGGGTGATGGCGGCATCCACGCGGATCCGTCCTTCCTCGGTCAGGGTCACCAGCACGCTGCGCCCGTCGGCGGGATCGGCCTCGCGGCGTACGAGCCGACGCCCGACGAGGCGGTCGATCCGGTTCGTCATCGTTCCGCTGGAGACGAGCGTCTGCTGCAACAGCTGCTTGGGGCTCAGCTGGAACGGCTCGCCCGCGCGCCGCAGTGCGGACAGCACGTCCCATTCCCAGGGCTCCAGGTCGCTGCGGCGGAAGGCATCGCGCCGCGCACGGTCCAGGTGACGTGAGAGCCGGTCGACCCGGGAGAGCACCTCCATGGGGGAGAAGTCGAGGTCGGCGCGCTGCGCGCGCCACGCGCCGACGATGCGGTCCACCTCGTCGGTCTCGTTCGCCATGACCCCATTATCGTGGGGCGAGCGCTCCGGGATGGCAGACTGGACGATGCGCCGCGGGCGGCGCGATCCGCCGTGGTGTAATGGCAGCACGACAGCCTTTGGAGCTGTGAGGTCTAGGTTCGAGTCCTGGCGGCGGAGCATGTCCGAACAGATCGACCCCCAGCTCGCCGTCATCGTCCTCGCCGCCGGCCAGGGCACGCGGATGCGATCGAGCCTGCCGAAGGTGCTGCACGAGATCGGCGGGCTGCCGCTGGTCGGGCACGTCCTGCGCGCCGCGACGGCGCTGCGGCCCGCCCGCGTGGTCGCGGTCGTCCGTCATGAGCGCGACCGTGTCGCGGGCGCCATCACGGAGCTCGCGCCGGAGGTCGTGATCGTCGATCAGGACGAGATCGCGGGGACCGGCCGCGCCGTGCAGCAGGCGCTGTCCGCCCTCGAGGGGTTCACGGGCGATGTGCTCGTGCTGAGCGGCGACGTGCCGCTGCTCGAGACCGCCGCGCTCTCCGCCCTGATCCGGACGCACCGTTCACGTGCCGCGTCGGTCACGCTGCTGAGCGCGGTCGTGCCCGACCCGCACGGTTACGGCCGGGTGCTCCGCGACGCGGGCGGCGACGTGGAGCGCGTCGTCGAGCAGAAGGACGCCGACGACCACGAGCAGCAGGTCGGCGAGATCAACGCGGGCGTCTACGTCTTCGGCGCCGGGAGCCTCGTCGGCCACCTCGCGGCGGTGGGCACCGACAACGCCCAGGGCGAGATGTACCTGACGGATGTCGTCGCCCTCGCCCGGCGCGCGGGGGAGCGGGTCGCTGCGGAGCAGGCGTCCGACGCCGCCGCCGCCCTCGGCGTGAACGACCGGGTGCAGCTGGCCGCGGCCGCGCGGACGCTCAACGATCGGATCGTGCGCTCCTGGCAGCTGGCCGGCGCCACGATCGTCGATCCGCAGACGACATGGATCGACGCCGCGGCCGTGCTCGCGGAAGACGTCACGGTGCTGCCGAACACCCAGATCCTGCGCGCGACGACGATCGCACGGGGCGCGACGATCGGACCCGACACGACGCTCACGGACTGCGAGGTGGGCGAGGACGCCGTCGTGCGTCGCGCCGACGCGACCCTCGCGGTCATCGGCGCCCGCGCCCACGTCGGTCCGTTCGCCTACCTCCGTGCCGGCACCTACCTCGGCGCGGACGGCAAGATCGGCACCTATGTCGAGACCAAGAACTCCCGCATCGGCGACGGCAGCAAGGTGCCGCACCTCTCGTACGTCGGCGACACCGAGATCGGCGTGAACGTCAATCTCGGGGCGGGCGCGATCACGGCGAACTACGACGACATCCACAAGCACCGCACCGTGATCGGCGACGAGGTGCACGCCGGGAGCCACAACGTGTTCGTCGCGCCCGTTAGGATCGGAGATGGCGCCAAGACCGGCGCCGGTGCGGTGATCCGCAAGGACGTCCCGCCCGGCGCATTGGCTCTCAGCGTCGCCCCTCAGCGCAATGTCGAGGGTTGGGTCGAGAAGAACAGGCCCGGCACGGGGGCCGCAGCAGCGGCCCAGCGTGCACGGGCGGCACAGGAAGCGATCGATGGCACGCAAAGACAAGACGGTTGACCTCGATCGCGAGCGGGGCATCGCCCCGGGGCTGGTCGCCAAGACGAAGAAGCGGCTCGTGGTGGCCGCGGGGCGGTCGCACCTCGATCTCGCGCAGGACGTCGCCCGTGCGCTCGGCACGGAGCTCGTGCCCACCGAGTACCGCACGTTCGCGTCCGGAGAGATCCTGACGCGTTTCGAGGTCTCCATCCGCGGCTGCGACGTCTTCCTCATCCAGTCGTTCGGCCCGCCCGTCAACGAGTGGCTCATGGAGCTGCTCATCATGCTCGACGCCGCCAAGCGCGCGTCCGCGAAGCGCATCACGGTCGTGGCCCCGTACTACCCGTACTCGCGTCAGGACAAGAAGGGTCGCGGCCGGGAGCCGATCAGCGCCCGGCTCGTCGCGGACCTGCTGCGCACGGCCGGCGCCGATCGCGTCATGAGCGTCGACCTGCACGCCGCCCAGATCCAGGGGTTCTTCGACGGACCGGTCGATCACCTGTTCGCCAAGCCGGTCCTGCTCGAGCACTTCAAGAACACGCTCAGCGCGGAGGACCGCGCGCTGCTCACGGTCGTCTCGCCCGACACGGGACGCGTGCGGGTGGCCGACCAGTGGTCGGACAGCCTCGGCGCTCCCCTCGCGATCATCCACAAGCGGCGCGATCCGAACGTCGCGAACCAGGTCACGGTCAACGAGATCGTCGGTCATGTGAGCGGCCGGGTGTGCCTGCTGGTCGACGACATGATCGACACCGGCGGCACGATCGTGAAGGCTGCGCAGGCGCTGAAGGAGAGCGGCGCCCGACGTGTCATCGTCGCCGCCACCCACGCCGTCTTCAGCGACCCGGCGGTGGAGCGGCTGCAGGATGCGTCGATCGACGAGGTCGTGGTGACCGACACGATCCCGCTCCCCGAGGAGAAGCGCTTCGACGCGCTCACGGTGCTGCCGATCGCGCCGCTGCTGGCGCGTGCCATCCACGAGGTCTTCGAGGACGGGTCGGTCACGAGCATGTTCGACGGCGCCGCCTGAGCCCCCTCGGCGCGCGGTTCATAGGGACTTCGGAGGGGACGCGCGGGCCTGCGGTCCATGTCGGCGCATAAAGTGGCGGGGTCGCGTCCTTCGGCGCGAGGCACCACGATCGAGAGGACCGACCATGATCCGCATGACCGCCGTACCCCGCTCCGTCCGCGTCTCCGCGGCCCTCGTCGGCACCGCCGGCATCGTCGCCCTCGCAGGCTGCTCCGCGTCCGCGGAGGCGGAACAGCCCGCGGCGACCTCGGCGTCGACCCCGACCGCCATCTCGACCGGCCCGGCATCGGCCGGTGCCGCCGACGCCGGGACCGGCACCTACAAGGACGGCACGTACACCGCGAGCGGCACCTACCAGACGCCGGAGACGCTCGAGACGGTGGAGGTCACCCTCACGCTGCAGGACGACGTCGTCACGGCCGTCCAGGTCACGGGCGACCCGAAGGCACGCGAGTCGCAGCAGTACCAGTCGCAGTTCATCGGAGGCATCTCAGACGTCGTCGTCGGCAAGAAGCTCGACGAGATCCAGGTGAGCCGGGTGGCCGGGTCCTCCCTCACGAGCGGCGGCTTCAACAAGGCGATCGCGGAGATCAAGTCCGAAGCCACCTCGTGACCGCCCGGTGGGCGTTCGAGGCGATCGGCACCCGCTGGGAGATCGAGACGGATCAGACGCTCGCGCCCGAGCCGCGGGAGCGGGTGCGCACGCTCATCGAGTCCTTCGATCGCGAGTGGTCCCGGTTCCGTGACGACTCGCTCGTCGCGCGCCTCGCGCGGGACGGGGGCGACGCTCCCGCCCCGCGCGACGCTGCGGCGATGTTCGCGCGGTACGACGATCTGGATGCGGCCACGGCAGGCGCCGTGAACCCCCTCGTCGGCGCCTCCCTGGCCCGACGAGGCTACGACGCGGCCTCGTCCCTCGTCGACCGCGGCGCCGAGCCCGCCCCGGCGTGGCTCGGCCTCCTCTCGCCGGACGGGTCCACCCTCACGGCGGAGCCGGGAACGCTCATCGACGTCGGCGCGCTCGGCAAGGGACGGCTGGTCGACCTCGTGCTCGCCGAGCTGGCTCCCGACGTCGAGGGAACGCTCGTCGTCGACGCGAGCGGCGACCTCGCCGTCCGCGGCGGACCGGTGCGGATCGGGCTCGAGCATCCCTACGACGCCTCGCGAGCGATCGGGGTGTGGGAGGTCACCGACGGCGCGCTGTGCGCGTCGGCCGTCAACCGCCGCGTCTGGGGCGACGGCCTGCACCACGTCCTCGACGCCCGCACCGGCGAGCCCGTGCGCACGTATGCCGCGACGTGGGCACGGGCTGCCGAGGCGATGACCGCGGATGCGGCGGCGACCGCGCTCTTCTTCGACGGGGGCCCCGAGCTCGCACACCGCTGGGGCGTCGAGTGGGCACGAATGCGAACCGACGGCGTGCTGGAGTGGTCGGCCGGCGCCAGGGAAGGATTGTTCCTATGACCTCCATCACGGCAGCCTGGACGCGCGGGCTCGCGCTCCTCGGAAGACTGTCGATGTACCGGCTCGTCCTGCTCGCCCTGGCGCTGCTCGGGGTGATCGCGCTCGGTCTCTCGTTCGTGGGGCTCGTGGTGCCGGGACCCGCAGAGCTCGTGACGACGGCCCTCGTCCTGGTCGTCGTGGGCCTCGCCGTCGACACGGCGGCGCAGCGGCTCCTGGCGATCCCGTTGCGCATCGAGTCGTCGCTCATCACGGCGGGCATCCTGCTGTTCGTGCTGCGGCCGACCGTCGAGCCGATCGGCCTCGTGGGCATCGTGATCGCGGCGGCCGCCGCATCCGTGTCCAAGTACCTGCTGGCCTGGCGTGGACGTCACGTCTTCAACCCGGCGGCGGTGGGCGCGACGGTCGTGACGGTCGTCGCGGCGCTCCTCCCGCTCGATGCGGGCATCGGCAGCTCCGCGTGGTGGGTCGGATCGCCGGTCATGTTCGCCCCGGTGCTGCTCGTCGGCCTCGTCGTGCTCTGGCGCGTCGAACGGCTCGCGATGGTGTCGCTCTTCGTCGTCGTCGCGGTCGTCGTCGCCGTGGTCCGCGTCACGCTGCAGTACCAGGCGCTCGGCGAGAGCCTGCCGCTGGGCGACGTCGTCTACACGACTCTCACTGCGTCGCCGTATCTGTTCCTCGGCGCCTTCATGCTCTCGGAGCCGCTCACCTCGCCGCCGCGGCGCTGGCAGCAGCTGGTCGTGGCCCTCGTCGTGGGCGTCCTCGCGGGCTGGCCGATCTCGGTCGGCTACGTGACGCTCGGCCAGGAGCGTGCGCTCCTCATCGGCAACCTGGTGGCGTTCCTCCTGTGCCTGCGCGTCTCCGTGCGTCTGACCCTGCGTGAGCGCCGCACACCGACCCCCACGGTCCACGAGCTGGTCTTCCGGGTGGAGCGGCCGCTGGCGTTCGCGGCGGGGCAGTACCTCGAGCTGCACGTGCCGCACCGCCGCCCCGACGCGCGGGGAACCAGGCGCGAGTTCTCGATCGTGTCGGCCCCCGCGGATCTGCCGGAGCTCCGCATCGCCTATCGCGACGGCGTCGGGCCGCAGTCGAGCTACAAGCGGGCCCTCAGCGCCGCCGAGCCCGGCGCCCGCTTCTCGGTCACGGGCGTCTGGGGCGACTTCGTGCTGCCCGCCGACCCCGCCCGTCCGCTCCTGCTGGTCGCCGCCGGGATCGGCGTGACGCCGTTCGTGTCGCAGCTGCGCCAGCTCGCGGCGCAGGGCCAGCGGCGCGACATCGTCCTCGTCTACGTCGTGGCGGATGCGGGACAGCTCGCCTTCCGCGACGATCTCGTGGCCGCCGGGGTCCCCGTGATCGTCGTCACCCGGGAGGACCCCGGCGCGCTGCCGGCGGGCTGGAGCTGGGCCGGCGGGATCCGGCTGGACGCCGACTCGCTCGGCGCCCTCGTCCCGGACCTCCGCCGGCGCCACGCCTACGTCTCCGGACCGCCTTCGCTGATCGCCGACCTCGCGCCCGCGTTGCGGCGCGCGCGTTCGCTCACGACCGACGCGTTCGCGGGGTACTGAGATCCGTCTCAGCCCGCGCGGTGCCGGCGGTAGTAGGCGAGCAGCGCGCGGGTCGAGGCGTCCTGCTGCGCCGCGGCGGCCTCGTCCCCCTCGATCGCCGGGGCGATCTGCAGCGCGAGCTGCTTGCCGAGCTCGACGCCCCACTGGTCGAAGCTGTTGATCCCCCAGACCGTGCCCTGCGTGAACGTGATGTGCTCGTACAGCGCGATGAGCTGGCCGAGCACGGACGGGGTGAGCGCGGGGGCGAAGATGGATGTCGTCGGACGGTTGCCCGGGAAGGTGCGCGCCGCCACGAGGGCGCCCGTCGTCCCCTCCGCCTCGACCTCTGCGGCCGTCTTGCCGAAGGCGAGGGCCTTGGTCTGGGCGAGGAAGTTCGCGAGGAACAGCCCGTGCACGTCGCGACCGGAGTCGGTCAGCGGGTAGGCCGGGTTGGCGAAGGCGATGAAATCGGCGGGGATGAGTCGCGTGCCCTGGTGGATGAGCTGATAGAACGCGTGCTGGCCGTTCGTGCCCGGCTCGCCCCAGAACACCTCACCGGTGTCGGTCGTGACGGGGGAGCCGTCCCAGCGCACCGACTTGCCGTTGGACTCCATCGTGAGCTGCTGGAGATACGCGGGGAAGCGGTGCAGCAGCTGCGCGTACGGCAGCACCGCGTGCGACTGCGCCCCGAGGAAGTTGGTGTACCAGACGTTGAGCAGTCCCATGAGAACCGGCACGTTCCGCTCGAGCGGGGTCGTGGCCACGTGCACGTCGACGGCGTGGAACCCGCTCAGAAGCTCGAGGAACGCCGCGGGCCCGAGCGTGATCGCGAGGGACAGCCCGATCGCGGAGTCGACGGAGTAGCGACCGCCGACCCAGTCCCAGAAGCCGAAGGCGTTCGCGGGGTCGATGCCGAACTCCGCGACGCGGTCGAGCGCCGTCGACACGGCGACGAAGTGGTGCGCAACGGCGTCGGTGCGCGCATCCGGCGCGTCGGCGAGCACGCCCGCCTCGGCCAGCTCCCGCCACAGCCAGTCACGGGCGAGCCGTGCGTTCGTGAGCGTCTCGAGCGTCGTGAACGTCTTCGAGGCCACGATGAAGAGCGTCGTCTCGGGGTCGAGACCGCTCGTCTTCTGGGCGATGTCGGTCGGGTCGATGTTCGAGACGAAGCGTGCCTCGATCCCGGCATCCGCGAAGGGCTTCAGCGCCTCGTAGACCATGACGGGGCCGAGGTCGGAGCCGCCGATCCCGATGTTGACGACGTGCGTGACGCGCTTACCGGTCACGCCGGTCCACTCGCCCGAGCGCACTCGGTCCGCGAAAGCCGACATCCGCTCCAGCACCTCGTGCACGTCGTGGTCGACCTGCTGGGAGTCGACGACGAGCGCGGGCTCGGCACCCCGGGGGCGCCGGAGCGCCGTGTGCAGGACCGCGCGGTCCTCGCTCGTGTTGAGATGCGCGCCGGCCAGCATCTCGGCGAAGCGCTCGGCGACCCCGGTCTGCTCCGCCAGGCGCACGAGCGAGGCCAGGATCTCGTCGGTGACGAGGTTCTTGGACAGGTCGACGTGGAGGTCGGCGAGCGGGAGGGACAGGCGCTCCGCGCGCTGCGGGTCGGCGGCGAACCAGCCGCGCAGATCGGCGTGGAACGCGGAGCGGTGAGCGTCGAGCTCGGCCCAGGCAGCGGTCGTGGTGGCATCGATAGGGCTGGTCACATCTCCACGCTAGCGCGCCGGCCGGTCACCCGGCTGCAGCCTCCGCGGCGATCGTCGGAGCCGCATCGGACTCGGCCTCCGCGCGGGCGGGATCGGCGGGCTTCGCGGGCAGGCGCACGATGAAGGTCGTGTCGCCCGGTTGCGAGCGCACCGAGATCTCGCCACCGTGGGCGTGGACGATCGCGCGGACGATCGAGAGCCCCAGGCCCGTCCCGCCGGTGTTGCGGGCGCGTGAGCGATCGGCGCGCGAGAACCGTTCGAACAGCTCCTGCGCGACCGATGGGTCCACGCCGGGGCCGTCGTCGTGCACGCGCAGCACGGCCTCACCCTCCTCCCGAGCCACGGAGAGGGTCACGGTCGTTCCGGGCGGCGTGTGGGTGCGGGCGTTCGCGAGCAGGTTGGTGACGACCTGGTGCAGGCGCGGCTCGTCACCGGCGATGACGACGGGGTCCTCGCCGACGTCCAGGATCCACTCGTGGTCACGGCCGGCGACCCGCGCATCGCCGATCGACTCGATCGCGAGACGGCTGAGATCGACCGCGCCGTAGACGAGCTCCTGCCCCTCCTCCAGGCGTGCGAGCAGCAGCAGGTCCTCGACGAGCGCCGTCATCCGCAGCGACTGGGCCTGGATGCGCTCGAGCGCGGACTCGGTGTTCTCACTCAGCGTGGGGTCGCGCAGCGACAGCTCGCTGTATCCGCGGATGGACGCGAGGGGCGTGCGCAGCTCGTGACTCGCATCGGCCACGAACCGCCGCATCCGCTCCTCGTTGCGCTGGCGCGCGTCGAGGGAGGACTCGACGTGATCGAGGAGCGTGTTGAGCGAGGCGCCGACCCGGCCGATCTCGGTCGTGTCGTCGGTCTGCGCGGCCGGGACCCGCTCGGAGATCGTGACCTCGCCCTCGCTGAGCGGCTGTGCGGCCACCCGTTCCGCCGTCGCGGCCACCGAGCGCAGCGGGGCCAGTGACCGGCGGATGATGATCGCCAGCAGCACCCCGAGGATCAGGAGGCCTCCGACGGTGACGAGCCCGACCGTCGTCACGATCTGTCCGAGAGTCGATGTCACCTCGCTCGTCGGCAGACCGTAGACGGCGAACGAGCCGGACGAGGAGGAGACGAACACCCGGTACTCGCCCAGGTCGTCGATCCGCACGGTCGCGGGCGCGCCGGACTCGATCTGGCCGAGCAGCTGCGAGATCTGGCTGTCGCTGAGGGTGGCGACCTTCGCATCCGTCGACACATAGGCGCCGCTGACCAGGCCCAGCGGGTTGCGGTAGACGAGGAGGGTTCCCGTCTCCTGCCGGCCGTCGTTGAGGATGTCGGCCGCGGTGCTGGAGGGGTAGCCGCGCAACTGGATGCTCTGGACCTGGCCGTCCAGGTTCTCGCGCATGATGGAGCTGAGGATCGTGCCGGTCGCCAGCCCCACACCGCCGAGGATCACGGCCACCATGCCGATCACGGCGGTCATGAGCC
This sequence comes from Microbacterium sp. SORGH_AS_0888, assembly GCF_030818905.1. Lineage (NCBI taxonomy): Bacteria > Bacillati > Actinomycetota > Actinomycetes > Micrococcales > Microbacteriaceae > Microbacterium > Microbacterium sp. SORGH_AS_0888. Next base: position 205,664 of record NZ_JAUTAZ010000001.1, read on the forward strand.
GTGCCTGCAGCGTGAGACGTCGCCGGCGCCGTGGAGCGGGAGTGCTCACTGCGGGGCTTTGATCATGTACCCGACGCCCCGCACCGTGTGGATCAGCGGGTCGCGGCCCTGGTCGATCTTCTTGCGGAGGTACGAGATGTAGAGCTCGACGACCGAGGAACGGCCGCCGAAGTCGTAGTTCCACACGCGGTCGAGGATCTGCGCCTTCGACACGACGCGCCGCTGGTTGCGCATGAGGTAGCGCAGCAGCTCGAACTCCGTCGCGGTCAGCTCGATCTCCGTGCCCGCGCGCTCGACCTCGTGGCTGTCCTCGTTCAGGCTGAGATCGCCCACGCGGAGGATCGGCTCGGAGTCGTCCGCCCGTGCCGTGCCGGCACGGCGCATGAGCCCGCGCAGCCGTGCGACGACCTCTTCGAGGCTGAAGGGCTTGGTGACGTAGTCGTCGCCGCCCGCCGTCAGCCCGGCGACGCGGTCGGCGACGGCGTCCTTGGCCGTGAGGAACAGCACGGGCACGTCGTTGCCGGACTGCCGCAGCCGCTGCAGGACCGCCATGCCGTCGAGGTCGGGCATCATGATGTCGAGCACCATGGCGTCCGGGTCGAACTCGCGCGCGACCGTCAGGGCGTCGAAGCCGCTCGCGGCGGTCTTCACGTCCCATCCCTCCATGCGAAGGGCCATCGACAACAGATCGGTGAGCATCTGCTCGTCGTCGACGACGAGCACGCGGGGCGCCGTGCCGTCGGCACGGTGGAGGGCGGGGGAGGGAACGGCCATCGTCATGGGTCCGATTCTGTCGGGGAAGCTATGAGACTCCTATGGCAGAGACTATGGGCACGCTGTGAATTCCGGAAGCATGCGCTCATACCCGTTTCATACCCGGCGCTGGCCGCGTGCTTGAGGGCCGTCCCTAGCGTCTTCGCCAGGTCCGAGCGACCGAGGAGGAGAGCCATGTACGGGACATACCTGCGCCGCGAGCTGGTGGGGCGGAAGAGACAGACGATCATCGTCGCGGCGGGACTGGCGATCGCGATCGCGCTCGTGATCGTCGTGAACGCGCTCGCGGGCGGTGTGAAGGACGCCCAGTCCGCGGCTCTCGCCTCGGTCTACGGCGTCGGCACGGATCTCACGGTCTCCGGCGCACAGGCGCAGCCGGGACAGGGCGAGGGCGGGCGACGCTCGTTCGAGTTCGGTCAGAACGGCGGGACGACCGGCTCGGACGGGAGCACGACGCTCAGCCAGTCGCGCCTCGTGGCCGACGCGCGACGCGGCACCCTGCCCTCGTCGACGCTCAGCACCGTGACCGGGGTGTCGGGCGTCTCGGCGGCCGCGGCGGCGCTGAGCCTGAACAACGTCACCTTCGACGGCCAGCTGCCGCAGGCACCCGGATCAGGGACGTCCGCCGGAGGCGAGGGAAGAGCCGACCGGCAGCCGGGCGAGGGCGGCGGTGGCTTCGGCGGCGGCTCGTTCGACGTCGACTCGTTCACGGTCCTCGGCATCCAGCCCGCCGACGACACGGTGGGACCGCTGTCGGCCACGACGCTCAGCTCGGGACGCCTGCTGGCCGACGGCGACGCGGGCTCGCACGTCGCGGTGCTGGATGCGACCTATGCGTCGAGCAAGGGGCTCGCGGTCGGCGGCACCGTCGAGGTGGGCGGCACGGCCATGCAGATCGTCGGGATCGTCGCTTCCGCGTCGTCGTCGGCCGACACCGCGGCGAACGTGTACATCCCCCTGGACGTCGCGCAGAGCCTCGCCGGCGTCGGCGACGTGATCTCCACGATCTACGTGCAGGCCGCGTCCGCGGCCGACATCTCGGGGGTGCAGAGCGCGCTCGCCGCCGCCGTCCCCGATGCGACGGTCAGCTCGCAGTCGCAGCTCGCCACGACCGTGTCGGGCTCGCTCGCGAGCGCCTCCTCGCTCATCGAGAACCTGGGCACGTGGCTGTCGATCATCGTGCTGGTGGTCGCGGTCGCCCTCGCGGTGCTCCTCACGATCTCGGGCGTCTCGCGGCGCACGCGCGAGTTCGGCACGCTGAAGGCGATCGGCTGGTCCAACCGACGCGTCGTCGGGCAGGTCGCGGGGGAGTCCGTCGTCCAGGGCCTCATCGGCGGTGTGGCAGGAGTCGTGATCGGGCTCGCCGGCGTGATCGCCGTCAACGTCATCCGACCGACGGTGGCGGCCGGCGGTGCCGGCGGCCCCGGCGGCGGCTTCCGGCGGGAGACCGTGCGGGCGGCGAGCGAGATCGTGCTGAGCGCGCCGCTGTCGGTGGGGATCGTCGTCGCGGCCGTCGCGCTCGCGATCGCCGGCGGACTCGTCGCGGGCGCCTTCGGGGGCTGGCGCGCGGCGCGCCTCAGCCCGGCCGAGGCCCTCCGGTCCGTCGCGTGACCGGCATCCGACACGACGGCCCTACACGAAGGAGGACGACATGACCATCGTCGACGAAGAGCAGACCCCGGCCGCGCCCGCGGACGACGCCCCGGCCTACCGCCTGGCCGGCGTGACGAAGACCTATCGGCAGCGCGCACGCGTGGTCGAGGCGTTGCGCGAGGTGGATGTCGAGATCGCCGCGGGCGAGTTCGTCACCATCCAAGGACCCACCGGCGGCGGCAAGTCGACGCTGCTGCAGGTGCTCGGCGCACTCGATCGTCCGACCGGCGGCACGGTCGAGCTGAACGGCACGGACATCGCCACGGCGTCGAACGCGGAGCTGGGACGCCTGCGTGCGCACGAGATCGGCTTCGTCTTCCAGGGGTTCAACCTCATCCCCACCCTGACGGCGGCGGAGAACGTGGACATGGGGCTCGAGCCGCTCGGCCTGGCGCGCGCCGAGCGGGCCGCCCGGGTGACGCAGGCGCTCGCGCACGTCGGACTCGCCGAGCGCGGAGACCATCGCCCGGGCGAGCTCTCCGGAGGCCAGCAGCAGCGCGTCGCGATCGCGCGGGCGATCGCCAAGCATCCGCGGGTGCTGCTGGCGGACGAGCCGACCGGCAATCTCGACGAGCACATGCGCGATGAGATCCTCCAGCTGCTGCAGGGCCTGAACGCGGAGGGGCTGACGCTCATCGTCGTCACGCACGACTCCGCTGTCGCACGACGGGCCTCGCGTCGGCTGCGGCTGGAGAACGGCCGGGTGCACGACATCACGCGCTGATGTCGGACGCCGGGTGACGGCACGCCGCGCTGGGAGGTGCTCGGCGACGTGTCACCCGGCGTCATCCGGCGACCTTCGTCGACATCTTCGTGACGGTGCGCCCGGCGCTTCCTAGTCTCGCTGCACGGCCGCTCCCCGGCCGCAGAGACGAGAGAGGAAGCCGCCATGAGCGACACGCATGTGACCACCGATCCGCTGACCGACCGATGGGGCGGAAAGCCCGCCCCGGAAGGGAGAGAGGGCTGGCTCGCCCGCGCCGACGAGGTCGCGGAGATCCTCGCGACGGATGCGGTCGAGCGCGATCGGGCGGGCCTGTCGCCGGTCGCCGAGGTCGCCCTGCTGAAGAACTCCGGCCTGGTGACGCTCCTCGGGCCCGTCGAGCACGGCGGGGGCGGGCAGGACTGGGCGACCGCGTTCCGCGTCATCCGCCGGATCGCGCGGGCGGACGGGTCGATCGGGCAGCTTCTCGGGTACCACTACCTGTGGGCGTGGGCCGCGCGACTGGTCGCGACCCCGGAGCAGATCGCGGCCGTCGAACAGCTCGCAACCACCGAACGGCTGCTCTACGGCGGAGCCGTCAACCCGCGTGACAGCGATCTCGTGATCCGTGAGGACGGCGACGAGCTCGTCTTCAGCGGTCGCAAGTCGTTCTCGACCGGGGGTGTGGTCAGCGACCTCACGGTCCTCGAGGGGGTGCTCGAGGGCACCGAGACGCACGTCTTCGCGATCGTCCCCACGGCGCAGCCGGGCATCGTCTTCGGTCACGACTGGGACAGCCTCGGACAGCGGCTGACGGAGTCGGGCAGCGTCGAGATCCGGGACGTACGGGTGCCGTGGGCGGCCGCCGCGGGATTCGTCGATCGCGAGTTCCAGCCCCTCGTCTACAACACGCTGAACGTGCCGACCATCCAGCAGGTGTTCTCCAACTTCTACCTCGGCATCGCGCAGGGCGCGCTCGAACGAGCGGCCCAGTACACGCGCGAGACGACGCGCGCCTGGCCGTACGGGGGCGACGACAAGGAGCGGGCCACCGAGGAGTGGTACATCCTGGAGGGCTACGGGGCGCTGCAGGCCAGGCTGTGGGCGGACGAGGCGCTGATCGACGCCGTCGACGCCGAGCTGGCCGCCCTCCTCCACGCACCGCGGGAGGAGCTGAGCGCCCGCGCCCGCGGAGAGGTCGCCGTGCGGGTCGCGGCGGCCAAGGTGCGCATCGTCGAGGACGGGCTCGAGACGGCGACCAAGGTGTTCGAGCTCACCGGTGCACGGGCGACGGCGCAGACGGTGGGCCTGGACATCCACTGGCGGAACCTGCGTACGCACTCGCTGCACGACCCGCTGCCGTACAAGAAGCGCGAGGTGGGGGTCTTCGCGCTGCTCGGCGAGGTGCCCGAGCCCACCTGGTACACCTGAGCGCGGGGCCTGCGCCGGACGCCACCGGCGCAGGCCACCGCATCAGTGGGTGTCGGCCGCCTCGATCTCGGTGCGGTCGCCCGACCACAGGGTGTGGAAGGTGCCGTCCTTGTCCGTGCGGCGGTAGGTGTGCGCGCCGAAGAAGTCGCGCTGCCCCTGGATGAGGGCCGCCGGCAGCCGCCGAGCGCGGAGCCCGTCGTAGTAGGCGAGCGAGGAGCCGAACGCGGGGGCGGGGATGCCGGCGGCCGCCGCCGTCGCCACGATGTGCCGCCAGGCGTCCTGAGCGCGGCCGAGCGCCTCGACGAAGTAGGGCGCGGTGAGGAGCACGGGGAGCTCGGGCTCGGCCGCGTACGCGTCGGCGATGCGGTTGAGGAACTGGGCGCGGATGATGCAGCCGCCTCGCCAGATCCGGCTGATCGCTCCCAGATCGATGTTCCAGCCGTACTGGGCGGCGCCCGCACGGATCTCGTCGAAGCCTTGGCTGTACGCGACGATCTTCGAGGCGTACAGCGCGAGCCGTACCTGCTCGATGAAGACCTGCGGGTCCTCGACCGTGAACGCCTCGTCGGCCGGGCCGGGCAGGGAGCCCGCGACATCCCGCTGCTCGCGGTGGCTCGACAGCGAACGCGCGAACGTCGCCTCCGCGATGCCCGAGACGGGAACCCCGAGGTCGAGGGCGGTCTGCACCGTCCAGGCGCCCGTCCCCTTGGCGCCGGCCTCGTCGACGATGACGTCCACGAGGGGCAGGCCGCTGGCCGCATCCGTCTGGCGGAGCACCTCCGCGGTGATCTCGATGAGGTAGGACTCCAGCTCGCCCCGGTTCCACTCGGCGAAGATCTCGGCGATCTCGGCCGGGGAGGAGCCGGTGCCGCGGCGGATGAGGTCGTACGCCTCGGCGATGAGCTGCATGTCGGCGTACTCGATGCCGTTGTGGACCATCTTCACGAAGTGACCCGCGCCGTCGTGGCCGACGTGCGTGACGCAGGGCTCGCCCTCGGCGACCGCGGCGATCGAGCGCAGGATCGGCCCGAGCGTCGCCCAGGCCTCGTCCGGGCCGCCCGGCATGAGCGAGGGGCCGAGGAGGGCGCCCTCCTCGCCGCCGGAGACGCCCATGCCGACGAAGTTGAAGCCGCGCTCGCCCACGGCCTTCTCGCGGCGGATCGTGTCGGTGAACAGCGCGTTGCCGCCGTCGATGATGATGTCACCCGGCTCGAACACGGCCATCAGCTCGTCGATGACAGCATCCGTAGGGCCGCCGGCCTTGACCATGATGATCGCCGTACGCGGCTTCTGCAGGCTCGCGGCGAACTCCTCGTAGGAGAAGGCGGGGACGAAGCCGGCCTCGGGGTGGGCGGCGACGAGCTCGTCGGTCTTGCTGCGGCTGCGGTTGAAGACGGCGACCGTGTTGCCCTCGCGGGACGCGAGGTTGCGGGCCAGGTTGGAGCCCATCACGGCGAGGCCGACCACTCCGATGTTGGCGGTCGCGGTGGGCTGAGGGGTGTCGGGCACGGCAGTTCTCCTTGCGGGATCGGATCGTGTTCAGCGTATCGGGCGGAGCATCGCCCTCGGTCACGACGGGATGAGGCGGAGCACGCTCGCGATGTAGGCAGCCTGCTCCTCGGGTGTCGCGTCGATGTCGACGAGGACGGCCTGCTCGTCCTGCTCCAGCGGCTCGAGCGCCGCGAACTGCGAGTCCAGCAGCGCGGTCGGCATGAAGTGTCCTTCGCGGCGCGACATCCGCTCGCGCACGAGAGCCTGATCGCCCGTGAAGTGGACGAAGGTGACGGCGTCGCGCCGCAGGACATCGCGGTAGGCGCGCCGCAGCGCCGAGCAGGTGATGATCCCGGGCTCGCCGGCGGCGATGCGGTCATCGATCCAGCCCGCGACGCGATCGAGCCACGGCCATCTGTCCTCGTCGGTGAGCGGGTGGCCGGCGGCCATCTTGGCGACGTTCTCTGCCGGGTGGAGGTCGTCGCCCTCCTGGAAGGGCCAGCCCAGACGACCGGCCAGCAGAGCGGCGACCGTCGACTTTCCGGTGCCGGCGACGCCCATGAACACGAGGACGGGAGCGGAGACGTTCATCGACACACCCCGCTCAGACGAACAACGCGATCACGAGGACGCCGAGGAGCCCGGCGACCGAGATGAGACATTCGAGCACGGTCCAGGACTTGAGCGTCTGGCCGATGCTGAGCCCGAAGTACTCCTTGATGAGCCAGAACCCGGCGTCGTTCACGTGCGAGAGGAAGAGGGAGCCGGCGCCGACGGCGAGCACCAGCAGCGCGACCATCGGCTGGTCGAGGGACTCGGTGAGCGGCTGCAGGATGCCCGCGGCCGTGATCGTGGCCACCGTGGCCGATCCCGTCGCGACCCGGATGAGCGCGGCCACGACCCACGCCAGCAGCAGCACCGACACGGAGGAGCCGGCTACGAACGAGGCGATGACCGCGCCGATCCCGGTGTCGATCAGCACCTGCTTGAAACCGCCGCCGGCGCCGACGATCAGCAGGATCGCGGCGATGGGGCCGAGGGACGAGCCCACCGTCTCGTTCAGGCGGGCGCGGTCGAAGCCCGCCCCACGGCCGAGCACGAGGAGGCCGACGAGCACGGCGATGAGCAGCGCGATGACCGGTGTGCCGAGGAAGTCCAGGACCGTCTTCCACAGCTCGGGCGAGCCGGGGGCCACGATGTCGGCGACGGCCTTCAGGAGCATCAGGGCGACCGGGAGGAGGATCGAGCCCAGCGTGGCCGCGAAGGAGGGACGTCGACGGGCGGTGTCGCCCTCGTCCTCGGCGGACAGGAAGAGCGCGGGCACGGGGACGGGTGCCCAGCGCGCCGCGAGAGGTGCGAAGAGCGGGCCGGCGATGATGATCGCGGGGATCGCGACGATCACCCCGAACGCGAGCGTGATCCCGAGGTTCGCGCCCAGCGCGTCGATGGCCGCGAGCGGCCCCGGGTGCGGCGGGACGAGCCCGTGCATCGCCGACAGACCGGCGAGGGTAGGGATCGCGATACGCATCAGCGAGACGCCGGACCGACGCGCCACGAGGATGATGACCGGCACCAGCAGCACCAGTCCGACCTCGAAGAACATGGGCAGGCCGATGATGGCGCCGATGAGACCCATGATCCAGGGGAGCGTGCGCGGCGTCGCGCGGGAGACGAGCGTGTCGACGATGCGGTCGGCGCCGCCGGAGTCTGCCAGCAGCTTGCCGTAGATCGCCCCGAGCGCGACCAGGATGCCGACGCCGCCCATGGTCGACCCGAACCCGCCGGTGAAGCTCGTGACGACCGCGCCGACGAGCATGCCGGCGATCATGCCGGTGGCGAGCGCGCCGATCGTCAGCGAGAGGAACGGATGCAGCTTCGCCCAGGTGATGAGCACCACGATCAGGACGATGCCGAGGAGGGCGGCGGTCACCAGCTGCCCGGGGGCGGCGGACGGCGCGGGCGTCGCCGTCGGCAGGAGAGAAAGGGGGGAAGAGGTGGAAAGGGCCATGAGCATCCTCGTTCTGGCAGGGCGTCTCCGCAGCGAGCAATTGTCCTACATATAGCAGAGATGATGCGAATATGCACGACATATCGGCGCCTCGGCTCGTCCGCGCGATAATCGGAGACATGCGCGCGTCCGATGCCGGCGGTTCCGTCCACGAGGTGCTCGTGGAGCGTCTCGGCGCCGCGATCGTCCACGGCGAGCACGCACCGGGTGCGCGGCTGATCACGGCGGAGCTCGGCTCCGACTCCGGCGCCTCACGCAGCGCCGCGCGCGAGGCTGTGCGCGTCCTCGAGTCGCTCGGGCTGGTGCGGGTGCGACGTCGCTCCGGGGTCGAGGTCCGCCCGGCATCGGAGTGGAACGTGTATGCGCCCGAGGTGATCCGCTGGCGCCTCGGCGGGCCCGACCGGCTGCGTCAGCTGCACGAGCTCAGCCAGCTCCGGGGGGCGATCGAGCCGCTCGCCGCGCGGCTGGCCGCATCCGAGGCCAGCGAGGAGCAGCGGCGTGAGCTCACCGAGGCGGTGGCGCAGATGCGCCGCAACGCGCACGCCGCCGATCAGCAGGCCTACCTGGATGCCGACATCCGGTTCCACCGCACGCTGCTCGCGGCGTCGGGCAACCCCATGCTCGCTGCCCTCGACGAGGTCGTCGCCTCGGTGCTCGTCGGGCGCACGCAGCACGCCCTCATGCCGCACGATGCCGACTCCGAGGCGGTGCGGCTGCACCGCGACGTGGCGTTCGCCGTCGCCGGGGGCGACGGCGACGCCGCAGCCACGGCGATGGCGCAGATCGTGTCGGAGGCCGACCTGGCCGTGCAGGTCATGGGGGAGGTCGGCGACCCCACCCGTGTGGGGTGAGCGGGCTCAGTTCTTGCGGTAGGGCGCGCGGCCGAGCGAGAAGAGCGCACCGACGGCCGTGATGAGCGCGCCCAGCGACATCAGCCCGATCACGCCGAGCAGGATGTCGGACGCGAGCGTGGGGGCGAGTTGCTCGGACAGGTGCACGATCATGCGGGGCCCTTCGACGGGTGGCGGGACGTTCTCATGATACGGGGAGCGCTGCTAGACTCAGGACCGAACTTCGGCGAGGGATGTCGTGCGACATCCGTTATCGACGAGGGTGCGCAGGCCCACGGCTTCCTCACGCGCTCGCGTTCGAGTCGAATCCGCTCACCCGATCATGGGCCCCGTGCCCGGAACGAGAATCGGGCCCGTGTGCCCACAAGGAGAATCATCATGTCGGAAGACAACAAGGTCGCGGCCGAGCTGCGTTCGCAGTTCGGCAAGGGTTTCGCGCGTCGTCTGCGTGCTGCCGGTCAGGTCCCCGCCGTGCTCTACGGACACGGCACCGACCCGGTGCACCTCGCGCTGCCGGGGCACCAGATGGCGCTGCTGATCCGTCGCGCCAACGCCGTGCTCGAGCTGTCGGTCGACGGCGCCCAGCACCTCGCGCTCGTGAAGGACGTGCAGAAGGACCCGGTGCGCCAGGTCATCGAGCACATCGACCTGCTCGTGGTCAAGAAGGGCGAGAAGCTGCAGGTCGACGTCCCCGTGGTCGTCGTCGGCGAGCCCTTCTCCGGCACGATCGCCAACCTCGACGCGACCTCCATCGCGCTGGAGGTCGAGGCGACCCACATCCCCGAGAACATCGAGGTCGACGTCGAGGGCCTGGAGGACGGCACGCACATCACGGCCGCCGACCTGAAGCTCCCGCGCGGCGCGGCGCTCGCGGCCGACCCGGAGACCCTCGTCGTGGCCATCTCCGTGCCGGCGGCGACGCTCGCCGCCGAGGACGAGATCGCCGAGTCGGACGCCGAGACCGCCGCCGAGCAGTCCGGCGAGGCTGCCGAGTAGGACGCACCGCGCGGACGCGGTGACCCCCTCACCGCGTCCCACTTCGTGACGCACCATGTCCCACTTTGGTCCGGAACAGCATCGCAGTTCCGGACCAAAGTGGGACATGGTCGTCTGAGCGAGAGGATGCCGGGATGACGCTGACGTGGATCGTGCTGGGGCTCGGCAACCCCGGGCCGCAGTACGAGAAGACCCGCCACAACATCGGCCAGCTCGTGGTCGATGAGCTCGCCGCCCGCCGGTCCGAGACCTTCCGCGCGCACAAGGCCAACGCGCGCGTCGTCGAGACGCGGCTGCGCCCCGGGGGCGACCGGCTCATCCTCGCGAAGGCCAACACGTTCATGAACGTGTCCGGGGGACCGGCGGCGAACCTCGCGCGGTTCTACGACGTGCCCGCGGAGCGCCTGGTCGTCGTCCACGACGAGCTCGACATCCCCTTCGACACGATCAAGCTGAAGGTCGGGGGCGGGCACGGCGGCCACAACGGCGTCCGGGATGTCGCGAAGGCGCTCGGCACGCCCGAGTTCCCCCGCGTGCGCGTCGGCATCGGACGCCCGCCCGGTCGGCAGGACCCGGCCGACTGGGTGCTCGACCCCTTCAGCGCGTCCGACCGCAAGGCCCTGCCCTCGCTCGTGTCGGATGCGGCGGACGCCGTCGAGCTGCTCGTGGACGAGGGCATGCTCGCCGCGCAGCAGCGGTGGCACGCTCCGCGCTGAGCGGACGCATCGCACGGTCCGGTCGCCGCCGCGATGTCGGCGACGGACCGTAGGATCGTACGGTGACTGTTCCCGGGATCGTGCGCGCCCTCGCGCAGTCGCCCACCTTCGACGACGCCCTCCGTATGGCCGCGCTTGACGCCGGCTTCTCCGTGCCGGGTGCCCTCGACGCGCCCCTCCTCGCAGCTCTCCTCGAGCGGCGGCGCACGCAGGGCGAGCCGCCGGCGCTTCTGCTGATCGCTCCGACCGGCCGGCGCACCGACACGCTCGGTCCCGCGCTCGAGGCTCTCCTGCCGGGCGCCGAGGTGCTGCACTTCCCCGCGTGGGAGACCCTCCCGCACGAGCGGCTGAGCCCGAGCGCCGAGACCGTCGGACGGCGACTCGAGGTGCTGCGCCGCGTCGCCGCGTGGGACGCGCGCACACCGCTCGTGGTCACGGCCTCCGTCCGCGGGGCGATCCAGCCGATCGTGGCGGGGCTCGCCGACGTCCCGGTCATCGACCTCGCCGCCGGCGAACGCGGGCACGAGCTCGACGAGGTCATCGCGGCGCTGGTCGAGCGCGCGTACCACCGGGTCGACATGGTCTCGCGCCGCGGCGAGTTCGCGGTGCGCGGCGGCATCCTCGACGTCTTCCCGCCGACCGCCGACCACCCCTACCGCGTCGAGTTCTTCGGCGACGAGGTCGATCAGATCCGCGCGTTCTCCGTCGCCGACCAGCGGTCGCTGCCGGGCGAGATCGCTCGGATAGAGCTGCTGCCGAGCCGCGAGCTGCTGCTGACGGCCGAGGTGCGGGAGCGGGCGGCCGCGCTCGTCGGCACCTTTCCCGCGCTCGCGGGGATGCTCGAGCGGATGTCGCAGGGCATCCCCGTCGACGGCATGGAGTCTCTCACCCCGGCCCTCGTCGACCGGCTCGTGACCCTCGTGGACTGCCTCCCCGAAGGCACGGCCGTGGCCGTCGTCGACCCGGAGCGCGCCCAGACCCGTGCGAGCACCCTCGCCGACACGAACCGCGAGTTCCTCGAGGCGGCCTGGAGCGCCGCGGTCGCGGGAGCCGACACCCCGGTCGACCTCGGGGCCGGCGACTTCGTGACCCTCGACGCGCTGCACGATGCCGCCGCCGCACGACGGGACGTCTGGTGGACCCTGTCGGCGTTCGACTCCGGGTCGGCGGATGCGGCCGAGCTCGGGCTCGTGGACGACGACGGCGTGCGGGTGGAGGCGACATCCGTGCCCTCCTTCGCGGGCAACGTCGACGGCGCGACCGGCCTGGTCGGCGACCTGCTCCAGGGCGGCTGGCGCGTCGTCGTGACCGCGGCCGGCGCGGGGCTGGCCGACCGCGCGCGCGACGTCCTGGCGGAGCGCGGCATCGCCGCCCGCCGGGTCGACCAGATCGAGACGCCGCCCGAGCCGGGTGTCGCGCTCGTCGTCGTCTCGCCGCTCGAGCGCGGCTTCCAGGCGCCGGGCGCGCGGCTCGCTGTCGTCACCGAGTCCGAGTTCTACGGGCGCACGGTCGCGGGCGACACGAGGGCGGTCAAGAAGCTCGCCTCGCGCCGGCGCAACGTCGTCGATCCGATGCAGCTCAAGCCCGGCGACATCGTCGTGCATGCGACCCACGGCATCGGACGATTCCTCGAGCTCGTGCAGCGCGAGGTCTCCTCGGGGGGACGCAACCCGGTCAAGAGCATGCGGGAGTACCTCGTGCTGGAGTACGCGCCCTCCAAGCGCGGGCATCCGGGTGACAAGCTCTTCGTCCCGACCGACCAGCTCGACCTGCTCTCCCGCTACGTCGGCGGCGAGGCGCCGGTGCTGTCCAAGATGGGCGGGAGCGACTGGGCGGCGGCGAAGGGCAAGGCCCGCAAGGCCGTGCGCGACATCGCGGTCGAGCTCGTGAAGCTCTACTCCGCGCGCATGGCGGCGAAGGGACACGCCTTCGGACCGGACACGCCGTGGCAGCGCGAGCTGGAGGAGGCGTTCCCCTTCGCCGAGACCCCGGACCAGCTCCAGACGATCGACGAGATCAAGGCCGACATGGAGAAGCCGGTCCCGATGGATCGGCTGCTGTCGGGGGATGTCGGCTTCGGCAAGACCGAGGTCGCCGTGCGCGCCGCGTTCAAAGCGATCCAGGACGGCAAGCAGGTCGCGATGCTCGTGCCGACGACCCTCCTGGTCAAGCAGCACCTCGACACCTTCGCCGAGCGGTTCGCCGGGTTCCCCGTCAAGGTGCGGGCGCTGTCGCGCTTCCAGACCGACAAGGAGGCGCGCGAGATCGTCGCCGGCCTCGCCGACGGCACGATCGACATGGTCATCGGCACCCACCGGATCCTCACCGAGAAGGTGCTGTTCAAGGACCTCGGGCTCATGATCATCGACGAGGAGCAGCGTTTCGGCGTCGAGCACAAGGACGCGCTGAAGAAGCTGAAGACGGGTGTCGACATCCTCGCCATGAGCGCGACCCCCATCCCGCGCACGCTCGAGATGGCGGTCACCGGCATCCGCGAGATGTCGACGCTCGCGACGCCGCCCGAGGACCGGCATCCGATCCTGTCCTACGTCGGACCCCGCAACGACAAGCAGATCGCCGCGGCGATCCGGCGCGAGCTGCTGCGCGAGGGACAGGTGTTCTTCGTGCACAACCGAGTGCAGTCGATCCAGCGCGTCGCCGCCCAGCTCGCCGAGCTCGTGCCCGAGGCGCGTATCGCCGTCGCTCACGGGCAGATGGGGGAGCATCAGCTCGAACAGGTCGTCGACGACTTCTGGGAGCGGCGGGCGGACGTGCTCGTCTCGACGACCATCATCGAGACCGGCCTCGACATCTCGAACGCCAACACGATCATCATCGACCGCGCCGACAAGTATGGGCTCAGCCAGCTGCATCAGCTGCGCGGCCGTGTGGGGCGCGGTCGGGAGCGGGCGTACGCGTACTTCCTCTACGACGAGACGAAGCCGCTGAGCGAGACGGCGGCCGATCGACTCGAGACGATCGCGGTCAACAACGACCTCGGAAGCGGCATGCAGGTCGCGCTGAAGGACCTCGAGCTGCGCGGCGCGGGCAACCTCCTGGGGGCCGAGCAGGCGGGCCACATCGCCGGAGTCGGCTTCGATCTCTACCTGCGGATGATCGGCGAGGCCGTGGCGACCTTCCGCGGCGAGGATGCGGAGGGCCCCGCCGAGCTGCGTCTGGAGCTGCCGGTGCAGGCGCGCCTTCCGGAGTCGTACATCGACAGCGAGAGGCTGCGGCTGGAGGCCTACCAGAAGCTGTCGGCCGCGGCATCCGTGACCGCGAAGGACGACGCGATCGATCTCGTCGTCGAGGAGTTCACCGACCGGTACGGCGCTCTGCCGGCGGAGGCCGAAGGCCTCGTGCGGATGGCGCGGCTGCGGCGGCGCGCCGCGCAGGCCGGGCTGACGGATGTCGTGGCGATGGGGCCGAACCTTCGGGTGGCGCCGGCGAACCTGGCCGACTCCATGCGCGTGCGGCTGCAGCGCCTGTATCCGAAGGCGAAGCTCGTGGCGTCGGGGGAGGCGGTCGTGGTGCCGCTGCCCACCGCGGGGGGCGAGCCCGTGTCCGACGCCGATCTCATCGCATGGACGGCGCAGCTGCTCGACCAGCTGTGGCCGGTTCCGGTCGCGACCGAGGCGTCGACGTCGCTGCGCGCGACAGAAGCGAGCAGTCCGTGACGACCCCAGCTGTCCGCTCGGTTCCCCGCCGGACTCGCCTCCGAAAGGTTCGCCGCACGGTCGGCAGGCCACGTCGCGCTCGGCATCGCGGTGGCCTGCGTGTACAGCGGCGTGTCCATGCACCGCTTCTGGAACATGGAAGCCGGGGTCGATCTGGCGATCTTCACACAGGCGGCTCAGCGCTACGCACAGTTCGAATGGCCGTGGTCGGAGATCAAGGCGGCCTGGGGATTCAACCTGCTCGGTGATCACTTCTCGCCCATTCTCGCGGTGCTCGGGCCGATCTACGCGATGGTGCCGCACGCGTGGGTGCTGCTCATCGTCCAGGCGTGCTGATCGGCTTCACGACGGCGATCATCGCCTCCATCGCGGCTCGTCCGCTCGGTCCGTGGGCAGGTGCCGCCGTCGGCATCGTCTTCGCCGCAGCGTGGGGCGTGCAGGGGCTGGCCGTGTTCGACTTCCACGAAGTCGCCTTCGCGCTTCCGTTCCTGGCGTTGTCGTACGGCGCCCTGGTGCGGCGACACGAGCGCGCCGCGGTGCTCTGGGCGCTACCCCTCATGCTGGTCAAAGAGGACTCGGTGTTCCTCCTGCTCGGCATCGTGCTCGTGCTGCTGTGGCGTCGCAGATGGAGGCTGGCCGCCGCGCTCGCGGTCTTCGCCGTCGCATCGTTCGCGTTCATCGTGGGGGTGTTCATCCCCGCAGTGAGCTACTACGGCCGGTACACCTATTGGTCCTCCAGCGCGGCGGCCAAGGGCGACATGGTCGCCACCGCGTGGTCGGCCCTCACCACCAGCATGATGTCAGGGGCGGCGCCTCTCCTGCTTCTCGTGCTGCTCCTGCCGACGCTGGGAGTCGCGCTACGGTCTCCGCTTCTGCTCGGCGTTCTGCCGCCGCTCGCTGCCCGGCTGACGGCGCCGCATGCGGAGTACTGGGGGCTCGATCTCCACTACAACGGCGCGGTCATGGTCGTCATCATGCTCGCGTTCGTGGACGGCCTGCGAGGCCTTCGTCCATCATCCGTGCCGAAGGTCCTGACCGCAGCAGTGGCCGTGACGGTCGTGCTCGCCACGGCAGGACCGGTGGCGCGGCTCGTCACCGCTCTGAGTCGGCCCTGCGAGCCCGTGGACAGATGCGCGAGCGTCGTGATCCCGAAAGTCCTGGGGCACGTTCCCGACGGTGCGAGAGTCGCGGCCGCTGACTACGCGGCGGCGTATCTGGTGGATCGGACGCAGGTGTTCGGGCTTCACGAGGACATTCGCGACAGCGCGGGAGGACAGATCTATCCGGAGTACGTGGTGCTCGACCGTATCCACGACGACGGCTGGCAGAACGCATGGGTCAACGCCGTCGGTCCGACGCAGATCGACCATCGGTTCATGGGAGAGGCGCTGAACCTGGTGACACCGAATCCCTACGACATCGCGGTCTTCGCGGTGCGTTATCCCTGACGCGTGAGGGGCGTACCGTGAGGGCATGCGCTTCGCCCACCTCGGTCAGAGTCCCCGCATCCATCCCGACGCGGTCGTCGCGCCGACGGCCGTCGTCTCCGGGGACGTGACGATCGGCGCCGGATGCCAGGTGCTCCACGGCGCCGTCGTCACGGCTGAGGGCGGACCGGTGACGCTCGGAGAGCACGTGATCGTCATGGAGAACGCGGTCATCCGCGCCAGCGCGACGAACCCCGTGCACATCGGCGACCACACGCTCGTGGGCCCCATGGCGAGCATCTCCGGAGCGACGGTCGAGGAGGAGGTGTTCCTCGCGACGGGGGTCCGCGTCTTCAACGGCGCCGTGATCGGCGCGCGCAGCGAGGTGCGGATCAACGCCGTGGTCCATCTGCGCACCCACCTGCCCGAGCGCAGCGTGGTGCCGATCGGCTGGGTGGCCGTGGGCGACCCGGCGATCGTGGTCCCGCCCGACAAGCACGACGAGATCTGGGCGCGCCAGCAGGAGCTCGACTTCCCCGGCTACGTCTTCGGCCTCGACCGCGACACGCCCGACCTGATGGTCCAGCTCACCGAACGCTACGGTCGGAGCCTGTCCCGCCACGCCGACGACGAGCCCCTGCCCTAACCCCCGCGGTTCGGCGGGGGCCAGCGCGCGGGGGTTAGGGCACGAGGGATCAGCCGGTGTTCTGCAGGCCGGCGGCGACGCCGGAGACGGACAGCAGCAGCAGACGCTGCAGCTCGGGGTCGGCGGGCGCGCCCTCGGGTGCTTCGCGGAGGGCGCGGAGGGCGCGCAGCTGCAGGAGCGACAGGGCGTCGACGTAGGGGCTTCGGAGCTTCACCGCCCGCTGCAGCACCGGCTTGTTCGCGAGCAGTCCGTCGCCCCCGGCGATCCGCACCACCCAGTCGCGGGTGAGTGACATCTCGTCGGTCACGCGCTGCGCGAGGTCGTCCCGGTCGCCGAGTGCGAGATAGGCGCGGGCGATCCGGTCGTCCGCCTTCGCGAGGCTCATCGCGACGTTGTCGATCATGGCCCGCAGCAGCGGCCACTGCCCGTAAGCCTCCCGGAGCAGGTCGGCGTCGCCGACGGCCTCCAGCGCCGAGCCCAGGCCGAACCACCCCGCCAGGTTGATGCGGGCCTGAGTCCACGCGAACACCCACGGGATCGCGCGCAGGTCGGCGAGCGACTCGACCGACAGGCCGCGTCGTGCCGGGCGCGAGCCCAGCGCGAGCAGCCCGATCTCCTCCATCGGGGTGACGCGCGCGAACCACGGCGCGAAGCCGGGCGCCTGCACGAGCCCGTAGAAGCAGGCCTTGGACGCGTCGGACATGGTCTGTGCGACGTCGCGGTAGCGCTCGGCCGCCGCGCGGTTGCGGTCTTCGTTCGACGGCGCTGAGGCGAGCAGGACCGCCGCGGCGACCTGATCGATATGCCGCATCGCGATGTCCGCGTCGCCGTAGCGGGCGAAGATGACCTCGCCCTGCTCGGTCAGCTTGAAGCGTCCGTCCACGGAGTGCGGAGGCTGGGCGAGCACGGCCGTTCCGGCCGGGCCGCCGCCCCGACCGAGGGCACCGCCGCGGCCGTGGAAGAGCGTGAGCTCGATGCCCTGCTCCTCGGCCCACGCGGCGATCAGGGCCTGCGCCTCGTAGAGTGCGAGGTTCGCGGCCACGGGGCCGACATCCTTGGAGGAGTCCGAGTAGCCGAGCATGACCTCGAGCCGTCGGCCGGTGGCGTCCAGGCGAGCGGCGAACTCGGGGTGCACGACGATCTCGTCGAGGATCCCGGGCGCCGCCTGCAGATCGGCGAAGGTCTCGAACAGCGGGATGACGTCGAGCACGGGCGGCGTGCCGTCCGGGCCGACCGCGTGCCGGGCGAGCCGGTGCACGGCGGCCAGGTCGTCGGCCGACTGCGTGAACGAGACGATGTAGCGGCCGGCGGCGCGGGGGCCGAAGCGGTCCTGGACGAAGGCGATCGCCCGGAACACCTCGAGCACCTCCTCGGCCAGCTCGCTGCGCGCGGCGCCGGGCTCGGCGGCATCCAGCTCGGCCAGTACCTTCGCGTGGACGGCGGAGTGCTGCCGCACCTCCAGCTCGGCGAGGTGGAAGCCGTAGGTCTCCACCTGCCAGATGAGCTCCTGCAGGTGGCCGTAGGCCTGCCGCGCCGCGCCCGCGGCGTCCAGCGACTCCTGCAGGATGCGCAGGTCGGCGAGCAGATGTTCGGGATCCCGGTAGGCGAGGTCGGCGTCGCGCGTGCGGGTCGCCGCGATCTTGCGGGCGATCAGCAGCAGCACGCGGCGGTGGGGCTCGTTGGGCGAGCGCTTCGCGATCTCGGTCGCGGCATCCTCGTCGGCGCTGCGGAGCCTGGTCCACAGCGCATCGAGCGCGGGGGAGGCGGGCGTCGTGACGGCATCGAGCGTGAGGCCGCGGCCGATGCGGCTCGTGGCCTGCTCGAGGCCGCGCAGCACGTGGTCGCTCGCGATCGCCGCGGCCTTCCGCGTGACCTTGGCCGTGACGAAGGGGTTGCCGTCGCGGTCTCCGCCCACCCATGTGCCCACGCGCACGAAGGGCGGCACGAGCGGGCTGCGTCCGCCGCCCGCTCCGGGCTGGAGCGCGTCGTCGATGCGCCGGTACACCTGCGGGACGGCGGTGAACAGCGTGTCGTCGAACACGGCCATGACCGAGCGCACCTCGTCGACGGGCGACGGCTTCTCGGCGCGGAGAGGCGCCGTGCGCCAGAGCGTGTCGATCTCTTCGAGCATGCGGCGTTCGGCGCGTCGGCGTTCGACGCTGGCCTCGGTCGTCGTGTCGTAGTCGCCGAGGAGGTCCGACAGGCGGCGGATGCTGGTGGACACCGCGCGGCGACGGGCCTCGGTGGGGTGCGCCGTGAACACCGGGTGGAACCGCAGACCACGCAGGCGCTCGAGCGCTCGCTCCTCGCCGATCTCGGCGGTGAGGCGCCGCACGGCGCCGGCGGTCGTGTCGGTCGCGTCCGGACGCTCCTCGGCGCCGTCGCGCGCCCGGAGCGCCCGTACCCGCTGATGCTCCTCCGCGAGGTTCACGAGGTGGAAGTAGCTCGTGAACGCGCGCGCGACCTCGTCGGCGCGGGCCACCGTGAGGCCGTCCGCGATCTCGGACGCGCGGTCGAGGGCGTCCGATCCGGGGTTCGTGTACGCCTCGATCGTGGCGACGCGCAAGCGCTCGACATCCTCGAACAGCCCCGGCGAGCCGCTTTCCTGCAGCACCCGTCCGAGCAGCGCGCCGAGCAGGCGCACGTCCGCGCGCATGCGTTCGGGCATCTCCTGCCCGGCCTCGTATCGGCCGACGAGGTCGAGTGCTTCCGTGGGAGTGGGATCGTGCATGCTCCCACGCTAGTGGGCTGCTGTTTCACCGATGTCACGCGGTATCCTGCGGCCCGTCGTCGCGTCGCGGCCCCTGGCTCGTATCCTGGCGTGCGAGGCACTCGCGCCTCGTCGGAGGTGAGCACGTGACCGATCAGCTGCGCCGTGCCGCGCAGGTCATGCACGAGGTGCGCGAGCGCTGCGTCTGGACGCAGGAGGTCGACCATCGCGCCCTCGTGCCCTACCTCGTCGAAGAGAGCCACGAGGTGATCGAGGCGGTCGAGACGGGCGACCGGGCGGCGCTGCGCGAGGAGCTGGGCGATCTGCTGTGGCAGGTGCTGTTCCACGCGGAGATCGCCTCGCGCGATGCGGCGGAGGCCTTCGACATCGACGACGTCGCGGGCGACCTCGCGGACAAGATGGTGCGGCGGCATCCGCACGTGTTCGCGGATGCGGTGGCCGAGACGCCGGAACAGGTCCTCGTGCACTGGAACGCCGCGAAGGCCGCCGAGAAGCGGTCCCGCACGAGCGTGCTCGACGGCGTCCCGTTCGGCATGCCGGCCCTCGCGCTCGCCCAGAAGGTCCTCGCCAAGTCCGCGAGACCAGTCCGGCGCGCCGAGACCGGCGAGAAACCCGCCGGTCTCGGCGCGCCGGACTGGTCTCGCGGTCATGAGGCGGAGAGCGAAGCGGAGCTCGGCGAGGCGCTCCTGGCGCTCGTCGCGCTCGCACGACGACGGGGATGGGATGCGGAGCGCGCACTGCGTGAGCGCGTTCGGGCGCTCGCGACGGAGATCCGTGCGGCCGAGGCGGCGGACGCATCGGGGGCCGGCGGTCCGCGCGACCGGGACCGGCCCGACGACCTGGAAGAATAGTCCCTCGTGGCTGCCGTCAATCCGCCGCGCGGGATGCGCGACTTCCTCCCCGCCGAGAAGGCCCGACGCGAGCGCGTCCTCGCCGTCATCCGCGAGCGTTACCGCGCACACGGCTTCGACGAGATCGAGACGCCCGTCATGGAGGACTACGCACGCCTGCACGCCGGTATCGGCGGCGACAACGAGAAGCTCGCCTTCAACGTCCTGAAGCGGGGGCTCGACGCCGAGGCGGTCCGCGCCGCCGCCGACGACCCGGCCGCGCTGAGCGACCTGGGCCTGCGGTACGACCTCACGGTGCCGCTCGCCCGCTTCTACGCGACGCACCGCGCCGAGCTGCCGAGCGTGTTCCGCTCGGTCCAGATCGCGCCCGTCTGGCGCGCCGAGCGGCCGCAGAAGGGCCGCTACCGCCAGTTCGTGCAGTGCGACATCGACGTGATCGGCGACGCCACCCCACGGGCCGAGGCCGAGCTGCTGGCGGCCACCCTCGACACGCTGGACGCCTTGGGCCTCGACGGAGCCACCGTGCGCATCAACGACCGGCGTGCGCTGGACGCCATGCTGGACGTGTTCGGGTTCGCCCCGGCCGAACGACCCGGCGTGCTCATCACGATCGACAAGCTCGACAAGATCGGCCCGGACGGCGTCGAGGACGAGCTCCGCGAGCGCGGTGTCACCCCGTCCGCGGTCGACGCCTTCGCGGAGTTCCTCCGCCGCCCGGTCACGCTCGAGTACAACCCCTACGGCGAGCGGCAGATCCGCAAGGCTCTCCCCGCGGGTGTGCCGGACGAGGTCATCGCGCACCTCGTCGGCCTCGGCGAGGCGCTCGCCGCCGTCCGCGGCAGCGACCCGATCCCCGGCCCGCCGCTCGTGTTCGACCCCTTCCTCGTGCGCGGCATGGGCTACTACACGGGCACGATCTTCGAGCTCGCGCATCCGGATGTCGGGTACTCGCTCGGCGGCGGCGGCCGCTATGACGGCATGATCGGCCGCTTCCTCGGCCAGGACGTCCCGGCGGTCGGCTTCTCGATCGGGTTCGAGCGGATCGTCGATCTCGTGACCGCCGCAACGGATGGCGAAGCCTCGGCCGTCGTCGTCGTGCACGACCGTGAGGTGCCCGCATCCGAGCTCCTGGCGCACAAGGCGGCGCTCGTCGCGAGCGGGGCGCGCGTCCGGCTGGAGCAGCGCACGAAGAACCTCAGGTCCCTGCTCGATCGGGCCGCCGCCGACGGTTACACGGCGTTCGCGACGCTCGCGGCCGGCGCCGAGCCCGGGTCGCTCGAGCTGCGCCCGCTCGACTGACCCCCGCGCACATCCCGGACCGCGCACCGGCGCGCGTCGCCGCCGCGACCCCGTGCACACCACCGCGCCGATTTCGTGCAGCAGCGCCGCGAATCTGCGTCGCGCCTGCACGAAATCGATGCGGTCGTGGGGCAGGGCGCCGTTCACCGCCCATTCACGTGGATGCGGTGGAGTCACGGTCGTGCCCTCCGTCCGCCGCACCGCGCCTGCCTGGCGCGCGCTCGCCGCCGCGGGCCTGGCGGCCATCGGACTCGCGGGGCTCGCCGCCGCGGGGCTGCGCCATCAGGCCGCGGTCGCGCGGCGACGCATCGGGAAGCCCCTCGGCGAGCAGGCGCCGGGTGCGGATCGGGTCTGGCGACCCGGCCTCCCGGGTGAGCCGGTCGACCTCCTCGTGCTCGGCGACTCGATCGCGGCCGGGCTCGGGGCCGAGCGTCGCAAGGACACGCTCGGCGCGCGGCTCGCGAAGGCGTCGGCGCGCGAGCTGCGCCGGCCCGTTCGCCTGCGCATCGCCGCCGTCGTCGGCGCGGAGACCTCCGATCTCGCCGCCCAGCTCGACGGGCTGCCCGAGGGCTATGCGCCGCGAGCAGCGGTGATCGTGGTGGGCGGCAACGACGTGACGCATCGCATCCCGACCGCTGTCTCGGCCGCCCGCCTGACCGATGCGCTCATACGGCTCCGGGATCGCGGTGTCGCGGTGGTGGTCGGCACCTGCCCGGACCTCGGCGCGCTCCGTCCCGTGCCGCAGCCGCTCCGCGCGCTCGCCTCTCGGCTCTCGAGGCAGCTCGCCGCGGCACAGACGGATGCCGCTCACGCGACGGGAGCGGAGGCGGTGCCGCTGGGCCGGCTGGTGGGACCGATGTTTCTCGAGGAGCCGGAGGAGATGTTCAGCCTCGACCGCTTCCACCCGAGCGCGCTCGGATATCGGCGCACATCCGAGGTGCTGCTGCCGGCGGTGCTCCGGGCGCTGGCCGACGCGCAGCCCTGATCGTGCGGCGCTCAGCCCTGCTCGGCCGCCCAGGCCGCGACGCGCGCGGCGCTCTCCTCGTCCGAGAGGTCCTCCACCCGGGTCATGAGCGACCAGCGCACGCCGAAGGGGTCGCGCACGCTCGCGTAGCGGTCCCCGGAGACGAAGGTCGAGGCGGCCTCGCGCACCGTGGCGCCCGCGGCGACCGCCCGCTCGACGAGCGCGTCCACGTCCGGGGTGTAGAGCGCCAGCGAATAGCAGTCGTCGTCGCCCGTGGGGGCCGGCACGAGGGCGTAGTCGGGCATCGGCTCGCCGATCTGCAGCAGGCCGAGGCCGAAGTCGAGGGTCGCGTGCACGACGACGCCGCCGAACTCCGTGACGTCGATCACGCGTGCGCCGTACACGTCGCGATAGAACTCGAGGGCGCCCCGAGCGTTCGGGATCGCGAGGAACGGGGTGATGCTGGTGGCTGAGCGGGGACGCCCATCGATCGTGTGGCGGCCGGTGAGCGCGGGGGTCGATTCGGTCATGTCCCGACGCTAAGGCGACGGTGGCGGGGTGCGCTTGGAGATTCGCGACAGGATGCCGCCGCCTACGCTGGAGCGATGACCGACCCGACCCGCGGGGTGCTGTATCCCGAGCGCCTGCCGCGGTTCACGCGGGTCTTTCCCGCGCCCGAGGCTGCTGCTCTCGTCGCCTGGTACTGGGTGCCCGAGTGGGAGCTGCCCGACGGCGTCGTGTCGCGCCAGCCGGTCCTGGGATATCCGGCGGCCAACCTGGTGGTCGAGCCCGCCGGTGTCACGCTCTGGGGGCCGACGACGCGCGCGACGGAACGGGTGCTGACCGGGACCGGATGGGCGGTCGGCGCCCTCTTGCGCCCCGCGGCGCTCATGGCGCTCAGCGCGACGCCCGCCGACCTGGTCGACACGTTCACGACGGTCTACGAACCCGGATTGGCGGCGGACGTCTCCGCCGCGCTCACCCACGGCGCGGATGAGGCATCCGCCCGTCTGGGGGAGTGGCTGATCCGGCGTGTCGGACCGCCGAGCGTCGAGGCGCTCCTGGCCGGGGAGATGGTCGACCTGCTGCTCGGCGACTCGCGCGTCGCGCGGCTCGAGGACGCCGCGGCGCGCCTCGCGGTGTCCGTGCGCACCCTGCAACGGCTCACGCACCGGGCGGTGGGTCTGTCTCCGGCGGCGATCATCCGCCGTCGACGGCTGCAGGAGGCGGCGCAGCGGGTGCGCACCGAGCCCCACATCCCGCTCGCCGAGATCGCGATCGATGCCGGTTACGCCGACCAGGCGCATCTGGCTGCGGACTTCCGCGCCGTGCTCGGGTTCACCGCCTCCGCCCACCGCGCCGCGTCCGGCGACACCTGACGACGCTCAGCCCGCGAGGGCGGCGGAGTCCGCGGCGAGCGCGCCCGCGTCCACCACGGGGGCGTCCGACTCGACGACGGGCTCGTCGGCGTGCGAGGCGGCGAGGAGCTCGAGGGCTCGCGCCGTCTCGGCGTCGGCGGGGGCGAACAGCACCAGCCGGGAGAACAGGGACTCCTCGAGCCAGAGACTCGTCGTCTCCAGCCGCAGCGGCCCGAACAGGGGGTGGACGAGCTGTTTGACCGAGTTCGGCTCGCCGCCCACGTCGCCCCGGAGCCAGAGCTCACGGAAGACCGGCGATCTCGCGTCGAGCTCGGCGATGAACCGCTGCCAGCCGGGCTCGTCGTGGTGGTGCCCGTAGGCCGCGCGCAGTCGCGCGACGATGCGCTCCTGCGCGTTCCGCAGGTCGACGTGCGCGCTCTGCCACTGCGGATCGGTGAAGATCCGCACGGCGCAGTTGCGGTCCTCGGGCGGATGGCGGTCGAGATCGCCGAACAGGAACCGGTAGCTCCGGTTGTAGGCGCGGATGTCGAAACGCGCTGTCTGGACCGCGGCCGGGGAGGGCATCAGCCGGGCGAGCAGCGCGAGGTGCGGCTGCGAGACGCAGGCGTGCCGGTCGCGATCCGGTGCCGGCGCCCCGGCGAGGACGAACAGGTGCTCGCGCTCGTCGTCGTTCATCCGCAGCGCCCGCGCGATGGCGCCGAGGACCTGGGGGGAGGCGGCGATCGGCCGTCCCTGCTCCAGCCACGTGTACCAGGTGAGCCCTACGCCCGCGAGCTGCGCGACCTCCTCGCGGCGCAGCCCCGCGACCCGTCGTCGCGTGCCGGCGGGCAGCCCGACATCCGCCGGACGCAGTCGCGCTCGGCGTGTCCGGAGGAAGGCGGCGAACTCGTCGCGTTGTCCGGCTGCGGCCATCCCGGGCTCCTTTCCTGCTCGTGCGAGCGTAGCCGCGCTCCCGCGCGCGCGGGAGGTGACAGGGGAGTGCTCCTGGTACCAGGATAAACACGCTCCTGGTACCAGGATGACGCGGCCTCCATCGTGGTGTCATGACCTCGACCTCGCCGATCGTCGCGCCCGCTGTGCCGGTCCCTCTCCCCACCGCCGTGCCGATCGGCCGCTACATGGGGCTGCTGCTGGCGCCCGGCATGGGAACCTACGCGTTCAACGCCGTCGCGGTCACGATGCCCCAGGTCCGGCAGGACCTGGGGGCGTCGGAGGTCCAGCTCGAGCTCGTCGTGGCCGGCTACGGCATCCCGTTCGCCGTGTTCCTGATCCTCGGCGGACGTCTCGGCGACCGGTTCGGGCGGCATCTGCTCTTCACGATCGGGGTGATCGGGTTCCTCCTCTCAGCGCTGGCGTGCGCCGTGGCTCCGACGATCGAGGCGCTCATCCTCGCTCGCGTCGCCCAGGGGCTCGCGGCGGCATTGTGCACCCCGCAGGTGCTGGCCACGATCCAGGCGACCTCTGCCGGCCCGGCGCGGGTCCGCGCGATCGCGGCGTTCGGCGCGAGCGGCGGCATCGGCGCCGCGCTCGGCCAGGTGCTCGGCGGTGCACTGGCCGGGGCCACGGTGGGCGGAGCCGCCGGATGGCGCGTGACCTACCTGGTGATCGTCGTGATCGCGATCGTCTCGGTCGTGTGGGCTCGCCGCAGCCCGCGGAGCAGGGCGCACGAGCGGGTCGCGATCGATCTCGTCGGGGCTCTGGGCCTGGCGGTCGGGGTGTTCCTCGTGGTGTCGGCTCTCACCGTCGCACCGGCCGTCGGCTGGTCGTGGCCGGTGTTCGCGGCGATGGCGGTGGGGGCGGCGGCCCTCGGCGCACTGTGGGCGCACCAGAGCCGCATCGAGCGCTCCGGTCGTGTGCCGCTCCTGCCCCCGAGTGTGCTGCGCCTGCGTCCCCTGCAGCTCGGTCTCCTGTGCGCCGGCCTCTTCTTCGCGGGATACTCGGCCATCCTCTACGTCTTCCCGCGGGCCCTGGAAGGCGGCCTGGGGGCGACCCCTCTCGTTGCGGGTCTGGCGCTGCTGCCGTTCGCGATCGTCTTCGCCGTGACGTCGCTGCTGCTCGGCCCCATCCAGCGCAGGCTCGGCGAGGCGACGCTCGCCTGGGGCGTCGGACTGCAGATCGTGGCGCTCGCGGCGATGGGCGCGACCGCGGTCCTCGCCTGGGGGCCCGGGCTCGTCCTGTGGCTGCAGCCGGCGCTGCTGGTGCTCGGGGCGGGGCAGGCCATGATCTTCTCGCCGCTGACGCAGTCGGTGGTGCGGGAGGTGCCGGTCGAGGCGGCAGGGCTGTCGGGCGGCATGTTCGGCACGGTGCAGCAGCTCGGGCTGTCGCTCGGTGTCGTGGTGATCGGCGGGGCCACGACCGCGGTCGGGTGGTCGGGGCGCGCGGAGCTGCTCGCCGGCACGGGCTTCGACATCGTGGCCGCCGTCGCCGTGCTCCTGCTCGCCGTCCCGCTGATCCTGCGACGCGCCCGTGCCGATCGCGCGCCCGGCCGTGTGCCGGACGCCGGCGCTCACTAGACTCGGGTGCGGACCGACGAAGCTCCGAGAACCGACCTCCCCACCCCAAGGAGTCCTAAGTGGCACTGATCGAGGCTGTAGGCGCGCGCGAGATCCTGGATTCGCGCGGCAACCCGACCGTCGAGGTGGAGGTGCTGCTCGACGACGGCATCGTCCAGCGCGCCGCCGTCCCCTCCGGCGCGTCCACCGGCGCGTTCGAGGCGTACGAGCTGCGCGACGGAGACAAGAGCCGATACGGCGGCAAGGGCGTGCTGAAGGCCGTCGGCGCCGTCATCGACGAGCTCGGACCTGCGATCGAGGGGGTCGAGGCCAGCGAGCAGCGCGTCATCGACGAGATCCTCATCGCGACGGACGGCACCGAGAACAAGTCGCGGTGCGGCGCGAACGCCATCCTCGGCGTGTCGCTCGCGGTCGCCAAGGCGGCCGCTGACAGCGCCGACCTGCCGCTGTTCCGCTACCTCGGCGGACCGAACGCGCACGTCCTGCCCGTCCCGCTGTTCAACGTCATCAACGGCGGCGAGCACGCCGACAACGGCATCGACTTCCAGGAGTACTTCCTCGCTCCCATCGGCGCCGAGACCTACGGCGAGTCGCTACGCTGGGGCACCGAGGTCTACCACGTCCTCAAGGGCGAGCTGAAGTCCGCGGGCTACAACACCGGGCTCGGCGACGAGGGCGGCTTCGCCCCCGACCTGCCCAGCAACCGCGAGGGCCTCGACTTCCTCATCAAGGCGATCGAGAAGGCCGGCTTCACCCCCGGCACCGACGTCGCCGTGGGTCTGGACGTCGCCGCGACCGAGTTCTACAAGGACGGCGTCTACACCGTCGAGGGCAAGGAATGGTCGGCCGAGAAGCTGACCGACTACTTCGCCGACCTCGTCGCCAACTACCCCGTGGTCACGATCGAGGACGCGCTCGCCGAGGACGACTGGGAGGCCTGGAAGCACCTCACCGACGTCATCGGCTCGAAGGTCCAGCTGGTCGGCGACGACCTGTTCGTCACCAACCCGATCCGTCTCCAGAAGGGCATCGACCTGGGGGTGGCCAACGCGCTCCTGGTGAAGGTCAACCAGATCGGCACGCTGTCCGAGACGCTCGACGCGATCGCCCTCGCGACCCAGAACGGCTACCGCTCGATGCTGTCGCATCGCTCGGGGGAGACCGAGGACACCACGATCGCCGACCTGGCCGTCGCCGTGAACGCGGGCCAGATCAAGACCGGCGCGCCCGCCCGCAGCGAGCGCGTCGCGAAATACAATCAGCTTCTGCGCATCGAGGAGGACCTCGGCGAGGCGGCGGTCTTCGCCGGCCGCGGGGCCTTCCCCCGGTTCAAGGGCTGAGTGCGCACCGAGCACGAGAGGAAGGGGGAGTCGTTGTCCGAGAACGCGGCTCCCCCTTCCCGTGCCCGCCGCCGCGTCGATGTCCGCGAGTGGCTCGGCGGCATGCGGCTGTCCGGGTTCATGATCATCATGCTCGGGCTCGTGGTGCTCGCGGTGCTCGTGCTCGTCCCGACGATCGGCACCTATGTCGGGCAGCGGCAGCGCATCGCGGCCCTCGAGCACTCCGTCCAGGTCACGCAGCAGGAGATCGCCGACCTCCAGCAGCAGGACGATCGCTGGCGCGACCCCGCCTACGTCACGACGCAGGCCAGGGAGCGGCTGTACTACGTGCTGCCGGGCGAGGTCGTCTACCTCGTGGACAACGACCTGCCGGCCTCGGCCCAGCCGCAGGAGGAGGCGCCGGTGAGCGACCAGGTGCAGCAGACGCGCACCGACTGGATGTCGCAGCTCGTGCGCTCGGTCGCGGCCGCCGGAGCCGCACGCACCGCGACCGGTCCGACCGGCTGAGCCCGGGTCCTGCGCGGCTCCGGGTAGCCTGTGGGGGTGACGACGCCCCCCTTCGCCCCGGTCACCGAGCGTGAGCTGACGGTTCTGCGCGCCCAGCTCGGCCGGCCCGCGCGCGGCGTCGTCGGGATCGCCGCGCGGTGCGTGTGCGGCAACCCGACGGTGGTCGCGACATCCCCGCGGCTGGATGACGGCACCCCGTTCCCGACGTTCTACTACCTCACGCACCCGGCCGCGACAGCCGCGATGTCGCGGCTCGAGGCGGATCACGTCATGCCCGAGCTCGCCGCGCTGCTCGACGAGCCCGACATCCGGGCGGCCTACGACGCCGCGCACCGCGCCTACCTGCGCGATCGTGCGGTCTACGGCGAGGTCGACGAGATCGCCGGGATCTCGGCCGGCGGCATGCCGACGCGGGTGAAGTGCCTGCACGCGCTCGGCGGACACGCCCTCGCGGCGGGCCCCGGCGTGAATCCGATCGGCGACGCCGCACTCGCGCGGTCCGAGTGGTCTCCGTCGCGGTGCGTCTGCGACGAGCCCGGCGCCGCCGTCGAGGCGGAGGCCCCGTGATCCAGCGCCTGCGCCTCGTCTCGGCGCTGGTGCTGGTGCTCGCCCTGGCGGCACCGGCGACGTCGGCCGCTGCGGCGACGGTTCCGCCGGCGCCCGCTCCGACGCCGACCTCCTCGCGCGGCCAGGAGTACTGGCTCGACGGCTACGGCATCACGACGGCATGGCAGACGACCCGCGGCGCCGGTGTGCGCATCGCCGTGATCGACACCGGGATCGGGCGGGCGCCGGCGTTCGACGGCGCCGTGGCCGCGGGCACGGACGTGTCCGGGGTCGGCGCGCCGGACGGTCGCACCCCGGTGGGTGCGGTCGATGCGAACCACGGCAGCTGGGTGGCGTCGCTCGCGGCGGCACGGGAGGTCAACGGCGGCATGGTCGGGGTCGCGCCGGAGGCGCAGCTGCTCTCGGTCTCCGTCGGTTTCGGGGCCACCGCGACCGTGCCCTTCGCCACGCAGATCGCCGACGCCATCCGCTGGTCCGTCGATCAGGGCGCGAAGGTCATCAACCTGTCCTTCACGACCAACACGCTCGACTGGGATCCGAGCTGGGACGACGCGTTCCTCTACGCCTTCGACCATGACGTCGTCGTGGTCGTCGCGGCGGGCAACCGCGGCAGCGGCACGAACCGGGTGGGGGCGCCGGCGACGATCCCCGGCGTGCTCACGGTGGGCGGCGTCGACCCGCAGGGACGAGCGAGCCTCGAGGCCTCCACGCAGGGGATCACGATCGGGCTCGCCGCCCCGAGCGAGAAGCTGCTGGGGGTGTCCGCGGACGGACAGACCGTCACGTGGAACGGGACGAGCGGCGCCGCGCCGATCGTGGCCGGCATCGCCGCGCTCGTGCGGGCGGCGCATCCGGAGCTCGATGCCGCGAACGTCATCAATCGCCTCATCCGCACCGCCCGCCCGCCCGCGGGCGTGTCGAACCTGCCCGACGCGCTGTACGGATACGGTCTGGTGGATGCCGCCGCCGCTGTATCGCGCGACGTCCCGACCGTGAGCGCGAACCCGATGGGCGACCTCCGGGAATGGATCCGCATCCACCGCCGGGCGTCCGGGGCGACCTCGCAGACGCCCTCCGCCTCGCCGGTTCAGATCCCCCCGCTGCCGGAGGCGGATCCGCCGTCGACGGCGGCCTCTCCGCTGCTTCCGACGCAGATGACCCTTTTATACGGCTCGCTTCCGCTTCTGGCGTTCACGGTCGCCGCTATACTGGTCTCACTCGGCGTCACTGCTGCTGTCCGACGTGTCCGATCGGCGCGCGTTTCCCGCGTACCACGCCGTTGATTTCCAGGAGTTCCTCCCACCGTGACAAGCACCGAGACCACAGCCGTGCCCCGCATTCTCATCGTCGGCGGCGGCTACGCCGGCTTCTACACCGCGTGGAAGCTCGAGAAGCATCTGCGCCGGGGCGAGGCAGAGGTCACCGTCGTCGACCCCCTGCCCTACATGGCGTACCTGCCCTTCCTCCCCGAGGTCGCGGCCGGCGCCATCGAGCCGCGGCATGCGGTCGTCTCCACGCGCCGCCACCTGAGCCGCACCCAGGTGGTCGCGGCCAAGGTGACCAAGATCGACCACGCGAACAAGGTCGCGACGATCACGCCGAAGGACGCGCCCTCGTACGAGTTCGAGTACGACCAGATCGTCGTGACCGCGGGCTCGGTCTCCCGCACCTTCCCGATCCCCGGCATCGCCGACAACGCGATCGGCATGAAGGCGATCGAGGAGGCCGTGTGGGTGCGCGACAAGCTCATCTCCAACTTCGACCGGGCGGCCTCGATTCCCCCGGGCCCCGAGCGTGAGCGGCTGCTGACGGTCGTCGTGGTGGGCGGTGGCTTCGCCGGCATCGAGACCTTCGCCGAGCTCCGCTCCTTCGCCTCCGCGCTGCTGCCGAAGTACCCGCAGCTGAGCTTCGACGAGACCCACTTCCACCTCATCGAGGCCATGGGGCGGATCATGCCCGAGGTCTCGCTGAAGACGAGCGAATGGGTGCTGAAGGATCTCGCCAAGCGGGGTGCGTTCGTGCACCTCGACACGCAGGTGACCGGCGCGGTCGACGGCAACGTCGAGCTCTCGACGGGCGAGGTCATCCCTACCGACATCATCGTCTGGACCGCGGGCGTCATGGCCAACCCGCAGGTCGTGAAGGGCAGCGACCTCCCCTCGGAGGAGCGCGGCCGCATCCGTGCCCAGGCCGACCTGCGGGTCGTGGACGCCGAGGGCAACGTCGTCGAGGGCGCCTGGACGGCGGGTGACGTCGCCGCGGTCCCCGACCTCAGCGGCGGCGGGGTGGGCGGTTTCTGCGTGCCCAACGCGCAGCACGCCGTGCGTCAGGCCAAGCGCCTGGCGAAGAACATCACGGCGGTCCTGCGCGGCGAGAAGCCCGTCGACTACGTGCACAAGAACCTCGGCGCCGTCGCGGGCCTGGGCCTGTACAACGGCGTGTTCCAGTCGGGGAACATCGCCCTCAAGGGCTTCCTCGCGTGGTGCGCCCACCGCGGCTACCACGGGCTCGCGATGCCGTCGTGGGAGCGCAAGTGGCGTGTGCTGTGGGGATGGTGGAACAACTTCTGGCTCGGTCGCGACATCGTGAGCCTCGAGGCGGTGCAGAACCCGCGCGGGTTCTTCGAGGAGTTCGCGTCGCGTCCGCGTCCGGCGCAGACGGATGTCGCGCCGGCGGCGACGACGCCGACCGCCCCGGTCGGAGCCGCGAAGTAGTCTTCCCCGCCGTCTAGGGTGGGGGAGAAGCCCCCGTAGCCCAATGGCAGAGGCAGGCGACTTAAAATCGCTTCAGTGTCAGTTCGAGTCTGACCGGGGGTACCGGCCCACAGGAGGGACTGCCGTGCCAGCATCCGCGCCGCTGCCGGTGGATCCGATCGCCGAGGCGAAGCGCCAGTGGCTCGTCCACGGGTGGCACGATGCGGCCACGGGGATGGCTGCGGTGACCTCGATCATGCGTGCGCAGCAGATCGTGCTCTCGCAGGTGGAGTCCGTGCTTCGGCCCTTCTCGCTCTCGTTCGCGCGGTTCGAGCTGCTGCGCCTGCTCGGCTTCACGCGCGGCGGTGAGCTGCCGATGTCGAGTGCGGTCGCCCGGCTGCAGGTGCATCCCACGAGCGTGACGAAGACCGTGGACCGGCTGGTGCGCGACGGCATGGTGGAACGCGCGGCCCACCCGACCGACGGGCGGGCGACGATGCTCACGCTGACCCCGCGGGGGAGCGAGGTCGTCGAGCAGGCGACCGCCGCGCTCAACGCGCAGGTCTTCGCCCGCCCGACCCTGGCCGGCGAAGACCTCTCCGCGCTGGTGGGGATCCTTGCGCGGATGCGCCGGAACGTGGGCGACTTCCGCGATCCGGATCCGCTGCCCGATCCGCTGTGAGCGGGCCGGCCCTCACCCGTTCACGAAGCGCGGCGCCCGCTTCTCGGTGAACGCCGCCATCCCCTCCTTCTGATCGGCCAGGGCGAACGTGGCCTGGATGGCGCGCCGCTCGAACCGGATCCCCTCCGCCAGGGTGGACTCGAACGCGACGTTGACCGCCTCCTTCGCGGCGTAGGCGACCGGCAGCGACTTCGACGCGATCACGGCGGCCGCCTCCGTCGCGGTCTCCAGCAGCTGCGCGGCGGGCACCACTCGGGCGACGAGTCCCGCGCGTTCGGCCTCCTGGGCATCCATGGTGCGCCCGGTGAGGATGAGATCCATCGCCTTGGCCTTGCCGACCGCGCGCGTGAGCCGCTGGGTCCCGCCCATGCCGGGCACGACGCCGAGGTTGATCTCGGGCTGACCGAACACGGCGGTGTCCGCCGCGAAGATGATGTCGCACATCATGGCGAGCTCGCAGCCGCCGCCGAGTGCGTAGCCCGCGACGGCGGCGATCGTCGGGGTGCGCAGCTCGGCGAAGGCCTTCCACCCGCCGAAGAGCTCGCCCAGGTAGGCGTCGATGTAGTCCAGGTTCGCCATCTCCTTGATGTCGGCGCCCGCGGCGAACGCCCGTTCCGAGCCCGTGACGACGATCGCGCCGACGCCCCGGTCGTCGTCGAGCTCACGGGCCGCATGCACGACCTCGCGCATGAGGGCGGTGTTGAGGGCGTTCAGCGCCTTCGGCCGGTGCAGGGTGATGATCCCCACACGCTCGCGACGTTCGACCAGGATGTTCTCGAGCTCGGTCATGCGGGGTGCGCTCCTTCACTGCGTTCACGGATGCTGTTGATGATGCCGGAGAAGTCCTGGCGTGCGCCATCGCCCGCGGCGAAGGCCTGGTAGATCGCGCCGGCGAGTCGCCCGACGGCGGCGTCCACGCCGGTGGTCGCGATCGCCTCGAGGGCGAGTCCGAGGTCCTTCGCCATGAGGGCACCCGCGAAACCCGGCCGGTAGTCGTGGTTCGCGGGGCTCGAGGGAACCGGCCCCGGGACGGGGCAGTTCGTCGTCAGCGCCCAGCACTGACCGGATGCGTGGGAGGCGACGTCGAACAGAGCCTCGTGGCTGAGCCCGAGCCGCTCGCCGAGGACGAACGCCTCGCTCACTCCGATCATGCTGATGCCGAGGATCATGTTGTTGCACACCTTCGCCGCTTGCCCGAGCCCGGCACCGCCGCAGTGCACGATCCGGCCGCCCAGGACCGAGAGCAGCGGTCCGGCGGCGGCGACGTCCTCGGCGCCGCCACCGACCATGAACGCGAGGGTCCCGGCCTCGGCGCCCACGACGCCGCCCGAGACGGGCGCGTCGATCTGACGGTGCCCCGCGGCGATCGCGAGGTCGTGAGCGGCGCGCGCGTCGTCGACGGCGATCGTGGAGCAGTCGATGAACAGCGTCCCCGCCCGCGCTGCCGTCAGCAGCCCGTCGCCCTCGTCACGGTAGGCGGCGAGCACGTGGCGCCCGGCGGGCAGCATCGTGATCACGACGTCGACGTCGGAGGCCGCGTCGGCGGCGGATGCGGCGATCTCCACGCCGGCCTCGGCTGACGCCGAGATCGCGGCATCCACGAGATCGAAGCCGCGCACGCGGTGCCCTGCCCGCACGAGGTTGGCGGCCATGGGGCCGCCCATGTGCCCCAGGCCGATGAATGCGATGTCCATGAGCGGTACTTCTTTCGGTTCAGGCCGGCGGCGATGCCGGGGCGGGGGACGGACCAGGGCCGAGCACGAGGGGCGGCTGGTCGGGGAAGCGGGTCGAGACCGGCTCGAAATAGGCGGCGACCATCGCCTCGTCGACGGTGGCCGCATCCTTCGGCTGCCATCGCGGGGCGCGGTCCTTGTCGATCACCTGAGCGCGCACGCCTTCCACGAAGTCGTGCGTCTGCAGTGCACGGGCCGAGACCCGGTACTCCTGCTCGAGGGCGCTCTCCAGATCGGGGAGCGAGGCCGCGCGTCGGAGCGCGGCGAGGGCGACCGCGGACGCGACGGGGGACCGCGTCTCGATCAGCTCCGCCGTCTTGTGGGCGCGATCATCGGTCGGGCCCGTACGCAGGCGCACGAGGATCTCGGCCACACGATCCGCCCCGAACGCGGCGTCGATCCACCCGTGTTCCGCGAGCAGCTCCGATTCCGGCGACTCGACGGTGTGCCGGGCCAGTGCCGTGGTGGCGTCGCTCCGTTCCAGGTCGGCGACGAGCAGCGGGAGGCGTCGGCGGGGGACGTAGACGTCCGCGAGCCCGAGCGCGATCGCATCCCCGGCGCCGACCGTGCCGGCGGTCAGGGCGAGGTAGGTGCCCAGCTCGCCGGGGGCGCGCGAGAGCAGCCAGGTGGCGCCGACGTCCGGCACGAAGCCGATGCCCGTCTCGGGGAGCCCGAGCCGGGAGCTCTCCGTGACCACGCGGTGCGAGGCGTGCGCCGACAGGCCGATGCCTCCGCCGAGCACGAGGCCGTCCATGATCGCGACGAACGGCTTCGGGTAGCGAGCGATGGCGGCGTCGAGGGCGTACTCGTCGCGCCAGAAGGCGAGGGATGCGGCGCCGTCTCCGCTCGTGGCGTCCTGGTACAGCCGCGCGATGTCGCCGCCTGCGCAGAGCCCGCGTTCGCCGGCGCCGTCGAGCACGACGGTCTGCACGGAGTCGTCGGCGCGCCAGGCCTCCAGACGCTCGCGGATCAGCCCGACCATGGCGTGCGTGAGCGCGTTGATCGCCCGCGGGCGGTTGAGCGTGATGATGCCCGCTCGCCCCCGGCGTGCGAACAGCACCTCGGCGTCGGGCGATGCGCCGTTCACGGCCGCCCCACGATCGATCGGCCGACGATGAGGCTCATGATCTCGTTCGTGCCCTCCAGGATCTGGTGGACGCGGAGATCGCGCACGACCTTCTCGATGCCGTGGTCGGCCAGATAGCCGTACCCGCCGTGGAGCTGCAGCGCGTCGTTCGCCACCGAGAATCCGACGTCGGTCGTGAACCGCTTGGCCATGGCGCACAGCTCGACGGCGTCGGCGGCCCCGACGTCGAGCGCATGGGCGGCACGGCGCAGCAGTCCGCGCGCGGCCTCGAGCCGGGTGTGCATGTCGGCCAGTCGGAACACGAGCGACTGGTTCTCGGCGAGCGGGCGCCCGAAGGCGACGCGTTCCCGGACATGGCGGACGGCCTGTTCGTACGCCCACTGGGCTCCGCCGAGCGAGCACGCACCGATGTTGAGGCGCCCTCCGTTGAGTCCCCGCATCGCGATCGTGAAGCCGTCGCCCCCCTGGCCGAGCAGGTGCGAGCGGGGGACCCGCACATCCTCGAAGACGACCGCGCGCGTGGGCTGCGCGTTCCATCCCATCTTCCGCTCGTTGGCGCCGAAGCCGAGTCCCGGGACGTCCGCCGGGACCAGGAGGGCGCTGATGCCGGCGGGGCCGGGGCCACCCGTCCTCGCCATGACGACGTAGACCGCGGAGGAGCCGGCGCCCGAGATGAACAGCTTCTCGCCGTTGATCACGTAGTCGTCGCCGTCCGCGACCGCCGTCGTCCGGAGCGATGCGGCGTCCGAGCCGGCCTCCGCCTCCGTGAGGCAGTAGCTGCCGCGCAGTCGCAACGAGGTCAGGCCGGGCAGCCAGGTCGTGCGCAGCTCCGGGCTGCCGAAGCGGTCGATCATCCAGGCGACCATGTTGTGGATGGAGACGTAGGCGGCGATCGCGGTGTCCCCCTTCGCGAGCTCCTCGAAGATCAGGGTCGCGTCCGTGCGGGTGAGGCCGGAGCCGCCGACGTCGTCGCGGACGTAGATGCCGCCCAGGCCCAGGGCGCCCGCCTCTTCGAGGACGTCGGTCGGGAAGTGCTTGTCCTGGTCCCACTCCACCGCGTGCGGCCGGAGCGCGCTCTGCGCGAAGTCGCGCACCGCGGCCACGATGTCGTGCTGGTCCGGGGTGAGCTCGTAGGGGGAGGGGACGTCGGTGGTCAGGCTCATGATCTCGCTCAGCTCTCGTGCATCGTGGGGATGACGAAGCTCGCCCCCTCCTTGATGCCGGAGGGCCAGCGGCTCGTGACGGTCTTGGTCTTCGTGTAGAAGCGGAAGGCGTCGGGCCCGTGCTGGTTGAGGTCGCCGAACCCGGACTTCTTCCAGCCGCCGAAGGTGTGGTACGCGATGGGGACCGGGATCGGGACGTTGACGCCGACCATGCCCACGTTCACGCGCGCCGTGAAGTCGCGGGCGGTGTCGCCGTCGCGGGTGAAGATCGACACCCCGTTGCCGAACTCGTGACGGCTGGGCAGGGCGAGGGCCTCCTCGTAGTCCCGGGCGCGGGCGATGATCAGGACGGGGCCGAAGATCTCCTCGCGGTAGATCGTCATCTCCGCCGTGACGTGGTCGAAGAGGGTCGGGCCGAGGTAGAAGCCGTTCTCGTATCCCTCGACCGTGTGACCGCGGCCGTCCGCGAGGAGCTCCGCACCCTCCTCGACGCCGATCCGGATGTAGTCGGAGACCCGATCGACGGCTGCGCGGGTCACGAGCGGGCCGTAGTCGGCGGTCTCGTCGGTCGCGGCACCGACCTTCAGGCTCGCGACGCGCTCGGCGAGCTTCGCGGCCAGGGCGTCCCCGGTCTCCTCGCCGACCGGCACGGCGACGGAGATCGCCATGCAGCGCTCGCCGGCCGATCCGTAGCCCGCGCCGATCAGGGCGTCGGCCACCTGGTCGAGGTCGGCGTCCGGCATGACGATCATGTGGTTCTTCGCACCGCCGAAGCACTGTGCGCGCTTGCCGTTCGCGGCGGCGGTCTCGTAGATGTGCTGCGCGATCGGGGTGGACCCGACGAAGCCGACCGCGGCGACGCGATCGTCGTGCAGGATCGCGTCGACGGCTTCCTTGTCGCCGTTGACCACGTTCAGCACGCCCGCGGGAAGCCCCGCCTCCAGGAACAGCTCCGCGATCCGCAGCGGCACCGAGGGATCGCGTTCGCTCGGCTTGAGGACGAAGGCGTTGCCGGCGGCGAGCGCCGGGCCGATCTTCCACATCGGGATCATCGCGGGGAAGTTGAACGGGGTGATGCCCGAGACGACGCCGAGCGGCTGACGCATGGAGTACACGTCGATCCCGGTGCCCGCGCCGGTCGTGTACTCGCCCTTGAGCAGGTGCGGCCCGCCCGCCGCGAACTCCACGACCTCCACGCCGCGCTGGATGTCGCCCTTCGCGTCGGGGATCGTCTTCCCGTGCTCGCTGGAGAGCAGCCGCGCCAGCTCGTCCGTGTCGCGGGCGATGAGATCCAGGAACCGCAGGAGGACGCGCGCGCGTCGCTGGGGGTTCCAGGCGCCCCACTCGAGCTGGGCCGCCTCGGCGTTCGCGATGGCGTCCTGGACCTCGGCCGTCGAGGCCAGTGGCACGCGTGCCTGCACCGCTCCGGTCGAGGGGTCGAAGACATCCGAGAACCGATCGGACGTGCCGGCGACGTGTCGTCCGCCGATGAAGTGGGTGAGCTCACGCACCATGAGGAACCTCGCGCTTTCGGTGTGCCGCCCGGCGCGGGCATCGGCGCCGTACGGACACGATAACTGAATGGACAATGAAATATATGGATGTGCACATATATGGGACGAGATCGTCCGTCGTCCGCCGAGCCGGTCGTCGTCAGCTCAGCAGCTGGCGGGCGATGACGAGGCGCTGGATCTGATTGGTGCCCTCGAAGATCTGGGTGACCTTCGCCTCGCGCATGTAGCGCTCGACGGGGAAGTCGCGGGTGTAGCCGGCGCCGCCGAGCACCTGCACGGCGTCGGTCGTGACCTTCATCGCGGCGTCCGTCGCGGCGAGCTTGGCCACCGACGCCTGGCGGGTGAAGGGCCTGCGCAGGTCGCGGCGCCGGGCGGCATCGAGGTAGAGCGTGCGCGCGCCGTCGACCGCGACGGCCATGTCGGCGAGCATGAACCCGACGCCCTGATGCTGTGCGATGGCCTTGCCGAACGCCTCGCGCTCCATCGCGTAGCCGACCGCGACATCGAGCGCCGCCTGCGCGATGCCGGTCGCGACGGCGGCGATGCCGAGTCGCCCGGAGTCCAGGGCGCCGAGGGCGATCGCCAGACCCTTCCCCTCGGTGCCCAGGCGCAGGTCCTCGGGGAGGAACGCGCCGTCCCAGTAGGCGGATGCCGTCGGCACGGCCGACAGTCCCATCTTCTGGAGCGAGGGGCTGAACGACAGGCCCTCCGTGTCGCCGGGGGCGATGAAGGCGGAGACGCCCTTGGCGCCCTCGCCGGTGCGTGCGAAGAGGATGTACAGGTCGGCGCGCCCGCCGTGGGTGATCCAGGACTTCTCGCCCGTGACGGTGTAGCCGCCGGAGGCCCGAACGGCGCGGCATTGGAGGGCCGACACGTCCGAGCCGGCATGCGGCTCGGAGAGGCTGTAGCCGCCGATGAGCCGCCCCTCGAGCATGTCGGGGAGGAAGCGCTCGATCTGTTCGGGCGTGCCGTGCGTGAGGATCGCGAACCCGGCCATCGTGTGGACGCTGATCGCGGTCGCGACGGCGGACCAGTGCTGCGCGATCTGCTCGAGGATCTGCAGGTACGCCTCATAGGGCTGGCCCGCGCCGCCCACCTCCTCGGGGAAGGGGAGGGAGAGCAGCCCGGTCTCGCCGAGCTGTGCGAACAGGCCCTCGGGGTAGCGCTCCTCTCGCTCGTAGTCGTCCACGATCGGATCCATCGTGCGCGACGCGAACTCCTCGACGATCTCGATGAACTCCGCTGCTTCCTCGGTGGGCAGGAGGCGATCGACGGGCATGGTGGCGACCTCGTTTCGGGAGGGGGCGGGTGGTGGTCTCAGGCGGCGCGGGTCAGCGCGGGGCCATGCGGATCGCGGCGTCCAACCGGATCGTCTCGCCGTTGAGCATCGGGTTCTCGACGATCTGCGTGACCATCAACCCGAACTCGTCGGGGTGCCCGAGACGCGACGGATGCGGGGCCTGCGAGCCGAGCGAGATACGCGCCGCCTCGGGAAGGCTCGCGAGCAGCGGGGTGTCGAAGGTCCCCGGCGCGATCGTCACCACGCGGATGCGGGATGCGGCGAGCTCGCGTGCGATCGGAAGCGTGAGGCCGACGATGGCGGCCTTCGACGCGCTGTACGCGGACTGGCCGATCTGACCGTCGAAGGCCGCGACGGAGGCGGTGTTGACGATGACGCCGCGCTCGTCGTCGTCGGCGAGGGCGAGCTCCTGCATGTGCGCCGCGGCGAGGCGGATCACGTTGAAGGTCCCGACGAGGTTCACGTCGATCACCCGACGGAAGCGGTCGAGCGGATAGGTCCCCGCGCGACCGGTGACCTTCATCGCGTCAGCCAGTCCCGCGCAGGTGACCACGATGCGCAGATCGCCGAGCTCGGACGCGAGCTGCAGCGCGCCCGCGACGTCGGTCTCGCTGCGGACGTCGCCCGGGGCGAACCGCACACGGCCGGGGAACTCGGCGGCGACCTCTGCGCCGCGCGACGTGGGCAGATCGGCGATGACGACGTCCGCGCCGCGAGCGAGCAGGCGCCGGGCGGTCGCCAGCCCCAGACCTGATGCGCCTCCCGTGACGAGGGCGACGGTTCCGGCGATGTCCATGGTTCTCCTTCTCTCATGAGCGTCGATGCCGCGGCGGCGAAGCCGTGGCGCACGACGAGGGGATGCGGCGCCGCCACCGAGGGGTGGGGCGCGAGCGGCGTCAGGGGTGTCGATGGGGCGGGGCTCACTCGTGTGCGGGAGCGGGGCCCAACAGCCCGAGCCGGTCGGCGTGCAGGCACGCAGCGGCCCGCGTGTGTGCGCCCAGCTTGTGCATGGCCGAGCGGAGATACGCCTTCACGGTCTCCGGCCGCAGCCCTTCCGCCACGGCGATCTCGAGGTTCGTCGCGCCATCCGCGAC
Source organism: Microbacterium sp. SORGH_AS_0888 (assembly GCF_030818905.1). NCBI lineage: Bacteria > Bacillati > Actinomycetota > Actinomycetes > Micrococcales > Microbacteriaceae > Microbacterium > Microbacterium sp. SORGH_AS_0888. The sequence goes on from NZ_JAUTAZ010000001.1 coordinate 245,454, forward strand.
GTGCCGCAGCACGTCGCGCTCCCGAGCGGTCAGCGCCGGCGCGGAGGGCGACGCGGGCGGGCGGGCTTCCAGGAGCGCCCGCACGCGCTCCAGCCGTGTCCTCATCTCGCCCGAGGCGAGGGCGAGCGCGCGGTCGAGCTCATCGAGCGCCGCGCGGTTGTCCGGCTGCGCGGGCAGCTCCGGTTGCGGCGTGGCCGCGGCGATCTGGCGGGCCGCGACCTCGAGCGCGCGCACGGCGCGATCGCCGACCATGAGGCCCTGTCGTGTGCCGCCGTAGATCACCGCGTGCACCCGGCCGTTCCGCGTGATCGGGACGGCGGCGACCGAGGTGATGCCCTCGTGCCCGACGACGATGGCGTCGTAGTCGTGGGTGATGTCGGCGGCCGCGGCGTAGTCGGAGACGACCACCGGATGAGCGACGGCGAGCACCCGACCGCCCAGTCCGATTCCGGAGGGGACGCGCAGACCGCGCAGAGCCGTGCTGCGTGCGCCGCTCAGCGAGGAGATCACGAGGCGCCGTCCCGGCGAGCCGGGCTCGGTCGTGCCGATGAAGGCGATGTCGAGGCCGCTCGCGCGGCGGGCGCGTTGAGCGGCGGGTGCCAGTGTCGCCGTCAAGCCGGCGGTCGCATCGTCCATGCCTTGTCCTCCTCGGTGCGCTGCGCCGCGCACACGGTCCCGACGTCGTCGTCGTGTCGCGATGTGCTGACACATTACCCCCGGGTGCGGGCCGGATCTCACCCCCCGTTCGGGGGTACCGGCCCGGCGTGGTCGCCGCGAGCCTGGACCGGCTGTCCACGACGAGGAGGACTCCCATGACAGACGATGCCGTCGCCACCCGGGCCTATCGCGCAGCGCGCGACCGACTCAGCTCCTTCGCGGGCGATCCGCGATCCGCCGCAGCGGAGTTCCGATGGCCGGATGTGGGACCGCGCTTCAACTGGGCCGTCGACTGGTTCGACGCGATCGCCCGGGGGAACGACCGTGAGGCGCTCGTGGTCCTCGAGCTCGACGGTTCCGTCACCCGGCGCACCTTCGACCAGCTCTCCCGTGAATCCGACCGGCTCGCCGCCTGGCTGGCGCAGCGCGGCGTCGGACGGGGCGACGTCGTCGTGCTGATGCTCGGCAACCAGGTCGAGCTGTGGCAGTCGATGCTGGCGATCATGAAGCTCGGCGGCGTGGTGCTGCCGACGGCGCCGACGGTGCGCGGCGCGGATCTCCGCGATCGCGTCGCCCGCTCCGGTGCGCGCCATGTGATCTGCGACGCGGGGGACGTCGAGGCCTTCGCGGACGTCGATCCCGCCGTCGTGCGCGTGAGCGTCGGAGCCGCCGACGGCTGGCGGGATCTCCGTGACGCGCAGCAGCACGACGCGCCGCCCGCACCCCACCCCGGGACCGCTCCCGACGACCCGCTGCTGTTCTACTTCACGTCGGGCACCACCTCCCGGCCCAAGCTCGTCGAGCACTCGCAGGTCTCCTACCCCGTCGGTCACCTGCCGACCGCGTACTGGCTGGGCCTGCGCGCGGGCGACCGCCACCTGAACATCTCCTCGCCGGGGTGGGGCAAGCATGCGTGGTCGTGCTTCTTCGCACCGTGGATCGCGGAGTCGACCGTGCTCGTCTACAACTACCAGCGCTTCGAGCCGGCCCGGCTGCTGGCGGTCCTGCGTGAGCAGCAGGTGACGACCCTGTGTGCGCCGCCGACGGTCTGGCGGATGCTGGTGGGCGTCGACCTCGGCGACCGGCCTGCGGAGCTGCGGGAGCTGATCGGCGCCGGGGAGCCGCTGAACCCGGAGGTCATCTCCGAGATCCGGGATGCGTGGGGTCTCACGGTCCGCGACGGCTACGGCCAGACCGAGACGACGGCGCAGGTGGGGAACGTGCCGGGCGCCCCCATCAAGCCGGGCTCGATGGGCCTGCCCCTCCCCGGGGTGCCGGTCGTGCTGGTGGACCCGGTGACGGGCGAGCGCATCGACGGGGTCGGCGAGGGCGAGCTCTGCCTGGACCTGTCTCAGGAGCCCCTCGCGCTCATGACGCAGTATCGGGACGATCCCGAGCGCGACGCGCAGGCGCGCGTGGGCGGTTACTACCACACGGGCGACGTCGCCGAGCGGGACGCGGACGGCTACATCACCTTCATCGGCCGAAGCGACGACGTGTTCAAGTCGTCCGACTACAAGATCAGCCCGTTCGAGCTCGAATCGGTTCTCGTCGAGCATCCGGCCGTCGCCGAGGCCGCGGTGGTCCCCGTGCCCGACCCGCTGCGGCTGGCCGTCCCGAAGGCGTACGTCGCGCTCGCGAGCGGCGTGGAGCCCTCGGCGGAGACGGCCCGCTCGATCCTGGCTCACGCGCGCACCGAGCTCAACGCCTACCAGCGTGTGCGGAGGATCGAGTTCGCGGAGCTGCCCAAGACGATCTCGGGGAAGATCCGCCGCGTCGAGCTGCGGGAGCGGGAGGCCGCGCTCGCCGCGGTGGGCGAGACGGCTCCGAACGAGTGGCGCGAGGAGCACTTCCCGGATCTCCGTGACGCGACGGGCACGTTGCGCACCGCGCGGCAGCCCGAGCGCACGTGTCACGGAATGGAAACACGGACGTCACTCGGATGAAAACCGTCAATGAGTCAATACCTATTGACAGGTAACACGCTCGCGGTGGAGGCTGGACCGGCCCTCGCAGCAACGACGTTCGACGGAAGGATGCACCATGGCTGTCAGCCGCCCTACGAAAGAGGACGTGAAGGCGTTCGCGCACCGCTTCCGTTACCAGTTCGACGAGTCGGAGTTCGATCAGCTCCATGAGATCGTGGTGGCCGGGCTCGCCGGCTACGACGTGGTCGACGAGCTGTACGCCGCGCACATCGAGGTCGAGGCGCCCCGACGCGACTCCCGGTACCCGGACGCCGACGAGAACCCACTCGGCGCCTGGTATGTGCGGACCGAGATCGCTCCGACCTCCGCCGGCGTGCTCGATGGGCGGACGGTCGCCATCAAGGACAACGTCGCCGTGGCGGGCGTGCCGATGATGAACGGCTCGCGCACCCTCGAGGGCTTCGTTCCGCGGGAGGATGCCACGGTCGTCACGCGCGTGCTCGCGGCGGGAGCGACGATCCTCGGCAAGGCGGTCTGCGAGGACCTCTGCTTCTCGGGGTCGAGCTTCACCTCCGCGAGCGGGCCGGTCCACAACCCCTGGGATCTCGCCCGGACGACCGGCGGATCGTCCAGCGGCAATGCCGCACTCGTCGCCACGGGCGAGGTCGACCTCGCGGTGGGCGGCGACCAGGGCGGATCGGTGCGGTTGCCGGCTTCCTTCACCGGGATCGTCGGGCACAAGCCCACCTTCGGCCTCGTCCCGTACACGGGTGCGTTCCCGATCGAGCGGACCATCGACCACCTCGGGCCCATGGCGCGCACGGTGGAGGATGCGGCGCTGCTGCTGTCCGTGCTCGCCGGCCCGGACGGCCTCGACCCGCGTCAGACGGAGGGCTCGCGCGGGCCCGGCGACCTCTCCACGGTCGGCGACGGCGTCGCGGGGCTGCGGATCGGACTGCTGAGCGAGGGATTCGGCATCCCCGGGATGTCGGACCCCGAGGTCGACGCGCTGGTCACCGCGGCGGCCGAGGCGCTTGCCGCAGACGGCGCCACGGTGACCCGGATCAGCGTGCCCGCGCACACGTACGCCGGCGCGCTGTGGGGGACGATCGCCTCGGACGGTGCCACGTACCAGATGCTCGACGGCAACGGCTACGGCCTCGGTGTGCCCGGCTACTACGACCCGCACCAGATGGAGTACTTCTCGCGAGGCAAGCGCGAGCACGCGGACGCCCTCGCGGACACCGTGAAGGTCACGGCGCTGACCGGCGCCTGGGGACTGCGCGGCCTCGGCGGTTCGTCGTACGCGAAGGCGCAGCGCCTCGTCCCCTTCGTGCGGGACGGCTACGACGCCGCGCTGGCCGAGGTCGACGTCCTCGTGCTGCCCACGACCCCGTTCACGGCGCTTCCGCTGCTCGAGGCCGGCGACGACCGGCCGGAGTACCTGCGCAAGGCGCTGAGCATGATCGCCAACACATCCCCGCAGGACGTGACCGGCCACCCCGCGACCTCCGTGCCCGTGGGGCTGGCCTCCGGTCTCCCGGTCGGACTCATGGTGGTCGCGCCCCGTTTCAACGACGCACTCGGCCTGCGCGTCGCCGCCGCGGTCCAAGCCCAGCGCGGTCCGCTGACCCCGCCCGCCCTCGTGCACCACGCCTGACACCCACCCCCACCCCACGTAAGAGGAGAGATCATGAGCACACACTCCGAGGTCGTCGCCGTCCCCACGGCGCGGACCGCCGGCGCCGCCGTCCGCGCACTGTGGATCGCCGGCGCGGTCCTGGTCGCGGCAGCGGCGTACTACTTCGTCGGAATCGACCAGGGCGTCGTGTCCGTCTTCGGGTCCGACACCCACATCCACGAGATGATGCACGACGGCCGGCACATGCTCGGCTTCCCGTGCCACTGAGAGGCGGAGCGATGAGCGCTGAGTCGCGGATCGTCCTGGCCGGTGCCGGCGCGGGACTCGTTGCGGGGCTTCTCGGGGCCGTGGTGGCGCTCGTCGCCGTCGAGCCCTCGATCTCGGGGGCGATCGACTACGAGTCGATGCGCTCCGCCGCGGAGGCGGCCGTCGGCAGCGGCACGGGCGGGGACCACCACGCCATGCTCGATGCCGGCGCCGCCCATGACCACGGGGGCGGCGAGGAGGAGGTCGTGCCCCGCGGGGTGCAGGCCACCCTCGGCGTCTTCCTGTCCGTCGGTCTGTTCGGCATGGCGATGGGGCTGCTCATCGCGGTCGCGGCCTACGCCGTCCTGAAGCTCCTGCCGCAGCTCCCGGCCCGTCGGGCGGCGCTCGTCGCGGGGTCGCTCGCCTTCGTCGCGGGATTCCTCGTGCCCTACGCGAAGTACCCGAGCAACCCGCCCGCGATCGGCAGCCACGACGACCTCGTCGCCCGCACCGTCGCGTACTACTCGATGGTCGCGATCTCCGTGTTCGCGATGGTGATCGCGGTCGTCGTCGCGACGCGGCTCGCGAAGCGCTGGAGCTGGTTCTCGGCCACGCTCGCCGTGGGCGCCGGCTACCTCGTCGTGGTGATCGTCGCCGCGACGTTCCTGCCCTCGGTCGCGGAGATCGTGGGCGCGGCGTCCGAGATCCCGGGGCCCGTGACGGACGGCGACGAGATCATCCTGGACGGGTACCCCGCTGCGGTCCTCGGGGGATTCCGCCTCGGCTCGCTGCTCGTGGCGACGACGATCTTCGGCGTCGCGACCGTGCTGCTCGCCGCCTTGGTCGGCGGACGGGGCGGCGACCGGCCGGTTCCCGTCGCCGCGCTCCAGGCGGGTGCCGGCGATCCCGTGCTCTCGCGGTGACGAACGCGGAAGGGAACGCCGCCCGTCGGGCCGAGATCGTGTTCGTCGTCCAGGCGACGACGAGATCTCAGCTGCGGGCGGCGTTCCCGGACGCGGACGACGAGCTCGCCCCGGCCGGTCGTGAGCTGTGTCGCAGGTCATCGCTGCGTCCGGGGCGCCACGAGGTCCTGAGCGCTCCGGGCCGGCCGTGCGCGCAGACCGTCGCGGCGCTCGGATGGGACGAGCCCCGTGTGGTCCCAAAGCTGCACGACCCCGGGGCCGGTGAGTGGGCGGGACGCGAGGTCTCTTCGCTCTCCGAGGCGGACCTGGCCCGCTGGCGGGCGGGCGAGGCGCCCCCGGGCGGCGAGTCGTTCGGGGAGGTCTGCGCTCGGGTCGCGGATGTCGCGCGCTCGCTGCCGGGGGGACGGTACATCGCCGTCGTCCCGCAGGCGGTCGTGCGCGCCGCCGTGCTGACGGCGCTGGGCCTTCCGGTCGCGAGCATCTGGAACGTGGACGCCGAGCCGCTCGCCGTCGTGGGCGTGTCGCGGCGGCCCGACGGATCGCTCCGGCTCCGGCTGGTGTCGGGCGTCGGCGCGTAGCCGACCGTCCGGCGACGCGGGGCGGTAGACTTCCGGTGTTCAGCGTGTAGACACGAAGAGGGAGAGTGACACATGGACGCGGACAGCGTGTTCGATTCCCTCTCCAGCTCGGTGCGCCGCGACATCCTGACGTTCCTGGCGGCCCACGGCGATGCGAGCGCGGGCGAGATCGCGGATGAGATCTCGGATGTCGGCCGGACCTCGGTCTCGACCCACCTCCGTATCCTTCGCTCGTCGGGGCTCGTCCGGGAGCGTCGCGCCGGACGGCAGCGGTTCTACTCGCTCGATCGCGAAGGGTCCGCGATGATCGCGGTGGGCTACTTCCGCTCCCTGATGAGCGACGCGCTCGAGGATGTCGACCGAGCGCCGGCTTCGGCGGCCACCGCGCCGATCTCCTCGGTGCAACGCGCTCGACGCGCCGGCTGATCGTCCCGTGTCGGGCATCGTCCTCACGGCGACGCGCGACGTGGCGGCGACGCCCGAGGTCGTGTTCGAGACCTTCGGCGTGTGGCTGTTCAATGCGATGTGCGAGCGGCTCGAGGTCGGCCAGCCGATCACGCTCACCGTGCCGTTCGGGGGAGCGGGAGCGGGGTTCACGATCTTCGGACGCATCCGCCGTGTCGTGTGGGGGCGATCGATCTCCATCGAGCACTCGCAGCCGTGGCAGGGGACGGTCCGACTCCGGCTGACCCCCATCGCCGCCGGCACACGCGTGTCCCTCTCGTGCGACGTCGACGATGCCGGTGTGGACTGGATGGTGCGGCGCACGGGGATCCCCTCGTCGCCGGCCGCACGCTCGCGGGGCCGGCGATGGGGTCTGCTCACGACGAAGTCCGGCTCGGGGGCGGTGTTCGCCCTCGGCGCGGAGAACGCGGCGCTGCTGGCGATCGAGGAGATGAACGCCTCGGGCACGGGGCCGCCGAACGAGCTGTTCGTCGGCGACGACGCCACGGATCCGACGATGGCGGCGATCGAGGCCGAGCGGCTCATCGCCGCGGGCTGTCGCGTGATCGTGGCCGCGGTGATCTCGGCGAGCTTCGCGGCGGTGCGCCAGGTCGCGCAGCGGCACGGTGTGCTGGCGATCCATTCGCTGCTGAACGAGGGCGGACGTCCGGCGCGCTCCGCGCTGCGGCTCGGTGAGCGCCCCGCCCATCAGTTGCGGGCGGCGCTCGTGCCGCTCATGCGGGAGACGGGCGGGTCGCGATGGTTCATCGTCGGCCACACCTACTCGTGGTCGCTGGCGGCGGGGCGCGTGGCGCGCGCGATGCTGGCGGAGGCCGGTGCCCAGGTGGTCGGGGAGGCGCGTCTGCCACTGCGCCACCCCGACTACGCCCCGGTCGTCGAGCGCATCCAGCGCTCGGGCGCCGACCTCGTGCTCACCAGCCTCGTCGGCGACGACGAGGTGCGGTTCGAGCGCAGCAGCCACCAGCTCGGGCTCCGAGCCAGAGCGACGACGCTCTCTCTCGTGCTCGACGAGTCGACACGGGAGCACATCGGGGCCGAGCAGAGCGCGGGCGTCTGGGCGGCGATGGGCTACTTCGAGGCCTTCCCGTCCTCCGTCAACCAGGAGTTCGTCGCACGCTACCGGGCGCGCTTCGGTGCGTGGGCCCCGCCGTTGTCGAGCCTCTCCGAGTCGGTCTACAGCGCGCTCCTGCTCCTCGATCGCGCCCTGGCGGAGGAGCCGGACGCGACACCCGAGCTCCTCGCCAAGGCGGTGCGGCGCGTCCGGCTCGAGACGCCGCGGGGTCTTCTCACCTTCGGCGACGAGGAGACGTACGCCTCCACGACCCGGCTCGCGATCGCGGGTCGTGCGGGGTTCGAGCTGCGCTGAGTGCCCCCGTTTGTGTCGGGCGTGTGAATTTCTGAGCGCGAGCGGCGCAAAGCTCGTGTCCGCGCTTGACGAATGGCGGGGGAGCGAGTTCTCTATACCTCAACGCGTCAGTAAGTCTTGACGTAATGACACGAGCGGAGCAGCGTGCTCCCTCCGATCGCAGAAAGAGAGCGAGCTATGAACGGAGTGTTCGACCTCGCCGGCACCGACGGCATCGGGCCCGTCGTCGTGCCGAAGAGCGAACCCACCTTCCGGGCCGAGTGGGAGAAGGCCGTCTTCCCCATGTTCGCGATGTGCTTCCGAGCGGGCTTCTTCGGCGTCGACGAGTTCCGGCACGGGATCGAGCTCATCGATCCCGTGGTGTACCTCACGTCGCCCTACTACGAGCACTGGGTGCACACCGTCGAGCACTACGGGCAGAAGCGCGGCGTGCTCGACATGGAAGAGCTGGACCGCCGCACCGAGTACTACCTCGCCAACCCGGACGCCCCTCTTCCGGAGCATGCGGACGACCCCGAGCTGCTCGCCTTCGTCGACGCCGTCGTGAAGGCGGGCGCGACCGCGAAGCGCGAGTCCGACAAGCCGGCGAGCTTCCAGGTCGGAGACGTCGTGCGCGTCGAGCGCGACGCGCCCCACGGGCACACCCGGCGGGCGAGGTACGTGCGCGGGGCCGTCGGCGAGATCGTCTTCGCCCACGGCGTCTTCATCTACCCCGACACGGCGGGGAACGGGCTCGGCGAGGCGCCCGAGCACGTCTACACGGTCCGATTCACGGCGGAGGAGCTCTGGGGGACCGGTGCCGACCAGCCGCACGACTCGGTCTACTTCGATGTCTGGGAACCCTACATCGAACTCGTTGAGCGCAAGGGAGAGACAGCAGCATGAGTTCACACATCCGCAGCCAGGAGGAGATCGCCGCGCGCGTGAAGGCGCTCGAGTCGATGCTGATCGACAAGGGCATCATGACCACGCAGGCGATCGACCGGATGGTCGAGATCTACGAGAACGAGGTCGGGCCCCAGCTCGGCGCGCGTGTCGTCGCCAAGGCATGGGCGGATCCGGAGTTCAAGGCCCGGCTCCTCCACGACGCCTCAGAGGCCTGCGCGGAGCTCGGGATCAGCGGCCTCCAGGGCGAGGACATGGTCGTCGTCGAGGACACCCCCGAGGTGCACAACATCATCGTGTGCACGCTGTGCTCGTGCTACCCGTGGCCCGTCCTCGGCCTGCCCCCGAACTGGTACAAGGACCCGCAGTACCGTGCCGCGATCACGCGGGAGCCGCGCAAGGTCCTCAGCGAGGCCTTCTCCTACGATCTGCCCACCGACGTCGAGGTCCGTGTGTGGGACTCGAGCAGCGAGATGCGCTACTGGGTCCTGCCGCAGCGTCCCGCCGGCACCGAGGGGTGGACGGAGGAGCAGCTCTACGAGCTGGTGACCCGCGACTCGATGATCGGGGTGGGCGCCACCAAGAGCCCGGCGGAGCTCGCATGACCTCGGTGCTGCCCTCTCCCTACGTCGACGACGGCGATCTCGAGCGCGACCGTCGGCTGGTGGAGGAGCTCGTCTGCGACCTTCCCGGCGGCTCGCCGGATCAGCTGTCGTTCGAGAAGCCGTGGGAGATCCGCGCCTTCGCCCTGGCGGTCACGGCGTATCACGCGAAGAAGTTCGACTGGGGGCAGTTCCAGTCGGCACTCATCGCCTCCATCGCGGAGTGGGAGTCGCGGGGCGGCGATCGCGACAGCGATCCGTGGTCGTACTACGAGCACTGGCTCGTCGCCCTCGAAGGCGTGATGGAGGCCGCGGGCGACATCGACGCCGCGGCCCTCGACGCCCGCACGGCCGAGGTCCTCGCCACGCCCGCCAACCGGAACCACCACGAGGCGCACCCGGAGCCGATCGCGATCGATCCCGCGCGCTGAGGTCACGGTGGGGAGGGGAGACGCTCTCGCGTCCCCTCCCCACCGTCGTCCCGCTCGTCGGCCGGACCCTCAGGTCTCCGGCGAGGTGAGGGCCGCGACGAGGGCGGCGTCGAACCACTCCGGCGCCGCGTCGTCGGGCACGGCCGGCGGCTCGAACCAGACGCGGTCGGGCGTCCACGCCGGAGTGAGGACGCTCGCGATCAGCGCGAACCCCTTCGGATCGAGCAGCCGCAGGGCCTTCGTCGAGCCGGCGGCGCAGGGGATGACGAGCTCCTGGCCGGCGTCGACGCGGTGACCGAGCACGCGTCTGGTGACCTCGCCCGTGCTCGAGACGATCACGTACTCGACCGGGCCGCCGTCGAGGAGAACGTGGACGTCGTCCGGGGCCAGCCGATGCCAGTAGTTGACCGGTCGTTCCTCGTCCAGCAGGTAGTAGATGGAGCTGTGCGCGTCGAGCTCCGCTCCGCCTTCGCGCACGCGAAGAGTCGAACGCGACAGCGGCGCCCACCACCCGGATTCGATGGGAAGCGGCTCGAGCGCGAGCGCGCGTCGCCAGGAGGCGGATCGATCGGCGGCGAGAGGCGGCATACCCCCAGGATCGCAGATCGCGCGTCGGCGGTACTCTCGACCCGTGGACCTCGATCTGCTGTCACCGCCCGGTGCACGCGAGCCGTGGCGTGACGCGGGCTCCTACTGGGACGCCATGACCCGCGCCACGCACGAGCTGCCGGCGCCGGTCGCGGCGCTGAGCGCCGACGCACTGCGCTACAACGCGCTCGACATGCTCGTGCGTGCGGGCGGTGTGCCGGTGCGCGTCGCGAGCAAGTCGATCCGGGTCCGTGCGGTCCTCGACGCGCTGCTGCGGGTCCCGGGCTTCCGCGGCATTCTCGCCTTCACGCTCCCCGAGGCGCTCTGGCTCGCCTCCGCCGACGGCGGCGGGCACGACGACATCGTCGTCGGGTACCCGACCGTCGACCGAGCCGCGCTCGCTCGTCTGACCGCGGACGCGGAGGCTGCCGAGCGGATCACGCTCATGGTCGACGACGCGGCGCAGCTCGACGTGCTCGACAGCGTCGCCGCGCCCGGAACGAGGCCCGAGATCCGTGTCGCGATCGACGCGGACGCCTCGTGGCGATCGTCCGTCCTCGGCCACGTCGGCGTGCGGCGGTCACCCGTGCACGACGCCGACGAGGTCGCACGGCTCGGGCGGACGGTCGCGGCGCGCGCCGGCGTGCGGCTCGTCGGACTCATGATGTACGAGGCGCAGATCGCGGGTCAGCCGGATGCCGCCGGCCCCGCGGATCCGGTGATCCGGTGGATGCAGCGCCGGTCGGCGGCGGAACTGCTCGATCGTCGCGCCGCCATCGTCGCCGCGCTCCACGACATCGCGCTGCTCGAGTTCGTGAACGGGGGAGGGACGGGCTCCCTCGAGGTGACCTCCGCGGACCCCGCTGTGACGGAGCTGACCGCCGGCAGCGGTCTGCTCGCCGGCCATCTCTTCTCGCACTATCGCGCGTTCGACCCGGCACCGGCGGCGGCGTTCGCGCTCGACGTCGTGCGCCGCCCGCTGCCGGACGTCGCGACGGTTCTGGGCGGCGGCTGGGTCGCCTCGGGCCCACCGCTCGCCTCCCGGCAGCCCGAGCCCGTCTGGCCGGCGGGGCTGCGGACGCTGGGCCGTGAGGGCACGGGCGAGGTGCAGACCCCGCTGTCGGGTGCGTCCGCGCGGTCGCTGCGGATCGGTGACCGCGTCTGGTTCCGTCACGCGAAGAGCGGCGAGCTGGCGGAGCGCGTCGACGCCTATGCGCTCGTGGACGACGACCGCGTCGTGGGATCCGTTCCCACCTATCGAGGCGAGGGGAAGGCGTTCCTGTGACGCGGCCCGGCGGCGTCTGGCGCAACTGGGCGCGCAGCGCCTCGGTGCGTCCGGTGAGGATCGAGTTCCCGGCCTCGACGGCCGCCGTGCAGCGCGCCGTCCGTGCGGCGGCGGCGCGCGGTCTGCCCGTCAAGGCGGTCGGCAGCGGTCACAGCTTCAGCGAGATCGCCGTGGCCCCCGGCATCCTGCTCGACCTTCGCGACCTGACGGGCCTCGTATCGGTCGATCGCGAACGCCGCCGCGTGACGCTGCGCGCCGGCACGCGCCTGCGCCAGATCCCGCACCTGCTCGCCCCGTACGGCTGGGCGATGACGAACCTCGGCGACATCGACCGGCAGACGATCGCGGGCGCGATCTCCACCGGGACGCACGGCACGGGCGCCCGGTTCGGAGGGCTGTCGACGCAGGTCGTCGGCGTCACGGTGGTCACCGCGGACGGCGACCTGCTCCGCGTGGACGAGTCGCACGAGCCGGAGCTGCTCCCGGCGCTCGCGCTGAGCCTCGGAGCGCTCGGTGTCCTGGTCGAGGTCACGGTGCAGGTCGTGCCCGCCTTCCTCCTGCGCGCCGTCGAGCGACGGGAGGGGCTGGACGACCTCCTGCCGGAGCTGGCGGACCGTGCTGCGGGGGAGGACCACTTCGAGTTCTACTGGTTCCCGCGCACCGACGTCGCGCTCACCAAGAGCAACGCCCGGTTGCCGGAGAGCGAGCCGCGCCAGCCGCTGCCGCGGATCGGGGGCTGGATCGAGGACACGGTCCTGTCCAATCACGCCTACCGTGCGATGTGCGCTGCGGCCGCCGCCGTCCCGGCACTGTCGACGCCGCTGGCACGCCTGGGCGCGCGCACGATCGGCGCCCGCACGTACACCGACCGGTCGCACCGTGTCTTCACCCAGGACCGCGACGTCCGGTTCCGTGAGATGGAGTACGCGGTGCCGGTCGAGCGTCTCCCCGCGGTGTTCGGCGCGTTGCGCGAGCTCGTCGACACCGAGCCCTGGCCCGTCTCGTTCCCCGTGGAGGTGCGCATCGCCGAGGGCGACGATCGGTGGATGTCGACGGCGTACGAGCGCGACAGCGGTTACATCGCCGTGCACAGGTACTGGCGGGAGGACCCGACGTCCTACTTCCGGGCCGTCGAGGAGCTCATGCAGGAGCACGACGGGCGTCCGCACTGGGGGAAGATGCACACGCTGGACGCCGCCGTCCTGCGCTCCCGCTATCCGCGATTCGACGATTTCCTCGCGGTGCGCGACCGTCTCGACCCGCAGCGCCGTTTCGCCAACGCCTATCTGGATCGCGTCCTGGGGCAGTGATCCCCGCGGAGCGTAGGATGCTCTCAACAGGGAACGGAGAACACGGCATATGTGGGAATGGCTCATCCCGGTTCTGATCGTGGTCGCGCTCGTCGTGATCGTGGGCATCTACCTCTGGGCGACGTACAACTCGCTCGTTCAACTCGCCGTCCGCGTCGACGAGGCCTGGAGCGACATCACCGTTCAGCTCAAGCGTCGCGCCGACCTCCTGCCGAACCTCATCGAGACGGTGAAGGGATACGCGGCGCACGAGAAGGCCGTGTTCGAGAACGTCACCCAGGCCAGGGCCGAGACGATCAACGCGACGGGGCCCGCCTCGGCCGGAGTGGCGGAGGGGCACATGCAGCAGGCGCTGAAGTCGTTGTTCGCCGTGGCGGAGGCCTACCCGCAGCTGCAGGCGAGCCAGAACTTCCTGCAGCTGCAGCAGCAGATCGTCGACACGGAGGACAAGATCCAGGCCTCCCGCCGGTTCTACAACGGTGGCGTGCGCGAGCTCAACACGAAGATCAAGGTGTTCCCGAACAACCTGTTCGCGCGTCGGCTGGGGTTCTCGGAGCGTGAGTTCTTCGAGGTCGTCGACGGCGCGGCGATCGCCGAGCCGCCCCGCGTGCAGTTCTGATCCGGGCCGGCTGAGGCTGGCGTGTATTCAGCGATCGCGCGGAACAAGCGCAACACCTGGTTCATCCTCATCGGATTCCTCCTGCTGCTGGCCGCCATCGGCCTGCTGGCGGGATGGCTCGCCGGCAACAACTGGTGGCTCACCGCGATCATCCTCGTCTTCGCGGCGGGGTACGCGGTCGTGCAGTACTTCGCCGCCGACAGGGAGGCCCTCGCCCTGGCGGGCGCGGTAGAGGTGTCGCAGACAGATGCGCCGCGCTACTACCGGCTCGTGGAGAACCTCTGCATCGCGACGGGGACCCCGATGCCGCGTCTCTACGTGGTCGAGGACGCCGCGCCCAACGCGTTCGCCATGGGCCGGACGCCCGAGAAGGCCGCGATCACGGTCACGACCGGGCTCTTCGAGAGCATGACGGACCGCGAGCTGGAGGGAGTGCTCGGACACGAGCTCGGACACATCCGCAACTACGACATCCGCGTCTCCCTGATCGTGTTCGGCCTGGTCGTGGCCGTCGGGATCGTCGCCGACATGCTCCTGCGGTTCGCCTTCTTCGGCGGTGCCCGCCGCAGCGGCAACAACCAGGCGCAGGTGATCTTCCTCGTGTTCGGTGTCATCGCCGCGCTGGTGGCGCCCTTGATCGCGGGAGCCGTGCAGGCGGCGATCTCGCGGCAGCGCGAGTACCTCGCGGACGCGACGAGCGCCCTCACGACCCGGGACCCGGAGGGACTGGCCTCGGCGCTCCAGAAGCTCCAGGAGCACGGTGCGCCGCTGCAGCGGGCGAACACCTCGATGGCGCACCTCTGGATCGCGGACCCGCTCCGGCCCGGCGCCCTCTCGCGGATGTTCGCGACACATCCGCCGCTCGCGGACCGCATCGAACGGCTCCACGAGATGGGCGGACGGTTCTAGCCGACCGGACGCCGCGGCCGGCGGCCGGCGTCTCAGGCAGTCGCGGGCTCGTCCGCGGCCAACGCGACCGGCTCGGGACCCGCCTCGTGACGTTCGGCATCGGGCAGTGCCCGGGCCAGGTCCTCGACCGCGTCGCCCCAGCGCGAGATCGAGATGCCCGACAGGCCCTGCCAGGCCGCCGCGTCGCGCAGGACGCCGGCGAGCCGCTCGGCGGCGTCCTGCGGCCGGGCGCGCTCCCACCAGGCCGACTGCACCCGCAGCACCGAGCCGGCGCGGTCCGCCTTCAGATCGACGCGGCCGACGACGTCGTCGCCCAGGACGACCGGGAGCGAGTAGTAGCCGAACCGGCGCTTCGCCGCCGGCGTGTAGATCTCGATGCGGTAGTCGAAGTCGAACAGCCGCTCGGCGCGCGGACGGAACCACACGACCGGATCGAACGGTGTGAGCACGGTCGCGGCGTCGAGCGCGCGCGGCACGCTCGCCTCGCGGTGGAGCCAGGCGCCGCGGCGCCACCCCTCGACCTCCACCGGCTGCAGCACGCCCTCGCGCTCGAGGTCGGCGACGACCGCGGCCGTCGTGCGCTGGTCGCCGAGGCGCCAGTAGTCGTCGAGGTCGGCGACCGTCGCGACGCCCGAGGCGCGTGCGGCGCGCTCGACGAGCACGCGGAGCGCGTCGGCGCGCTCGACGTGCCGATCGATCACGGTCGCCGGCAGGACGTCGGCGGCGAGGCCGTAGACCCGCTCGAATCCGCGGCGCCCCGCGATGGCGACCTCGCCCGTGAACCAGAGGTACTCCAGCGCGCTCTTGACGGCGCTCCAGTCCCACCACGGGCCCCGCGGGGTCCGCAGTGCGTCCTGCTCGATCTGCGCGGGGCGCACCGGTCCGCGCTCGGCGAGCTCGTCACGCACCCAGGCCAGCGTCTGGTCGGACACGGAGAACCAGCCCTTCTGCTCGTGCCGCTCGCGGTGCTCCGCCATCCGGAAGCGGAAGAGCGGCCAGTCCTCCGCCGCGATGAACGCGGCCTGATGGGCCCAGAACTCGACGTACGGGGAGCGCCGGGAGAAGGCGAGGCGGTCGAGGCGGTCGCGGTCGTAGGGCCCGAGCCGCGAGAAGAGCGGCATGTAGTGCGAACGCGCGAAGACGTTGACGGAGTCGATCTGCAGCACCGACATGCGGCCGAGCTCCCGATGAAGGTGACGATCGGTGACGCGGGACACGCGGCTCGAGCCGACTCCCTGAGCGGAGAGGGCGACGCGGCGGGCCTGGGACCGGGAGAGTCGAGTGCGCACGAGCGCAAGCTTAGGCAGGGCCGCGGACACCGACCGCGACGACCGCGCCGGGCAACCGGCGTGACGTCGTCGGTCCTGAGCGTGCGCCGGATCTAGACTGGCCGGATGAGCGATCCGGACCAGAAGAGCCGAGGATCGCTCTTCGACGCGCTCCGCGCCCGCACGGTCTCGACCGACGTGACGGACGCCGTCCCCCGTGGGCTGCGGGTGGCCACGGCGTTCGCGTGGCGCTTCATCGTCCTCGCCGTCGCAGCCGGCATCGCCGTCTGGCTCGTGATCCAGCTGAAGATGCTCGTCATCCCGCTCCTGATCGCGATCCTCGTCGCCGCGCTCGTCTGGCCCGGCTTCACGTGGATGCTGCGGCACCGGCTCCCGCGATGGCTCGCGATCGTCATCGCGCTCATCGGCACGATCGCGATCGTGTCCGGCCTGTTCTGGCTCGCGATCTGGCAGATCACCCGTGAGTGGGGCTCCGTGCAGGCGCGTACGGTGGCGGCCGTGGGCGAGCTGCGCGCCTACCTCGTCGACGGCCCGCTGCACCTGACGACCGCGCAGATCGACGACTACCTGCGTCAGGCGTTCGCCCTCGTGCAGCAGCAGGCCGAGCTGCTGTGGTCGGGCGCCCTCGCGATCGGGTCCACGGTCGGTCACGTCGCGACCGGGGCGCTGCTCGCCGTCTTCATCCTCCTGTGCATCCTGGCGGACGGCGGCGGGATCTGGCGGTGGACCACCCGTCTCTTCCCGGAGCGCTCGCGCGCCGCCGTCGACGGTGCCGCGCGCGCGGGCTGGGTGACGGTGGTGAACTACGCCCGCACGCAGCTGCTGGTCGCCACGATCGACGCGATCGGGATCGGCCTGGGCGCCTTCCTGCTGGGGGTCCCGCTCGCGATCCCGGTCGCCGTCCTGGTCTTCCTGGGCGCTTTCGTGCCCATCGTGGGGGCCGTCCTCACGGGCGCGATCGCGGTGTTCCTCGCCCTCGTCTACAACGGTGTGTGGATCGCGGTCTGGATGCTTGTGGTCGTGCTCGCGGTGCAGCAGCTCGAAGGACACGTCCTCCAGCCGCTCCTCATGGGCTCGGCCGTGAAGGTCCACCCGCTCGCCGTGGTCCTGGTGGTCGCCGGCGGCGCGCTCATCGGGGGCATCCCGGGCGCCCTGTTCGCCGTGCCGCTCGCCGCCTTCGTCAACGTCGCCGCCGTCCACCTCGCCAGCCGCGCGTGGGAGACGGGGGAGCGACCCGACCCCCACGATCTCATCTGGAGCACCGTTCCCCGACAGAGGAGGAAGAGGGCGTGAACCTGCCCACACTCGCCGATTTCGAAGACGCCGCCGCCGTCCTGGCGCCGCACATCAACCACACCCCGCTCGAGACCTCGGAGTACCTGTCCGAGGTCCTCGGCGTCCCCGTGCACCTCAAGCTCGAGAACCTGCAGCGCACGGGCTCCTTCAAGATCCGCGGCGCCGCGTACCGGCTCTCGCGGCTCACCGCCGAGGAGCGCGCCCGCGGGGTCGTCGCCGCCTCCGCGGGCAACCACGCGCAGGGGGTCGCACGCGCCGCGCAGCGGCTCGGCATCCCCGCGACCATCTTCATGCCGCTCGGAGTCCCCGTGCCCAAGCTGCTCGCGACCCGCGGATACGGGGCCGAGGTCGTGCTGGAGGGTGACACGGTCGAGACACCGCTGCGTCTCGCGGCCGAGTTCGCCGAGCGCACGGGGGCGGTCCTCATCCCGCCCTACGACCACCGCGACATCGTGGTCGGACAGGGCACGCTGGGCCTCGAGCTGTGGGACGACGTGCCCGACGTCGACACGGTGCTGGTCGGCATCGGGGGCGGCGGGCTCATCGCCGGGGTCGCCACCGCGCTCAAGGCGCGCGCCGCGGCCGCCGGCCGCACGATCCGCGTCATCGGCGTGCAGGCCGCGAACTCCGCCGCCTACCCCGCCTCCCTCGCCGCAGGCGCGCCGCTGCAGGTCGCCACGACGCCCACGATCGCCGACGGCATCGCGGTCGCACGGCCCGGCGACATCCCGTTCGAGATCATCGAGCGGGTGGTCGACGATGTCGTCACCGTCACCGATGACGACATCGCGCGCGCGATCCTCGTGCTCCTGGAGCGCGCCAAGCTCGTCGTGGAGCCCGCGGGTGCGGTCGGCGTGGCCGCGATCCTCACGGGACGCGTGCAGGCGTCGGGGCCCACGGTCTCGATCCTCTCGGGCGGCAACATCGACCCGCTGCTCCTGCAGCGCGTCGTCGCGCACGGCCTCACCGCATCCGCCCGCTACATGACCCTGCAGATCCCGCTGCCCGACCGGCCGGGACAGCTCGCCCGGGTGTCGGAGCTGCTCGCGTCCGTCGGCGCGAACGTCATCGAGGTCCTGCACACCCGGCACGGGCACGGGCTGCAGATCAGCGAGGTCATCCTGCAGCTGAGCGTCGAGACACGGGGTGAGGACCACCGCGTCCAGGTGCTGCGAGCGCTGCAGGATGCGGGCTACGAGCCCGCCGTCGTGCCCGACTGAGCGGCACGACGGCGCAGCTTACTGCCCGCTGTAGGTCTCGACCTTGAGGACGGTGACGG
The DNA here is from genome assembly GCF_030818905.1 of Microbacterium sp. SORGH_AS_0888. Taxonomy (NCBI): domain Bacteria; kingdom Bacillati; phylum Actinomycetota; class Actinomycetes; order Micrococcales; family Microbacteriaceae; genus Microbacterium; species Microbacterium sp. SORGH_AS_0888. The sequence goes on from NZ_JAUTAZ010000001.1 coordinate 263,752, forward strand.
CGATCTCGCGGCCGTTCGGCGCCGTGTAGGAGGTGCTGTCGCCCTCCTTGAGGCCGAGGATCGCGGACCCGAGGGGCGAGGCCTCGCTGTAGACGTCGAGCTCGGAGTTCGCGGCGATCTCCCGGTTGCCGAGGAGGAACACCTCTTCGCCGCCGGCGATCGTGGCGGTGATGACGGTGCCGGGCTCGACGACGCCCGTGCTCGTGGGGGCTTCGCCCACCTTCGCGTTCTTGAGCAGTGCCTGGAGCGTGCGGATGCGGGCCTCCTGCTTGCCCTGCTCGTCCTTCGCGGCGTGGTACCCGCCGTTCTCCTTCAGGTCGCCCTCCTCGCGGGCGGCCTCGATGCGCTTGGCGATCTCTTCGCGGCCGGTCGTGGAGAGGTGCTCCAGCTCCGCCACCAGACGGTCGTACGCGTCCTGGGTGAGGAAGGTCACCGGGGCTTCTTCGGACACAGGCGTCTCCTCCTTCGGGGAAGCCCCTGAGCGGGGCGTGTGAAAGCCGAGACGCCCCGGCGGATGACCGGGGCGTCGTCTGTGGTCCCGACAGGCTACGGCACCCAGCACGAGTTGACCAAACCGGTCGTCGCCTCGGCGACGACCGGCACGGTCTCGGTGAACGCCTGCGAGTGCGCGTCGGATGCGGGGTATTCGACGACCTTCCAGCCCACCACGCCGTGATCGGTGTCCTGCGCCTCGAGGACACAGGCGATCGGCGAGCCCGCCGGCGCCGTCACCTGGAACGTCACCGTCACGGTATGCGCGTCGATCAGCTCGAAGCCGGTCGTCGTCGCATCCGTCGCCGCGACCGTGGACGACCACGCGAACCAGCCGGCCACGGCGATCGCGACGGCGACTGCGACGGTCGTGAACCACACCCAGAACCGGCGGCTGCGGGGAGTTCTGCCGTAGCGCTCGTCGAGCATCTGCTGCGTGGTCGTCATGGCGCTCCCTGTCGGGAATTAGGCTGGAGCTTCCAGGCTATGCGCTCCCGTGCGCGTCGACGTGCAGAACAGAGGTCACGATGCATCTTCTCGTGTGGGCCGCAGCGGTGACGCCGTCACCGAGCGACACTCCGGACGTCGACGCCAACCTGGTCACGCCGGGTCCGTGGGGCTTCGCCGTCATGGCGGTCCTGGGCGTGGCGGTGATCCTCCTCGTGGTCGACATGCTCCGCCGCATCCGTCGCGCGCGCTACCGCTCGGAGGTGATCGAGGACCTCGACGCCGAGCTGTCCGCGAAGGACGCCGGGGGAGCGGATGCCGCGTCCCGGCCCGCAGAGCAGGACCGCGGCGGCGATCAGGACGCCCGTCCGCGCGCGTAGCCGTCCTCAGCCGTGGAAGGCGGGGTGCAGACAGATGAGCAGGCTCGCCGTCCAGTGGCACAGGAACGCCAGCACCGTGCACAGGTGGAAGATCTCGTGGAAGCCGAAGGACCCCGGCCAGGGGTTCGGCCGCTTCAGCGCGTACACCACGGCGCCCAGCGTGTACAGGATGCCTCCGACGAGCACGAGCACCATCATCGCGGCGTCGGCCGCGAACAGATCGACGATGTACATCACGGCGGCCCAGCCGAGGAGCAGATAGAGCGCGACGTACAGCCACCGCGGCGCATGGATCCAGAAAACGCGGAAGAGGATGCCCAGGGTCGCCCCGCTCCAGACGATCGACAGCAGGATCACGCTCTGCTGAGTCGGAAGGGCCAGCACCGCGAGCGGCGTGTAGGTGCCCGCGATCAGCAGCAGGATGTTCGCGTGGTCGATGCGCTTGAGCACCAGCTTCACGCGCGGCTTCCAGTTGAAGCGGTGGTAGAGCGCGGAGTTCCCGAACAGCAGCAGCGACGTGGCCATGAACACCGCCGCCGACCACTTCGCCGCCGTTCCCTGTGCGAGCACGATCAGCACGATCCCGGCAGCGATCGCCACCGGGAACGTCCCGGCATGGAGCCAGCCGCGCCAGGTTGGGCGGATCTCGGCCGGCTCGGACGCGGCGGCATCCATCAGAGGAAGCGAGGGAACGTCGGGTGCTCGCGGGGGGCGTCTCACCGTCCCAGGCTAGATCCCGCCGTATGCCGCCGAGAGCACATGGGCTGTGGATCGAATGGGAACCGGGAGCGGAGTAGCGTAGGAGGGTGATCAACGGGTCGTCGCGCGGGGAACGGGGCCCCCTCTACCGGCTCTACAGCACCCGGCTCCGACGCCGGATCCCGGGGATGGCCGTGCCGCGGCACGTTGCGATGATGATCGACGGCAACCGCCGCTGGGCGCGCCAGCTCGGCTACTCCTCGGCTGCGCACGGCCACCGCGCGGGCGCCGCGAAGATCCGGGAGTTCCTGAGGTGGTGCGACGATGTCGGCGTCGGCGTCGTCTCGCTGTACCTGCTCTCGACCGACAACCTGCGAAAGCGCGACTCGCAGGAGCTCACCGATCTGATCGAGATCATCGCGGAGCTCGCCACCGAGCTCGCGGACGAGCGGGACTGGCGGGTGCAGCACGTCGGCCGCGCCGGTGCCCTCCCCTCGGAGCTGGCGCGAGTGCTCGCCGATGCCGAGCGCCGCACGGCCGATCACACCGGCCTCCACGTCAATCTCGCGGTCGGGTACGGCGGGCGCAGCGAGATCGTCGACGCGGTTCGCAGCATCATCATGCAGCACGACAAGGAGGGCGGCTCGCTCGAGGAGCTCGCGGCGAGCCTCACGCCCGAGCAGATCGGCGAGCACCTGTACACGGGCGGGCAGCCCGATCCCGATCTCGTCATCCGCACGTCGGGGGAGCAGCGCCTCAGCGACTTCCTGCTGTGGCAGTCCGCCCACAGCGAGTTCTACTTCGTGGAGGCCCTCGGGCCCGACCTGCGCGAGGTCGACTTCCTGCGGGCGATCCGTGACTTCGGTCGTCGCGATCGGCGCTTCGGCCGGTGACCGCCCCGCGGAGCGCGGTTTCGGTGCCCGGCCGCACCTCCGAAGAGTTCATCTGCTCGTAACGCGACACGCCCGGGATCGGTTGGCATGTGCCGCCGCGGGGCCGTACGTTCGACGCATCGGGCAAGGCGCCTGATCGAGTCGGCCGAAGGATGCGACTCGCGACCCACGGTCGACTCGGCGAGACACCGGGCAATGCCCGGAGTGGGAGCGGGTTGTGACCACACGAGCACCAGAGCAGAGCCGGCAGAACCTCGTCCACGAGAGCGCAGATCAGTCCACTGATCTGCGCTCTTATGTTTTGGACACGTCGGTCCTGTTGAGCGATCCGAGAGCGTTCTTCCGATTCGCGGAGCACTCGGTCGTCATCCCTGTCGTCGTCATCACCGAACTGGAGGCAAAACGGCACGATCCCGAGCTCGGCTACTTCGCCCGGCAGGCGCTGCGGCACCTCGACGAGCTGCGGGTGGAGCATGGACGGCTCGACTACCCCATCGAGGTGGGCCATGGCGGCACCCTCCGGGTGGAGCTCACCAACACGGACCCGTCGGTGCTTCCGAGCGGCATGCGTCTCGGCGACAACGACACCCGCATCCTCGCCGTCGCGATGCACCTGATGCAGGAAGGGCATCACGTCACGGTCGTCTCCAAGGACCTGCCGATGCGGGTGAAGGCCGCCTCGCTCGGCATCGACGCGGAGGAGTACCTCGCCGAGCAGGCCGCGGACTCGGGCTGGACCGGCATCGCCGCGATCGACCTGTCCGGAGACGAGATCAGCGACCTCTACGAGACCGAGATCGCGATGAGCGACGACGTCAGGGGACTGCCTCTGAACACCGGCCTCATCATCCACTCCGAGCGGGGCTCCGCCCTCGGCCGGGTCACCGGTGACGGCGAGTTCCGGCTCGTCCGCGGCGACCGCGAGGTGTTCGGCCTGCACGGCCGGTCGGCGGAGCAGCGGATCGCCATCGACCTGCTGCTCGACCCCGAGGTCGGCATCGTGTCGCTCGGCGGACGCGCCGGGACGGGAAAGTCCGCCCTCGCCCTCTGCGCGGCCCTGGAGGCCGTTCTCGAGCGTCAGCAGCAGCGGAAGATCATCGTCTTCAGACCGCTGTTCGCGGTGGGCGGGCAGGACCTGGGCTACCTGCCCGGCGACGCCCAGGAGAAGATGAACCCCTGGGGCCAGGCCGTGTTCGACACCCTCGGCTCGGTCGTCAGCGCGAACGTGCTCGAGGAGATCGTGGCGAGGGGGCTGCTCGAGGTGCTCCCGCTCACGCACATCCGCGGGCGTTCGCTTCACGACGCGTTCGTGATCGTGGATGAGGCGCAGTCGCTCGAGCGCAATGTGCTGCTGACCGTGCTCAGCCGGATCGGGCAGAACTCGCGCGTCGTGCTCACGCACGACGTCGCACAGCGCGACAACCTGCGCGTCGGTCGCCACGACGGCGTCGCCTCCGTGATCGAGACGCTGAAGGATCACAGCCTGTTCGGCCACATCACGCTCGTGCGCTCCGAACGATCCGCGATCGCGGCGCTCGTCACGGATCTCCTGGAGTCCGGCGAGCTCAGCTGAATCGCGAGGAGGACCACATGAGAGCTTTCTCATGTGGTCCTCCTGCTGTTCTCACTCCGCTCGCGCAGGATAGAGGCAAGGATGACGACGAGTCATTCATCCCCCGCCGACGGTTCCCCCAGACCCGGCGGAGGGAAGCGAGGGAGTGGCCGAACACGATCTACCCCCCGGTACGTGGAACGGCATCACGGGTTCGGGTCCCGTGAAACTCCTGAGGCCCCCGGCGTCCCCCAGCGCCGGGGGCCTATTCCCACCTGTAGCCGGCGCCGCGCACCGTCGTGATGCGGTCGTGGCCGAACTTCGCACGCAGATAGCGCACGTAGACGTCGACCACGTTGGAGCCGGGATCGAAGCCGATGCCCCAGACGCTCGAGAGCAGCTGCTCGCGGCTGAGGACCTGTCCGGGATGGCGGAGGAACTGTTCGGCCAGTGCGAACTCCCTCGCGGAGAGGTCGACCTCGCGTCCCGCGACCGTCGCACGGCGCGCGAGCACATCGAGACGGACATCGCTGTGGACGACGGTGACGGGACCCGTCGGCGCCGTGTCGCGGAGCCGCGAGCGCACGCGCGCCAGCAGCTCGTCGAACTTGAACGGCTTGGCGACGTAGTCGCTGGCACCGGCGTTCAGTCCGTCCACCGTGTCGCGCGTGCTGCTTCGTGCGGTCAGCATGATGACCGGGAGCGTCGAGCCCTGACCGCGGAGGTGACGGAGCACCTCGAACCCGTCCATGCTCGGCAGCCCGACATCCAGCAGCAGCAGATCGATCGCGCCGGACTCGGCGCGCTCGAGCGCTTCGACGCCGTCCGCGACGACCTCGGTGGCGAACCCCGCCGACTCGAGCCCGCGCTTCACGAACGCCGAGATGCGGGGTTCGTCCTCGGCGATGAGGATGAGTGTCATGTGGTGGCCTCTCGTTGGAGCACGACGTCCCCGGCGCGAACCGGGGTGGGGACGAGCGTATCGGGGTGACGTCCGATCGGAATGCGGATCGTGAACGTCGCGCCGCCGCCCGGGGTGTCGGTGACGGTGCACACTCCGGCATGCGCCTTCGCGATCGCGTCGACGATCGCCAGCCCGAGCCCGGAGCCGCCGACGCTCCGGTGCGTGTCCGCGCGGTCGAAACGGTGGAAGATCCGGCGCCGGGCGGCCGGCGGGATTCCGGGACCGTGGTCCTGGACCCACAGCCGGGCCTCGTCGCCGTCGCATTCGCTGCCGATCTCGACGGGGGATCCGGGAGGGGTGTACTTCGCGGCGTTCTCGGCCAGCTGCAGCCACGCCTGCGTGAGCCGGTCGGAGTCGCCGACGAGCACACCGCGTCCGCGGCGTGTGACGGTGAAGGGATGGCCCGGGATCGCTGCGACCAGCTCGCCGACGTGCTCGGTGAGCACGCTCAGGTCGATCGGTCGCATCGAGAACTGGTCGTCCTGGGCGGAGGAGAGCAGATCGATGTCCTCGACGAGCCGGGTGAGACGGTCGAGCTCGGCGATGCCGATATCGCGCGTGCCCGCGACATCCACCGGGTCCGCGACGTCCATCATCTCCAGGTGCCCGCGCACGATCGTGATCGGGGTCTTCAGCTCGTGACGGATGTCGTCGAGCAGCTGCCGCTGACTGTCCACCGAGAGCTCGAGCCGCTCGAGCATGGAGTTCATGGTGCGGGAGAGGTCTGCGAACTCGTCGTCGCCGGTCTCCGGGACACGTGCGCCCAGGTCGTCGAACGTGACCGCGTCCGCCGCCTCCCGCAGCCGCTGCAGCGGGGAGAGCAGCCGGCCTGTGACGAACCAGCCGGCGACGCCGAGGACGGTCAGCACGACGAGTCCGCTGAGGGCGAAGGTGAGGATCGAGGCGTACAGTGGTGCGAGCTCCTCGTCCATTCCCACGGCGCGCAGGTAGATCCCCTGCGCAGGGTCGCCGGGAACGCCGAGCGGCTGGGCGACGAACCTCACGACGCCGGCCCGCGTGTCCACCGTGCCGAGCACGGGCTCGTGCGCGCCCTGCGCGGCGTTCACCGCGGCCGTGACGAGCGCGGGGTCGAAGATGGCGGTGAAGTCGCTCCCGGCGGACGGATAGGCGACGGGTCGTCCGTCCACGATCCCCGCCACCGCCTCGTTCTGCAGCGGCAGGAAGCCGGAGACGATGCGCGTCACGTAGGCGACCGTGTTCGCGTCGCCCGCCGGCTCCGGGAGGGACTCGACCTTGGTGATCAGCCGATGGTCCAGAGCCGCGGAGATACGGGCGTACTGCAGCCCGAAACGTGGTCGCGCCCACGACGACCAGCCCGATGCACGTCACCAGCAGGATGGTCCCCAGCGTGCGCACACGGGCCGAGAGCATCCTCGGCGACTGTCTCACCCTCCGATTATCGCCCCCGGCGCCCGGAGCGCCCGTCAGCCCGCGTGCGTCATCGACAGCAGGTCGAGCTTGCTGTCGAGCTGCTCCAGCGTGATCTCGCCCCGCTCGACGTAGCCGAGGTCGATGACGGCCTCGCGGACCGTGATGCCCTTCGCGACGGCGTGCTTGGCGATCTTCGCCGCGGCCTCGTACCCGATGACCTTGTTCAGCGGCGTGACGATCGAGGGCGACATGCCGGCGTAGGCCGCGGCGCGCTCGGTGTTGGCCTCGAGGCCGTCGATCGTCTTGTCGGCGAGCACGCGGACCGCGTTCGCCAGGAGCCGGATCGACTCGAGAAGGGCCGTTCCCATGACCGGGATGGCGACGTTGAGCTCGAACGAGCCGGACGCCCCCGCCCACGCCACGGTCGCATCGTTGCCGATCACGCGCGCACAGACCATGAGGGTCGCCTCCGGGACGACGGGGTTGACCTTGCCGGGCATGATCGACGACCCCGGCTGCAGGTCGGGGATGTGCAGCTCGCCGAGTCCGGTGTTCGGCCCCGAGCCCATCCAGCGCAGGTCGTTGTTGATCTTCGTGAGCGAGACCGCGATGGTCCGCAGCGCTCCGGAGGCCTCCACGAGCCCGTCCCGGTTCGCCTGCGCCTCGAAGTGGTCCTTGGCCTCGGTGATCGGCAGCTCGGTCTCGGCCGCGAGCAGTGCGATCACCTTCTGCGGGAAGCCCAGCGGCGTGTTGATGCCCGTGCCGACGGCCGTGCCGCCCAGCGGGACCTCCGCGACGTGCGGGATCACGGCCTGCACCCGCTCGATGCCCAGACGCACCTGCCGGGCGTAGCCGCCGAACTCCTGCCCCAGGGTGACGGGCGTCGCATCCATGAGGTGTGTGCGCCCGGACTTGACGGCGTCCTTCCAGAGCTCTGCCTTGGCCTCCAGCGAAACGGCGAGATGGTCGAGCGCGGGGATCAGGTCGTCGATGAGGGCCTGCGTGACGGCGATGTGCACGGAGGTCGGGAACACGTCGTTGGACGACTGCGATGCGTTGACGTGATCGTTGGGGTGCACCGCCGCGCCGAGGATGCGCGTCGCGAGCGTGGCGAGCACCTCGTTCATGTTCATGTTGGAGGAGGTGCCCGAGCCGGTCTGGTACGTGTCGACGGGGAAGTCGCCGTCGTGGACCCCGGTGACGACCTCGTCCGCGGCCTGCGCGATCGCGTCGGCCACGGACGCGTCGAGGACGCCGAGCTCCTTGTTGGCCAGCGCCGCGGCCTTCTTGATCCGCGCCAGCGCCGCGATCTGCGTCGACTCCAGGCCCTTGCCCGAGATCGGGAAGTTCTCTACGGCGCGCTGCGTCTGCGCGCCGTATAGGGCGGCGGCGGGAACGCGCACCTCGCCCATCGTGTCGTGCTCTATGCGGTACTCGATCTCAGCCACGTCATGTCTCCTTCGGCGTTCGTTCGGCGATCTCAGGATGCGGGGCTCTCGGCCACGCCCACGATGAAGTCGGGTACGGCGGTCCCCTCGGACAGCCGGTAGTTCACGGCTGCGATCGCGAGCGCCCCATCGGCCACCGCCTGGCTGACGAGCTCGGAGGAGTGCAGCAGCTCGTTCACGGTGTCGCGCAGGTGCTCGCGCCCGACGTGGTCGGGGTCGACCTGGCCGGCGCTGCTGCCGTCGACGGCCTGCACGCGCCTCACCGCGGGGACGATGGGGGCGACCTGACGCCAGATGTGCGGGGGCAGCGGCGTCGCCTCGGGCGCCGTGCTGTCGATCGCGGCGCGGACCGCGCCGCACGCGTCGTGGCCGAGGACGATGATCAGCGGGACGCCGAGGACCGCCACGGCGTACTCGATGCTGCCGATCACCGAGTCGGAGATCACCTGGCCGGCGTTGCGGATGACGAAGAGGTCTCCGAGTCCCTGGTCGAAGATGATCTCCGCGGACAGGCGCGAGTCGGAGCAGCCGAACAGCGCGGTGTGCGGCGTCTGGCCGGCGGCCAGCTCGTGACGGCGATCGACGTCCTGGCGGGGGTGCAGGGGCTCGCCGGCCACGAACCGGCGGTTGCCCTCCAGCATCCGGGTCCAGACCTCTTCGGGTGTCATCCTCGTCTCCGTCTCGCTCATCGGTCTCCTCCTCGCATCGCGCGGATCTGATCGGCGACGGCCGCCGCGAGCACCGCGGTCGTGTCCGCGTCGGCCGTGCCGTAGAGCAGCACCTCGTCGGTTCCGGCGTCGGTCGCGAGGGCGTAAGAGACGTTGCCCGCGCGCGCGGCGTCCGAGATCTCGTAGCGGGTCCACTCGATGCCGGCGATCGTCACGCTCCCGTTCGAGCTCGCACCCGACAGTGTCCGCGACACCCAGGCGGGGTCGGGATCGAACGCCTGCGCGAACCGCAGGTAGCCCGCCTCCTCGTCGGGCACGTACACGACCGTCCACGCGGAGACGTCGTCGCCCTCCATCTTGGCGGAGTTCACGAGCCACCCGGCGGGCGCCGCGGGCGCGATGACCGTGCGCTGATAGGCCGTCGCCATGGCCGCGGCCTCGGTGGCGACGTCGACCCGGGAGACTCCGACGACATCGCCCCGCGGGACCATGAAGATCACGATCGCGACGACCGCGAGCGTCGCGAGCAGGGCGGCGATGAGATGCCGGAAGGTCTGGCTCGAGCGGTACGCGCGCGAGGACTCGGCCTTGCGGGCCGCCGTCTCCTCCGGCGTCTCCGGGCGCCCGAGCTCGGCCACGATCCGCGGCCCGCGGGGGCTCACGACTGCTCCTCTGCGCTCGCCCGGGCTTCGTCGAGCCGGCGCTTCGCGCCCAGCAGCCACTCCTCGCAGCGCGCCGCGAGCGCCTCGCCGCGCTCCCACAGCGACAGCGACTGCTCGAGGGTCGGAGCGCCCTGCTCGAGCTCGGCGACGACGCGGACGAGCTCGTCGCGGGCCTGCTCGAAAGTGAGACCGGCCACGTCGGCGACGCTGTCGGCGGGCTGGGACATGCCGTCCATCCTAGTTCGCGTCCGGGACGCGTCCGTCCCCGTCCTCGGCGATCTCACCGTCCGAACGGGCGCTGACCGACCCGCGTCCGAGCGTGACGACGAGGTCGGTGCCGCGTGGTGCCTGTGCGGCGTCCCGCAGCACGACACCGCCGGGCAGGTGGGCGATCGCGTAGCCGCGGGCGAGCGTGGCCGCGGGGGAGAGCGCACGCAGCGACGCGCGCAGCTCTCGGGTGCGCAGCGCCGCCTCGGCGAGCGTGCGGTCCACGGTGTCGCGGCCTCGAGCGGCCAGGAGCTCGATCTCCTGGGCCCGGCGTTCCAGGAGATGCTCCGGTCGGCGCAGCGCCGGGCGGCTCCGGATCTGCTCGAGGTGCGCGATGTCGGTGCCGATCCGCGTCGTCAGGCGCGTCGCGAGCCGGCTGCGCAGCTGACGCACGAGCGCGCGCTGCTCGGCGACGTCGGGCACGATGCGCTTGGCGGCATCCGTGGGGGTGGAGGCCCGGAGGTCGGCGACCTCGTCGAGCAGGGGCCGATCGTTCTCGTGACCGATGGCGCTCACGACGGGAGTCGACGCAGCCGCCACCGCGCGGAGAAGGCGCTCGTCGCTGAAGCCGAGGAGGTGCTGCGGGTCCCCGCCGCCGCGGGCGATCACGATGACGTCCACCTCCGGATCGGCGTCGAGTGCCTCGAGCGCCGCGATGACCTCGGGAACGCAGCGGTCCCCCTGCACGGATGCGTGGCGCGTGCGGAAGCGCACGCCCGGCCAGCGCAGCTCGGCGTTGCGGTGCACATCGCGTTCGGCGTCGGAGCGCTCGCCCGTGATGAGGCCGATCGTGTTCGGCAAGAAGGGGAGCGGCTTCTTGCGGGCCGCGTCGAACAGGCCTTCCCGGATCAGCTGCGCGCGCAACCGCTCCAACCGCTCGAGCTGGTCGCCGAGACCGAGGTGACGCATGGCGGACACGATGACCGAGAAGTCGCCGGTCTTGACGAAGAAGTCCGACTTGACCGCCGCGACGACGCGGTCGCCCACGGCGGGCTCCATGCCGAGTCGCTGGCGCGTCGAGCTCCAGATCCGGAAGGAGACGCTGGCGTCGGTCGTGAGGTCTTTCAGGCGACCGAAGACGTTGCCGCCGCGGACGTTCCAGCCCACGATCTCGCCTTCGACCCACACCGAGCCCCACCCCGAGATGAACGCGCGGATCGTCTCGGCGAAGCGGGCGACGGAGGTCGGCGCCTCGCGCGTCGAGTCGCGCGGGTGGATCGCGTCGCCGCTCGGGGCTCCGTCATCCGGGGTGAATCCTGTCACGCGTGTCCTCCGCTCGGCGCCCGTCCAGGGGCACGCCCATAGAATCGAGGCGTGACCACCCCCGCCGTCCATCTGCCCGTGCCGCGCGTCCCGGGCCGTCGCGGGCGCCTCCAGGATATCCCCGTCGACGGGGAGAAGCGGGTGCTGCTGGCCGCCCCGCGCGGCTACTGCGCCGGCGTCGACCGTGCGGTCGTGGCCGTCGAGAAGGCGCTCGAGCGTTTCGGTGCGCCGGTGTACGTCCGCAAGCAGATCGTCCACAACATCCACGTCGTCACGGAGCTCGAGGCGCAGGGCGCCATCTTCGTGGACGAGGTGGACGAGGTCCCCGAGGGTGCGCACGTGGTCTTCAGTGCGCACGGCGTGTCGCCGGCCGTCGTCTCGGCGGCGTCCGACCGGGGACTGCAGGCGATCGATGCGACCTGCCCGCTCGTGACGAAGGTGCACCGCGAGGCCGTGCGCTTCGCGCGTGACGACTTCGAGATCCTGCTGATCGGTCATCTCGGGCACGAAGAGGTCGAGGGAACGGCCGGCGAGGCGCCGGAGCACGTCACGATCGTCAACTCGCCCGAGGATGCGGACCACGTGCAGGTCAAGGATCCGTCGAAGGTCGTGTGGCTGTCGCAGACGACGCTCTCGGTCGACGAGACCATGGAGACCGTCCGGCGGCTGCGCGAGCGCTTCCCCGAGCTCCACGATCCGCCCTCCGACGACATCTGCTATGCGACCCAGAACCGTCAGGTCGCGATCAAGAAGGTCGCGAAGGACGCCGACGTCGTGATCGTCGTGGGATCGGCGAACTCGTCGAACAGCGTCCGGCTCGTCGAGGTCGCGCTGGAGCACGGCGCCAAGGCCGCCTATCGGGTGGACTACGCGCACGAGGTGCAGCAGGAGTGGCTCGACGGGGCGCGCACGGTCGGCGTCACGAGCGGTGCGTCGGTTCCCGAGGTCCTGGTCCAGGAGGTGCTGGACGACCTGGCCGGCGCCGGCTACCGGGATGTCGAGCAGGTGCGCACCGCGGAGGAGGACCTCATGTTCTCGCTGCCCAAGGAGCTGCGCCAGGACGCCGCGGGCCGCCGCGACGGCCGCGCGCTCGGGGGACGGGGACGGTCATGACCGACGACGCCCCCGAGGTCGACCCCGACGGCCGTCCTCGACCGCAGTTCGGCGAGTACGCGACGCCCGAGGAGCAGCGCGCTCGCATCCGTCAGCCGGAGACGACGGCAGCGCTCTCGAACGGACAGGCTCCGGACGAGCGCACCACGCCCAGAGGGCCCGCCGTGGGCGCCGCGCCGTCCGTGCGCGGACGCGGCCGGCTCGTCGACCGTGTCGTGACCGGTGTTCTGCTCGGATACGGCCTGTTCATCGTTCTCACGTCGATCCCGACCTTCATCGACTACGGCGGGTTCGCCTCGACGTTCCTGTCGGCGCTCGGGGTCAGCGCGACCCTGGCCGACCCCGGGGCGGGGCGCGGCTGGGGGCTCGCGGCGTCGCTCGTGCTCGGCGTGGGGTGGCTCGTGGCCGTCCTGCTGAGCTTCGCGAACCTGCGGGCGGGCCGGATCACGTTCTGGATCCCTCTCGTGGCGGGGATCGTCTGCAACCTCGTGTCCTCGGCGCTCGTGATCATCCCGCTCGTGAGCGACCACGCCGTCTGGTCGGCGATCGAGAGCACGCTGATGGGTTCCGCCGGACGCTGACGCCGGACACGGAAGAGCGCCCGGCATCTCGAGGATGCCGGGCGCTCTTCTCCGATCTCAGCTCTGGCTCTTGCCGTAGGAGCCCAGCTGGCGGGTCGCCTCCACGACTCGGGCCGCCATGGCGGACTCGGCGACCTTGCCCCACGCGCGAGGGTCGTAGGCCTTCTTGTTCCCGACCTCGCCGTCGACCTTCAGCACGCCGTCGTAGTTCGTGAACATGAAACCGGCGACGGACCGCGTGAACGCGTACTGGGTGTCGGTGTCGATGTTCATCTTGACGACGCCGTTCGCGACGGCCAGCGCGATCTCCTCGTCGGTCGAGCCGCTGCCGCCGTGGAACACGAGGTCGAGCGGCTTGGGGCCGGTGCCGAAGGCGGCGGCGATGCCCTCCTGGATCTCGCCCAGGAGCTCGGGCTTGAGCTTGACGTTGCCCGGCTTGTACACGCCGTGGACGTTGCCGAAGGTGAGGGCGGCGATCCAGCGGCCCGCCTCGCCGAGGCCGAGAGCCTCGACGACCTGGGCGACGTCGCCGGTGGTCGTGTAGAGGGCGTCGTTGGTGCCCTCGTGCTTGACGCCGTCCTCCTCGCCGCCGACGACGCCGATCTCGACCTCGAGGATGGCGTTGATCGCCTTGATGCGGGGCAGCAGCTCCTTGGCGATCTCGATGTTCTCCGCCAGCGGCACGGCGGAGCCGTCCCACATGTGCGACTGGAAGATCGGGTTACCGCCCTCGGCGACGACCTCCTCGGACGCCGCGATGAGCGGCAGCACGAAGTCCTCGAGCGCGGGCTTCGGGCAGTGGTCGGTGTGCAGCGCGATCGTGATCGGGTAGTTCTTGGCCACCTCGGTGGCGAACTTGGCCATCGCGAGCGCACCCGTGGCCCGTGCCTTGACGGTGTGGCCGGCGAAGTAGTCGGCGCCGCCCGTCGTGACCTGCAGGATGCCGTCGGACCCGGCCTCGGTCAGGCCCTGGAGCACGGCGTTGATGGACTGCGAGCTCGACACGTTGATCGCGGGGTAGGCGAAGCCGCCGGCCTTCGCGCGGTCCAGCATCTCGGCGTACTGCTCGGGGGTGGCGACGGGCATGTCTGCTCCTTAGCTCTAGGGTCTCCATGGCCACTTTAGCGAAGGCCGTGCGCGGCACCCGGCGGGGCGCCGCGCACGGTGCCCGCCGATCGCGTGTCGGAAAGAAACGGCGATCCTTCCGCCGCACGGACGTGCAAACCGCGGGTTCCGCGTCGGCCGCGTCGATAGGCTGATCCCATGGTGAGCCTGACCGCGGACATGAGCCCGCTGCATCCCGACCGCAACCTCGCGCTCGAGCTCGTGCGCGCCACCGAGGCGGCCGCGATCCGCTCGGTGCCGTTCATCGGACGGGGGCAGAAGGAGCTCGCGGACGGCGCAGCCGTCGACGCGATGCGTGCGTTCCTCTCCACCGTCAACTTCGACGGTGTGATCGTCATCGGCGAGGGCGAGAAGGACAACGCGCCGATGCTCTACAACGGTGAGCACGTCGGGACCGGCCGCGGTCCGCAGTGCGACATCGCGGTCGACCCCATCGACGGCACGACGCTGACGGCGGAGGGGCGCAACAACGCGCTCTCCGTGCTCGCCGTCTCGGACCGCGGCACGATGCTCGACGCGTCGTCCGTGTTCTACATGGACAAGATCGTGACCGGACCGGCGGGAGTCGGGGTCGTCGACATCCGCCTTCCCGTCGCCGAGAACATCCACCGGCTCGCCGCTGCGCTCGGCAAGCCGGTCGACGAGCTCGTCGTGTCGGTGCTGAACCGGCCCCGCCACCAGAAGCTCATCCAGGAGATCCGCGATGCGGGCGCCGGGACCCGGCTGATGAGCGACGGCGACGTCGCGGGCGGCATCAACGCCGCCCGGTACAACGCCCGTACGGACATGTGCATCGGCATCGGCGGCAGCCCGGAGGGCATCGTCACGGCGTGCGCCATCAAGGCGCTCGGCGGTCACATCCAGGGTCGGCTGTGGCCGCGCACCGACGACGAGAAGCAGCGCGGCATCGATGCCGGCCTGAAGCTCGATGACCACGTGTACGAGGCGGACGAGATGGTGAAGGGGAACAACACGATCTTCGTCGCCACCGGCGTGACCAACGGTGAGCTGGTCGCAGGTGTCCGCCGCTCCGGCGGCGACCACATCGTCACCGAGAGCGTGGTCCTGCGCGGCGCATCGGGCACGCTGCGCCGCATCAACTCGGAGCACCTCGCCTCGAAGTGGCTGTGAGCCGCGAGCGTTCCTCCTGAGCCGACGCGCGACGCAGCCGACTGCCTTTCTCCTGTCCTCTGGCAGAATGGTGGGCGCCGTGTTCGCACGGCGGCGACCCTGAGGAGGAACGCGCGTGGCTGAGCCGACGAACGATCCCGGTCCCCGTACCGGGGCGCATGCCGTCATCGCGGATGCCCTGGCGTCGCAGGCGGCGGTCCAGGCACCGATCGATCCGGCCCGTCGCCCCGACGTGCTGTTCCGCAAGCGGCGCCCCGAGGGTCAGCAGGTCAGCGCATGGTGGATGGTGGGCGCGTTCCTCGCCGTCTCGGCGGTGGTCATCGTGCTCTTCAGCTTCGTTCCGGGTGGGGCGTGACCACCTCGTCGTGGTCGGTGTGACGCTCGTCCTCGTCGGCCGGTCCCGAGGACGAGCGGCGGGTCGCCGCGTCCATCGCCGCTGTGAACTCGGGTGAGCTGAGCGGCCGCGGCTGCTGCACGACCGTGACGGGCGTCGCGAGCGCGTCCAGCCGCGTCTCGTCGATCCCGGGGAACCGCCGCGCGCTCACGAGCACGCGCGTCTCGAGCGAGCCGACGAAGCGGTTGTAGCTGTCGACCGTGCGTTCGATCCCTCGGCGCAGATCGTCGACGTGCCCGGCCATGCTGCCGAGCCGGTCGTAGAGCTGGTTGCCCAGATCGAACAGCTCGCGCGCCTGCTCGGAGACGGCGTCCTGCGTCCACGTGTACGCGACCGTCTTCAGGACCGCCCAGAGGTTGACGGGCGAGGCCAGCGCGACCCGACGGGAGAAGGCGTAGTCGAGGAGCCCCGGATCGGCGTCGAGTGCCGCGGAGAGGATCGACTCGCCGGGGAGGAAGCAGATCACGAACTCCGGGCTCGTCGACAGCCCCGCCCAGTACGCGCGCTTGGCGAGCGCGTCGATGTGCGCGCGGAGCGCCTTCACGTGCCGGGCGAGGAGATCGTCTCGGCGCGCGGCCTCGCCACCCGTCGCCGAGTCGGCGATCTCGGCCGCGTCGAGGTAGGCGTCGAGCGGCACCTTCGCGTCGACGGCGATGGCCTTGCCGCCGGGCAGCCGCACGACCAGGTCGGGACGGCCGGCGCCCGCGTCGGAAGCGGTCGCGGACTGCAGGTCGAAGTCGACGTGTCGGGTGAGACCTGCGGCCTCGACGACGCGGCGCAGCTGCGCCTCGCCCCAGACGCCGCGGGTGCGCGAGGAGCGCAGAGCGCCGGCGAGCGACTCGGTCGTGCGTCGCAGCGACTCGTCGGACTCCTGAGCGCGGCGCAGCTGCTCGGCGAGCACACCGAACTGGGTGTGGCGGTCGCGTTCGAGGTCGTCGACCTTTCGCTGCATGCCGAGCAGCGTCTCGCGCACGGGCGACAGCGCCCGCAGCACGGCCTGCTCGCGTGCGTCTCGTTCCTGCTGCGCCCGCTGGTCGCTGCGCGCCTGCTCCAGGAGCTGCCGCGCCGTGCGCGCTTCGGCCTCCGCGGCGGCCAGACGCGCGGCGTCCGCCGCTCGGTGGCGGGCGCCGCGAGCGGCGGCGGCGAACCAGCCGCACAGCGCCCCGAGTGCGATGCCGGCGACGACGGCGAGTACCGAGAGCTCCATGACCGAAGTCTTGCCGGGACCTCCGACATCCGTCCTCGGACACGCGGGCGCGGGCTCGGACCGAACCCCGGCCGAGGGCGACGGCTCAGGCGGCCGCGCGCGCAGCCGAGGTGCGGGGGATCTCGCCGATCGTGACGCCGCACAGGGCGGCGAGCTCCGCGATGTCGGTCGCGCCCACGCGTCGCGCGGCGTCGATCATGATGTGCGCGCAGGCGGCGGCGTCCGCGGTCGCGTCGTGGTGCGGGAACGGTCCGAAGCCCGCCGCCTCGGCCACGACCGGGAGCCGGTGCGACGGCAGGTCGTACACACGACGAGAGACCTGCACGCTGCACGCGTAGCGGTAGGGCGGGCACGTGTCGCCCGTCGCCTCGCAGGCGCGTCGCATCACGGCCATGTCGAAGCCTGCATTGTGGGCGACCAGCACATCTGCTCCCGCGAAAGCGACGAGGTCGTCGAGCTGCTCGCTCCAGCTCTTGGCGCCCGCGACGTCGTCGGCCCGGATGCCGTGGATCCCGACGTTGAGGTCGAAGAAGCGGTCGTGACCCTCCGGCGGCCGGATGAGCCACCCCGCGCGGGCGACGATGCGGCCGTTGCGCACGCGGGCGAGGCCGACCGCGCAGGCGGAGGCGCTGGAGGAGTTGGCCGTCTCGAAGTCGATCGCGGTGAAGTCCAGGGCCACGATGCCAGCTTCGTCCGAGTCGGGGCGAGCGCCGTGGAGGCACGCCGCCGTAGGCTCGGATCATGGCGGACAAAGAGACGATGGCCCGGAGCTTCGGCGCCGTGGCCGGCCAGTACGAGTCGGGGCGACCCGATTATCCGGTCGAGGCGGTGGCGTGGCTGCTCGAGCCGCTCGGAGACGACCCCCGCGTCGTCGACCTCGGGGCGGGGACCGGAAAGCTGACGAGGGCGATCCGGGCGGCGGGCGCCGCCGTGACCGCCGTCGACCCGGACGCCGAGATGCTCGCCGAGCTGCGCCGGCAGGCGCCGGGCGTCGACACGGTGGTCGGCACGGGGGAGTCGCTCCCGCTCGCCGACGGGTCGGTCGACGCGGTGCTCAGCGGGCAGGCATGGCACTGGGTCGACCCCGTCGCGGGGTCGGCGGAGGTGGGACGTGTGCTTCGCGCCGGCGGCGTCTTCGGCCCCATCTGGAACGTGCGCGACGACCGCGACCCGCTCGTCCGGCGTCTCACCGCGATCATGCGCGGCTCCGCGGCCGAGGAGCTGGTCGCGGCCGGCGGTCCGGCGCCGCATCCTCCCTTCGCCGCGTTCGAGCGGCGAACCTGGGAGTGGGGGCGCGGACTCGATCGGCAGCAGCTCCAGGACATGGTCGCGTCGCGCAGCTACATCATCACCTCCGAGCCGGCGGAGCGCGAGCGCATCCTCGGCGAGGTCGGCGCGCTGTTCGACGCGGAGTCGGCGGAGGGTGTGCTGACGCTGCCGTACCGCACGGAGGCGTTCCGCGCGCGGCGGCCGTGACCGGGGAGAGACAGCGGGCCGCCTAGACTGGATCCCCGTGGCTCTCACCATCGGAATCGTCGGACTGCCCAATGTGGGCAAGTCCACCCTCTTCAACGCCCTGACCAAGAACCAGGTGCTCGCGGCGAACTACCCGTTCGCGACGATCGAGCCCAACGTCGGGGTCGTGAACCTCCCCGATCCGAGACTCGAGACGCTCGCCGGCATCTTCGGCTCGGAGCGCATCCTGCCCGCAGCCGTGTCGTTCGTCGACATCGCGGGCATCGTCCGTGGCGCCTCCGAGGGCGAGGGGCTCGGCAACAAGTTCCTCGCCAACATCCGCGAGGCGGACGCGATCGCGCAGGTCGTGCGCGGATTCGCCGACGGCGACGTGGTGCACGTGGACGGCAAGGTCGACCCGGCGTCGGACATGGAGACGATCAACGCCGAGCTCCAGCTCGCCGACCTCGAGACCCTCGAGAGGGCGATCACGCGATACGAGAAAGAGGTGCGGGGCAAGAAGACCGACCCTGCGGTCCTCGAGGCGGCACAGGCGGCGAAGGATGCGTTGGAGCGCGGCGTGCTGCTGTCGGCATCCGACCTCGATCTCGCGCCCATCCGGGAGCTCGGCCTCTTGACGGCCAAGCCCTTCATCTTCGTGTTCAACGTCGACGAGGCCGTGCTGACGGACGCCGCGCGCAAGGCGGAGCTCGCCGCGCTCGTCGCGCCCGCGAAGGCCGTCTTCCTCGACGCGAAGATCGAGTCCGAGCTCATCGATCTCGACCCGGAGGATGCGGCGGAGCTGCTGGCCTCCACGGGCCAGGAGGAGTCGGGACTCGACCAGCTGGCGCGCATCGGGTTCGACACGCTCGGTCTGCAGACCTACCTCACGGCCGGTCCCAAGGAGGCGCGCGCCTGGACGATCGGCAAGGGATGGAAGGCGCCGCAGGCCGCCGGGGTCATCCATACCGATTTCGAGCGCGGCTTCATCAAGGCCGAGGTCATCTCCTTCGAGGACCTGGTGGAGACCGGCTCCGTCGCCGAGGCCCGCGCCAAGGGCAAGGCCCGCATGGAGGGCAAGGACTACGTGATGCAGGACGGCGACGTCGTGGAGTTCCGCATCGGAAACACATCTGGCGGATCCAAATGACCGATGAGGTCGTGACGGCTGTCAGTCGCGCCGTCGCGGAGCACTACGTGTGGGGAGAGGTCTCCGACGGATGGCGGCTGCTCGACGAGGGCGGTCTTTCGGTGATCGAGGAGCGCGTCCCCGCGGGCGAGGGCGAGGAGTGGCACGTGCACGACGTCGCTCGTCAGTTCTTCTACGTGCTCGATGGGCGTGCAGAGATGCAGACGCAGACGGGCACAGTCCCTCTCGTCGCGGGCGAGGGTGTTCAGGTCGAGCCCGGTCGTGCCCATCGCTTCTTCAATCCGAGCGACAGCGACGTGAGATTCCTCGTCGTCAGCGCGCCGAGCACGCGGGGCGATCGGCGCTCGGTGGAGTTCCGCTTCAACGTCTGAGCGCGCGATGACGCGGCCGGACGCCGGCCCGGATCAGGCCACGAGCGGTCCGCCGAGCTTCCAGTAGCCGAGGAAGGCGACCGCGTCCTTGGGGAGCCCGCGCTCCGCGACGAGGTGTGTGCGCAGTCGCACGACGGCTGCCGCCTCGCCGGCGATCCAGGCGTAGGTGCCCGCGGCGGCCACGTCGGCGGAGGCGTCGCGCAGCGCGCGCTCGATGTGCGCGCCGGGCGGCGCGCCGCGCGTCATCACGTGGCATCCCACGTGATCCCCGCGCACGGCCAGGATGTCGTCGGCCGGATCGCCCAGCTCCAGAAAGACCTCGGCGGGGATGTCGGAAGTCGCGGCGAGGATGTTGTTGATCGCGGGAAGGGCGGACTCGTCACCGATCAGCAGCAGCCGGGAGGGCGGCGCAGGCGGGCTGTAGTGGATGCCGTAGCCGGTGTGCCCGACGCGGATGTCGGGGCCGGTGACGATCAGCTCGTCCCCGGGTCGGCAGGCGTGTGCCCACGCCGACGCCGGACCGTGCGGCCGATGCAGGAAGACATCCACGTCGATCTCCGCCGCATCGGCGCGGATCGCCGACGGCGTGTAGGTGCGCAGCGCGTTGCGCCCCTCGGGGGGCAGCGCCTTCCAACGCGCGTACCACTCTCGGGGATGCGGGGTCGGCTGCTGGGTCAGGCCGAAGTCGGGGTGCGTGCCGTCCGGCATCGGGATGACGAGCTTGATCCGCTGGTCCAGGCCCCACGGGGCGAAGTGCCGCAGGGACGCTCCCGTCAGCGTCAGCCGGATGAATCCCGGGCTCAGACGCGTGGTCGCCGCCACGGAGACGGGGAAGGCGCTGTACTCCCACGGGCGGGAAGGCGAGAGGCTCATCGCGTCGATCCCGCCGCCGTCGCGCCGTGCATCCGCCGAGGCACGACGAGCGGCCCGCCCGTCACCGGGTCGTCGATCACGACGTTGGGCAGGTCGAAGATCTCCTCGACCCGTGCGCTCGTCACGACCTCGACCGGCGGTCCCGCGGCGATGACGCGTCCCTGCCGCATCGCGATGATGTGGTCGGCGTACCGAGCCGCGTGGTTGAGGTCGTGCAGTACCGCGACGATCGTCCGACCGGCGCGGTTCAGCCGCGAGAACAGCTCCATCAGCTCGACCTGATGCGCGATGTCGAGGTAGGTCGTCGGCTCGTCCAGCAGGAGCAGATCGGTCTGCTGCGCGAGCACCATCGCGACCCACACCCGCTGTCGCTGGCCGCCGGAGAGCTCTTCGACCCGGCGGGCGGAGAGGTCCTGGACGCCCGTCGCCTCGAGGGCTTCCCGCACGGCGAGCTCGTCGGCCTCCGTCCACTGTCGCAGCAGACCCTGGTGCGGGTATCGTCCGCGCCCGACCAGGTCCGCGACCGTGATCCCGTCGGGCGCGATGGCGGTCTGCGGCAGCAGTCCGAGCCGGCGCGCGACGTCCTTCGCGGGCAGACGCGCGATGTCCTTTCCGTCCAGGACCACCCGCCCCTCACGCGGGGTGAGCAGCCGGGAGAGGGCTCGGAGGAGCGTCGACTTTCCGCAGGCGTTCGGACCGATGATCACCGTGAACGAGCGGTCGGGGATCTGTGCGCTGAGTCGTTCGATGATGCGTCTGTCGTCGTAGCCGACGGTGATCCCGTCCGCGCGCAGTCGCGCGGCACCGGGGGCGGACGGGGCGGTGGGGACGTGGTCAGACACGACGGCGGATCTCCTGGACGAGGGTGAGGACGAGGTAGGCGCCGCCGACCGAGACGGTCACGACGCCGACCGGGAGGGACCCGGGCAGCAGGTGCTGGGCGATGAGGTCGGACGCCAGGAGCAGCAGCGCCCCGGTGAGCGCGGACAGCGCCGGCGACAGATCCGGCGTGCGGGCGATGCGTCGGGCGACCTGTGGGGCGGCGAGTGCGATGAAGGCGACGGGTCCGATGACCGCCGTCGCCAAGGACACCAGCCCCACTGCCGCGAGGAGCGCGAGGGTGCGCACGAGCGCCGGTCGTGCCCCGGTCGCGGTGGCCAGGTCGTCGCCGAGGGCGATCTGGCGCAGGCGGGGGGTGAGGGCGGCGACGATCAACAGCAGCGGGATGCCGCACAGCGCTGCTCCGGCGACCTGCGGCGCCGTGACGCCGTTGAGGCTTCCGGCGCCCCACGCGGAGGCGAACATGGCCGTCTCGAGCTCGACCTCGAGCAACATCCAGGTGTTGGCGGACGCGAGCAGGGCGGCCACGCCGATGCCGACCACGATGAGCCGGAAGCCCTGCGTGCCGTCGCGCCGAGCGAGGAGCCAGATCACGACCGCGGTGAGCAGACCTCCTCCGACCGCTCCGACCGTGGTGACCGGCCAGGACGCCCGGAAGACCACGATGCTCAGCAGCATCCCGGTGAACGCGCCGTTCGACAGGCCGAGCACGTCCGGGCTCGCCAGCGGGTTGCGCGTCACGGTCTGGAAGAGGGCGCCCGCGACCCCGAGGTAGCCGCCGAGGACGATGGCCGCGAGCGCACGGGGCAGGCGCCACTCGTACACGACCGTCCGGTCGAGGGGGCTCCCGCCGCCGAGCAACGCCGACACGACCTCGGCCGGCGAGAGCGCGTAGGTGCCCAGCGCGAGCGCGCCCAGCGCAAAGACGACGATGCACGCCGCGGAGACCGCGCCGACCACGATGCTGCGGGAGCGCACGGACACGGACACGGGGCCGACCCGGAGCAGACTCCGTCGGTAGCCGACCGCGAGCGGCATCGGGATCATGACGGCGCGCTCGCGGAGCGGCGCCGGGCGAGCGCGATGAGCACGGGCGCGCCGACGAAGGCCGTGACGATGCCGACGGGGATCTCGGCCGGTGCGATCAGCACCCGTCCCAGGACGTCCGAGAGCAGCACGACGGCAGGTGCGAGCAGCAGCGAGACGACGAGGATCCGGCGCTGGTCGACCCCGAACAGCCACCGCGCGACGTGCGGCACCATGAGCCCCACGAACGCGATCGGACCGGCCAGCGCCGTCGCCGCCCCGGCGAGGAGGGTCACGGCGGCGATCACGCCGATCCGGATGCCGGTCACGTTGGCGCCCTGGGCGCGCGCGACGTCGTCACCGAGGGCGAGGGCGTTGAGCCCGGGGGCGAGTGCGAGCGCGAGCGCGATCCCGACGGCGAGGAACGGCAGGACGGGCAGCAGCACGTCGAGCCCCCGGCCGAGCAGCGAGCCCGCATTCCACGAGCGCATCTGGTCGAATGCGTCGGGGTTGCTCAGCGTCATCCCCGTGGTCATCCCGGCGAAGACGGCGCCGAGCGCCACCCCCGCGAGCGTCAGGCGGATGGGGTCCGCCGCGCGGCCCGCGGATCCGATCAGGTACACGGCGACCGTGACGGCGAGGGCCCCGGCGAAGGCCAGCCAGACGAAGGCGGAGATCTCGCGCAGGCCGAACACGCCGACGCCCAGGGCCACGGCGAACGCCGCTCCCGCGTTGACGCCCAGGATGCCGGGATCCGCGAGCGGGTTGCGCGTGAACGCCTGGATCAGCGCGCCGGCGGCGCCGAGCGCGGCGCCGACCACGAGTCCTGCGATGGTACGCGGGATCCGCAGCTCGGCCACGATGTAGCGCGCATCGGGCGCGCCCCCGCCCCGCAGCACCTCGAGCACGGATCCCGGCGAGAGCGGGTTCGACCCGATCGTCAGCGACAGCACGACCGCGAGCGGCAGCACGGCGGCCAGACCCAGCACCCCCAGTGCGACCCGACCGCGGCGCCGCGCGGGTGAGCGCACGCGCGGCACCGCGGAGGGGAGCGTCGTCACTTCGCGGCGAGGACGCGCTCGATGTCGTCGAGCACGAGCGAGCCGCCCTTCGGGCCCACCCCCGACACCCAGTAGCTGGTGTCCACGAGGGTGAGGGAGGGGAAGGCGCTCGCGTTGCTGGCTATGGCGGCGGGCAGCGTCGACGCGTCCCCGGGCTTCGTGGTGGTCACGAAGACGTAGTCCGCACGTGCCGAGAGCACGTTCTCGGGTGAGATGTCGGCCTGCAGGCCGTCCTGCCAGTCCTGCGGCGGGATGGTGAGCCCGACGCATTCCAGCGCGCTCCCGGCGAAGGATGTCGGACCGTACAGGCTGAGGGTCGTCTCGTCTCGCGGCCGGATCATGTTCGCGGTCTTGCCCGACACCGGATGGGCCTGCTTGATCTCGTCGCACCGTGCGGTGAACGCATCCAGGAGCTCCTGGGTCTGCGCCTCCTTGCCGAGCGCCTCACCGATCAGGCGCACGTTCTGCTGCCACGGATCGGCCTGCGTCTGCATGAACACCGTCGGGGCGATCGCGTTGAGCTGGTCGTAGAGCTTCGCGTGGCGGGACTCGGTGCCGAGGATCAGGTCGGGCTTCAGGGCCGCGATCGCCTCCAGGTCGGGTTCGGGGACGGTCCCGACCGGGGTGACCCCTTCGACGCCGAGGTATGCGGGGATTCCCGCGACGTTGCTCGCGACGGCGGCGCCCACCGGCGTCACCCCCAGTGCGACGGCGGTGTCGAGCTCGACGGGCTCGAGTGTGACGACGCGAGCGGGATTCGTCGGGACCTCGCTCGTGCCCCGCGCGTGCGTCACGGGGTGGGTGCTGGCATCCGCGGCGGGCTCGGTCTGCGCGGTCGGAGCGCATCCGCTGAGCGCGAGGGCCGTGATCAGCGCGGCCGGGAGCAGGAGACGGGCGCGACGGGAAGGAAGGGTTCGCATGGCGGGCCTTTCCCCGGGGGAGCGTGCACCCCGGGCGGATGTGAGCAAGGTATGCCTAGCCTAACCTTTGCGCGCGACGGCATCCTCCGTGAGAGGCGCACCCTCGGTCATCTGTGCAGAACGCGACCGAGGTCGCACCGATCGCAGAGGCCGTGCGGCGGGTCACACCGACGCAGAGCGTCCTCGGCGACGGATGAGAAGCACGAGGGGCCGCGTGAGCACGAGCAGCAGCAGCCACCACATCCCCACGATCGGCACCGTGGCCGCGAGCGCCAGCGCGGCGGCCATCAGCCCGAGCGTGACCCAGCCGTTGAGGAGATCGCGCTGCAGGGGGACCTCGCCGCTCACCAACTCCGGCACGCGGGAGAGATGGCGTTCCATGAGCTGCATCGAGAGGGAGACCGCCATGAGGTTCCCGATGTACAGCGCATAGGCGGTCGGCTGCGCGTTCGCGGTCGCCGCGAGCAGGTTGGTGTTGAACGGCATCACCACGATCGCAGCGAGCCAGACAAAGTTGACCTGTACGAGCCGGGCGTCGTACGTGGCGACCGACTCGAAGGTCCGGTGATGGGCGGCCCAGAAGCGCGCGATCAACAGGAACGACAGGCCGAACGCCACGAACTCCCAGGCGTTGTCCGCCAGCCACGGAAGGATCCCTTCACGTGTGGCTGCGGCGGCGTCGTCCACCAGCGGCAGGATCAACAGGGTGATCGCGATGGCCACCGTCGCGTCCGAGAAGTTGACGAGACGATCGAGCCCGCGCTCGGTCCTCATGGCTGACATGAGCCCATCCTCTCAGCCGGCCCTCACCCGAGGTGGGCGAGCAGCACGCCCCCGCCGGCACCGGCGAGCACGACGATCCACGGGGGAAGCCGCCACGCCACCAGGAGCACGAAGCACACGAGCGCCAGTGCGAAGGATGCCGGGCCCCGGACCGCCGTCGTGAACAGGGGCGAGTAGAGCGCCGCCGCGAGGATGCCCACGACCGCCGCGTTCGCGCCGCGCATGACCGCCTGCGCCGCCGCCCGCCGCCGGATGCCGTTCCAGAACGGCAGCACGCCCGACAGCAGGAGGAGTCCCGGGAGGAAGATCGCGACGAGCGCGATGCCCGCGCCGAGCAGGCCGCCGGGCCCCGTCGACGAGAGCGCTCCGAGGTAGGCCGAGAACGTGAAGAGCGGGCCCGGCAGCGCTTGCGCCGCGCCGTAGCCGGCGAGGAAGTCCTGGTCGCTCACCCAGCCCGGATCGACGACGGCCGACTGCAGGAGGGGGAGGACGACGTGTCCGCCTCCGAAGACCAGCGCACCCGAGCGGAAGAACGCGTCGAAGAGCGCGACGGCTCCCGAGCCCGTCGCGGCAGCGAGCAGGGGAGCGCACGCGAGGAGCGCCAGAAGGACGACCCACGCGAGGATGCCGGTGGCGCGCCCGACCGCCACCCGCAGGGCAGGTCCGGGACCGGTGGCATCCGATCGACACAGGACGAGTCCCGCGGCGGCGCCTCCCACGATCGCGATGAGCTGCCCCGCGGAGCCCGCCAGGAGCAGCGTCGTGAGCGCGGCGAGCGCCGCGATGGACGCGCGCCGGAGATCGGGGGAGAGCGTCCGGGTCATGCCCAGCACGGCCTGCGCGACGATCGCGACCGCGACGATCTGCAGCCCGATGAGGATGCCGGAGCCCGCCGGGCCGGTGAACAGCGACGCGCCGGAGGCGAAGGCGACCATCAAGGCCGCCGAAGGGAGGGTGAAGGCCGCGAAGGCGGCCAGGCCTCCGAAGAGTCCCGCACGGTGCAGCCCGATGGCGAAGCCGACCTGGCTCGAGGCGGGGCCGGGCAGGAACTGGCACAGTGCCACGAGATCGCCGTACTCGCGGTCGTCCAGCCAGCCGCGCCGCACTACGAGCTCGGAGCGGAAGTGGCCCAGGTGCGCGATCGGCCCCCCGAACGAGGTCGCCCCGAGCTTCAGGAAGACGCGGAAGACCTCTCCCGCCGATCCCGGCCTGCGCTCCGACGACGGGTGTCTCTCCATCGGGACATCCTCGTGCGGCGGGGAGAACGGCGGGTGAACACACGTGCCCGGGCGCCGATTCGCACGAGCTCGCCGAGCCAGCGAGACTGGAATCATTCCCGGCACCGCGAAAGGACCACCCGAGATGGCCGAACCCCTCGTCTTCGAGCCCGAACGACGCGCGATCCCCTACGTCATCGAGGGCGACGGGCCCGTCGTCGTGCTGCTGCCCGACCGCGGGCTGGAGATCGGATACCTGGGACCTCTCGCGCACTCGCTCGCCTCGGAGGACTTCCGCGTCGTGCGCATCGGCTGGGGGAACAGGGATGCGTCGCCGCAGGAGCTCGCGGAGGACGTCGTCGCCGTGCTGGAGCAGGCCGGCGTGGCGGACGGCTGGATCGGCGGACACGGGTTCGGCGGAACCGTCGCCCGCGTGCTCACGCATGCGCACCACGAGCGGGCGAACGGTCTGCTGCTGCTCGGCGTCGAGGCCGGCGCCGACGGGCCCGCGGTCCTGGCCGACGGCATCCCGGTGCTGGTGGTCCAGGGTGCCGAGGACACCGTCACGCCCCCGGCCAACGGCGAGGCACTGCGGGCCTCGGCTCCCGGCCTCGTGAGCGTCGTGACCGTCGACGGCGGCGAGCACCTGTTCCCCGCCACGCACGTGGGTGCGACCTCGTGGGCGATCGAGGACTACCTCGACTGGGACTGACCCGGTCTTCTCCCAGCGCGCGCCCCGTAGCCTCGGCGCGTGCGGAACCTCACCGGACTCGAACGCCGGCTTGACGACCGCGCCCGGCGCCTCCTTCGACGGGCACCGCGTCGGGGGCCTCGTGCCGTGCTCGTCGAGATCGCCGTCTTCTTCGTCAAGCAGGCGTGGGCGTGCGCCTTCGGCGCGCTCATGCTCGCGGTGATCGTCGCCGCTCGTCTGTGGTATCCGGACTCGGTGCCGCTGGCGCGCAACGACGCACTCACGATCGCCGCCGTCCTCATCCAGATCGGCATGGTCGCGGGTGGGCTGGAGACCCGACGTGAGCTGTGGGTCGTCCTGATCTTCCACGTCACCGGCACCGTGATGGAGGTCTTCAAGACCGACGTCGGCTCCTGGTCGTACGACCCGGCGGGGGTGCTGCGGATCGCCGGGGTCCCGCTGTTCAGCGGGTTCATGTACGCCGCCGTCGGCTCCTACCTCGTGCGGGTCTACCGCCTCTTCGACATCCGGTTCACGCGCTACCCGCCCGTCTGGGCGACCGTGCTGCTCGCCGTCGCCGTCTACGCGAACTTCTTCCTCCACCACGTCTGGTGGGATGCGCGGTGGGTCCTGCTGCTCGGAGTCGTCGCGCTCTGGGCACCCGCTGTCATGCACGCGCGGGTGTGGCGTTCCCGGCTCCGACTGCCCGTGGTCGCGGCGTTCGCCGGCGTCGCCGCGGTGATCTACCTCGCGGAGAACATCGCGACCTGGGCGGGCGCATGGCTCTATCCGAACCAGGCCGACGGATGGGAGCCGGTCGCGCCCTCGAAGCTCAGCTCGTGGCTGCTGCTCATGATCATCTCGGTCGTGCTGGTGACGCTCGTCTTCCCGCCGCGGCCACCGCGGACCGTGGTGGCGCGCCGCGATGGCACGATGGAGGCATGACCGCAACGCTCGTCGCCCAAGACCTCGCCGGCGGCTACGGGCACCGCGTGCTGTTCGAGCACCTCGATCTGACCGTGGCGCCGGGCGACGTGGTCGGGGTCGTCGGGGCCAACGGCGCGGGAAAGTCCACGCTCCTTCGTCTGCTGGGCGGCGCGGAGACCCCGCTCGCGGGCACCGTGTCGCTCTCGCCGCCGGACGCCTTCGTGGGATGGCTGCCGCAGGAGCACGAGCGTGTGCCGGGGGAGACCGTCGCGGCCTACGTCGCCCGTCGCACCGGTTGCGCCCAGGCGACGAGCGAGATGGACGCGGCCGCCGCCGCCCTCGGCGACCCGTCGCTCGCCACGCCGGGCACCGATCCGGCCGAGGTCTACTCCGCGGCGCTGGAGCGCTGGCTCGCGACCGGGGCGGCCGACCTCGACGAGCGGATGCCGGTCGTCATGGCGGAGCTGGGGCTCACGGCGGACGCGGGAGCCGAGATGACCTCGCTCTCGGGAGGTCAGGCCGCGCGGGTCGGACTGGCGGCCCTCTTGCTCAGTCGCTTCGACATCGTGCTGCTCGACGAGCCCACCAACGACCTGGACCTCGACGGCCTCGAGAGGCTCGAAACGTTCGTCCAGGGGCTGCGCGGGGGAGCGGTGCTGGTGAGCCACGACAGGGAGTTCCTCGCGCGCTGCGTCACGCGGGTGCTCGAGCTCGATCTCGTCCAGCAGACCAACCGCGTCTACGGCGGAGGATACGACGCCTACCTCGAGGAGCGGGCGACGCTGCGGCGGCACGCGCGCGAGCGCTACGACGAGTTCGCGGAGAAGAAGGCCGATCTGGTGGCGCGGGCGCGTACGCAGCGTGAGTGGTCGAGCCAGGGGGTGCGCAATGCGATGCGCAAGGCTCCCGACAACGACAAGATCCGGCGCAAGGCGTCCATGGAGTCGAGCGAGAAGCAGGCGCAGAAGGTTCGGCAGATGGAGAGCCGTATCGCGCGCTTGGAGGAGGTAGACGAGCCGCGCAAGGAGTGGCAGCTGCAGTTCACGATCGGCGCCGCTCCCCGGTCGAGCACGATCGTCTCCACCCTGTCGGGCGCTGTGCTGAGGCAGGGGTCCTTCACTCTCGGCCCGGTTTCGCTGCAGGTCGAGGCAGGCGAGCGCATCGGCATCACCGGGCCCAACGGTGCGGGCAAGTCGACGCTCCTTCGCGCTCTGCTGGGCCGGCAGCGTCCGGACGAGGGCACGGCGAGCCTCGGAGCCAGTGTGCAGATCGGGGAGATCGATCAGGCTCGCTCCGCGTTCGCCGGCGACCTGCCCCTCGCGGCCGCGTTCGAGGAGCTCGTCCCGGAGCTCGCCTCGGGCGAGGTGCGCACGCTCCTCGCGAAGTTCGGTCTCAAGGCCGATCACGTCACGCGTTCGGTCTCGGGGCTCTCGCCCGGCGAGCGGACCCGGGCGGCGCTCGCTCTCCTGCAGGCGCGCGGTGTGAACGTGCTGGTGCTGGACGAGCCGACCAACCACCTCGACCTGCCGGCGATCGAACAGCTCGAGCAGGCACTGGAGTCGTATGAGGGCACCCTCCTGCTCGTGACCCACGACCGGCGGATGCTCTCCGCAGTCCGGACCGACCGCCAGTGGCACGTCGTGGACGGCCGGGTCACGGAGCGGTGAGCACGGACGTGGACGGGCAGGATTCCGGCTCGCCGCCCGTGACGCCCGAGCCGGAGACCGCGGTCG
This sequence comes from Microbacterium sp. SORGH_AS_0888, assembly GCF_030818905.1. NCBI lineage: Bacteria > Bacillati > Actinomycetota > Actinomycetes > Micrococcales > Microbacteriaceae > Microbacterium > Microbacterium sp. SORGH_AS_0888. Next base: position 293,477 of record NZ_JAUTAZ010000001.1, read on the forward strand.
CGCTCATGCGCTCGCGCTTCGCGGCCTTCCGCGACGGGGACGCGGCCTGGCTCCTGCACACGTGGCACCCCTCGACCCGGCCGGCGCGCCTCGACCTCTCGGACAACCCGCGGTGGCGCGGACTGCAGATCGTCGACACGGTCGCGGGCGGGCCGCAGGACGTCGAGGGGGTCGTGGAGTTCCGTGCCACGTTCATCGGCCGCGAGGGCATGGAGGTTCTGCACGAACGGTCGCGGTTCGTCCGCGAACACGGGCGCTGGCTCTACGTCGACGGCGAGATGCGCGACACGCAGCCGTGAGGACGGCGCAGCGGACCACGCGTCCGCGCACCGGATGCCGCGCGGTCGCAGGTCGTCGCCTCGGACGACGACCTGCGACCGCGGCGACGGTGCGCGATCAGTACTTCATGACGATGCGGCCATCGATCTTGCCGTGCTCCATGCGCTCGAAGATGTCGTTGATGTCGTCGATGCTCTCGACCGATACGGTCGGGTGGATCTCACCACGGGCGTAGAAGTCGAGCGCCTCGATCATGTCCTGGCGCGTGCCGACGATCGAGCCGCGGATCGTGATCGCCCGCAGCACGATGTCGAAGATGTTCGCGGGGAAGTCCCCCGGAGGCAGACCGTTGAACACGATGGTCGCGCCGCGGCGGGCCATGCCGAGAGCCTGGCCGAACGCCTTCGGGTGCACGGCCGTGACCAGCACACCGTGCGCGCCGCCGGTCTGCTCCTGGATCGCGGCGGCCGGGTCCTGCCGGGACGCGTCCACCGTCACCTCTGCGCCGTGCTTGCGCGCGAGCTCGAGCTTGTCCGGCGCGATGTCGACCGCCGCGACGCGCATCCCCATGGCGCGGGCGTACTGCACCGCGATGTGACCGAGTCCACCGACGCCGGAGATGACGACCCATTCCCCGGGCCGCACACCCGTCATCTTCAACCCCTTGTAGACCGTGACACCGGCGCAGAGGACCGGCGCGACCTCGACCGGGTCGGCGCCCTCGGGGATGCGGGCGGCGAACTTCTCGTCGACGAGCATGTACTCGCCGAAGCTGCCGTCGACCGAGTAGCCGCCGTTCTGCTGCTCGGGACACAGCGTCTCCCAGCCCGTCCGGCAGAACTCGCACACGCCGCAGGCGCTCCAGAGCCAGGCGTTGCCGACGCGGTCGCCGACCGAGAGGGTCGTCACGCCCTCGCCGAGGGCGATGACCTCGCCGTAGCCCTCGTGACCGGGGATGAGGTCCGCCTTCGGGGCGACGGGCCAGTCGCCCCGTGCGGCGTGCAGGTCGGTGTGGCACACGCCGCTCGTGATGACCTTCACGAGGGCCTGCCCCGGACCGGGCTGCGGGATCGGGACGTCGGTGACCACGAGCGGCTTGTCGTGGGCGACCACGACGGCCGCGCGCATCGTGCCCGAGGGCACCTCACCGCGAGCCTGCGAGGAACGTGTCTGCGTGTGTGTCGACATCGACCATCACTCCTTAGGGATTCCGACGGACGTTCGCCGTCTCGTCGCCGACGCTACGCCGCACGATGTTGCATCCGGTTGCCGCGGCGCCGTGACAATGCCGCGCCGCTCGCTCGCAGCGGACGTACGATGGACAGCATGTCCGCTACACCCTCGGATGTCGCTGCCCCCGCCGCGACGCCGCTGACGCTCCTCCCGATCGCCGACGACGGCGACGCCCCGCCCTCGTGCTGCGGCGGTTCCTGCAGCCTCGGCTGATCCGCTCAGCCCTTCGCGGCCACACCGTCGACGAGCGCCGCGTTGAAGGCGGGGAGATCGTCCGGCGTCCGACTGCTGATCAGGTCGCCGTCGACGACGACCTCCTGGTCCACCCACGTCGCCCCGGCGTTGCGCAGGTCCGTCGCGAGGCTCGGGTAGCTCGTCAGCGTCCGGCCCGCGACGACATCCGCCTCGACGAGGGTCCACGCCGCATGGCAGATCGCCGCGACGGGCTTCCCCTCGTCGAAGAACGCGCGAGCGAACGCGACGGCGTCCTCGTCCATGCGCAGGTGATCGGCGTTCACCACCCCGCCCGGGAGCACGAGCGCATCGAAGTCCTCGGCTCGCGCATCGCGCGCGGACAGATCCACACGGTGCAGGTGCCCGTTCTTGCCCTCGATGCGGTCGCCGCTCGGTGCGACCATGACGGGATCGCCGCCGGCGAGCGTGACCGCGTTCCACGGCGACGTCAGCTCCGAGTCCTCGTAGCCATCGGTTGCGAGGAAGGCGATCCGCTTGTCGGTGAGCTCTGTCATGCCGACCACGGTACGGCGCGCCCCGGCCGTCGTCGCGGGGGTTGACACGCTCAGTGGCCCGGCGGGACCTCGACGCCGTCGGCCGGCTTGCGGATGAGGAACGCGCCGACGATCGTCGGGATCGCCGCGATCGCGGCGAACAGGAACGCCGTGCGCGCGCCCTCCGCCCAGGACACCGGAGTCGCCGCGCCGGCGGCCTGCGCCGAGACGAAGCCCGCGTTCATGATCGTGATCATCACGGCGATGCCCGCGGCGCCCGCGACCTGCTGAACCGTGGACACGACCGCGCTGCCGTGCGAGTACAGCGACACCGGGAGTGATCCGAGCGAGGCCGTGAACAGGGGCGTGAACGCCAGTGCCAGCCCGAGCGAGAGGAGGGTCTGGATGACGACGAGCTCCCACACGGGAGTGGTCTCGGTGAGCGAGGCGAACACCCACAGCAGCGCGACCGTCAGCAGCGCCGCCGGCACCAGCAGGACCCGCGTGCCCCAGCGGTCGTAGATCCGGCCGATGAAGGGGCCCGCGAGACCCATCGCCAGCGCGCCCGGCAGGACGACGAGGCCGGTGTCGAGCGCCGAGAGGCCGACGGCGTTCTGCAGGAACAACGGGAGGACCGTGATCGTGCCGAAGAACGCGAGCGACAGCACCGCGAACTGCGCCACCGACAGTGCGAAGGTGGGAATGCGGAAGACGCGGAGATCGAGCAGTGCGGAGCCGGTGCGCTGCAGCACCACCTGACGCCAGACGAAGAGCGCGAGGGCGGCGACGCCGACCGACAGCGACGCGATGAGCGTCGTGGTCGCGAGGGAGGCGGAGGATGCCGCGGCGTCGCCGCCGTGCGCGCCCGCGCCGATCTGGCTGAGCCCGAACACGATCCCGCCGAAGCCGAACGCCGACAGCACGATCGACAGCACGTCGATGCGGGCGTGGCTGCGCTCGCCCACGTCGTGGATCCACCGCGCGCCGACGGCGAGGGACACGAGCGCGATCGGCAGCACGATCGCGAAGATCCAGCGCCAGCCGAGCGTGTCGAGCACGAGCCCCGCCATGGTCGGACCGATCGCGGGGGCGAGCGCCATGACCACGCTCACCCTGCCCATCATGCGCCCCCGAGCGTGCGGTGGGACGATGGTCATGAGCGTGGTCATGAGCAGCGGCATCATGATCGCGGTGCCGGAGGCCTGGATCACGCGCGCGACGACCAGCAGGGGGAAGCCGGGGGAGAGCAGCGCGACCAGGGTCCCCGCCGAGAACAGCGACATCGCCGCGATGAAGGATGCGCGCGTGCCGAACCGCTGCAGCAGGAACCCGGTGGTCGGGATGACCACCGCCATCGTGAGCATGAATGCGGTCGTCAGCCACTGCGCGTCGACCGCCGTGATGCCGAGATCGACGATGAGGTGCGGGATCGCGACGCCCATCGTCGTCTCGTTGAGGATCGCGACGAACGCGGCCGCCAGCAGCAGCCAGATCACGCGGTTGTCACCTCGTGCGACCGCATCCGTCGGCGGTGATGTCGGAAGCGATCCGGTCGTGGGGGCGGCGTGAGCCATCGTCGTCTCCTCGATGAAGGGGGAAGGCGCCGAAACCGGCGAACGGGGGTGTCAACGACCGCGGCCGGCCGCGCATTCCCCGTCCGAGTGGGCAATCGGTGCGATCATGCGAGGGTGACCGCCTCCTCGCGACGCTCGCCCGTCCTGCTGCGCACGCTGATCGCGCGTCGTGGCCGGCGCCGTCGCGACGCCGCCGCTCGGAATCGCCGCCGGACTGCTCGCGGGCTGGGGCGTGTTCGCGATCGTCCAGGTCGTGTGGATCCTGCGGGTCGTGTGGCCCATGGACGCGGCCCAGACCCAGGAGCATGCACGCGCGGAGGATCCGGGACGGCCGATCGCCCGGTTCGTCGCGGTGATGGGGTCGGTCGCGAGCCTCGCCGCCGTCGGCGTGGTGCTGCTCCAGAGCTCCGGCACGGTGCGCACCGAGTCCTTCGTGCTGGCGGCCGTGGCCCTGCTGAGCGTGGCCGGGTCGTGGGCGCTCATCCAGGTGGACTACATGCTGCGGCTCGCCGCCGTCTACTACGCGGATCCGATCGGCGGGATCGACTTCAATCAGCCGGAGCCCCCCATGTACACGGACTTCGCCTATGTCTCGTTCGGGCTCGGCGTCGCGTATCAGGTGTCGGACACGAACATCACGTCCAATGCGATCCGCCGCCTCGTCATTGGTCAGACGCTGCTGGCGTACCTGTTCGGCGCGGTGATCCTCGCCACGGTCATCAACCTCGTCGCGGGCCTGTGATCCGGCGGGCGCGGCGCCCGCGCCTCACTTCTCGGGGTGGTCCCAGTCCTCGGAGCCGATCGCGTCGGTGGGAACCGGGTCGCTCAAGTGCTCGAGAACGACCTCGTCGGGCGTGACGAGGCTCTCCACGCCTTTCTCGGCGATCTCCTTCTTGAGCTCGTCCAGCGCGTCGTTGCGGATCCGGTCGGGGGTTGCGTCATTGGTCACCCCACCACGATATCGGCTCACCACAGCCGGGCCGCCGACACGAGCGGCGAGGACAGATCCGCGGGGTCGGCCTGCGGGTGCTCGGCGAGCATCCGGGCGAAGGTCCCGAGCATCCTGCGGTACTCGTCCTCGGGGTGGCCCGCGGCGATCCGTGCGAGCCGCGGCACATCCATGCGCAAGAGGAGACGCACACGGGCCCCAGCGGCCAGCGGGTGGTCGGCGGCATCGAGGATGGCGAGTCCCTCGCGCATGGCGTCGAGGCAGTCGCGGAGGACGTCGAGCCGGTCCTCCTGCTGCGTGATGGAGGTCCCCTCCGCACGCACCCGCCAGTGCACGACGACATCGGGGACGACGTCGAACCGCCGCGCACGGCAGTACATGAGCTGCGCGAGCACCTGGTCCTCGTACAGCCGACCCTCCGGGAAGCGCAGCCGTGCACGCCGCCAGAAGTCCGTCCGCACGAGCTTCGACCACGCGACCACGTTGCCCGACGCCTCCGGGTGCTCGTCGATCGTGACGGACAGCCGTGCCGGGTCGGTCGCGGCCTGCACCCACGGCTGCACCGGGCCGGGTGAGTACGCGCCCGCGTCGTCGGCCGCGAGGCGGACATAGGCGCCGGCGACGAAGTCGCTCCCGGACGCGTCCAGTGTCGCCGTGAGCCGCGTCAGGGCATCGGGGAGGAGCACGTCGTCCGCGTCGAGGAATCCCAGGAAGGGCGTGTCGACGAGCGAGACCCCGGTGTTGCGCGCCGATCCCAGCCCCCGTCGTGCCGGATGGCGGACGACGCGGAACCGGGGATCCGCCGCCGCGGCGGCGGCGAACAGCTCCGACGTGCCGTCCGAGGAGCCGTCGTCGACCAGCACCGCCGTCCATGCCGGGAAGGTCTGGGCACGCAGCGAGGCGAGGGCGTCGGGCGCGTAGGGCGCGACGTCGTGGCCGGGGACCACGATCGTGACGACGGGGTTCACCCGCCCGATTGTACGGCGGCCACCGCGGCGGCGACCAGGTCCGCCAGCGCACGCGGGTCCACCGGCTCATGGCCGAGCGTCACCCGCACGGCCGTCTGAGCCGTCTCCGGGGGGACCCCCATCGCGAGCAGGACGTGCGACGGCTCGTCGCTGCCGGCCGCGCACGCCGAGCCGCTCGAGGTCGTCACGCCCCGGCGCTCGAGCTCGAGCAGGACGGCCTCGCCGCTCGTGTCCGCGAACGTGAAGCTCGCCGTCGCGGGAAGCCGGTGCCGGGGGTCGCCCGTCAGGCGTGCCGTCGGCACGCGCCGCAGGACCTCGCCGATGAACTCGTCCCGCAACGCGGCGGCGCGTGCGGCGCCGGCGGCCCGCTCCGTCTCCGCGAGCTCCAGCGCGACGGCGAGCGCGACCGCGCCGGCCACGTTCTCGGTCCCGCTGCGCCGGCCGCGCTCCTGCCCGCCGCCGTGCAGCAGCGGCTCCAGCGGGATGCGGCCGCGCACCGCGAGGACGCCCGTTCCCTTGGGCGCGCCCACCTTGTGGCCCGCGAGCGAGATCGCGTCGGCCCCCGTGCCCGACAGCGGCAGCCATCCCGCCGCCTGCACGGCATCCAGGTGGAGCGGCACGCTCGCGGCCGTCGCGACCGCGGCGAGCCCCGCGACATCCTGCACGGTGCCGACCTCGTTGTTCGCGTAGCCGATCGTCGTGACGGCCGTGTCGTCGCGGAGCACGGCCTGAAGGTCGGCGGGGTCGACGCGCCCCACCGCGTCGACCGGCAGCAGATCGACGGCGAACCCGTGCACGCGCCGGAGGTAGTCGACGCTCGCGAGCACGGACTCGTGCTCGATGGGCGTCGTGACCACGTGTCGGGCGCCGCGATCGAGCGCCGCGGCGATCGCGATGCCCTTGATCGCCAGGTTGTTGGCCTCGGTGCCGCCGGCCGTGAAGACGACATCGCCCGCGCGCATCCCGAGCACGGCTGCCACGCGAGCCCGCGCGTCCGCCAGCGCCCGTGCCGCCTGCTCGCCCACCTCGTGGTGGCTGGACGGATTGCCGAACGCGTGCGTCAGGAACGGGATCATCGCCTCGAGAGCCTCGCGGCGCACGGGCGTGGTCGCCGCGTTGTCGAGGTAGATCGTCGTCACGTCGTCACACCGGGTCGGGGAGCCCGACGGCCATGTCCAGTCCGAGGTCGAGAGCGCGCGCGCCGTGCGTGAGGGCGCCGACGGAGATGACGTCGACACCCGTCTCGGCGATCCGGCGAACGGTCTCCAGGGTGACCCCGCCGGACGCGTCGACGATCGCACGGCCGGCGACCTGCTCGACGCCGCGCGCGAGATCGTCGATCGAGAAGTTGTCGAGCATGATCGTGCCGATCCCGGCTGCCAGCACCGGCTCGATCTGGTCCAGCCGATCGACCTCGACCTCCACGTGCGTCGTGTGGGGGAGCCGCGCGATCGCGGTCTGCAGGGCCTGCGTGACCGACAGGCCCGAGGCCGTCAGCACCGCGAGGTGGTTGTCCTTGGCCATGACGGCATCGGACAGCGAGAAACGGTGGTTGTGTCCGCCACCGGCCACGACCGCGTGACGTTCGAACGCGCGCAGGCCCGGCGTGGTCTTCCGGGTGTCGGCGATGCGTGCGCCGGTATGGGCCACCTCGGCCACGAACCGCGAGGTGAGGGTCGCCGTGCCGCTCATGCGCTGGACGAAGTTCAGCGCCACCCGCTCGGCTGAGAGCACCCCCCGGGCCGGTCCCTCGACCGTCGCCAGGACGTCGCCGGTGTCGAAGCGATCGCCGTCGCCCGCACGGAGCTCGACACGCACGGCGGGATCGGTCAGCCGGAAGGCCGCCTCGAACACCTCGGCACCGGCGAGCACTCCGGGCTCGCGCGCGACGAGCTCGGCGCGGGCGACGGCGTGCGCGGGGATGAGCGACTCGCTCGTGAGGTCGCCCCAGGGGGCGTCCTCCGCGAGGGCGGCTGCGACGGTGCGATCGATCACGGCCCGGGTCAGCATGCGACCACCGCCGCGGTCGGCTCCGCCGGCGCGCTTCCTCCCGTGCCCGGGTCGTCGGCGCGGAAGTGCGCGCCGACCGAGCCGGTCCGGCGCTCCGCGGCCGCCACGACCTCTCGGGCCACCCGAAGCAGGTTCTCGTCCTCGAAGTCGGCGATCGTGCGCGGCTCGCGGTGCTCCGCCGACCAGCGCGTGAGGGTGTCGGCGGCCCGACGCAGACCCGTCGCATCCCGTTCCAGCCCCACGAACTCCCACATGAGCTGCTGCAGCGCGCTGCGGGAGAACGCCGTCGCATGCCGCGCCGGCACCGGCCGGACGGTGTCGCTCGGCGCGGTCGGCATCGCGACCGCGACCGGCCAGGCGCTGCGTGCGGCGTCGGCGGCCAGGACGTCACCGGTCCGCGCGCCGAAGACCGCGCCCTCCAGAAGCGAGTTCGACGCGAGGCGGTTCGCGCCGTGCACGCCGGTTCGCGCCGTCTCGCCGACGGCGTAGAGGCCCGGGACCGTGGTCCGGCCGTGCAGGTCCGTCGTGACGCCGCCCATCAGGTAGTGCGCGGCGGGCGTGACGGGGATGGGGGCGTCCGCCCAGTCGAGACCCCGCTCGCGCACCGCCGCGTCGATCGTCGGGAAGCGCTCGGCGAGGAACCCGGAGGTGTCGGCGCCGCCCAACGCCGTCGCGTCCAGCAGCGCGGGGCGGCCGCCCTGACGTGCGATCGTCCGGGAGATCGCACGAGCCACGACATCGCGAGGCGCGAGCTCGCCGTCGGGGTGGGCGTCGAACGCGAAACGGCGTCCGCTGTCATCGACGAGCACGGCGCCCTCGCCCCGAACGGCCTCGGACACGAGGAACGGCTCGCCCGCGGCGAGCACGGTCGGGTGGAACTGCACGAACTCGAGATCCGCGACCGCCGCTCCCGCCCGGAGCGCCGCGGCGATGCCGTCGGCGGTCGCGACCACGGGGTTGGTCGTGTGGGCGTACAGCTGCCCGGCCCCGCCGGTGGCGAGAACGACCGCGTCTGTGCGCAGCCGCATCCGCCGGCCGTCCACCAGGAGCTCGACCCCGCGCGCACGGCCGTCGGCGACGACGACGTCGAGCAGGAAGGCATGCTCGATGACCCGGACGGCACTCGCACGGACCGCCGCGACGAGCGCCTGCTCGATCGCGGCGCCCGTCGCATCGCCGCCCGCGTGCAGGACGCGCGGGAACGAGTGCGCGGCCTCGAGCCCGCGACGGAACGCGCCCTCGGGCGTGCGGTCGAACGCGACACCGAGCGCGACGAGCTCGCGGATGCGGTCCGGTCCCTCGTCGACGAGCACGTGCACCGCCTCGGGGTCCGCGAGCCCCGCCGACGCCGCCAGCGTGTCGGCGAGATGGGCCTCGGCGCTGTCCTCGGCGAACATCACGGCGGCGATGCCGCCCTGCGCGTAGCGGGTGTTCGCACTCTCCAGCACATCCTTCGTGACAAGCGTCACCGCGGCGCCGGCGGCCGCGGCGTGGAGCGCCGTGACGAGGCCCGCGATGCCGCTGCCGACGACGACGGCCGTGACCGGGGTGCGGTCCGCGGCGCTCACGGCCGGGCCGCCAGCATCCGCTCGAGCGCCAGCCGCGCCGGCGCCGCCACGTCGTCCGGCACCGTGATGCGGTTCACGACCTCGCCGGCCACGAGCGACTCCAGCACCCAGGCGAGGTAGCCGGGGTGGATGCGGTACATCGTCGAGCACGGGCAGACCACCGGGTCGAGGCAGAAGATCTCGTGCTGGGGGTACTGGGCGGCGAGCCGCTGCACGAGGTTGATCTCGGTCCCGATCGCGAACGCGGTGGGCTCGGTGGCCGCCGCGATCGCCTTGCGGATGTAGTCGGTCGAGCCGGCCTCGTCGGCGGCGTCGACGACCGCCATCGGGCACTCCGGGTGGACGATGACCCGTACGCCGGGGTGCTCGGCGCGGGCCTTGTCGATCTGCTCCACGGTGAAGCGCCGGTGGACGGAGCAGAAGCCGTGCCAGAGGATCACGCGCGCGTCCGCCAGGGTTCGCTCGTCGGAGCCGCCGAGGGGCCGGTTCGGGTTCCACATCGGCATCTGCTCGAGCGGCACGCCCATCGACTTCGCGGTGTTTCGGCCGAGGTGCTGATCGGGGAAGAAGAGGACCCGCCGCCCGCGGGCGAACGCCCACTCCAGCACCGTGCGCGCGTTCGAGGAGGTGCAGACGATGCCCTGGTGGCGGCCGACGAAGCCCTTGATCGCGGCCGAGGAGTTCATGTACGTCACGGGGATCACCGGAAGCAGGCCCTCGGCGTCCGGGGCGTCCAGGTCGCCGTACAGCTCGGCCAGCTGTTCCCAGCACTCCTCGACCTGGTCGATGTCGGCCATGTCGGCCATCGAGCAGCCGGCCGCGAGGTTCGGGAGGATGACGGCCTGCTCGGGACCGGAGAGGAGGTCGGCGGTCTCGGCCATGAAGTGCACGCCGCAGAACACGATCGCCTCCGCGTCCGGGTGCTCGAGCGCGGCGTTGGCGAGCTGGAACGAGTCGCCCACGTAGTCGGCGTGTCGCACGACCTCGTCGCGCTGGTAGAAGTGCCCGAGCACCACGACACGGTCGCCCAGCGTCTGCTTCGCGGCCCGGATGCGGGCGTGCAGCTCGTCGTCGGCCGCGTCGCGGTACTCCTGCGGCAGCGCGCCCTGGCGCGGGGATCCCGTGGGGATGACGTCGCCCATGGACGCGCCGGGACCGTACCCGGCACGCGTGTCGAAGATCCACGGCCCGGCGGCGAGATCGGTCGTGCAGGTCGTGCCGCCCGTCGCGCCGGCGACGATCGCCTGGATCTCGTGGTCAACGGAGGGATCGATCGGCCCGGGCTGGAGCGTGAGGGGTGTCGTGGTCATCTCGTCCTCGATTCTCGGACGCCGAGCGGGCCGCGATCGGCGAGCTCGACATCCTGGTCGTATCGGTACAGCCGTGCCGGCCGATGACTGCCGGTGCGGAAGCGGTCGGTGGGGATGAGGGTTCCGGATGCCTCGGCCTGGCGTCGGAAGTTCGCCGGGTCCAGCCGCCGGTCCAGGATCGCCTCGTAGACCTCGCGGAGCTCGCTCAGGGTGAAGTCCTCGGCGAGCAGCCCGTGCGCGATCCGGCTGTAGCCGGCCTTGTTGCGCAGCCGCCACAGCGCGTAGCCGACGATCTGATCGTGGTCGAACGCGAGGGGCGGCAGGTCGGATGCGGCGAACCAGCGCACGTTCTCCGGCGCGGTCCCCGCGGCGGCGTGGCTGGCCACCTGGCTGTCGACCTCCTCTGCCCGCAGGAGCGCCCAGTACACGATCGAGACGACGCGGGTGGGGGAGCGGTCGACGTCGCCGAACGCATAGAGCTGCTCGAGGTAGCTGGGCGTGAGCGCCGTGGTCTCCTCGAGCGTGCGCGAGGCGGCGTCCTCCAGACCCTCCGCGGCATCGAGCCACCCGCCGGGAAGGGCCCACAGGTCTTTGAACGGGTCACGCGTGCGGCGCACGAGCGGAAGGACGAGCCGGGGGCAGTCGTCGCCGGGATCACGCCGGAGGCTGAAGATGACCGTGGAGACGGCGACTCGCGCGGCGTCGGTCGCGTCGCGGGTCGTCGAGGCGGGTGCACTGGTTCTGGTCATGGTGACTCTAACTCGGTGTCGATCTTAATGTCAGGGTGACTCGAACCGCAACTCCAGCACCCTGTCAGCGGTTCCCTCTACGCTGGCGGGCGGAAAGGGGAGGCATGCTCGCGATCGTGATCGATGTCGTCCTGGTGGCGCTCCTCGTGCTGGCGGTCGTCGGTGGCGCCGCGCGCGGCCTCATCGCGAGCCTCGGCGCGCTCATCGGACTCGTCGCCGGCGGTATCGCCGCGTGGTGGCTGATGCCCGTCGTCGGGCCGCTCGTCCCGTCGCCCGAATGGCGGGGCACGGTCGTGCTCGCCACGGGTGCCGCGCTCCTCGTCGTCGGCACGGCCGTGGGATCGGCGATCGGAGCGGCCGTGCGGCGCCGCACCGACCGGCTCCATCTGAAGCCCCTCGATCGCATCCTCGGCGCCGCGCTGAGCCTCGTCCTGACGGCGCTGTCGATCTCACTCGTCGCACAGAGCGTCGCCGTCGCGGGGATCCCGACCGTGTCCGCGGCCGTCGCCTCGTCGCGGGTGCTGGGCACGATCGAGTCGATCACCCCCACGCCGGTCACCGCCGCGATCGCCCAGGTGCGTCAGGCCGTGCTCACGGACGGCCTGCCCAGGCTCGGGCAGCTCATCGAGCTCGGGCCCGCGCCCGAGACGGCGCCACCGGTCGATCTCCAGGACCCTGCGCTCGACGCCGCCGCTCAGTCGGTCGCCCGCGTCTCGGGCGCCGCCCCGTCGTGCGGGCAGAACCTCACCGGGAGCGGCTTCGTCGTGGCGCCCGACCGCGTCGTGACGAACGCGCATGTCGTGGCGGGCGTCGACGACCCGGTCGTGGAGCTGCCCGGACGCGCTGCGGCGGACGGCAAGGTCGTCTACTTCGATCCGGTCGACGACCTCGCCGTCATCGCCGTCGACGTGCACGGCGCGCCCCCGCTCGCGCTGTCGGATGTGCTGTCCCGCGGTGCGGCCGCCGTGTTCGACGGGTACCCCTACGGCGGGCCGTTCACGAGCCGCGAGGCGGTCGTGCGCTCGGTCGGCGTCGCTCAGGTGCCGGACATCTACGACAGCGGCACCGCGCCCCGCGAGATCTACGCGCTCCAGGCCACCGTCGAGCCGGGCAACTCCGGCGGGCCGCTGCTCACGGCGGCCGGCGAGGTCGCCGGTGTCGTCTTCGCCCGCGCCGACGACGGCTCGCAGGTCGGTTACGCCATGACGGTGAACGAGCTCCAGCCCGTCGCCGCGCAGGCCGCCGGCCTTGCGTCGCCCGTCGCGACGGGGGCCTGCGCGCGCTGACGCGGGCGGGACGCCACGCCGACCTCGGAGCCGAAGGGCGTGTCGCGACATCCGACCGCTATGCTGGCGCCACAAGTCCACACCGGCCCTGTGACCGTTGCGGGAGAGCCTCGGCAGACGTCGCGCCGAGCACCGAAGGAGCAAGCCTCCCCGCCAATCTCTCAGGTACGCGTACCGCCGCGGTCGGGCCACTCTGGAAAGCGATCCTGCGGGATCCGCCGACGGTGAAAGCCGCCGATCGTCACCCACGACCGGCAGCGAAGCTCTCAGGCCCATGACAGAGGGGGAGTTCAGCGGGCGCTCACGCGCCCACCCGATCCGGGAGAACTCATGTCAGAACCCCGCTCCACCCACCCGCCGGGACGCACCGTGCTGTTCGCGCGGCACGAAGCGCTCGGCGCCGTCTTCACCGATTTCGGCGGCTGGCAGCTGCCGTTGCGCTACGGATCCGAGCTCGCGGAGCATCGGGCCGTGCGCGAGGCCGCCGGCCTGTTCGACGTCTCGCACATGGCGGAGTTCCGCGTCACGGGGGCGGGAGCCGTCGGCCTCCTCGACCGCGTGCTCGGCGGCCGCGCCGGGGGCATGGGCGAGCACCTCGCGCGCTACGCCCTGGTGCTCGCCGACGACGGAGGCATCGTCGACGACGTCATCCTGTACCGGACCGGCGCCGACGACTACCTCGTGATCGCGAACGCCGGCAACCGCGACGCCGTGGGACGAGCGCTCGCCTCGGTCCCGTCCGCACCGGACGCCGACGTCGAAGACGTCTCCGATCGGATGGCGCTCGTGGCTCTGCAGGGGCCGCGGGCGGCCCAGATCCTCTCCCTCGTGACGGGGCTGGCCGTCGAGGGGGCCCTCGGCGAGCTCCGGTCGTTCCGCAGCGCGCGAGCGACCTTCCTCGACGCGCGCGTGCTCATCGCCCGCACGGGCTACACGGGCGAGGACGGCTTCGAACTGCTCGTTCCCGTCACACGTGCCGAAGACCTCTGGGACGGCATCCTCGCCGCGGGCACCCCGCTCGGACTCGTCCCCGCGGGACTCGCTGCACGCGACACACTGCGCCTCGAGGCCGGGATGCCCCTCTACGGCCACGAGCTCACCCGCGCCGTACGTGCGTCACAGGCGGGCCTGGCGCACGTGGTCGGCGGCGACGCGGCCGCGGCGGACCCGCACGCCCCGGTGCTCGTGGGCCTCGTCTCCGACGGTCGGCGCGCCGGCCGTGCCGGCTATGCCGTGCGCGATCTCGACGGCGCCGTCGTCGGCGAGGTCACGAGCGGCGCGCTCAGCCCCACGCTCGGCCATCCGATCGCGATGGCCTACCTCGAGCCGGCGTCCGCCGCACCCGGCACGAGGGTCGGAATCGACATCCGCGGCGTCCACCTGCCCGCCACCGTCACCGCACTGCCCTTTTACCGGAGGAAGAAATGACCGTCGACCTGGACACCCTGCGCTACACGCCCGAGCACGAGTGGGTCGCCGTCGACGGCGCCGTCGTGACCTTCGGGATCACCGACTACGCCGCGACGCAGCTCGGCGACGTCGTCTACGTCGAGCTCCCCGCCGTCGCGGGGCGCGTCACCGCCGGACAGGTGTGCGGTGAGATCGAGTCCACGAAGTCCGTGGGGGAGCTGTACGCCCCCGTCAGCGGGCGCGTGCTGGAGGTCAACGGCGAGGTCGACTCCGACCCGTCGCTCGTCAACGCCGACCCCTTCGGCGCGGGCTGGCTCGTCCGCGTCGAGATCGACGGCGAGCTGCCGGCCGGTCTTCTCGACCGGGCGGCCTACACGACCCTCACCGGCGCGGCGTCATGACGGGCGCGTTCGCCGCCCGTCACATCGGCACGGATGCGGACGCCCAGCGCCGTATGCTCGCCACCCTGGGCTACGCCGACCTCGACGCCCTCCTGGACGCCGCCGTGCCGGCATCCCTGCGTCGTCCGTCGCGGGAGACGAGCGAGCTCCTGCCGCCCGCGAGCGAGCGCGAGGCTCTCGACGAGCTGCGCGTGCTCGCCTCCCAGAACCGGCCCGCACGCGCCATGATCGGCCTCGGCTACTACGACACCGTGACACCCGCGGTGATCCAGCGGAACGTGTTCGAGAACCCCTCGTGGTACACCGCCTACACGCCCTACCAGCCGGAGATCTCGCAGGGCCGGCTCGAGGCTCTCGTCACGTTCCAGACCATGGTCGCCGATCTGACGGGCCTGCCCACCGCCAACGCCTCGCTGCTCGACGAGGGCACGGCCGCGGTGGAGGGGATGCTGCTGGCTCGCCGCGCCGCCCGCACGGACTCGGACGTGTTCCTCGTCGACGCGGACGCGCTGCCGCAGACCCGAGCGCTGCTGCACCACCGCGGGCGCGCGATCGGCATCGAGGTGCGCGAGGCGGCCTTCGACGATCCCGCGGAGCTCCCGGCCGCATTCGGTGCTTTCCTGCAGTATCCGGGCGCGTCCGGGCGGATCGCCGATCCGGCGCCGGCGATCGGCGCGGTCCAGGCGGCGGGCGGGCTCGTCGTCGTCGCCGCGGACCTCCTCGCCCTCACGCTCCTGCGCTCACCCGGCTCGCTCGGTGCCGACGTGGCGGTCGGGACGACGCAGCGCTTCGGCGTGCCGATGGGCTTCGGCGGGCCGCACGCCGGGTACATCGCGGTGCGCTCAGGGCTGGAGCGGCAGCTCCCCGGCCGGCTCGTCGGCGTCTCGCGCGACGCCGACGGCGAGAACGCCTACCGACTCGCGCTCCAGACGCGCGAGCAGCACATCCGGCGCGAGAAGGCGACCTCCAACATCTGCACGGCGCAGGTGCTGCTCGCCGTGATGGCGGCCATGTATGCCGTCTACCACGGGCCTGACGGGCTGCGGCGCATCGCGACCGACGTCGCACGCAAGGCCCAGGCGCTCGCGGCCGCGCTTCGCTCCTTCGGGCTCGCGGTCCGTCACGAGGCGTTCTTCGACACGATCCGTGTCGTGACGCCGGGACCGGCGCGGAACGTGATCGATCGGGCTCGCGAGGCCGGCTACCAGCTCGCATGGATCGATGACGCGACGGTGGGCGTCGCGGTGGACGAGACGACCGATGCGAGGGACCTGGCCGCCGTCGCCGAGGCGTTCGGGCTGCCGGCCTTCGGCCCGGAGGGGCTCGCGTTCTCGGAGGTGACGCCCCTGGACGGGGTGCCCGAGGGGCTTCTCCGCGTCGACGAGTACCTGCGGCATCCGGTCTTCCACACGCATCGCTCGGAGACCGCGATGATGCGCTACCTCAAGACGCTCGCGGATCGCGACTACGCACTGGACCGCGGGATGATCCCGCTCGGGTCGTGCACGATGAAGCTCAACGCCGCGACCGAGATGGCGGCGTCGTCGTGGCCGGAGTTCGCCCGCGTGCACCCCTTCGCCCCCGAAACGGATGTCCGGGGGTCGCTGGCGCTCATCGAGCAGCTCGAGACATGGCTCGCCGAGGTCACGGGCTACGACGCGGTGTCCCTGCAGCCGAACGCCGGCTCGCAGGGCGAGCTCGCGGGGCTGCTCGCGATCCGCGGGTACCACGAGGCGAACGGCGAGCCGGAGCGGCGGGTCTGCCTCATCCCGTCGTCGGCGCACGGGACCAATGCGGCCTCCGCCGTCCTCGCGGGGATGCGGGTCGAGGTCGTCGCCTGCGATGCGCACGGCGACGTCGACCTCGAGGACCTGCGGGCCAAGGTCGCGGCGCACGCGACCGAGCTGGCGGCGCTCATGATCACGTTCCCCTCGACCCACGGCGTCTACGAGCGCGACATCGCGACGATCGCGCAGGCCGTGCACGATGCGGGAGGTCAGGTGTACATCGACGGCGCGAACCTCAACGCGCTGCTCGGGGTCGCGCGCTTCGGCGACATCGGCGGCGACGTGTCGCATCTGAACCTGCACAAGACGTTCGCGATCCCGCACGGCGGGGGAGGGCCCGGGGTCGGACCGGTCGCCGCCAAGGCGCACCTGGCGCCGTATCTGCCCTCGCACCCGTTCTCGCCGCGTGCGGGCCACGGGGCACTCTCGGCCCGGGGCTTCGTGTTCGAGGGCGGTCCCGTCGCGGCGGCGCCTTACGGATCCGCGTCCATCCTGCCGATCTCGTGGGCGTACATCCGGATGCTGGGAGCCGAGGGACTGCGCGCGGCGACAGGGGCGGCGGTGCTCGCGGCCAACTACGTCGCCGCACGGCTGCGCGAGCACTTCCCGGTCCTGTACGCGGGCGAGGGCGGTCTCGTGGCGCACGAGTGCATCCTCGATCTGCGTCCGCTGCGGGAGGCCACAGGCATCACGGTGGACGACGTGGCCAAGCGGCTGATCGACTACGGGTTCCACGCGCCGACGATGTCGTTCCCGGTCGCCGGCACGCTCATGGTCGAGCCGACGGAGTCGGAGGACCTCGGCGAGATCGAGCGCTTCGTCGAGGCCATGATCGCGATCCGGGCCGAGGCCGACCGGGTCGCGGCCGGCGAGTGGCCGGCCGAGGACAACCCGCTCGTGAACGCGCCGCACACGGCGGCCTCGATCGCGGTCGGCGAGTGGACGCATCCGTACTCCCGTGAGCAGGCGGTCTATCCGGTGCCCGCGCTCGTGCGGAGCAAGTACTGGCCGCCCGTGCGCCGGATCGACAACGCCTACGGCGACCGCAACCTCTTCTGCGCCTGCCCCTGACCGCGTCCTGACCGCGAGACCAGTCCCGCGCGCCGAGACCGGTGGTTAAACCGCCGGTCTCGGCGGCGCGGACTGGTCTCGCGGGTATGGGGACGGGGATGGCGAGAGCGGGGCGAGCAGGCGACGGAGCTCGAGGAGCCGAGCGGTGTCTTCGGGCTGGATGCGGCGGAGCCCCGCGCCGAGCAGGATGCTCCGCAGCCGGGTGAACTCGGTCACCTCGTCCCAGGCCCAGTGCGCGACGCTGCGGACGTGGTCGCGCAGGCGGGCGTCGCGACGGCGCCGCTCGCGCATCGCCGCCACGGGATCGCCGAACCGGCCGTCGTACTTCAGGTCGCCGTCGGCCTCGCCGATCACCTGCTCGGTCGGCCACCACATGTCGGCCCGGTCGCGGTGGCCGTCGCACGCCGTGAACCACCGCTGGAGCTCGGGCTCGGGGAACCCCAGCCATGCGATCGCCGCCCGACTGATCGACTCGAGGGTGGTCTCGGCATCCCCGTTCGCCCGGTGGAGCGACCAGCGGGCGCGGCGTCGTCCGCGGCTCGAGGCCCGTGCCTCGTTGCGAGCGACGAGATTCTCGACCGAGAGCGCGGGGTCCCGTCGCAGCGCCGCGTCGGCGACGGCGAGGCCGATCGCGGGATGCCGATGCCGCGCGAGGTCGACCGCGGTGTCGCCATCGTCCGTCACCGCGTAGCCGCCGAGGTCGGCGATCTCGCGCGGGCCGGATGCGGTGTGGATGCGCAGGTCGCCGGTCACGCCGGCGTCGGCGCCGTCGTCTCGGAGGACGTGGACCTCGCGGGGGTGTCCGAACACGGGCAGCCCGCGCAGCGCGGCAGCGGACTCGGCGCAGAACACGACGTCGGGTATGCAGATCGCGACCGCGTGCACCCGCGCCAGGTAGCGCTCCCAGGGCGGAAGGCCCGCCCACTGCTCGTGCGGTGCGTAGACGCCGCGGCGCACGTGGGCGAGCTCGCCGCGCGCGAGCGCGAGCTCCGGATGCGGGATCTCGCTCGCGCGCAACAGCGGGACGGGCGAGGGGAGGACGGCGGGGACGCTGAGCGAGTGTGTCATCGCCCCACGGTGGCCGACGGTCCGGGGCGCCGGCATCCGACATCCCCCGGATGTGGACGCGAGCCCCCGGCCCGCACCCTGGGGAGGACACGGTGCTCTGACCGCGAGACCAGTCCGGGGCGCCGAGACCGGCGAGAAAACCACCGGTCTCGGCGTGCGGGACTGGTCTCGCGGTAGGGGCGGGGCTCGGAGGGAGGGGGTTAGAAGACGGCGGGGAACAGGGCGACGGCGAGGGGGTATCCGACGAAGGCGAAGATGTCGATCACGGTGTGCGCGATCACGAGCGGCATGACGCGGCCCCACCGGCGGTAGCACCAGCCGAACACGACGCCCATCGCGAAGTTTCCCACGATCGAGCCGAAGCCCTGATACGCGTGGTAGGCGGCCCGCAGCCCGGCCATCGCGAGGATGATCGTCCACCAGCCCCACCCGAGCCGCCGCAGCCGGTCGAAGAAGTAGCCCAGGAAGATGATCTCCTCCGTGAGGCCCGCGCGCAGCGCCGACAGCACGAGGATCGGCACCGTGTACCACGCCGCGTCCAGCGGGGATGCGGACACCTCGAGAGTGAGGCCGAGGAGCCGCCCGGCCACGTACAGCGCGAGCCCCGGGACGCCGATGACGGCGACGAGGAGCAGTCCTCGTCCCACGTCGCCGCCGAATCCGCGGAAGTCCAGCCCGATGCGTCGCAGCGCGTTCGCGCCGGGCTCCCACAGCAGGTACACGACCAGCGCCACCGTCGTGAGCGCGAAGAACACGGCGAGGAACTGGTAGAGCGCGTCCCAGAACGCCGCGCTGTCGGCCGGGGGGTTCAGCTGCGTGCTCTGCGCCCCCACCGAGGTCTGCGTGGCGATCGCCTCCTCGAGCGTGCGCACGAACGAGAGGACGGAGTACAGCGCGGAGCGACCCACCGTGAGGGCGAGAACGAGCACGAGCTCCCAGATGTAGCGCGCACGGAGGCCGCCCTCGGCGGACGGCGGATCCCAGGCGCGGATGACGGCGCTTCGCATCGGATCAGCGTCGCACATTCCGGTGCGTAACCATCATGTTTCGTTTGTGCATCAGTTGTCTGTGCCGGGCGCCCACGCCGTCGATGTTCTGGGATGGAGGCTCAAGATGGATGAGACTCCGAATCGTGCCCGTGACCCGGGCTTTCCCGGTCGAACGGATGCGGATGTGCACAATGCGGTGCGAGTGTAACCACAGATGAGAGTTCTGTCATCATTCGCAAGGCGCATTTGATCATTGTGCGCCCGCTGCTTAGGGTTCTCGTATTCACGGCTCAGCCTGTCCTGCGGTTGAGCCGTACAACCCTGTGTATAGGAGGCAATAGTGAAGCGCACCAAGATCGCGCTCGCGAGCATCGCGCTGCTGGGCGCGAGCGCACTCGCCCTCGCCGGCTGTGCGGGCGGCGGCAGCTCGTCGTCGTCGGCCAGCGGCAACTCGTCGGCGATCATCTCGGTCAACGGCTCCGAGCCGGAGAACCCGCTGGTCCCGACGAACACGAACGAGACCGGCGGCGGCAAGATCATCGACTCGATCTTCGCCGGCCTGACCTACTACGACGGCACCGGCGCCACGCAGAACGACATGGCCGACTCGATCACGGTCGACGACCCGTCCACCATCACGGTCAAGCTCAAGTCCGACCAGAAGTTCAGCGACGGCGAGGACGTCACCTCCGACAGCTTCATCAACGCATGGAACTACGGCGCCAAGAAGTCCAACGCTCAGAAGAACGCCTCCTGGTTCGCTGACATCGTCGGCTTCAGCGAGGACGCCGACAGCGACCTGACCGGCCTCACCAAGGTCGACGACACGACGTTCAAGATCGCGCTGTCCAGCCCGATCGCGACCGACTTCGTGAACCGCCTCGGCTACTCGGCGTACTACCCGCTGCCCGCCAAGGCGTTCGACGACATGAAGGCCTTCGGTGAGAACCCGATCGGCAACGGCCCCTACAAGCTCGACGGCGACGGCGCGTGGAAGCACGACGTCGAGATCGACCTCGTCAAGAACGACTCGTACACCGGTGGACGTGCCGCCCACAACGGCGGGCTGAAGATCGTCTTCTACAGCTCCCTCGACGGCGCGTACTCCGACCTCCAGTCCGGCAACCTCGACGTCCTCGACGCGATCCCGAGCGCCTCGCTCGCGACCTACCAGAGCGAGCTCGGCGACAAGGCCGTCAACCAGCCGGCCGCGATCTTCCAGTCGTTCACGATCCCCGAGTCGCTCGCTCACTTCTCCGGCCAGGAGGGTCAGCTGCGTCGTCAGGCGATCTCGATGGCGATCGACCGTGACTCGATCACGAAGACGATCTTCAGCGGAACGCGCACCCCGGCCAAGGACTTCACCTCCCCGGTGATCAGCGGCTGGTCCGGCTCCCTGCCGGGCAGCGACGTGCTGACCTACAACCCCGACGAGGCGAAGAAGCTGTGGGCGCAGGCCGACGCGATCTCGCCGTGGTCGGGTAGCTTCCAGATCGGCTACAACTCCGACGGCGGGCACCAGTCCTGGGTCGACGCGGTCAGCAACTCGATCAAGAACACCCTGGGGATCGACGCCTCGGGCGCGCCCTACGTCGACTTCGCGTCCTTCCGGACCGCGATCTCGGGGCACACGATCCAGACGGCGTTCCGTACGGGTTGGCAGGCCGACTACCCCGGCATGTACAACTTCCTGCAGCCGCTGTATGCGACCGGCGCCTCCTCGAACGACGGCGGCTACTCGAACCCGGATGTCGACGCCCTCCTGGCCAAGGGTGCTGCGGCATCCAACGCCTCGGACGCGACGGCGGACTACGACAAGGCACAGGAGATCCTCTTCAAGGACCTCCCGGCCGTTCCCCTCTGGTACTCGAACGTGAACGGCGGCTACGCGGACACGGTCTCGAACGTGACGTTCGGCTGGAACTCGGTTCCGCTGTACTACGAGATCACCAAGGGCTAATCACCCGGCGTGATCGCAGCCGCGAGGCGGTGACGATCTCTCGTCACCGCCTCGCGGTCTGTGTTGGTGCTCGCGTTCGAGCGATCGACAGGGCACGATTCTCAGGAGAGGTCATCGCGTCGCCGTCCCGGTGCCGCGCCGTTCTCCGTCTTATCCGGAAGGAGTGAGGGTGCTCGCATACATCCTCAGGCGCATCCTGCAGGTCATCCCCGTGTTCTTGGGGTCGACCCTGCTCATCTATTTCCTCGTGTTCGCGATGCCGGGAAACCCGATCCTGGCCCTGTTCGGCGACAAGCAGCCTCCGCAGAGCGTGATCGACGCACTCGAGGCGCAATACCACCTGGACCAGCCCTTCATCGTCCAGTACTTCTACTACCTCATGGGCATCCTCCAGGGGAACATGGGCACGACCTTCTCCGGTCAGTCCGTCAACGATGTGCTCGCCCGGACGCTGCCGGTCACCGGGCGACTGGCGATCATGGCGATCGTGATCGAGTTCAGTCTCGCGATCGTCGTCGGCACGATCTCGGCCCTCCGCAAGGGCAAGATCTTCGACAACACGGCCCTCGTCATCTCGCTCATCTTCCTCGCGACACCGATCTTCGTCATGTGTTTCGTGGCGCAGTACTTCCTCGCCGTCCAGCTCGGATGGTTCAAGCCGACGGTCGGGGCCCAACAACGACTGGGGCGGTCTCATACTCCCGGCGCTCGTCCTCGGGTTCAGCCTCTTCGCCACGAGCATGCGCCTCATGCGCGGCTCGGTCATCGACACGCTGAACCAGGACTGGGTGCGCACGGCCTACAGCAAGGGCCTCTCGCGTCGCCGCGTCATCCCGGTGCACGTTCTCCGCAACTCGCTCATCCCGGTCATCACGAACTCCGCGACCAACTTCGGCGTGCTGCTCGTGGGTGCGACCGTGACGGAGGCGATCTTCAACATCCCGGGCGTCGGCAACACGCTCTTCAAGGCCACGCTGCAACACGAGGGACCGACGATCGTCTCCTTCGTGACGGTCTTCGTCATCATCTACGTGCTGGTCAACCTCGTCATCGACCTGCTCTACGGCTTCCTGGACCCGAGGATCCGCTATGTCAAGTAATGCCCCCGTCCCCGATCACTACGTCGCGCCGGTGCGCGACGCCGCCGTCACCGTCGACGCCGTCCGCGTCGACGAGAAGCCGTCGAGCCTCTGGCGTGACGCCTGGCGCGACCTCCGCCGGCGTCCCACGTTCTGGATCTCGGTCGGCGTCGTCCTCGTCGTCCTGCTGATGGCCGTCTGGCCGACCCTCTTCACGCAGGTGCCGCCGAACGACCAGTGCGACCTCGCGAACAGCAACGGCGGACCCGCGGCGGGACACCCCCTGGGCTTCACGTTCCAGGGCTGCGACATCTTCTCGCGAATCGTCTGGGGAGCTCGTACCTCCCTCTCGGTCGGACTGCTCGCGACGCTCATCGGCTCGGTGATCGGCCTGATCATGGGCGCCTACGCCGGCTTCTACGGCGGCTGGCTCGACTCGGTGCTCTCGCGCGTGGGCGACATCTTCTTCTCTATCCCCTACATCCTCGCGGCCGTCGTCGTGATGAGCGTGTTCAGCGACGCGCGGAACGTCTTCACGCTCGCACTCGCGATCGGCGGGTTCTCGTGGGCCTCGACGGCGCGCGTCGTGCGCGCCGAGGTGCTGCGGGTGCGGCAGGCCGACTTCGTGACGGCCTCGCAGGCGCTCGGGCTCTCGAGGTTCCGGACGCTGCTCTCGCACGTCGTGCCGAACGCGATCGCCCCGCTGCTGGTCATCTCGACCCTGAGCCTCGCGGCCGCGATCGTGGCCGAGGCGACGCTCACCTTCCTCGGGGTCGGCATCCCCGGCGTCATGTCGTGGGGTCGCGACATCTCGGACGCACAGGAGTCGTTGAAGGTCGCTCCGATGGCACTCGTGTACCCGTCGATCGCGCTGACCGTCACGGTCCTGGCGTTCATCCTGCTGGGCGAGCTCATCCGAGACGCCCTCGACCCGAGAGCGAGGGCTCGCCGATGACCGATCCGCTGCTGCGCATCCGCGACCTCAAGGTCGCCTTCGACACGCAGAAGGGCAGCCGTGAGGTGCTGCACGGAGTGAGTCTCGACCTCTACGCGGGCCAGACGCTCGCGATCGTGGGGGAGTCGGGCTCCGGCAAGTCGACGACGGCCTCCGCCATCGTGAACCTGCTGCCGGGAACGGGACACGTCACGTCGGGCTCGATCACCCTCGGCGGACGTGAGCTGACCTCGCTCAGCAAGAGCCAGATGGAACGCGTCCGCGGTCGCGACATCGGCTACGTGCCGCAGGACCCGATGTCGAACCTCAACCCGGTGTGGTCGATCGGCTTCCAGGTGAAGGAGGCGATCCGCGCCAACGGCATCGCCCAGGGACGCCAGGCGGTCACCGCACGCGCGATCGAGGTGCTGCAGCAGGCGGGTCTCTCCGACGCCGCCAAGCGCCTGCACCAGTACCCGCACCAGTTCTCCGGCGGGATGCGGCAGCGCGCGCTCATCGGCATCGGCCTCGCGGCCGACCCCACCCTGCTGATCGCCGACGAGCCCACCAGCGCTCTCGACGTCACCGTTCAGCGCGTGATCCTCGACCACATGGCCGAGCTGACGCGGGAGAAGGGGACCTCCGTTCTGCTCATCACGCACGATCTGGGACTCGCCGCCGAGCGCGCGGACACGATCGTGGTCATGCAGCACGGCGAGATCGTCGAGTCCGGTCCCAGCCGCGAGATCCTCCAGAGCCCGCAGCATCCCTACACGCAGCGCCTCGTGGCGGCGGCCCCCTCGATCGCCTCGCAGCGCATCCAGGCGGTCGTGGAGCGGCGCGGCATCGAGACGAGCGAGGACATCGCCGAGATCGCGCCGGCCATCCGGGTGACCGACCTCACGAAGGACTACCGCATCCGTCAGGGCGGGTTCCGCAGCGAGCCCTTCCGTGCGGTGGACGCGGTCTCCTTCGAGATCCCGCGCGGCAAGACCCTGGCGCTCGTGGGGGAGTCCGGGTCGGGCAAGTCGACCGTCGCGAAGATGGTCCTCAAGCTCGAGGAGCCGACCTCCGGGTCGATCGAGATCGACGGCACCGACGTCGCGAAGATCTCGGCGGCCGACACGTTCGCGCTGCGTCGCCGGATGCAGCCGGTGTTCCAGGACCCCTACGGCTCGCTCGACCCGCTGCGCAACATCGGCAACACGATCGCCGAGCCGCTGGAGATCCACCGCGTCGGGGACGCCGCATCCCGTCGGCAGCGGGTCCGCGAGCTGCTCGACCAGGTCTCACTGCCCCAGGAGCTCTTCACGCGCTACCCGAACGAGCTCTCGGGCGGCCAGCGCCAGCGTGTCGCGATCGCGCGTGCGCTCGCGCTCAAGCCCGACATCGTCGTGCTCGACGAGGCGGTCTCGGCGTTGGACGTGCTCGTGCAGGACCAGATCCTCCAGCTGCTGGCGGAGCTGCAGACCGAGCTCGACCTCAGCTATCTGTTCATCACGCACGACCTCGCCGTGGTCCGCGTCGTAGCCGACACGGTCTGCGTCATGGAGCGGGGTCGCGTGGTCGAGCAGGGCACGGTCGACGAGATCTTCACCCGCCCGGCCCAGGAGTACACACGCCGGCTCCTCGACGCGATCCCGGGCGCCTCGATCCCGCTCGGAGGCACCGCCTGAGTCGCACCGTGTACCGGCCGGTCGCTGCCACGGTGTGGCTCATCGTGGCAGCGGCCGTCGCCGTCCTGCTCCTCGGCGACGCTCTGCTGCGCTCGGGATGGCGCGAGACCGCACTGCTCGCGCCGTGGGTGCTGCTCCTTCTCTGGGGCGTCTACGTGGTCTTGTTCGCGTCGGCCGTGGTGACGGATGCCGACGGCATCGAGGTGCGCAACCTCCTCCGGGTCACGCGCGCGTCGTGGGGACAGGTCGCCGACATCACGATGGCCTATCAGATCGTCGTGAGGCTGCTCGACGGACGCCGGGTGAACTGCTTCGGCGGTCCGGTGCGGGGCCGTCCGCGTCGATCCGCGCACGGCGGACGGCTCCCGGCCCTGCGACCTCGCGACGAGGACGAGGCTCCGGTGGTCGACACGACCGGCGTCGATCAGGCCGACCGGATCGTCGAGGAATGGGAGCGTGCCGGGGCGGTCTCCGGCACCGGCACGATCGCCCGATCCTGGGATCTGCCGGCGCTCGTCGCGCTCGCGGTGCTCGTCGTCTGGGCCGTCGCCGCCGTTCTCATCGCCTACGCCCGGTAGAATGGCCGGTGCCGGACCCTTCGACCTCGTTCAGGGACCGATGCAGACCTCCTTTTACCCCTCCCTCTGTTAGGACCTTTCATGGCGCATGCGCTCCGCTCGGACCTCCGCAACGTCGCGATCGTGGCGCACGTCGATCACGGCAAGACGACGCTCGTGGACGCGATGCTCCGCCAGACCGGCTCGTTCGGCGAGCACGCTCACGTCGAGGAGCGCGCGATGGACTCGAACGACCTCGAGCGTGAGAAGGGGATCACGATCCTCGCCAAGAACACGGCGATCACCTACAACGGCATCCACACCGAGACGCCGGTGACGATCAACGTGATCGACACGCCCGGCCACGCCGACTTCGGCGGCGAGGTCGAGCGCGGACTCTCGATGGTCGACGGCGTCGTGCTGCTCGTCGACGCGAGTGAGGGGCCGCTGCCGCAGACGCGCTTCGTGCTCCGGAAGGCGCTCGAGGCAAAGCTCCCCGTCATCCTCCTCGTCAACAAGACGGACCGCCCCGACGCGCGTATCGCCGAGGTCGAGGAGGAGGCCCACGACCTGCTGCTGGGCCTGGCCTCCGACCTCGTCGACGATGTGCCCGACCTCGATGTCGATGCGCTGCTGGACGTTCCGGTCGTCTACGCGTCCGGTCGTGCGGGGGCGGCATCCCGCAACCGCCCCGCTGACGGCACGCTCCCGGACAACGACGACCTCGAGCCGCTGTTCGAGGCGATCCTCGAGCACGTCCCGGCGCCCGCGTACGACGACGAGGCCCCGCTGCAGGCGTGGGTCACCAACCTCGACTCGAGCCCGTTCCTCGGCCGCCTCGCGCTCCTCCGGATCTTCAACGGCACCCTTAAGAAGGGCCAGACGGTCGCCTGGGTGCGCTCGGACGGCACCACGAGCAACGCCCGCGTCACGGAGCTGCTGAAGACGCGCGCGCTCGAGCGCTATCCCGCCGAGGAGGCGGGCCCCGGTGACATCGTCGCGATCGCGGGCTTCGAGAACATCACGATCGGCGAGACGATCGCCGACCCCGAGGACGTGCGACCGCTGCCCGCGATCACGGTCGACGACCCGGCGATCTCGATGACGATCGGCACCAACACGTCGCCGCTGATGGGCAAGGTCAAGGGCCACAAGCTGACCGCCCGCATGGTGAAGGACCGCCTCGACCGCGAGCTCATCGGAAACGTGTCGCTCAAGGTGGTCGACATCGGCCGTCCCGACGCGTGGGAGGTGCAGGGTCGCGGTGAGCTCGCGCTCGCGATCCTCGTCGAGAACATGCGGCGCGAGGGATTCGAGCTCACGGTCGGCAAGCCCCAGGTGGTGACCAAGAAGATCGACGGGAAGACCTACGAGCCCTTCGAGCACCTGACGATCGACACGCCGGAGGAGCACCTCGGCGCCATCACGCAGCTGCTGGCCAACCGCAAGGGTCGCATGGAGAACATGACCAACCATGGCACCGGCTGGGTGCGCATGGAGTTCGTCGTCCCCTCGCGAGGCCTCATCGGCTTCCGGAGCGAGTTCCTGACCACGACCCGCGGCACCGGCATCGCCAACGCGATCTCGCACGGCTACGAGCCCTGGGCGGGTCAGATCACGACGCGCCAGAACGGCTCGATCGTCGCGGACCGGCAGGGCGTGGTCACGCCCTTCGCGATGATCGCCCTGCAGGAGCGCATGTCGTTCTTCGTGCAGCCGACCGAGGAGGTCTACGAGGGCATGGTGATCGGCGAGAACTCGCGCGCCGACGACATGGATGTGAACATCACCAAGGAGAAGAAGCTCACCAACATGCGCTCCTCCACGGCCGACAACTTCGAGTCGATGACGCCGCCGCGCGTCCTCACCCTCGAGGAGAGCCTGGAGTTCGCGCGCGACGACGAATGCGTCGAGGTGACTCCGGAGAAGGTGCGCATCCGCAAGGTCGTGCTCGACGCGACCGAGCGCGGCCGGGCCGCCGCCCGGCTCAAGCGCCAGGACGCGAACGCCTGAGCATGCTCAACCGCATCGGCGCCTGGGCGGTCGCACTGGCGGTCGGTCTCGTGTACGGCGCGGCCGGCTCCGTGGGCCAGGCCTCCGCCCTCTGGGGGCTTCCGATCGGCCTCGTGCTCTCCGTCGTGGGCGCCGCAGCGCTCGTGTTCGCGCTGCGCGCGCTCACCCACGACCGCTGGGCGGCCTTGGCGAGCGGGCTCGGCATGATGATCGCGACGTGGGTGCTGTCGCTGACCTCGGAGGGCGGGTCGAAGCTGTTCGTCGCCTCCCATGAGGTCACCGTCAACATCTGGATGGTCGCTGTTCCTCTCGTGACCGCGCTGGTGGTCGCGTGGCCCGACCTGCGGCGCATCCGGGGGCAGGCGCGCCGGTAGACTCGTGGGGTGACGTATGTGATCGCCCTACCGTGCGTCGATGTCAAGGATCGTGCCTGCATCGACGAGTGCCCCGTCGACTGCATCTATGAGGGCGAACGCTCGCTCTACATCCACCCCGACGAGTGCGTCGACTGCGGTGCGTGCGAGCCGGTGTGCCCCGTCGAGGCGATCTACTATGAGGACGACCTGCCCGAGGAGTGGCAGGACTACTACAAGGCCAACGTCGAGTTCTTCGATGACATCGGCTCGCCCGGCGGTGCCGCGAAGGTCGGTGTGATCCACAAGGACCACCCGATCGTCGCGCAGCTTCCGCCCCAGGGCGAGTGAGATGAGCGTCGCGGACCTCGCCGACTACCCGTGGGATGCCGTCGCCCCCTACGCGGAGCGCGCCCGGCGACACCCTGGCGGGATCGTCGATCTCTCGATCGGGTCGCCGGTGGATGCGACACCCGCGGTGGTGAGGGAGGCGCTGCGTGCGGCGACCGATGCACACGCCTACCCGCAGACGGCGGGCACGGCGCCGCTGCGCGAGGCCATCGTGGCGTGGTACGCCCGGCGTCGGGGAGTGCCGGGGCTGACCCCTGCGCACGTGCTGCCCACGGTCGGCTCGAAGGAGCTGGTCGCGCTGCTTCCGCTGCTGCTGGGGCTGGGTCCCGGCGATGTCGTCGTCCACCCGCGCGCGGCCTATCCGACCTACGAGGTCGGCGCGCGCCTGGTCGGCGCCGAGCCGTTCGCCGCCGATGACCCCGCGGAGTGGCCGGAGGGCACCCGCCTCGCCTGGGTGAACTCGCCCGGCAACCCCGACGGCAGGGTGTGGGATGTCGCGGCGCTGGGTAGCGCCCGCGCCCGCGCCGCGGAGCTCGGGGCCGTGCTGGCCGGCGACGAGTGCTACGCGGAGCTCGGCTGGGAGGCGCCGTGGGACACGCATCCGATCCCGTCCGTGCTGGATCCCGCGGTCAGCGACGGTGATCTCACCGGCCTTCTCTCGGTCTACTCCCTGAGCAAGCAGTCCAACCTCGCCGGCTACCGTGCGGCGTTCCTCGCGGGCGACCCCGATCTCGTGGCACGCCTGCTCACGGCCCGCAAGCATCTGGGACTCATGCTCCCGGCGCCGGTGCAGGCGGCGATGACCGTGGCGCTCGGCGACGACGCGCACGTGGCCGAGCAGCGCGAGCGCTACCGCGCACGACGGGCGGTCCTCCTGCCCGCCGTGACGGCGGCCGGCTTCCGCGTGGACGGCAGCGAAGCGGGCCTGTACCTCTGGGCGACGCGGGACGAGGACGCGTGGGAGAGCCTCGGGCGCCTCGCGGATGTCGGCATCCTCGCCGGCCCCGGCCACTTCTACGGTCGGTTCCATCCGCATCACGTGCGGTTCTCGCTCACGGCCACCGATGAGCGGATCGACGCGGCGGCCGAACGGCTCGCCGAGCTTTCGTAGGTATCCTCCAGCACCGTCGGCATCCTTTGCACGATGTCTGACTGGTCCTCTCTGACGGCTAGGCTGTAACAGCACGGCTGCGCCGACAGGGGCGGGCCGTGCCGTATCGCCGACCGGCGATCGAAGCACCTCGATGACCCATCGATCGCAAGGAGGCGCCGTGAGCGGAGCGGACTCGCAGCAGCAGAAAGCAACTCTGACGGTGAACGGCCGCACAGCCGAGTTCCCGGTGCTGGAGGCCACCGACGGTGCGCCCAGCATCGACATCGCGAGTCTGACCCGTCAGACCGGTCACACCGCGCTGGACTACGGGTTCGTCAACACGGCTGCGACGAAGTCCGCGATCACGTTCATCGACGGTGACGCCGGCATCCTCCGCTACCGCGGGTACCCGATCGAGGAGCTCGCGAAGAACTCGACCTACCTCGAGGTCGCCTGGCTCCTCATCTACGGCGAGCTGCCGTCCGCGAGCGAGCTCGAGGAGTTCGACAACCGCATCCGCCGCCACACGCTGCTGCACGAGGATCTCAAGCGCTTCTTCTCGGCGTTGCCGCACACCGCGCACCCCATGTCTGTCCTGTCGTCGGCCGTGTCGGCGCTCTCGACCTACTACGAGAACGAGTCCGACCCCCACAACCCCGAGCACGTCGAGCTGAACACGATCCGGATGCTCGCCAAGCTCCCCGTGATCGCCGCCTACGCGCACAAGAAGAGCATCGGGCAGGCGTTCCTCTACCCGGACAACTCGCTGAGCTTCGTCGACAACTTCCTGAAGCTGAACTTCGGCGTGCTGAGCGAGATCTACGACGTGGACCCCGTCATGTCCCGGGCTCTCGAGCGGCTGCTGATCCTGCACGAGGACCACGAGCAGAACGCGTCCACGTCGACCGTCCGGCTGGTGGGCTCCACCGGCGCCAACCAGTTCTCGTCCATCTCGGCGGGCATCAACGCGCTCTACGGCCCGCTGCACGGCGGCGCCAACGAGGCCGTGCTCACGATGCTCGGCCAGATCCGCGACTCCGGCGAGAGCGTGCAGCGCTTCGTCGAGCGGGTCAAGAACAAGGAGGACGGCGTCAAGCTCATGGGCTTCGGTCACCGGGTCTACAAGAACTACGACCCGCGTGCGAAGCTCGTGAAGGAGTCGGCGGACGAGGTGCTCGAGGCGCTGGGCGTCAGCGACCCGCTGCTCGACCTCGCCAAGGAGCTCGAGCAGATCGCGCTCGAGGACGACTACTTCAAGGAGCGCCGGCTCTACCCGAACGTCGACTTCTACACGGGCGTCATCTACAAGGCCATGGGCTTTCCCACGCGCATGTTCACGGTGCTGTTCGCGATCGGCCGGCTGCCCGGCTGGCTCGCGCAGTGGCGCGAGTCGGTCACCGATCCGCAGAGCAAGATCGGTCGCCCGCAGCAGCTCTACATCGGAGCTCCCGAGCGGCACTATCCCGGCACCGTCTGAGCCGCCGTCGCGCCTCAGCCGCGCCGCTCGAGCGTTGCCGCGTAGTCGGGGACGATCGAGAGCTCGTCGCGCGGCGGGCGCTCGTATCCGCCGGAGGGCGGCCGCGGGGGGATCACGACCTCTTCGCGCGGAACCGGCTCCCAGGGGATGCGGCCGAGCAGGTGATGGATCATGTTGACCCGACCACGGCGCTTGTCCTCGTTGTCGACCTCGAACCAGGGAGCCTCCGGGATGTCGGTGTGCACGAACATCGTGTCCTTCGCGCGAGAGTAGTCCTCCCACTTGGTGATGGACAGGACGTCGTTCGGGCTCAGCTTCCATCGCCGCATGGGGTCGGCCGCACGCGAACGGAAGCGCCGCTCCTGCTCGGCGTCGGAGACGCTGAACCAGTACTTCAGCAGCAGGATGCCGTCCTCCACGAGCATCCGCTCGAAGATCGGTGCCTGGTGGAGGAAGCGGTGGTACTCGGCCGCCGTGCAGTAGCCCATGACGCGCTCGACACCGGCGCGGTTGTACCAGGACCGGTCCATCAGCACGATCTCGCCGGCCGCCGGCAGATGGGGCACGTAGCGCTGGAAGTACCACTGGCTCTTCTCACGGTCCGTGGGGGTGGGCAGCGCGACGATGCGCGTCACCCGCGGGTTCAGGTACTCGCTGACACGCTTGATCGTGGATCCCTTGCCCGCGGCGTCGCGGCCCTCGAAGATCACGACCACACGGGCACCGGTCGACTGCACCCACGCCTGCATGTCGACGAGCTGAGACTGCAGGTCCGCGAGGGCGCGTTCGTAGATCTTCTTGCCGAGCCGAGCCGTCATCTCCCGAGCATACGGCAGGCCTCACGACGCCGTCAGGCGTGCAGCGCCTCGTTGAGGGTCACGCCGACGCCGGCCCGGCGCACGGCCTCCACCGCGCCCGTGACCGAGTTGCGTCGGAACAGGATTCCGTCGCGACCGGAGAGCTCGCGTGCCTTGATGACCGGCCGGGCGCCCGCGGCATCCGCCGGCTCGTCCGCGAGCGCGACCTTCGTGCCGGCCGTGACGTACAGGCCCGCCTCGACGACGCAGTCGTCGCCCAGCGAGATCCCGATCCCGGCGTTGGCGCCGAGGAGCGTGCGCGCCCCGATCGAGACACGGTGCGTGCCGCCTCCGGAGAGCGTGCCCATGATGGATGCGCCGCCGCCGATGTCGCTGCCGTCGCCGACGACGACGCCCTGCGAGATGCGCCCCTCGACCATGGACGCGCCGAGGGTGCCGGCGTTGAAGTTGACGAAGCCCTCGTGCATCACGGTCGTGCCGGGCGAGAGATAGGCGCCCAGGCGTACCCGCGAGGCATCGGCGATCCGGACGCCGGGCGGGGTGACATAGTCGAGCAGGCGCGGGAACTTGTCGAGGCTGTGCACCTGGACGCCGGCGCGCTGCAGCAGCGGGCGAAGCCGCGACGCGTCGTCCGGGTGCATGGGGCCGGCCGTCGTCCAGGCCACGATCGGCAGATACCCGAAGACGCCGTCGAGGTTGACCTCGTTCGGCCTGGCGACGCGGTGCGAGAGCGCGTGGAGGCGCAGGTAGGCGTCCGGGGTCGAGGCGGGCGCGGAGTCCAGGTCGATCGCGAGGGTGACGAGCGACACCTCCACGGCTCGCCGCTCGTCGGGCTCGGCGAACCCGCCCCACGTCGCGGCGGCCGCTGCCGCATCGCCGTCGTCGGGGACGCCGAGCCGGACCTCGGGGAACCAGGTGTCCAGCACCGTGCCGTTCTCGCTCGTCGTCGACAGTCCGATGCCCCATACCGTCCGCTCATCGCTCATCCCTCAAGGCTATCGAAGGGATGCTGCTCGGTAGACTCGGACCATGCCCGCGCTGGATCTGACCGTCTCCTCCGTCGACCTCACGCGAGCGATCTGCGACATCCCGAGCGTCTCCGGCGATGAGGCATCGCTCGCGGACGCGATCTTCGACGCGGTCTCACCGCTCGGACACCTCGAGGTTTCTCGTCACGGCAACACGATCGTGGCCCGGACCGATCTCGGACGCAGCCGGCGCGTCGCGATCGCCGGGCACATCGACACGGTGCCGATCAACGCGAACCTCCCCACCCGGGATGTCGAGATCGACGGTCAGCCGTATCTCTGGGGACGCGGCACGGTCGACATGAAGGGCGGAACCGCGGTTCAGCTGAAGCTCGCCGCGGAGCTGGTCGCCCCGCGCGTCGACGTCACGTGGCTCTGGTACGACAACGAGGAGGTCGACTCCGAGCGCAACGGGCTGACGCGTCTCGCCCGCGCGCGGCCGGACCTCTTCGCCGCGGACTTCGCGATCCTCGGCGAGCCCTCGAACGGCCAGGTCGAAGGCGGCTGCAACGGCACGCTCCGCATGGTCGTGCGCACACACGGCGTGCGGGCGCACAGCGCCCGGGCGTGGATGGGTGAGAACGCGATCCATGCCGCGGCGCCGATCCTCGACCGGCTCGCCGAGTACCGGCCGCGCGAGATCGCGGTCGACGGCCTCGTGTACCGGGAGTCGCTGAACGCGGTGCGCGTGACGGGCGGCGTGGCGGGCAACGTCATTCCCGACCTCTGCGAGGTCGAGGTGAACTACCGCTTCGCGCCGAGCCGGAGCGTCGCGGACGCGGAGGCGCATGTGCGCAACCTCCTCGCGGGGTTCGAGGTGGAGCTCGTGGATGCGGCGGCCGGCGCGCGTCCGGGTCTGGACGCCCCCCTCGCGCAGGAGTTCCTGTCCTCGGTCGGCGCCGAGCCGCGACCGAAGTACGGGTGGACCGACGTCGCCCGGTTCTCCGCGCTGGGCGTGCCGGCCGTCAACTACGGTCCGGGCGATCCGAGCCTCGCGCACCATGACCAGGAGCGCGTTCCGTTCGCCCAGATCGAGGACGTCGAGCGCAGCCTCCGCACCTGGCTGAGCGCGTGACGGCCGCGCCGCCGGCCCAGCGCGTCGGCTGGGCGCGCCTTCCCGTGGCGGTGCGCATCGGCATCCTGTATGTCGCCGCGCGCGCCGTCACGACCGTCTTCCTCGTGATGGCGGCGGCGCTCTCCGGGCCGAGGTCGCGTTTCGGCGCGCACGCGACGATCGGCGATCTCGTCGTGGGGTGGGATGCGGCCTGGTACTGGTTCGCGGCGATGAACGGGTACCCGAGCCAGCTGCCGCTGACGGCGTCCGGACAGGTCGCCGAGAACCAGTGGGCATTCATGCCGCTCTACGGCGTGCTCGCGCGGGGCCTGGGCTGGCTCGTGGGCGGCTGGGGTGCGGGAGCGGTGATCATCTCGCTCGTGGCGGGCTACCTCTCCGCCCTCGTCCTGTATCGGATGATGCGGCACCGGCTGGACGGACCCGCCGCGATGTGGGCCGTCGTCTTCTTCTGCGCGGGACCGCTGGCGGCGATGTTCCAGGTGGGGTACGCCGAGTCGCTGTTCCTGCTCTGGCTGTTCCTGGCGCTCCGGCTCGTGCAGGTGCGCCGGTACGGCTGGCTCTACCTGCTGGTCCCGCTCATGGGGGCGACCAGGCCCGGCGTGCTCGCGTTCGCGCTGTTCCTCGGGCTGTTCGGCATCTGGCGATGGTTCCGGCGCCGCGAGGAGCCATTGCCGCGGAGCGAGATCGTCCACATCCTGGCCCTCGGCGCGATCGCGGTGGCCGTAGGATTCGCCTGGCAGCTGATCGCGGGCTGGGTCACGGGGGATCCGAACGCCTATCTCGCGACGGAGCTGGCCTGGCGCCGCAACTGGATCCCGAGCTCCTCGGGCGAGTTCTTCCCGGTCGAGGGTTTCGTGACCGCGGCCGCCTTCTGGTTCCGGTGGTGGGGGGCCAGCGCGACGGTCGGCTACGTGTCGCTCGGGCTGCTCGTGGCGGCGGTCGCGCTGATCCTGGTCCTCGAGCCGCACGTGCGCCGTCTCGGCGTCGAGGTCAGGCTCTGGTCGGCGAGCTACCTGCTCTACCTGCTCGCCGTGTTCTTCCCGCAGTCGAGCATCTTCCGACTGCTCCTCCCGGTGTCCCCGCTGTGGGGGGCGTTCGCCGTTCCCCGGAGCACGTGGTGGCGTGCGGGCGTCCTGGTCGTCTGTCTCGCGGGCCAGTGGTGGTGGATCTACAACATGTACGCGCTGGGAAACACGTTCTGGCAGATCCCTTAGTAACCTGCCGGTTCGTTGTGGCGCGGTGCTCAGGATAAACTCAGTATCAGAACATCGACGAAAAGGAGCCACGATGGCAGCCATGAAGCCGAGAACCGGAGACGGGCCGATGGAGGCTGTGAAGGAGGGGCGCCTCATCATCGTTCGCGTACCGCTCGAGGGCGGTGGCCGACTCGTGGTCTCGGTCAACGACGCCGAGGCGAAGGAGCTCTACGACGTGCTGGGCGAGGTCGTCGGCGCCTGAGCCGATACAGCCTGCGAAAGGCCGGGTTCCCGCGGGGATTCCCGGCCTTTCTCGTTCTCAGAGCCCGGTGTCCGCGATCGTGGTCAGCTGCAGCAGGCCCTCGGCGACGATCGAGAGCGCGCCGATGACGGCCGGGGAGGCCTGCGTCTCCTGGATGAGCGAGCGGTAGGCGGTCGTCACGGGGTCGCGCCGTACGGGATCGGCGACGGCGCCGCCGGCGAGCACTCGCGGGACGAGCACGGTGCCGCCCGGCCGGACGAGGCGCAGCCCGTGCTCGACGTACTCGATCACGCCGTCGGGGTCCGCATCCACCAGAACGACGTCGTATGCCGCTTCGTTCATACGGGGGAGGACGTCGGCGGCACGGCCCGTGATGAACCGCGCGCGTGCCGGAGGGATACGCGCGTCGGCGAAGGCCTGACGAGCCGCGGCGAGGTGCTCCGGCTCCTTGTCGATCGTCGTGAGGATCGCCCGCGGCGCGCCGTGCATGAGCCAGAGGCCGGAGACGCCCGCTCCCGTGCCGATCTCGACGATGTTGAGCGCACTGGAGGCGGCCGCGATGACCGCGCACTGCGCGCCGATCGGTGCGCTGATGGGGTCGGCGCCGAGCTCCAGCGCGTGCGTGCGGGCGCGGGCGATCGCCTCCGGCTCGCTCGTCGCCTCGAGAGCGAATCGAGCGTTCGCGTCATATGCACCCATGGGTTTCCTCCGCGTTCAGCCTAAGGCGCCGTCGGGGCCGGATGTCGCAGGCGCGGCGGGTAACCTGAGTGCATGTTCTTCGGCCTGACGATCGAGAAGCTGCTGGTGATCGGAGTGATCGCCGCCTTCCTCATCGGACCGGAGCGCCTGCCCCGATACGCGGAGACGCTCGCGCGTTTCACGACGCGGGCGCGCGACTTCCTCAAGGGCGCGAAGACCCGCGTGCAGGAGGAGATGGGGCCGGAGTTCGACGAGGTCGACTGGCGCAAGCTCGACCCGCGGCAGTACGACCCGCGGCGCATCATCCGCGAGGCCCTGCTCGATGACCCGCCCACCGCGACCGTGCGGGCGGCCGGGCTCGCAGCGACCGTCGCCGCTCCCGCGTCCCCCGCGTCCTCCACCACCGCGACGCGTCACGACCCCGCCTCCGGCGAGCTCCCGCCGTACGACACCGAGGCCACCTGACCCGCGCGAACCGTCACAAACGGCGCTTCCGCACGCCGTTTTCGCGCGGAAAGTGACGGCTCGGCGCCGGTCTCAGACCGGGCGGACGCCGAGCGGCCGGCCCGAGAGGCCGCGGCCGGCCGTGGCGACGGCGGCGGCGAGGGCGGTGATCGCCCGAGCGGCGGGATCGTCGGGTGCCGAGACCACGACGGGCTCGCCCGCGTCGCCGGCGGCCCGGAGGGCGGGGGAGAGCGGGATCGACGCGAGCAGCGGGACGTCCTCCGCGGCGTCGGCCGACAGCCGGGCGGCGACGGCGTCCCCGCCGCCCGTGCCGAACAGGTCGAGCACGGTGCCGTCCGGAAGGGTGAGCGGTGCCATGTTCTCCACGACGCCGATGATCCGCTGACCCGTCTGGCGGGCGACCAGGCCGCTGCGCACGGCGACGTCGGCGGCCGCTGCCTGCGGCGTCGTGACCACCAGCACCTCGGCGTGGGGGAGTAGCTGTCCGACCGAGATGGCGACATCCCCCGTGCCGGGCGGCATGTCCAGCAGCAGGACGTCGAGATCGCCGAAGTGCACATCCGTGAGGAACTGCGCGACCGTGCGATGGAGCATCGGCCCCCGCCAGGCGACGGCGGCGCGTTCCTCGCCCTCCGGCAGGAACATGCCGATCGACACGGTCTTCACGCCGTGCGCGACGGGGGGCACGATCAGATCGTCGATCCGCGTCGGTCGCACCGTGCGTCCCGCGGCGTCGGTGAGGCCGAGGAGCCCCGGGATCGAGAACCCGTGCACATCGGCGTCCACCAGGCCGATCGACAGGCCGCGCTGCGCGAGTGCGACCGCGAGTCCCGCCGTGACCGTCGACTTGCCGACGCCGCCCTTGCCGCTCGTGACCGCGACGACCCGTGTGAGCGAGTCGGCGGTGAAGGGGATGCCGCGCGGTCGGCCCGCGCGCAGCCGCTCCGTGAGCGCCGTGCGCTCCGCTGGCGTCATGACGCCGAGCTCGACCTCGACGGCCTCGATGCCGGGGACGGCGGATGCGGCTTCCCGCACCTCGCGCTCGATCCTGTCGGAGGCCGGGCAGCCGACGATCGTGAGCCGCACCTCGACCCGAGCGGACGATCCCTCGACGCCGACCCGGCCGATCATGCCGAGCTCGGCCAGCGGACGTCGCAGCTCGGGATCCGAGACGGCGCCCACCGCGCTGCCCACGCGCTCGGCGAGGGTCTCCTCAGCGGTCACGCGC
Source organism: Microbacterium sp. SORGH_AS_0888 (assembly GCF_030818905.1). NCBI lineage: Bacteria > Bacillati > Actinomycetota > Actinomycetes > Micrococcales > Microbacteriaceae > Microbacterium > Microbacterium sp. SORGH_AS_0888. The sequence goes on from NZ_JAUTAZ010000001.1 coordinate 331,121, forward strand.
GTCCCGCTCGGCCTTCTCCCGTCGCTCGGCCTTGCGGCGTCGCTCCTCACGCTCCGCGGTCTCGTCGGCCGACTCTCCGGAGGCGCGCGCGTCGAAGTCCTCCACGAGGGCGCGCAGCTCGTCGCGCAGCGTCTCGCGGGTGACGACCTCGCCCGACAGCTCGTTGAGGGCGATCCGCAGCGCCACGATCTCGCGCGCGAGGTACTCGGTGTCGGCGAGGTTGCGCTCGGCGCGTTGCCGGTCCTGTTCGATCTGCACGCGGTCGCGGTCGTCCTGACGGTTCTGCGCGAGCAGGATCAGGGGCGCGGCGTAGGACGCCTGGAGCGAGAGCATGAGCGTGAGCGCGGTGAAGCCGTTGGCGGCGGCGTCGAAGCGGAGCGTGTCCGGGGCCATCGTGTTCCAGGCGATCCATGCGACGCAGAACATCGTGAGCGCCACGAGGAACCACGGCGTCCCCATCGCGCGCGCGATCCACTCGGTCGCACGCCCGAACCTGTCGCGCGAGGGCTGCGGTGCGCGCCCGATCCGGGTGCCGCGCCCGAGCGGGGCGTCGAGGGATGCCGTGCGGGTGGAGCGTGCCATCAGCGCACCCCCGAGGCGGTCGGGGCCTGCTCGTCGCCGGAGCGCCAGTCCTGCGGCAGCAGGTAGTCGAGCACGTCGTCGATGCTGACGGCTCCCACCAGCCGCTGGGCCGGGTCGACGACCGGCAGCGAGACGAGGTTGTAGCTGGCGAGCAGACGCGCGACCTCGGTGGCGGGCGCCGTCACGGGGACCGGCTCCAGGGTGTCGTCGATGATCGCGCCGAGCCGCTCGTGCGGCGGATAGCGCAGCATCCGCTGGAAGTGCACGACGCCGAGAAGACGTCCGGTGGGCGTCTCGTACGGCGGCAGCGTGATGAACACGGCCGCGGCGAGAGCCGGATGCAGCTCGTGCCGCCGGATCAGCGCGAGCGCCTCCGCGACCGTGGCGTCGGCCGACAGCACGATCGGCTCGGTCGTCATCAGTCCGCCCGCCGTGTCGGGGCCGTACTGGAGCAGGGTGCGGACGTCCTCCGCCTCCTCGGGCTCCATGAGGTCCAGGAGCTCCTCCAGACGCTCCTCGGGGAGCTGCCCGAGGAGGTCGGCCGCGTCGTCGGGCTCCATGTGGTCGAGGATGTCGGCGGCCCGCTCGTCGCCGAGCGCCTCGAGGATGTGCACCTGCTCGTCCTCGGGCATCTCCTCGAGCGCATCGGCGAGGCGGTCGTCCGGCAGCTCTTCCGCCACCTCGATGAGCCGTTCCTCGGGAAGGTCCAGCAGCGTGTTGGCGAGGTCGGCCGGCCGCAGGTCCGCGTAGCTGGCCACCAGGTGCTCGGCAGACTGCGACTCGCCCGGCTGCTGGCGCTCGTGCACGTCGTTCCAGTGGGCGAACGTCGTCGGCCCCTTCGCGAAGGGCGAGGCGCTGGTCTTGGGCTTGCGCAGGAACAGCTGCCCGACATCCCACTCGCCCAGTCTGTTGCGCTCGATCGCGACGTCCTCGATCACCGCGGTGCCGGAGCCGTCCGTGAAGGTCACCTTGCGGCCGACCAGCTCGGCGAGCACGCGCACCTCGCCGCCGCGCTGCTGGAAGCGGCGCACGTTGATGAGCCCGGTCGTGATGACCTGACCGGTGTCGATCGAGGTCACCCGCCCGATGGACACGAACACGTGGCGTCGTCCGGGGATCTCGACCACGAGCCCGACCACGCGCGGCGCGCCGTCCGGGCGATAGATCACCACGACGTCGCGAACCTTGCCCAGCCGATCACCCGACGGGTCGAAGACGGCGCATCCGGCCAGACGTGCGACGAAGACCCGTTGTGTGCTCACCCGTCAAGCGTAGACCGGTGCCCGTTCCGGGAGACCATAGGAACGGCGTGGCAGGATGGATCCATGAGCATGATGGGCGGTCCGTTCTCCCCCGCGGCGGCGGAGAGCGGTGCGACGGTGGCCTCGTTCAGCACCTATGAGGGTGCGCAGAAGGCCGTGTCCGCGCTCATCGCCGGGGACGTCCCGGCTCGCGAGATCGCGATCGTGGGCCAGGGACTCCGTTCCGTGGAGCGGGTGACGGGACGCCTGGGCTATGCCGCGGCCGCTCGATCGGGTGCCGTGAACGGCGTCGTTCTCGGCATCCTGTTCTCGTTCGTCGTGGTCCTCGGCACGCCGAACGTGCCGATCCAGGTGTTCGTCGGCGTGCTGCTGCTCGGGATCGCGGTGGGCATGCTGCTGAGCCTCGTCTCCTACGCGCTCGTGCGGCGCCGGCGCGACTACGCCTCGGTCATGCAGATCGCGGCGGAGCGATACGACGTGAAAGTCTCCGCGAGCAGCGTCCAGCGGGCGCGCGACGCGCTGGGGGTGCGGGCGCCCGAGCCGCCGCGTGCGCCGGAGCAGCCGGCGAGCTCCGAGCCGCCGAGATACGGCGAGCGGATCGCGCCGCCGCAGCCCGCGTCGCCGCCGAAGTCTGCTCCGCAGACGCCTGAGACGTCGGCCGCCGAGCCGGATGAGACTCCGGGCTCGGCGGACCGCGCCTAGCGATCAGCCGCGTCGACGCCTCACCCAGGCCTCGACCTCGTCGGCGGTCCGCGGGATGCCGGCGGACAGGTTCACGGGCCCGTCGGCGGTCATGAGCACGTCGTCCTCGATGCGGACGCCGATGCCCCGCAGCTCCTCCGGAACCGTCAGGTCGTCGGCTTGGAAGTACAGGCCGGGCTCGATCGTGAAGACCATGCCCGGCTCGAGGATGCCGTCGTAGTACATCTCGCGTCGGGCCTGGGCGCAGTCGTGCACGTCGATGCCGAGGTGGTGGCTGGTGCCGTGCACCATGTAGCGCCGGTGCTGACCGCCGCGGTCGGCGTCGAGGGCTTCCTCGGCCGTGACCGGCAGGAGTCCCCACTCGGCCGTGCGGCGGGCGATGACTCCCATGGCGGCCTCGTGGATCTCGCGGAACCGCGCGCCGGGACGTGCCGCGGCGAAACCCGCGTCGGCGGCCTCGCGGACGGTCTCGTAGACCCGTCGCTGCACCTCGGAGAACGTGCCGGAGACCGGGATCGTGCGTGTCACGTCTGCGGTGTAGAGGCTGTCGACCTCGGCGCCCGCATCGATGAGGATCAGGTCGCCGCCCGCGACGGGGCCGTCGTTGCGGGTCCAGTGCAGGTAGCAGGCGTGCGCACCCGCCGCGGCGATCGTGTCGTAGCCCTCGCCGTTGCCGTCGCTGCGCGCGCGGGTACGGAAGACGCCCTCGACGAGGCGTTCGCCGCGCGGATGCGCGACGATCCGGTCGAGGTTCGCGACGATGTCGTCGAAACCGTCCGCGGTGACGGCGACGGCGTGGCGCAGCTCGGAGATCTCGTACTCGTCCTTCACGAGCCGGAGCTCCGAGACGAAGCGGGTGAGCTCGGCGTCCTCGCCGACGACCAGATCGTCCGGTCCCGCCGAGAAGGAGTCGATGTGCGCGGTGTCCAGACCGAGATCGATCGCGACGGCAGCGCGCGAGGGGCGCGGCCCGATCCAGAACTCGCCGATCGTGGCGTCGGCGTAGAACTCCGGCGTCGTGCGGTCGGCCCGCTCGCGGAAGTAGAGCGTCACGACGTGTCCGTCGGAGGTCGGGTCGAACACCAGCACGGCGCCCGGCTCGCTGTCGGCCGCCCATCCCGTGAGGTGGGAGAAGGCGGAGTGAGCACGGAACGGATAGTCGGTGTCGTTGCTGCGCACCTTCAGCTCGCCGGCCGGGACGACCAGCCGCCGACCGGGGAACGCCGCGGAGACGGCGGCGCGGCGCCGGGCTGTGTACGCCGCCTGCTCCCGGGGTGCGACGGCCTCGTCGGGCCGTGGTGCCCAGCCGTTCGAGATCGTGTCGAGGAAACCCTGGGGGAAGGGCTGTCTGCGGTTCGTCGTGGTCGCCGCATCCTTCTCCGCCTGCGTCGTGGTGTCGCTCATGGTGACTCCTGTCTGTCCGCCTCCAGTGTCCCACCAGAAGCCCGAGGTCGCTCAGCCGGTGCGGTCGAGCTGGACGACGAGCGGCCGGTGGTCGCTGCCGGAGCCGTCGAGCGAGGACAGCACGACCGACCCCGTGCTCCGCCACGCGGATGTCGTCAGCACGTGGTCGACCGGTGCGCCCGCGAGCGCGGGCAGAGAGGTCGGCCAGGTGCCGACGGCGCCGGTTCCGCTGGTCGCGGCCGCATCCGTGCAGCGTCCGAGCGTGCCCCCATCGGTTCCGAGTCCCGCCATGTGGTCGAGCGTGGCGTTGAAGTCGCCCGCCATGATGACGTCGTCCGCCGCGCACTGGTCCGCGAGCCAGCGCAGATCGTGGCGCCAGTCCGCCATCGCCGACTGGCGTGGAGCGACCGCGTGCGCCGCCACGATGATCGGGCCCGAGCCGTTCGTGGGCATCGCGACGACGGAGGGCACGGTCGAGGTGTTGCTCGTGCCGTCCTGCGCGGAGGCGACGACGGCGTAGTCGCCCATTCCCGGCGAGATGAGCAGCGTCGTCGAGTCGGCGGCCCAGCCGTCGACGCCGTACTCGGTGTGGTACGCCCACATCGGCTGGCCGAGCTCGCGCATCGCGACCGCGACGGCGGCACCGGTGTCGATCGTCGTCTCCGGCAGGCTCACGACGTCGGCGCGCATGGCGACGGCGGTCTGCGCGATGGTCTGTGCGGAGGTCGCGTCGCCGGCGGTGTTCCAGGTCATCACCCGGATGCTGCCGTCCGTCTTGTCCGGCAGGGTCGCGTTGCCGAGCCCGCGGCCGGCGAGCACCACCAGGTTGGCGACGACCGCGACGGCCATCACGAAGGCGAGGGACAGGAGGAAGCGGCGGAGACGGCGGACCGCGGCCAGCAGCAGGCACAGCAGCAGGAGCAGGCCGAACGCCGCCGTCACCACGCCGCGGAACGCGATGACCTGGGTGACCGGGAAGACCTGCCCGACGCGGAAGAAGCCCGGCCAGGTGAGGACGGCCGCCGCGATCGCCGCCACCACGGTCACGAGGGTCCCGAGCAGGCGAAGCACTCGTCGAGCCTAGGCAGTGCGCCTGGGAAACCGGCGGGCGAGGGCCCGCGGTACGCTCGGAAGGTGGATGGCGGTGCGGGCGAGAGACGGCGGTTCGACGGCCCGGGGGACCTTCACCTCCACTCGCTCTGCTCCGACGGCACGGAACCGCCCGAGCAGGTGGTTGCGGCGGCGCACCGACACGGCGTGCGCACGCTCTCGCTGACCGACCACGACACGACCGCGGGATGGGCGGAGGCAGCGGCCGCCGCTGTGGCACTCGGGGTCACCCTCATTCCCGGCATGGAGCTCTCCGCGCGCCACGAGTGGCGCAGCGTGCACCTGCTCGCCTATCTCTTCGACCCGGAGGACGCCGCGCTGCGGGCGGAGATGGACCGCATCCGGTCCGCACGTCTCGGCCGCGCCGAGCGCATCGTCGCGAACATCTCGCGCGACTACGACCTCACCTGGGACGATGTCCTGGCGCAGACGAGCGGGGACGCCACGGTGGGCAGGCCCCACATCGCCGACGCCCTCGTCGCGCGCGGGCTCGCCGCCGATCGGACGGCGGCGTTCGCCGGCATCCTGCATCCGCGAGAGCCGTACTACGAGCCGCATTACGCCCCCGAGGCGGAGCGCGCGGTCGAGCTCGTCGCCGCCGCCGGCGGTGTGCCCGTCGTCGCGCACCCGGCGACCGCAGGGCGTGACCGGATGATGCCGCCCGCCGTGTTCGAACGGCTCATCGAGCGCGGCCTCCGCGGAGTCGAGATCGGGCATCGTGAGAACACCGCGGAAGGCCGTCGTGTGCTCGCCGAGATGGCGCGCCGCCACGACCTCATCGTCACCGGGTCGAGCGACTACCACGGTCTCGGAAAGCCGAACGTGCCGGGCGAGAACACGACGACCGACGACATGATCGCCCGCATCATCGAGGCGGGACGCGGAAGCGCCCCCGTCTATCCGTGACGGGGGCGCTTGCGAGGGCAGCTCGGGGGAGGGCCTCTGCCCTCGGCTGAACGCGCTCCGCAGCCGTTATCGCGCGGGGGTCACGCACCCGCGGCGGGGGCGCCGCCCGCGCTCGACCGCCGCCGGCGCCGGCGTCGTGCCGGGGCGGGCTTGCCGTCCTGATGCTGGGCGCCGCCGCCGTCATGCGTGCCGGCGCCTTCCGTGCGCTCCGCAGGGGCGGAGGCCGCGGGCTGTTCGCTCGAGCCGCGGCGACGGCGGCGGGGCGCGCGCGCCGCCGCGTCCGTCGTGGCGACGGCCGCGGTCTGCGGGGCCTTCGTCAGTCGTCCCTTGGTGCCTTCGGGGATGCCGAGATCGGCGTAGAGGTGCGGGCTGGACGAGTAGGTCTCGACGGGCTCGGGCTGCCCGAACTCGAGCGCACGGTTGATGAGAGCCCATTTGTGCAGGTCGTCCCAGTCCACGAACGTGACCGCGATGCCTGTCTTTCCCGCGCGACCCGTGCGCCCGGCGCGGTGGAGATAGGTCTTCTCGTCGTCCGGGATCGTGTGGTTGATGACGTGTGTGACGTCGTCGACGTCGATGCCGCGGGCCGCGACATCCGTGGCGATCAGAACGTCGCGCTTGCCGGCCTTGAAGGCCGCCATCGACCGTTCACGCGCCTCCTGGCTCATGTCGCCGTGGACGGCGCCCGCGTTGAAGCCGCGGTCGTTGAGCTCGTCGACGAGCTTCTGAGCGGCGCGCTTGGTACGTGTGAACACGACGGTCTTGCCGCGGCCCTCCGCCTGCAGGATCCGGGCGACGACCTCGTCCTTGTCGAGCGAGTGGGCGCGGTAGACGAGGTGCTTGATGTTCGCCTGCGTGAGGCCCTCGTCGGGGTCGTTCGCGCGGATGTGGATCGGGTTCGACATGAACCGGCGTGCGAGCGCGACGATCGGGCCCGGCATGGTGGCGCTGAACAGCTGGGTGTGGCGGACCGGGGGAACCTTCGCGAAGATCTTCTCGATGTCGGGCAGGAACCCGAGGTCGAGCATCTTGTCGGCCTCGTCGAGCACGACCTCCGTCGCGTGCGAGAGGTCGAGCAGCCGCTGTCCGGCGAGGTCGATGAGGCGTCCCGGAGTGCCGACGACGATCTGCGCGCCCGCCTGCAGCTGCTCGATCTGGCCCTCGTACGCCTTGCCGCCGTAGATGGCGACGACGCTCGTCGGGCGCCCCTGGGCGAGCAGGTCCATGTCCTCGTAGACCTGGACCGCGAGCTCGCGGGTGGGGACCACGATCAGCGCCTTCACGCCGGGCTCCGGGGTGGGGCCCAGCCGCTGCACGACCGGGATGCCGAACCCGAAGGTCTTGCCCGTTCCCGTCTTTGCCTGGCCGATGATGTCCTGTCCGGGGAGGGACAGCGGGATCGTCTGCTCCTGGATCGGGAAGGCATCGATGATGCCCTTTCCTGCGAGGACGTCGACGATGTCCTGGTCGACGCCGAGTTCGGCGAAGGTCGTCACAATATGCACCTGTCTGGTTGTCGGCGGCGATGGCCGCGAGTCGGTCCACGCCCTTCCTCAGCCCCAGGCGCGGTGGCCCCGGATCCGTGCCGGGGCGTGCTCCACGATACCCGAGCCCTAGGCTGTACCGCGTGTGGCAGTGGGTGGAACGGTTGCTGGGCCGAGACCGGCCGGCGGGCAGAGCGCTGCGGCTGCGGTCGCGCGAGGAGCTCGCGACGATGCCGCGCGTCTCCTTCGAGGAGCTCGCGCCGGACGTCGACACCTTCCTCGGTCAGGCGGCCTACCTCCAGCTGGGCTACTTCGAGACCCTCAGCGAGCTGATCGCGACGACGCCGCAGCTCGTGCAGAAGGAGGCGATCTCGCGCGCGGCGGGCGCGGCGCTGCTCAAGCATCGCGAGCTCGTCGCCCTCATCCGTGAGCGCGGCGGCGATCCGACGCAGGTCATGCTGCCCTTCCGAGAGCCTCTCGATGCTTTCCGTGATGCGACGCACGGCGTGCGGCCCCAGGAGACGCTGCTGTCCGTGCACATCACGGCGGGCATGCTCGACGACTTCTACCTCGCCCTGTCCGCAGGGTACGACGAGACGGGGCGCCGGGTGGCCCGCATCCTTCGCGCCGACAACGACCGGCAGGCGGTCGTCGGCATCCTCTCCGAGACGATCGCGTCCGACCCGGAGTGGGCCTCGCTCCTGGCCCTGTGGGGGCGGCGGCTCGTCGGGGACACGCTCTTGGTCGCCCGCTCGGCGCTGCGCAAGGAGGGCTCGGCGGCCGCGGCCGAGCGCGTCGAGCCGGTGTTCACGGCGCTCCTGGGCGCGCACGCGGCGCGCATGACCGCGATGGGGCTGTCGTCCTGACGCCCGCCGCATGAGGCCGTCTCGCGAGATCAGGCGGGATGCCGGGGAGAGGCGCCTGCGGCGGCGAGATGTCCTGATCCGGTCGCGTCAGCGTGCTCGGTGCAGGCCCTGCGCCATCGCCATCAGCACCGTCGCTCGCACGTGGTCCCCGTCGAACATCACCTGGTGATAGTCGAAGCGGAGGAGCGTGAACCCCCGGAGCACGAGCCGTGCGTCGGCGCGGAGGTCACCGCGCCGCTGGGCGGCGCGGTGGTGGGCGAAGCCGTCGAGCTGGATGCCGAGGCGATCGCCGATGAGGCCATCGAGAGGATGCCCGTCCACCCGGACCTGTTGCCGCACATCGACGCCCTCGGCGCTCATGCCCATGACGAACACGGTCTCGATGCCGGAGCCGGACAGCGCCGAAGCGGCTGCGGCGAGGGCGCTGGCCTCTCGGCTCCGCCGCGCGACCCGGACGAGCTCGGCAGGGTCGACGTGCCCGCCCGCGGCAGCCGACTCCCAGATCGGGAGCGCCTCGCGGCGCCCCAGACATCCGGCGGTCTGGAACAGCACGTTCAGGATGCGATCGTCCACGCTGTTGCGGGCGACCGGGGCCGAGCCCCTGCCCCCAGTGCAGGTGCATTCCCTCGCTCGGCAGGCGAGCCGCGTTGTGGGCGACGGCGATGTGGAGCTCGGCGACCGGGTCGTGCGGCACCCACAATCCGTGCAGCTCCGCGGCGGTGACGCACGTGACACGGCCGCTGACGGATGCCGCGGCGCGGCGGCGTGGGTCGCATCCCGCGGTCACCAGCCAGGCGAGCGCTTCGCGTGCCGCGTCCGCGTCGGGACGGTGGACAACTGCATGACCCCACGTGCCTGGGGAGGAACGGGCGCCCGCTCCTCATCAGGCCATCTCGCCAGGGCAGGCTGCTTCAGAGCAGAACCTGCCTGCCTTTGCGATGCGGCCTGATCCGGCGGGTCAGACGAGCTTCAGGCGCTCGCGCTCACGCGCGTCGTGTGCCGCGCGGATGCGGGTGAGGACGACGCCGAGCGGCACCACGACGATCGCGGGCACGATCGCCGACAGGAGCCAGATCCACGGGTCCAGCGTCGTGGCGCCGGTCCACGTCATGAGCGTCCACACCGCGCCCCCGACGACGGCTCCCACGGCGGGGAGCAGAGCCGTGCCGCGGGCGGCACGGCCGGGCAGCGCGTAGTGCGCGATCAGGCCCACGGCGAGCCCGAAGAGGAACGCGAGGACGATGTCCACGGGGCTCAGGCGACGAAGCCGACGCGCCGGGTCTGGTCGCTGCCGAGCTCGACGTAGGCGAGGCTCGCGGTGGGGACGAGGTAGGAGCTGCCCTTGTCGTCGCTGAACGTGATGAAGGGCGCGCCGTCGGCCAGCGCGTCGGCGACCGACTTCTTCACGGAGTCCGCGGACTCGCTGGTCTCGAAGCCGAGTTCGCGGCCGGTGTTCGCGATGCCGATGCGGATCTCCACGGTGTGCCTTCCTTCCGGGGCCTTGGGGCCACGAGGAACTCTACGGCACCCCGGCACGGGTGCGGACCCGCGCACGCTCAGGGCGAACGCCGCATGTCGGAGACGCGCGGTATCGTCGCCGATCGTGGATGTCGCCCCCGTCGCCCTCGATCCCGAGCAGCTCGCCGTCGTGGCGCTGCGCTCGTGCGCCGTCGTCGTGGGCGGCCCGGGAAGCGGCAAGACGACGGCGCTCCGCGCGCTGTTGCGACGCGTCGTCGACGAGCACGGCACCGATGCGGCCCTCGTGCTCACGCCGTCCCGGCCGACGGCCACGGCGCTGCGCGACGACCTCGCGCTCGAGCTCGGGCGGGCGACGAGCGGACCGTGGGCGCGCTCGATCGCGTCGTTCGCGTACGCGCTCGTGCGGGCCGAGGCCGTACGGCGGGGCGAGCCGGTTCCGCAGCTGCTGACGGGCGGCGACGAGGACCAGCTGATCCACGATCTGCTGCGCGGCGACGCAGAGGACGAGGCGGCGGGGTTCTCCCGCTGGCCGGAGCGGCTGGCCGCCCCGGTCCGCTCGAGCCCCGCGTTCCGCGCCGAGCTCCGGGTGTTCCTCGCCGAGTGCACGATGCTCGGGATCACCCCCGCCGCACTGCGTCGTCGCGCCGAGATGGAGGACCGACCCGCCTGGGCGGCGCTCGCCTCGTTCGCAATCGACTACGCGGAGGTGAGGGACCGGATGCGCGGCGCACACCGCGATGCCGCCGGCATGCTCCGTGAGGCCACCGGCATCCTGCGCGACGTCCACGCGCCGCTGCCGCCCGGGCTGCGCACCGTTCTCGTGGACGATGCGCAGGAGCTGACGGCGGGCGGCGTGGAGCTGCTCGGCGCCCTGGCCGATCGCGGCATCGACGTCGTGGCGTTCGGCGACCCCGACATCGGCTCGGGTGCGTTCCGCGGCGCACGGCCCGAGAACTTCGCCGCTCTCGACGCGCGATGGCGCACGCGGATCGTGCTGGCAGACGGGCACCGCGGCACCCCGTTCCAGCGCGATGCCGTCCGCCGGATCGTCTCGCGTATCGGTGCGGTCGGCGTCGTCGCGCACCGTCGAGCGCCCGAGGGCGTGGACGACGACGGGTCGCTGCGGACCTTCGTGCTGCGTTCGCCGGCCGAGGAGATCGACGCCATCGCCCGGCTGCTCCGCGAGCGGCATGTGCACGACCGCGTGCCCTGGGACTCGTGCGCGGTGATCGCGCACGACACGCGCCAGGTCGCCGCCCTCGAAGCCGAGCTGTCCGCGCGGTCGGTGCCGGCTCGCGCGACGGGCGCCGCGCAGTCCCTCGGCGAGCTGCGGCCGGTGCGCGACCTCGTGCGATGCGTCCTCGCCGCCCTCGACCCGCACGCGGACGCCGACCCCGCGGAGCTCCTCGCGGCGGCGGGTCTGGACCCGGTGGAGCTGCGGCGGCTGCGTGCTGCACTGCGCAAGGCGTCCCCGGAGGCGGGACGATCATCCGCGGAGCTGCTGCGCGCGGCGTTCACGGAGCCGCTCACGCTCGACCTGCTCGACACGCGGGAGTCGCGTGCCGCGGCGCGGCTGGTGCAGACGCTGCGGCTGCTGCGCGAGCAGCACGCGGCGGGGGCGACCGCGCACGAGCTGCTCTGGACGGTGTGGGAGCGCAGCGGCCGCGAGCAGGTCTGGGCCCAGGCCGCCCGCGGCACGGGGCCGGTCGCCGCGCAGGCGGACCGTGATCTGGACGCCGTCGTCGCGCTGTTCCAGGCCGCGAAACGTCACGGCGAGCGAGAGGTCGATGCCGAGCCCGTGGCGTTCCTTCGGGCCGTGCTCGACAGCGAGGTCGCGGAGGACCGGCTCGAGGCCGAGGCGCCGCGTCCGCGCGTACGGGTGCTGACGCCCGCGGCGGCGGTCGGCGCCGAGTTCGACACCGTGGTCGTGGCGGGCGTGCAGGACGGCCTGTGGCCGAACACGCGCGTGCGCGGCGGTCTGCTCGAGACCTGGCGCCTCGGCGAGGGGGAGGAGCCGGATGTCGCCGACCGCCGCCGCGCCGTGCTGCACGACGAGCTCCGCCTGTTCGCCCGCGCGCTCTCGCGTGCGCGTTCGCGGGTCTTCGTGACGGCGGTCGACGACGACGACACGGGTCCGAGCCCCTTCCTGGAGCTTCTCCCGCCCGCGTCCGCGCCGCCCAGCGCGCATCCGCTGTCCTTGCGAGGGCTCGTGGCCGCACACCGCCGCACGCTGACCGAGCCGCGAGCGTCGGGACCGGCTCGACGCCACGCGGCGGGGCAGCTCGCCCTGCTCGCCGCAGCGGGTGTTCCCGGTGCGGAGCCGAGCGAGTGGTACGGCATCGCCGAGGTCACCAGCACGGCGCCGCTGCACGATCCGGCTGCGGGCGCCGTGCGCGTCTCGCCGTCCCGCATCCACGACGTGGAGGAGTGCGCGCTCAACTGGGTGATCGGAGATCTCGGCGGCGACCCCGGGGGTGCGACGGCGGGGATCGGAACGCTGGTCCACGCGGCGCTCGAGACGGCCGGCGGCGGCACGGAGCAGGAGCTGTGGGCGGCGGTGGAGGATCGCTGGGGCGAGATCGAGTTCGAGTCCGCGTGGCGCGAGCGCGCCGAGCGGGCCCGTGCACGCGACATCGTTCGCCGCCTCCACCGATACGTGCGCGACGTCGAGGCCTCCGGTGGCCGGCTGGTGGGCGCCGAACCGCACTTCGAGGTGCCGATCGCGCTCGACCGGGGCGAGGCGCTGCTGAGCGGGTACATCGATCGCGTCGAGCTCACGCGCGACGGCCGTGTCGTCATCGTCGACGTCAAGACCGGCCGACGCGAGCCGCAGACCGACGCGAAGGTCGCCGACCATCCGCAGCTCGCGGCCTATCAGCTCGCCCATGCGCGTGGCGCGCTGCCGGAGACGGCGGGCCTGCCGGCGGGCGGGGCCAAGCTCGTCGTGCTGCAGCCGACCTCGGCCTCCGTCTCGTATGCGACCCCGACCCAGCCTCCGTTCGACGCGGAGCGGACGGAGGCGTTCCTCGAGCGCGTCGGCCGCGCCGTCGAGGTCATGAGCGGCACCGAGTTCGCGGCTCCCTACGAGGAGCACTGCCGTGACGAGTTCTCGTTCGGCGTCTGCCGGATCCACACGATCGGGCCGGTGAGCGCCTCATGAGCGCACCGCGCGTGTCCGCCGCGGCGCTGGCGGCGGCGCTCGGCCAGTTCGCGCCGACGTCCGAGCAGACCGCCGTCATCGAGTCGCCGCTCGCCCCGGCGCTCGTCGTCGCCGGCGCCGGGAGCGGCAAGACGGAGACGATGGCCGCGCGCGTGGTCTGGCTCGTCGCCAACCGGTTCGTGCGGCGCGATCAGGTGCTCGGGCTCACGTTCACCCGCAAGGCCGCCGGAGAGCTGGGCGAGCGGATCGGGCGCCGACTCGCCCGGCTGGCCGAGTTCGAGCGCGCCGGGCTCGTCCCGCAGCTCGACGCCTTGAACGACTCGGGCGCCCTCGTGGTGTTCGGGCAGGCCGAGCGATCCGGCGACGACGATCTGAGACGACGCGCGCTCGAGGCGCTCTCCCGGCGGCATCCCGGCGTTCCGGACGTCGTCGACACCCTGCTCGAGCGCCCGACCGTGACGACCTACAACGGCTTCGCCGACGGGATCGTGCGCGAGCACGCGGTGCGCATCGGGCTCGACCCGGAGTCGACCCTGCTCTCGGAGTCCGCGGCATGGCTGCTCATGCGGCGGACCGTGCTCTCCTCGGACGACGCGCGACTCGAGCAGCGCCCCGAGTCGGTGCGCTCGATCGTCGACGCGGCGCTGCGCATCGCTCGCGACACGGTCGACAACCTCGCCTCGCTCGACGAGGTCGCGCAGCTCGCGGAGCAGTTCGCCGCCGTCCGCGAGCTGCCCAGTGAGAACCGGCGTACGACGGTCTATCGCGAGGTCGCGGATGCCGCGGACCGGGTGGGCGCGTTGCCGCTCCTGGCAGACCTGGCCCGCGAGTACGACGACGCCAAGCGGCGGCTGGGCGTGCTCGACTTCTCGGACCAGGTCGCGGGCGCCGTTCGCGCGGTCCGGGCCGCCCCCGAGGTCGCCGCGGAGCTCCGCGAGCGCTATCGCGTCGTGCTGCTCGACGAGTATCAGGACACCTCGGTCGTGCAGACTCAGCTGCTCGCCGGGATCTTCGCGCGCACCCCGGTCATGGCGGTCGGCGACCCGCACCAGTCGATCTACGGCTGGCGCGGCGCGAGCGCGGGCAATCTCGGCGACTTCCCACGCGCGTTCGCGCCGGAGGGCGGATGCGGTCGCTTCGCACTGCTCACGAGCTGGCGCAACGCGCGCGGCGTCCTCGTCGCCGCGAACGCCGTGCTCGAGCCGCTGGCCTCCAGCGCTCCCGTCGAGGTGGGGGAGCTCCGACCGCGCCCGGGCGCGCCGACCGGCACGGTCGAGCTCGCCCAGGCGAGCGATGTGGATGCCGAGGCGGACCGGGTCGCGGAGTGGTTCGTGCGGGTGCGCGCCGAGCGCCGCGGGGAGGGCCTGCCGACGACGGGCGCCGTGCTGTTCCGGAGCAAACGGCACATGGTCCGTTTCGCGGATGCGCTCGGGCGGCGCGGGGTTCCGCACCGCATCCTCGGTCTCGGCGGGCTGCTGTCCACACCGGAGGTCGTCGATGTCGTGAGCGCCCTGCGCGTGATCGCTGATCCGGATGCCGGCTCGGCGCTCCTGCGTCTGCTCGCCGGGCCGCGCTGGTCCGTGGGACTCGCCGACCTCGGGGCGCTCTCGCGGCTCGCGCGGCGGCTCGGCGGCGAGGAGGGTCAGGCACCGCTCTCGGATGCGCTCGACGCTCTCCTCCGGGGCGGCGACGACGGCGCGGCGCGCGCCGACTTCACCCCGACGGGGCTCGCGCGGCTCCGTGAGGCGGCGGGAGTCTTCGCGGGACTGCGACGGGCCGCCGGCATGCCGATCCCCGAGCTCTTGCGCGTCATCGAGGTCGAGCTGCGCCTCGACATCGAGCTGGCCGCGAACGAGAGCCGCGGGTCCGCGCGCGTCGCCGGGGCCCAGCTGCGCGCCTTCGGCGACGAGGTGCGCGCCTTCCTCGCCGCCGACGAGCGGGGGACGGTGGCGAGCCTGCTGGCGTGGCTCGATCACGCCGAGCGTCTCGACGAGTTCGCCCCGCGCACCGAGCCGCCCGAGGACGACGTCGTCCAGCTCCTCACGATCCACGGCTCGAAAGGACTGGAGTGGGACGCGGTCGCCGTGGTCCGGCTGGTGGAGGACGAGCTGCCGACTCTGCCGCGGGACACGAAGGGATGGCTCGCGTTCGGCGTGCTGCCCGCGGTCTTCCGGGGCGACGCCGCGTGGCTGCCGGACATCGACTGGCGGGCTGCGGCGACACAGCAGGAGCTCCGCGCGGCCCTCGAGGCGTACGTCGAGCGCAACAAGGCTCGTGCCCGTGCCGAGGACCGGCGCCTCGCCTACGTCGCGGTGACCCGTGCGCGCGACCGCCTGCTGCTGTCGTGCTCCCCCTGGGCGGGGGGCTCCCGGCCGCGCCGGCCGAGTCGGTTCCTGGTCGAGATCGCCGGCGCGCTCGAGATCCCGCTCGCGGCTGAGGATGCCGGCGAGAACCCGTTCGCCGGCGCCCGGCGGCTGCTGACCTGGCCGCTGGATCCGCTCGGCGCCCGCCGCTCCCGTGTCGAGGAGGCGGCCGCAGCGGTCCGTGCGGCGCAGCAGGGCCCGCCCGCGCCCGCCGAGCCCGATCTCGCGCTGCTGCTCGCGGAGCGCGATGCCGCAGCGGGTGACGACGCGCGGGCGCCGGTGCGCATCCCGGCCTCCCGATACAAGGAGTTCGTCGCGGACTACGACGCCGCGGTGCGGCGTCTCGCGAGGCCGCTCCCCGAACGCCCCTACCGGCAGACGCGGCTCGGCACGTTGTTCCACGCGTGGGTCGAACAGCGGTCGGGCGTCGCGGCCGGTGCCGCGTCAGTGGATGATCCGCTCTGGGACGACGCCGCGGAGGTCGCGCAGGGGGGCGACGACGCGGTGGCACTGGAACGGATGCAGCGCACGTTCGAGGAGTCCGAGTGGGGCGGCCTCGCGCCGATCGCGGTGGAGACCGAGATCGACTTCCGGCACACCGGTCTCGACGGCCGGGAGCACGTCGTCATCTGCAAGCTCGACGCCGTCTACGAGCGAGGCGACCGGATCGAGATCGTCGACTGGAAGACCGGACGCAGCCCGCGAACGGACGCGGAGCGCGCCGAACGGCTCGTGCAGCTCGATCTCTATCGCCAGGCCTACCACCAGCGCCATGGCATCCCGGTGGACCGTATCGATGTCGCGCTGTTCTACGTCGCGGACGGGGTGGTCATCCGCGCCTGAGTCGCTCGGCGTCGTCGCCGTGAGCCGTCCACTCCGCGAGATCGATCGGCAGCGTCTCGACCGGACCGGTCTCGCCGTCCTGGTTCTCCGGGAGGTAGGCGGAGAGCTCGGCGGGATCGTAGGCGTCGGTCTGCATCGAGGTGTCGCCGCGCGGCGTGTCATGGGCGGGCAGCCGATCCAACAGCTCGACCGCGGCATGCACGTCGCCACCGGTCCGTGGCAGCAGGTCGAGGCCGCGGGTCGTCTCGGCGAGCGTGCCCAGAAGCGCGGCCGCATCGCGGACGACCGCGTCGTCGTCCGCGTCGACGCCGTGCAGCAGCCAGTCGGCGAACTCGAGCTCGGCGTAGAGACGGGCGCGCTCGGCCAGGAGCGGATCCGCGGCGCGGGTGGCGGCGAGGAGGTACGCGTCGAGAACGGATGCGGCGGCGTCCGGTGCCGACGCCGTCCACGCGAGGTCCGCCGCCGGGTCTCCGACCGAGAGCCCCTCCCAGCCGAGCACGCCGGTCAGGTGCGGTCCTTCGTCGTCGTCCTCGAACAGGAAGCAGTCGGCTGCCGTGCCGCCGAACACGACGGTCGGCTCGAACCGCCAGAGCAGGTCGTCGTCGAGAGCGGTGCGCCAGCGATCACGCAGCACGGGATCGACGTGGCCGGTGCCGGCGGCTCGGTCCACCATCCGGGAGAGCTCGACGCGGATCGTGTCGGCGCCTCGCACGGCGAAACCCTCCTCACGCGCGACGGCGACCGGCAGGTCGTGCACGGCCGCGATGGCCCGGCCGATGGCGCCGGCGACGCCCCCGGGCGGCAGATCGGCCGTCGGGACGCGGTAGCCGTCGAGGAAGTCGACGACGCCGGCCGTCGCGCCGCCCAACGTCGTGCGGCCGTGCGCGCGAGGGACGCGGAAGGGGAGGAGGGAGCGGATGCCGGGGGTCAACGCCTCGAGGACGCGGAGCTCGTCGCGCAGCGCGCGGTCCGCCGCGGCATCCGTGGCGACGCGGATGACGACGGTCTCGCCGCCGGCGAGCGACACGACGGCGGAGTCGTAGCGACCGTCGCCGTCGTCGCCGAGCGCGCGGGTTCGCCGCACCACGGCGTCCGGCATCGCTGCGGTCACGGCCGCGGCTAGAGTGAGCGGGGATCGCGACATGACCTTAGGGTAGGTCGGCGGGCGCCGCGCATCCCTGCGCCACGCCCGTGGAGGAGGTATCGGTGAGCGTGCCCGGATCTGCCGTGTCGCTGGGCCTGGACCGCTGCGAGCCGGAGCGCGACCGGGACGGGGTGCTCGAGGAGCTGCGGGCCGATCCCGGCACCCGGGTCGTCGTGGTCCGCGGCGACGCGCTGGCGGTCCGTGACGCAGCGCTGTGGCGTGTTCCGGCGACATCCGTCGACGGCGCCGAGTGGGCCTTCCTCGGACGCGATCCGGCCGGAACGGCCCTGCTGGTCGCGGTCGTCGACGCCGAGGCGCAGCCGCCGGCGGGGAGCTCCTGGGCACCGCTGCGCATCGTGGGCGGCGAGCTCTCCGAGGCGGATGCGGACATCGCGGCGACGGCCGTGAGCCTCGCACGATGGCTGGTCGATGCCGCGTTCTGCCCGAACTGCGGAACGCACGCGGACCTCGCGCAGGCGGGGTGGTCCCGCCACTGCCCGTCGTGCGGACGCATCCACTTCCCCCGCACCGACCCGGCGGTCATCGTCGCGATCGAGGACGAGTCCGGCGAGCACCTGCTGCTCGGCGCGAACGCCGCGTGGCCGCAGGGTCGGTACTCGTGCTTCGCGGGGTTCGTCGAGGCGGGGGAGTCGCTCGAGTCCGCCGTCGCACGGGAGGTGTACGAGGAGGCCGGCGTTCTCGTCCGCGCGGTCCGTTACCGCGGGTCGCAGCCGTGGCCATACCCTCGCTCGCTCATGCTGGGCTTCCGCGCCGTGGCGGATCCCGCCCGGGCCGCGCACGCCGACGGCGAGGAGATCGCGGAGGTGCGCTGGTTCACGCGCGCGCAGATCGGTGCGGCGCTCGACGGCGCGGGCGAGGTCACACTGCCCGGCCCGTCCTCGATCGCCCATCGGCTCATCGTCGAGTGGCTCGGTACGCCGGCGTGACCGACGACGACATCCTGGCGGGCCTCGACGACGCCCAGCGTGCCGCCGTGACGCAGGTGCGGGGCCCGCTGTGCGTCCTCGCCGGCGCGGGCACGGGAAAGACCAGGGTCATCACGCGGCGCATCGCCTACGGCGTCTCCTCGGGCACGTTCTCGCCCGGGAGGGTCATGGCCGTGACCTTCACCGCCAAGGCGGCGGGGGAGATGCGGGGTCGGCTCCGGGCGCTCGGCGTCTCCGGAGTCTCGGCGCGCACGTTCCACGCCGCCGCCCTCGCTCAGCTCAACCACTTCTGGCCGATCGTCGCGCAGGGGCCCGCGCCGACGATCGTCGACAGCAAGGTGCGGTTGCTCGCGCAGGCGGCGTCGAGCATCGGCCTGCAGCCGGACGGCACGACCCTCCGCGACGTGGCGTCGGGCATCGAGTGGCGGAAGGTGACGATGCGCAGCGTCGACGCCTACGCGGCGGAGCGCCCGAACGGGGTCGGCTCACTGGATGTCGGCGCCGTCCGCGATCTGCAGCTCGCCTACGAGCGCCTCAAGGACGAACGGCACCAGATCGACTTCGAGGACGTCCTCCTGGCTTGCGCGGGCATGATCGAGGCGGAGCCGCGGGTCGCGCACGCGGTCCGTGAGCAGTATCGGCACTTCACGGTCGACGAGTTCCAGGACGTCTCGGCGCTGCAGCACCGCCTGCTCGAGCTCTGGCTGGGCGAACGCCGGGACCTGTGCGTGGTGGGCGACGCGAACCAGACGGTCTACACGTTCGCCGGAGCGGACGCCGGGTTCCTGCTCGGGTTCGAACGACGGCACCCGGATGCGGTCGTCATCCGTCTCGAGCGCAACCACCGCAGCGCGCAGCCGGTGCTCGATGTCGCCAACGCGCTCATGCGCGGACGTCCGGGCGCGCTGGAGCTGCGCGCCGCGCGCGAGCTCGAGGCCCCGGTGCCGCGCCTCGTGCGCTACGACGACGACGCGCACGAGGCGGCGGGTGTCGCGGCGGCTGTGCGCGCGCAGCTCGCGGCCGGCATCGATCCGCGACGGATCGCGGTGCTCTACCGCGCTCACGCGCAGTCCGCCGAGCTGCTCGGCGCATTCGCGGAGGCCGGCATCGCCGTCACGGTGCTCGGCGGCACGCGCTTCTTCGACCAGCCGGAGGTGCGGCAGGCGGTCATGGCGTTGCGGGCGGCCTCGGTCGCGCCGCTGGAGAGCAGCTTCCAGGACAGCGTGCGCGACGTCCTGCGTTCGCTGGGCCTCACGGACGATCCGCCGCCGGCGGGCGGAGCGCTGCGCGACGCCTGGGAGGCGCGACGCGCCGTCCTCGCGCTCGCTGAGGAGATGCCGGCGGACACGACCCTCCGCGCCTTCACGGACACGCTCATGGCCCGTGCCCGCGATCAGCACGAGCCCGCGCTCGCGACCGTGACGTTCGCGACACTGCACGCGGCGAAGGGGCTGGAGTGGGACCACGTGCATCTCGTGGGTCTCGCCGAAGGGCAGCTGCCGATCTCCTACGCGCGCACGTTCGACGAGATCGACGAGGAGCGCCGGCTGGCGTACGTCGGCATCACGCGGGCCGCGCGTACGCTGTCGCTGTCGTGGGCTCCGGGGCTCGGTCGTTCGCCGCGGCAGCGGTCGCGTTTCCTCCAGGAGATCGGCAGCCGCACTCTGGATGAGCAGCCGGCACGTGCCAGGTCCGTCGGGCCGAGCCGGGGCGCAGGAGCGCGATCCGGTCCGTCGGCGCGTCGTCGCACGTGACCAGCTGAGCCACCAGCAGCGCGGTGTCCGCGATCAGCACGGGGTCGATCGGCGGGCACGGCGCCGTCAGAAGCTGCGCCGCGATCATCGGCCATGCCGGGTCCTGGTCACGCCGGTGCGCGGCGAGGCAGCGCAGGCACGGCGTCTCGCCGGGCACGACCCACGGGCCGACATCCGCGCGGTCGGGGCGCAGCAGGGCGGGCAGGTGCGGGATGTCGTCGCGCATGAGCTGTGCGCTCACGCGCGGGTCCACCTCGTAGTGGGCGAGGACGACGACGGGCGTCCCGCGTCGGGGCGTTCCGTCGACCTCGACCCGAGCGACCCGGGAGAGAAGCCCGGTGACGGCGGCGGCGGCCTCCGCCCACATGCCCGGGGACACGAGCAGCGTCACCCGGTCACCGGGGCGCGGCGCATCGCTCAGCACCGGAGCGAGTCGGTCGACGAAGCCGCGCACCCGCGCCGTCGACAGCCCTCGCTCGATCGCGAAGCGGCGCAGGTCGTCGGGGGTCAGCCCGTCGGCGAGCCGGACGATGAGGGCCTCCTGCCAGGGCGAGGGGTCGTCGATGACCACGCGCGCCGGCGTGCCGAACTGCAGCGTCGATGCCGCGCGCCACACGGGCGGGTGAGCGGGATCGAGACGCGGCATGGCCCGATTGTCCGCCGTCGGGAACGGCGGCCGTTCCCGCTCTCCACAGTCACGCGCGCTCGCGCTCGACGGGCCGGGGTGTGGAGGGAGGGATGCGCTCAGACCGGTGTGGGACCCTGACCGTCCTCCGGTCGGTCGTCGCCCGTCTCCTCGGCGAGCAGCTGGGCGAGGGCCTCGTCCATCTCGTCCCGTTCGGGCTCCTCGCCGCGCGCCCGTGCGCGCAGCCGCTCGATCAACGCCTGCGGGTCGTCGATGTCGTCCGAGGTGGGCATGAGGTCGGGGTAGTCCCACAGGGCGTCGCGCGCGGCGACGCCGACGGCGTCGGTGACGGCGCGCCACATGGCGGCGGCCTCGCGCATCCTGCGCGGGCGCAGCTCGAGTCCGACCAGCGACGCGAGCGCCTTCTCCGCCGGGCCGCCCACGGCGCGCCGACGGCGCACCACCTCGGCGACCCGATCCGCGCTGGGCAGCCGCGATGTCGCGTCCGCCGTGACGACGTCCACCCAGCCCTCGATGAGAGCGAGCAGGTTCTCCAGTCGCGTCAGCGCCGCGGTCTGCTGCTCCGTGTGCGCCGGCAGCAGCGCTCCGCTCTCGAGCGCCGCCCGAAGCTCGTCCGTCTGCGAGGGATCGAAACGCGAGGCGAGGTCCTCGAGCGCTGCGGTGTCGACGTGGATCCCGCGGGCGAACTCGGCGATCTGCGCGATGACGTCGAGTCGCAGCCAGCGCGCGTGCCGGAACAGGCGGGCGTGCGCGAGCTCGCGGGTGGCGACCGAGAGGGCGAGCTGGTCCTCGGGGATATCCAGGCCCTGGCCGAAGTCGGCGAAGTTCTGAGGCAGGATGACGGCCTCGCCGGCCGGCAGCAGGGGGATGCCGACATCGCCGCCCGAGACGACCTCGGTCGAGAGCCGACCGACGACCTGCCCGAGCTGCGTCGCGAAGAGCGATCCGCCGACGGTGCGCAGCATGCGGCCGGCGCCCGCGATCATGCCCTGCATGTCCTCCGGGAGCTGTTCGGCGAGCGTCGTCGTCAGGGCGTCCGCGATGCTCGAGGCGACCGGCTCGGCGAGCTCCTGCCAGACGGGGAGCGTGGCGGCGACCCAGGCGCCGCGGGTGACGGCGCGGGGGAGTTCGACCGGCTCCGGCACGGTCGTCGCCTCGCTGAGCCACAGCGTCGCGAGGGCGAAGGCCTGGTCGAGGTCGGCGCGCTGCGTCCCGGTGACGCCGAGGTCCGACTGGTTGGCGATGTGCAGCGCCTGGCGCTCCGCGAGCTCCCAGGGGATGCGGCCGTCCCCCTGCGTGAACGCGGTCTGCATCTGCTGCATCGCCTGCGCGATCTGGCTCGGGTCGATCCCGAGCGCCCCGAGCTGCTGCAACTGCTCCGGGTCGAGCTGTCCGCCCATGAGCTGTCGCATCATCTCCTGGAACTGCTCCTCGGGAGTGAGGTCGTCTTCGTTGGCCACGTCGGCGCCTTTCAGCGAGCGGATAGCGTCACGTTCTACGCTAGTCGCACCTGAGCATCGCACCGCCGGGCAGAGGGCCAGATCCCGTACGCCGGTCGCGAACGACCGACCCCCCGGAGGACCGCGTGACCCTGTTCGACGACGCCCCGCACGCGCCCGAGCCGCGTACGCGCCGGGCGCCGAGCCGCGGTGTCGTCGTCGGAGCCTGGTCGCTCGTGGTCGCGCTTCTGTGCCTGCTCGGGCTGTCGTTCCTTCCCACGGCCTACGTCATCGAGCAGCCCGGTCCCGTCTACAACACGATCGGGGACGTCACGGGCGCCGACGGCTCCGAGGTGCCGCTGCTGAAGATCGACGGCACGCAGACGTACGACCCGTCCGGTGCGCTCAACCTCCTGACGGTGCAGGTCGTGGGCTCGCCGGAGCGGCCGACCTCCTGGCTCCAGATCGTGAGCGCCTGGTTCGACCGCACGCGCGCCGTCGTGCCGATGGAGGCGGTCTTCCCCTCGGGGCAGACCTCCGATCAGCGCTCGCAGCAGAACGCCGAGATGATGACGGACTCGCAGGTGGACGCCGAGGCCGCGGCCTTCCGCCACCTCGGCTACGACGTGAAGCCCACGCTCGCGGTCACGTCGGTCTCGGACGACGCGGCCGCGAAGGGCCTGCTCGCCCCGGGCGACGAGATCCTCAGCGTCGACGGTCAGCGGCTGACCTCCGCCGATGCGCTGCGTGCCGCCGTCGCGGCTTCCGCCGGGGCCGCCATGACCTTCGAGATCGATCGGGACGGCGCGCAGCAGACCGTGTCGGTGACGCCGGCCGCGGTGGGGGACGGCAAGTGGCTCCTGGGCGTCACGGCGCAGCAGAGCTATGAGATCCCGTACGAGGTGACGTTCGGGCTCACCAATGTCGGCGGGCCCTCGGCCGGCATGATGTTCGCGCTCGGGATCATCGACACCGTCACCCCCGACGATCTCACCGGCGGACACGACGTCGCGGGGACGGGCACGATCACCGCCGAAGGCACGGTGGGCGCGATCGGCGGCATCCGTCAGAAGATGTGGGGGGCCGCCGACGCGGGCGCGCAGTACTTCCTCGCACCCCGGTCGAACTGCGACGAGGTCGTGGGGCACGTGCCTCCCGGATTGCGGGTGTTCGCGGTCTCGACGCTCGACGACGCGCTCACGGCGTTGCAGGCGATCGCCCACGACGGTGACCTCGACGCGCTTCCGACCTGCTCCGCCGGGTAGCGGCGGATCCGCGTCTGAGGGCGTTCTGTCAGAACCCGCTCCTAGGATGGACGGGTGACATCGACCACAGCGCCGTCGCCTGCTGCACCCCGACGATCCCGCCGCATCATCGCGGTCTCGCTCGCCGTGATCGCGGCGCTCGTGGCCGGCTTCTTCCTCTTCGCCAACCTCTACGCGGATTGGCTCTGGTACGACCAGCTCGGCTACACCTCCGTGCTGCTCACGCAGTGGACGGCGCGGGCCATCATGTTCGTCGTCGGTTTCCTCGGGATGGCGCTCCCGCTCTGGCTGACGATCCAGCTCGCGTACCGGCTGCGGCCGGTGTACGTGCGTCTCAGCTCCCAGCTCGATCGCTATCAGGAGGTCGTCGAGCCCCTGCGCCGGCTGGCGATGTGGGGGATCCCGATCTTCTTCGGCTTCTTCGCGGGCTTCGCGGCGTCGGCACAGTGGCAGACGGCGGCGCTGTGGATCAACGGCGTCCCCACCTCGACCACCGACCCGCAGTTCGGCCTCGACACGGGCTTCTACCTGTTCGGCGTCCCGTTCTACGCGGGCCTGCTCGGCTTCGCGTCGGCGACGGTGCTGATCTCCCTGCTGGTCACGGCCTTCGTCTCCTACCTCTACGGGTCCGTGCGTGTCGGCCAGCGGGAGCTCCGGATCTCCAAGTCCGCTCGCATCCAGCTGGCCGTCATCGCGGGCGTCTACCTGCTGCTGCAGGCGGCGAGCCTCTGGCTCGACCGGTACCGCACGCTGACGGAGGCGGGCGACCGGATCACGGGTCCGGCGTACACCGGCGTGAACGCGACGATTCCGGGCCTCACGATCCTCTCGATCGTCGCGGCCCTCGTGGCCGTGCTCTTCTTCGTGACCGCGGTCATCGGCCGGTGGCGGTATCCGCTGATCGCGACCGCGCTGCTGGTCGTGACGTCGATCGTCGTCGGCCTCGTCTACCCGTGGGTCGTGAACACCGTCCAGGTCAAGCCGAACCAGCTCGCGCTCGAGTCGCAGTACTACCAGCGGAACCTCGACGCGACCAAGACCGCGTTCGGCATCGACGACATGTCGACCACGCCCTACGACGCGACGACGACGGCCGAGGCGGGCCAGCTGCGCTCGGATGCCGACACGACGGCGTCGATCCGCATCATGGACCCGGCGATCATCAACCCGACCGTCGCACAGCTGCAGCAGTACCGCTCGTACTACCAGTTCGCCAACCCGCTCGACGTCGACCGCTACAAGATCGACGGCCAGATCCAGGACACGATCGTCTCGGTGCGCGACCTGAACACCCAGGCGCTCGGCGCCAACCCCACCTGGCAGAACTCGACCCTCGTCTACACCCACGGCTACGGCATGGTGGTCGCGAAGGGCAACGAGCGCACGAGCGACGGAGACCCCGTGTTCGTGGAGAGCGGGATCCCGGCATCCGGCTTCCTCTCGGCGAGCGACTTCCAGCCGCGGATCTACTTCGGCGAGTCGTCGCCGAAGTACTCGATCGTCGGAGGCCCGAGCGACCGCGCGCCGATCGAGCTGGACTACCCCTCCGGCACAGACGGCTCCGGTGAGACCAAGACGACCTTCACCGGCAACGGCGGCCCCAGCGTGGGCAACTGGTTCAACCGCCTGATCTACGCGCTCAAGTTCCAGTCGGAGCAGATCCTCTTCTCGGACTACCTCAACCAGGACTCGCAGATCCTCTACGACCGGAACCCCGTCGATCGTGTGCAGAAGGTGGCGCCCTACCTGACCCTCGACTCCGACCCGTACCCGAGCGTGGTGGACGGTCGCATCAAGTGGATCATCGACGGCTACACCACCACGAACGCCTACCCGTACTCGACGGCGACGAGCATGTCGCAGGCGATCGAGGACGCGAACAACGAGAACCCGAAGATCGCGCTCGACAACATCAACTACATCCGCAACTCCGTCAAGGCGACGGTGGACGCGTACGACGGGAGCGTCACGCTGTACGCGTGGGACGACCAGGACCCCCTGCTGCAGGCCTGGCAGAAGGTGTTCCCGACCACCATCAAGCCGATCTCGGACATGTCAGCCGATCTGATGAGCCACGTGCGCTACCCGACCGACCTGTTCAAGGTGCAGCGCGCCATGCTCGGCGTCTACCACGTCGCGGACGCGCAGTCGTTCTTCCAGCAGGACAACGTGTGGGCCACACCCGCCGATCCGCAGAACTCCCAGGTCAACCAGCCGCCGTACTACCTGACGATGCGGATGCCGGGTCAGACCGATCCGACGTACTCGATGTTCACGAGCTTCATCCCGAGGTCCTCGGGGACCGATTCGCGCAACGTGCTCATGGGATATCTCTCCGTGGACTCCGATGCGGGTGAGACGGCCGGGACGAAGAGTCCCGACTACGGGAAGCTCAGACTGCTCGAGATCACGGCGGACACGACCATCCCCGGCCCGGGTCAGGTGCAGAACACGTTCAACTCCGATCCGTCGATCTCGGCGCAGATCAACATCCTGAAACAGGGGCAGTCGGAGGTGAAGAACGGCAACCTGCTGACGCTGCCGGTGGGCGGCGGCTTCCTCTACGTGCAGCCGGTCTTCGTCCAGGCCTCCAGCGGCACGCAGCTGCCTCAGCTGCAGAAGGTGCTCGTCGCCTTCGGCACGCAGGTGGCCTTCGAGAACACGCTCAACGATGCCCTGAACACGCTGTTCGGCGGCAACTCGGGCGCGAACGCGGGCGATCAGCAGGTGGTGCCGGACACGGGCGGCAGCGGCGCGTCCGGCGGGACGGGCGGTGGCACCTCGGCGCCGAGCACCGAGATGGAGGCCGCTCTGCAGGCGGCCAAGCAAGCCATGATGGACCGTCAGGCTGCGCTCCAGGCGGGCGATTGGACCGCCTACGGAGCGGCGGACAAGCGGCTCACGGACGCCGTGAACCAGCTGCTCACGCTCGAGTCCAGCGGTCGCTGACCGGGAGCGGCCCTGCGGCTCAGGCGGTGAGCAACGCCCACCAGATGAGCAGCAGGGTCGCCCCGAAACCCGCGATCTGATTGATCCAGAGGAACCGCCGCCACCCGGCGGTCGCCGTCGCCGACGTCTCATCGGTCACGTCGCGGTACGGCCACGCCATCGCGATGTACGGCACCGCCAACAGCGCGCCCAGGGGCCCCGGCCAGGCGCTGCCGAGCATCGCGACACCCGCGAGCGCGTACAGGGCGAGCGCGAAGCGCACGGTCCCGCGCGCGCCGCGTTCGGTGGCGATGGAGCGGATGTCGGCCTCGCGATCGGCCACGACGTCCTGCACGGCGCCGAAGGCATGGGAGGCGACGCCCCACAGCGCGAAGGCCACGACCACGGCCGCGAGCTGCCAGGTCCAGACCGCGCCCGCGAGCGCGAGACCGTAGACGGCGGGAGAGAAGAAGTGGATGCTGCTGGTCACCGAGTCCGCGAACGGGACCTCCTTCAGCCGGAGGGGAGGCGCGGAGTAGAAGACGACGAAGAACATGCTGAGCAGGAGGACGCCCCACGACGGCGGGCTGCCGACCGCGACGAGGAACACGAGGAACGGCAGGCACGACAGCGCGGCCGTCCACAGGGTGATCCGGTGCAGACGCCGGTCCAGCACGGCACCGTGAGCTCCCCCCTTGCGCGGGTTGCGCAGGTCGGACTCGTAGTCGAAGACGTCGTTGATCCCGTACATCGCGAGGTTGTACGGCACGAGGAAGAAGACCGCGCCGACGATCAGGGTCGCATCGATCTGGCGCGTCGTGAGCAGGTAGGCCGCGGTGAACGGGAACGCGGTGTTGATCCAGCTGACCGGGCGCGAGGACAACAGGATCGTGCGAAGCGTCGTCATCGGCGGGCCTCCGTGCCCGAGCGTCCGAGGAGACACGAGAGGGCGGGGACGCCGAAGGCCGCGCAGAGCGGATAGGAGAAGTCCTCGAGCGGGGCGAGCCCGATCCGAAGCCCGCTGAGGTGCTCCGGAGGGTAGCCGAAAAGGCCCACGCCGATCATGACGTTGTCGAACACGGCGGTGAGCAGGAGGAGGACGACCGCGGTGAGGGCGCTCGCCCGCATCCGGCCGGAGAAGCCCGGGCGTCGTGCCGAGAGCGCCGTCACGACCGCGGTCGCGGCCAGGAAGGGGAGCACGATCAGCGGGTACGTCATGCGCGTCGGCGTCCCGTTCGCAGAGCCGCCGCGTGCACGACGAGAGCGAGGTAGCAGAGGAACGCCAGGAACACGGGCTCCTCCACGGGCAGGTGCGGCGCGAGATCCCATCCGAGCAGCAGCGGGCTGTCCCCCTTGACGAACACTCCCGCCGCTATGCCGACGGCATCCCAGAGCAGGAAGAAGGCCGTCCCGATCGCGATGGCCGCCACCGATCGGCCCGGCGAGGCCCGAAGCGCGAGCCGGAAGCGGAGATCGAGGGCGAGGACGCCGGCGGCGGACAGGAGGATCGCGAGGAGGTAGAGGCCGGACATCAATGGCCCTCCGGCTCGGGGACGGGCCCGGCGGAGCGATCGCCACGGAGGCGCTTGAGGACCAGCTCGGCGGAGATGAGGCACATCGGCAGGCCGATCCCCGGCAGCGCCGACGTGCCGGCGTAGTACAGCCCGGGGACCGCGCGAGACGCGTTCCCGGGCCGGAAGAGCGCGCTCTGGCGCAGGGTGTGCGCGAGCCCCAGCGAGTTGCCGCGCCACGAGTTGAGATCCCGGGCGAAGTCCTCCGGCGAGATCGTGCGGCGCACGACGATGCGTTCGGCCAGATCGGGGATGTCGCACCACGTCGCGATCTGGGCGATGACGGCGTCCGCGGCGCGCTCGATCCGCGGGTCGCCGTCGTGGTCGGTGCCCCCGCGTCCGGACCGAGGATCGGCGGGGACGGGGACCAGGACGAAGAGGTTCTCGTGGTCCGGTGGGGCGACGCTCCGATCCGTCGCGCTCGGACGGCACACGTACGCGGACGCCGGTGCGGGGATGTGCGGCGCGGCACCGAAGATCGCGTCGAAGTTGGCGTCCCAGTCCGAGGTGAACAGAAGGGTGTGATGCGCGAGCTCGGGCAGCGCGCCTCGCACTCCCAGGAGCAGGAGCAGAGCGCCCGGACTCGGCGTGCGACGCCGCCACCAGCGATCGGAACGATCCCGCGGTCCCTCGCGCAGCAGCACCGTCTCGGTGTGGTGGAGGTCCGCGGTCGAGACGACGATGTCGGCGTCGTGCCGCACCCCGTCGGTGGTGCGGATGCCGCTGGCTCGGCGTCCGGTGCGCACGATCTCGGTCACCGGTGTGCCCGTCGTGATGCGGACCCCGTGCGCGCGCGCCAGCCGCTCGACGGCCGCGATGAGCGCGGCGAAACCGCCCTGCGGGTACAGCACCCCGTCCGCGAGGTCGAGGTGGCTCATGAGGTGGTACAGCGCGGGCACGCGACGGGGCTCTCCGCCGAGGAAGACGGCGGGGTAGCCGAGGATCTGCCGCAGGCGCCGGTCGGTGAACCGGCTCCGGACGTGGTCGTGCAGCGACGTGCCGAGCAGCGCCGTCAGGCGTCCGGCGCGACGGAGGATCGCCGACGACGCGAGATTCCGCCGGCTCTCGTAGGTGTCGTAGAGGAATCTGCTGACCGCGAGATCGTACGCCTCGGCGGCGGAGTCGAGGTAGCCCGCGAGTCGCGCGCCGGCACCCGGCTCGAGGGACTCGAAGAGCGCGACCGCGTTCTCTCGACCCGAGACGACGTCGACGGGATCGGGGTACGCGGAGCCGGGATCGGAGTAGACCCGATACGCCGGGGTCAGCGGGACGAGGTCGAGCTCGCGCTCCGCCGTCGTGCCGAGCAGACGGAAGAAGTGGTCGAACACCTCCGGCATGAGGTACCAGCTGGGGCCCGTGTCGAAGCGGAAGCCATCGCGTTCCCAGCTGCCGGCTCGACCGCCGAGCTCCGCCCGCGCCTCGAACAGCTGGACGTCGTGGCCGTCGGCGGCGAGGAGAGAGGCCGTGGCGAGGCCGGCGATGCCGCCGCCGATGACTATCACGCGGCTCACCTCGACCCTCCCGACGGTCCGGCGCCGAGCCACGCCCGGGTGGCCAGAACGGCCTTGCGGGAGGCGGGCACGCGGACGCGCTCCGTCCCCTCGCCCATCCGCAGGCGCCGGGCGAGCTCGGCGAAGAGGTCGTGCGCCGCGGTGACGGCCCGTCGGCAGTCCGGCGGCAGCTCGCCGATCGTCGCGGCGGCGCAGGCGAGGTCGTCGTCGACACGGTCGAGGAGGGCCGCCCGGTCGCCCTCCTCGGCGATGCCGAGGTAGTCGCGCCCCAGGCGACGTTCGTCATCCGCCCGGTCGCGGAGGAAGTTCACGTCCTGGAACGCGCGGCCCAGTCGTCGGGCGCCGCTGACGAGATGCTCGGCGGGCCGCGCCGGTCGTGACGTCCCGGCGTTCACGAAGACGGCCAGGCACATGAGCCCGACGACCTCGGCCGAGCCGTAGACGTAGGCGTCATGCGACGCGGCGTCGTGCGTCGTGGTCGTGATGTCGGTCCGCATGGCGGAGAAGAACGGCTCCGTCAGATCGGGGCCGATTCCGCACTCGCGCGCCGTGCGTGCGAAGGCGTGCACGACGAGGTTCGCGCTGAAGCCGCGAGCCACCGCATCCGTCGTCTCCTGCTCGAGGGCGTCGAGCAGCGCCCGGCGTTCCGCCGGTCCTACGCCCGCCTCGCCCGCCGGGCCGTCGACGATCTCGTCGGCGACCCGGACGAGGGCGTAGACGTGACGGATGTGCGGACGCGCGCGCTCGCCCAGGAGGCGCGTCGCGAGCGAGAACGAGGTCGAGTACGCCGCGATCACGCGGGCGGCCGCCTCCGACGCCGCGCGGTCGTAGAGGGCGAGCCCGGTCGCGACGGTCA
This sequence comes from Microbacterium sp. SORGH_AS_0888, assembly GCF_030818905.1. Classification (NCBI taxonomy): domain Bacteria; kingdom Bacillati; phylum Actinomycetota; class Actinomycetes; order Micrococcales; family Microbacteriaceae; genus Microbacterium; species Microbacterium sp. SORGH_AS_0888. Next base: position 361,343 of record NZ_JAUTAZ010000001.1, read on the forward strand.
CAGCGCACGCTCGCGGATTCCGGCGCCGATGCGATCGATGAGCACGCGCGCCGTGGGAGGAAGTGCCGAGCCCTCGGTCTCCGCCGCGGCGATCGCGTCGTCGATGAGCTCTCGCACCCGGCCACGTGCGCCCGACCGGTCGAGCACGCGCTGTGCGTGGCGGACGGCCACGGGGCCGGTGCGGGCCAGGGCGAGGGCGCCCGTCACGAGCTCGGGCTCCTGCCCCTCCTGCGCGAGCGCGACGAGCGGTGTGCGCTTGCCCTCTCGCAGGTCCGCTCCGGCGGCCCGGCCCGCGTCGGCCTCGGAGCCGAACGCGCCGACGAGGTCGTCCGCGAGCTGGAAGGCGAGTCCCAGATGCGCGGCCGCCTCGCGGAGCGCCGCGACCTCTGTCTCCTCCGCGTCGCCGAGGACCGCGCCGGCGCACAGCGGCACGACGAACGAGTAGACGGCCGTCTTGTCGTGCGCCGCGCGCAGCAGCCGCTCCGGCTCCGGCATCGCGGCGGCGAGGGCGTGCTCGATATCGGCGAGCTCTCCCGCGGCCGAGACGTGGACGGCGTCGTCGAAGAGGTCGAGCACGAGCCGGCGCGCCGGGGCCTCGAGATCGGCGAGGGCGACCGTGCGCTCGGCCTCGTGGAGGAGCAGGTCGCCGGCGAGGACCGCTGCGGCGACCCCCAGCTCGCTCCGCGCGTCCGCGGGCATGCCGAGGCTGCGGCCTCGGGCCTCGAACTCGCCAGCCACGTTGGGTGCGCCGCGGCGCACCGTGTCGTGGTCGAGGACATCGTCGTGCACGACGAAGGCCGCGTGGAGCAGCTCGACGGCGGCGGCGACATCCGTCATGGCCCGGTGACGTGCGGGCGAGCCGCCCCAGGCGGCGAAGGCCGCGGCCACGAGCTCGGGCCGGAACCGTTTGCCGCCGCGCGCGGCGCGGGCCGTCGCCGCGGCGAGCTCGGCGGCGGCGGGGGAGTGCGCCGCGCCGCGGGCGACGATGCGGCCGAGAGCCGCGTCGATACGACCATCGAGCACCTCGCGCGCCGCGGTGTCGACGAGGTTCCTCATGGCCGTACCGCCGGTGCCGGCCGGTACAACGGGAGCTCGGCGGCCTGCAGGACGAACCACGGGCTGAAGGCCCACGGGGTCGCGGCGACCGAGAGTGCGAGGTCGCGCGGATCGGCCCAGCGGAGCTCGGCGACCTCGGCGGGGTCCGGCTCGGGCTCCGTGTCCACGCGGGCGAAGAAGACGGGGCAGATCTCGTTCTCGACGATGCCGCTGGCGTCGCGGGCGCGATAGCGGAAGTCCTCCAGCGCGAGGGTGAGCGAATCGAGACGCAGTCCGAGCTCCCTCACGGCGTGGCGCGCCACGGCGTCCGGCAGGCTCTCGCCGGGACGTGGATGGCCGCAGAACGAGTTGGTCCACACGCCGGGCCACGTCGCCTTCTGCAGGGACCTGCGCGTCACGAGCACGCGTCCGTCGGCCCGCTGCACGTGACAGGAGAAGGCGAGGTGCAGGGGCGTCTCGCCGCTGTGCACGCTGCTCTTCGCGGCCACACCGATCTGTCGTGCGTGCTCGTCCAGCAACACGACCTCGTCGATATCCGGCATACATCCTCCCGCGATCTTCTCTTGCTAGATAAGCTAGCAAGGTGAGCGAGCATACGGCAGCGGGGGTGAGTGTCGTCGGAGGAAGTGGTAGTGCATCCGCGGACGGCCTCCCCGAGCGCACGGAGACGACGCCCGAGGTGATGACGGTGCTCATCGCGGTGCGCGCCTTCAGCGACGCCATGGAGCGCATGCACAGCGGCATGAAGGGCGACATGGACATGAACGCCACGGATGTCGCGGCGTTGCGGATGATGATCATCCGCGAGCAGCGCGGCGAGGCCGTGAGCCCGCACGACATCGCCCGGCACCTGCGGATCTCCACCGCGTCCACGACGAAGCTCGTCGACCGGCTCGACGCCGCCGGGCATGTGGTCCGCACCCCTCACCCGAGCGACCGGCGCGCGCGCGTGCTGAAGCTCACGGATGAGGCCCGTCGCATGTTCGTGCGCCACTTCTCGGCGAGCGTGTCGGCCATGCGCGATGTGGCGGTGCGCTACTCGCCGGCCGAGCTCCGGGTGATCGCGGACTTCCTGGTGCAGACGGCGGTCGCGATCGACCCGGAGAACTGAGCGGCGAACGCGACGCGGCCCCGTCGAGGTCATCGCGTCGCCGGTCTCATCCGGCCGGCCGAGCGGGTGCCGTCCTCCGGCGACGGCTCCCGAGACCGGCGCCGGCGGATGCGACCGCGATGATCGAGACGAGGATCAGCGCGGAGCCGGGCGCGACCGTGGTCCACGGGGCGCGTTCGACGTAGTCGATGCCCTCTGCGAGGAGCAGGCCCCACTCGGGTGTCGGCGGCTGTGCGCCGAGCCCGAGGAAGCCCAGCGAGGCAAGAGCGAGGGCGATACCCGGCAGTCGCAGCACGGCGTGTCGGACCAGCGGGGGAAGCACCGTCGGGACGATGTGACGGAACGTCGTCACCAGGCGCGGGGTGCCGACCACCGGCAGCCACCTCACGTACGGCATGGCGCGCGCCTCGGCGAGGAGGCTCCGTGCATGTGCGGCGAGCGGTGGCCAGCTCACCCAGAGAACGGCCAGGGCGGCGCCGCCCGCAGTCGGACCCGCGAGGGCGGCCACGATCACGCCGGCGAGGATCGGCGGCGTGGCGTTGGCGACCTCCACGGGTCCCGCGCTGCCCGCTCCGCCGAACGCGACGACCAGGCCGAGGACGATGCTCGCGACCACGATGAGCAGGGCGGGTCCGAGGGTGCCCGTCACGCCGTGGGCGACGCGGGCCAGCAGATCACGTCCGGACGCGTCGGCCCCGAAGGGCAGTGCCCACGACGGCGGCGCGAGGCGTGGATGGGCGCTCGCGTAGGGGTCACGGACGATTCCCGCCGCCACGATGACGAGCAGCAGGCCCGCGGCCGTGATGAGCGTCGCCCTCGTCGCCCTGTCCGTGGGCCGATGCTCGGGCGGCGGCGCGATCGCGCCCTCCGGCAGGGGGCCTCCCCACAGCAGAAGCCGGGCACCGCCTGCGACCGCTCCCGCGGCGATCGCGGCGGCCGCGATCAGAAGCACACCGGCCTGCAGGGCGGGGAGGTCCTGGGCGTTCGCCGCGCCGAGCAGGTAGCGTCCGAGTCCGGGGATGGCGAAGACCTGTTCCACGGCGACCGCACCGCCGAGCACCCCGATCAGGACCAGGGCGACCTGGTCGACGACGGCGGCGCCGGCGCGCCGCAGGACACCGCGCAGGACGACGCCGCGCGGCGCTCCGCCGGCGCGCCAGATCACCGCCCATCGCTCGTTGCCCGCCCCGGCGATGGCATCCACCACGAGGCGTCCCATGAGCCCGCCGCCGGGGATTCCGAGCGCCAGCGCAGGAAGCAGGACGTGCTCGAGCCCCTGCCAGCCGAAGGGCGGGAACAGGCGCAGCTGGACCGCCAGGACGATGAGCAGTCCGCTGGCGAGCAGGAACTCCGGCATCGCCGTGAGTGCGACGCCGACCGGGCCCGCGCCGCGGATGGGGCGATCACGCCACACCCGTACGCAGGCGGGGGCGACCAGCCCGACGGCGATGACGGCCGCCACGCCGATCGCGAAGCCCGCGAGCGTGAGGGAGACGCCGAACGCGGCCCACGCGCCGGGAGCCACCGGAGCTCCGCTCACCCACGACGCTCCGAGATCGCCGCTGAGGACTCCGGACCACCATCGCACGCTGGTCGCGATCGGGCCGCCGTCGAGGCCGAGCTCGGTGCGGATCGACGCGAGCGCGTCCGGCGTCGGCTCCAGCTCGGCGTAGCGCGCGCGGAGGATCGACGCCGCGGGGTCGCGCTGCGACAGCCAGGGCAGCGCCCCGGCGACGATCAGCAGCGCCACCCCGGCGGCGAGCCGCGATGCGAGGGCTGCCCTAGCGCTTCGCATCGTCCGTTGTCGCCTCCACCCAGGTGTCCACGGTCACGAGCGTGCGCTCACGCGGGTCGCGGGCCACCTCGTGCACGCGCCGGGACTCCCCTTGGACGACCCGCTCGTGCAGCATCGGCACGGCGGCGTCGGTCGCGAGGATGCGGGCCTCGGCCGCCAGGATGGCTCGCTGGCGTTCCTGCCCGGCAGCGGTCTGCGAGGCCGCGGTGATCGCCGTGTCGACCGCGGGATCGCACAGCTGCGCGATCGAGAAGCCGCCTTGGCAGCCGAAGTCGGCCGCGAAGTAGGCCACCGGGTCGCCGGAGTCGAGCACGGTCGCACGGGAGAGGATGAACGCGTCGAACCTCCCCGCGAGGGCGTCGGCCTCGATGAACTGGTACTCCCGCACGTCCTGTGTGACGACGAAGCCCGCCTTCTCGAGCTGCTGCTGCACGAGGACGGCGACTTCCGGGAGCTCGGCGCGGTCCGTGAACGTTCCGAGCGTGATCGCGACCTTGTCGACCTGCGCAGGCAGGGCCCGAGCCTCGAGGAGGGCCTCGTACTCCGCCGAGCCGCGGGCCTCGGTCGTCCACGGCAGCGCCGGCCCCAGGAGGCCCTTGGCCTCGTCCGCACGTCCTTCGTAGACCGAGGAGATGATCGCGGCGCGGTCGATGGCGGCCCGCGCCGCGGCACGCACACCCGGGTCGGCGAACGGTCCGGATGCGGTGTTCAGGTACAGCGTGTTCGTCCGCGGCATCGGCACCTCGTGCGCGAGCTGCGGGTCGATCGTGGCGACCTGACCGGCCGGCACGGCTTCGACGATGTCGGCGGCACCGGTGCGCAGGGCGGCCGTGCGTGCCGTGCCGTCGGGGACGAAGGAGACGTCGATGCCGGCGGCCTTCGCGGTGCCGCCCCAGTAGTCGTCGTACCGGTCCAGCGTGGCGCCCGAGATGCCGTTCACGGCGACCAGACGGAACGGCCCGGTGCCCGTGCCGACGGGCGAGACGATGTCCCCGTCGTACGCGGCGGGCGCGAGGATCGACAGCTGCGGGCTGGACAGCCGCTGGGGGAGCAGCGGGTCCACGGACGCGGTCGTGACGACGACGGCATCGCCGTCGGCCCGAGCCTGGAGCCCGACACCTTTCAGGATGCGGGGGACGGGGCTCGCCTGTGCGGCCTGCTGCAACGCGTTCACGACGGCGTCGGCCGTGAGCGTCGTCCCGTCGTGGAAGGTCACGCCGGGACGGATCGCGAATCTCCAGCTCGTGTCGTCGATCCGGGTCCACGACGTCGCGAGCGAGGGCTGTGCCGTCGCGTCGTCGTCGAGGGTCACGAGGGTCTCGGCGGTGCTCCAGCGCGACAGCTTGAACGCGTCGTCGCTGAGGGGGGAGAGCCCCGACCGGGGCGGCTGGAGCATCGCCACCGAGATCCGCTCGGCGGTCGCAGCGGCAGAGCCGGTCGCTCCGCCGGCGAAGCATCCGGTGAGGGCGGTCAGCGCACCGGCGGTCACGAGGATCGCGGTGATCCTCGTCGCGAGCCTGGGATCTCTCATGGGTTCGTCCTTTCAGGGGTGAGGCGGGAGAGCGGTCGTATGGCCGCGAGTGCGCAGGCGAGCCCGGCCAGCGGCACGACGGCGGCCAAGACCCAGGCCGCGGTGAGGCCGGCGCTGCCGGCGACGACACCGCAGAGCCCGGAGGCGGCGAGAGCCAGGAGCCCGCCCGTCGTCGCGAACGCGCCCAGGCGCGTCGCCCGCCGGAGCGGAGCGCCCGCGGCGGCGATCAGGGACTGGGCGGCGGGCGCGGCGAGCAGGAGCGAGACGGCGATGCCGAGCGTGCTCACCGCCGTCGCGGCGGCGAACGCGAGTGTCGACTCCGCCTCGGCGGACACGGCGCCCGAGACGGCGGCGACGAGCGCGGCGGCGACGCCGGCCGCGACGGCCCGAGGCCGCCCCAGGCGGGCACGGAGCCGGGCGAGCGGCCAGTGGAGGGCGAGGACCGCGGAGGACAGCACGATCGAGACCGCACCGACGAGGCCGCCGTCGAGGGCCCGCGCGGACAGGCCGAGCGGCACGAGCGAGAAGAGCTGCGTGTAGCTCGGCAGGAGCGTGGCGGCGCCCGCGGCGAGGAGCAGCACCGCCCCGGGCCGCGGGATGGCGTTCCGCGTCGAGGTCTCGCCGTCTGCGGGGGACGCCGCACGCCTCGGAAGCATCCGTGCGAGCACGAGCATGGCGGCGAGGAACAGGGCGGAGGCCACGAGGGTCACCGGCAGCGCAGCGCCGGGCATGAGCGCCGTGCCGATCGCGGCGCCGAGGATCCCGCCCGCCTCGCCCGCCCACTGCAGGGCGCCGAACGGCGAGCGTGCGCCGTTCCCGCGGGACGCGTCGGCGTCCGCGGCGGCGGCGTACGCATCCACGGCTGGGGAGAAGAGCGCACCCGCGATGCCGATCAGCACGACGCCGACGACGAAGGGCAGGGGCGACGCGGACGTCGCCAGCACGCCGAACCCGGCGGCGCGCACGCCGCAGCCGAGCATGAGCAGCAGTCGCGCACCGAAGCGGTCGCAGAGGGCGCCTCCGACGAGGAACAGTCCCTGCTGAACCGCTACTCGTGTGCCCACGATCGCGCCGATGACCTCCGGTCCGAGTGCGAAGCGACTCTCGGCGAGGACGGCGATGAAGGGCACGACGCTCGAGAATCCGAGCATGAAGGCGGCCTGCGCGGCGAGCAGGACGCGCAGGCGGGGACTGTGGCTCACGCGGGATCGACCGCCTTCACGATCTCGATCCGCGCGTCGCATCGCGCCGCGAGATCCGGGTCGTGCGTCACGATCAGGAGAGCCGTCCGTCGGGCGGGCGCGAGCGCGAGGAGCGAGGCGGCCACGTCCGCGGTGGTCTCGGCATCCAGCGCGCTCGTGGGCTCGTCGGCGACGATCACGGCGGGGCCGAGGGCGACGGCGCGTGCGATCGCCGCGCGCTGCGCCTGGCCGCCGCTCAGCTCGCCCGGGCGACGGCCCAGGAGTGCCGCGTCGAGGCGGGCGAGGCGGGCCGCGTCGCCCGTCCGTGCGCGCGCGTCGGAGGCGGTCGTGCGGCAGAGCCGGCGCACGGCGTCGGAGATCTGCGTGCCCACCGGGACGCGGGGGACGAACGACGCGGCGGCATCCTGGGGCACGCCCTGCACGAGGCGTCGGTGCGCACGCCGCGGGCCGTGCCGGGGGTCGGTCCAGAGATGACCGAGCACGCGCACGACGCCCGTTGCCGGGCGACGCAGACCGAGGACGATCTCGGCGAGCGTCGACTTCCCCGCGCCCGAGCGGCCCACGACGGCGAGCGTGGCGCCCGCCGCGAGCTCGAGGTGCGTCGTGGCGAGCGCGAGGGAGCGGCGACGCCCGTGAGCGTGCGAGAACGAGACGTCACGGACCTCGAGCGCGGTCATGCCTGGCCCCCGTCGTGGACCTGCCCGTGGGACACGTCGAGGCGATGCGCGCCGAGCACCGCGGCGACCGCGGCGTCGTGCGTGGCGACGACGAGGGCCGTGCCCGGGTCCAGAGAGCGGGAGAGGACGTCGACGACCTCGTCGCGCGTGGCCGGGTCGAGCGCGCTCGTGGGCTCGTCGGCGATGACGACGGGTGCGCGGGTGAGCGCAGCGCGCGCGATGGCGGCCCGCTGCGCCTGCCCGCCGGAGAGCTCAGCGGGGCGACGTGGGCCGAACGTCGAGGGCGCCAGGCCCACCCGCCCGAGCATGTCATCGACCTCGGCGCGAGAGGCGCCCGTGGCGGCGCGCAGTTGCGAACGCAGCGACAGGAGCGGGTGCAGAGCCTCGATGCCACGTTGCGGGACGATGCCGATCCGGTCGAGCCCCGGCGCGACGTGCCGTTCGCCGGTGAGGACGAGGGATGGCGCGAGTCGCCCCGCCAGGACGTTCAGCAACAGGCTCTTGCCCGCCCCCGACGGTCCTCTGACGACGACGCGGTCACCTGCTCGGAGCGCGAGCGAGCGGACCGTGAGCAGGGGGTCCGGGTTTCCGGGGGCGTGCACCTGCACGCCGACGAGAGTGAGCACGCTGCCTCCATCGCGGTGGTCGGGCCATCGCGGATGCAGCCCTGGTAATGAGAACCATTATCGCTATCGGATGAGCGGAGACGAAATCGACCGGGGTGGCTCAGGTGTAGCGCAGCGTGCTGGCGGCGTCCGCGAGTGCGCTCCGGACCGCGACCAGCGCGGGGTGCGTGCCCCGCGACGCACGCGCGGCCGTGAAGATCGTGCGGTGCGGGTCATCGGGGAGGGGGAGGAGGCGAAGTCGCGTGGGCGCACTGATGTGAACGAGCCCCGGGAGCAGCGCCACCGCGTTCCCGGACTCGACGACGCGCAGATGCGCCTGCAGGTCGGCGGTCTCGACGCGGATGTCGGGCTCGAACCCGGCTCGCCGACAGGCCTGTTCCGCCCAGTGACGGGTCGCGGTGCCGGGCGGCTCCATGACCCACGGCACGCCGGCCGCGTCGGCGAGCTCCTCGATGCGGTCGAAGCGCCGGTCGCCGGTGCCGCGAGGCGGAAGCCCGAGCGTGATCGGGTCGTGCGTGAGCGTCTCGCGGTCCAGTCCCGGGAAGTGCTCGGTCGAGTGCCCGGGATACTGTTCGGCCACGACGAGGTCGAACCCGCGGGCCCATGTCTCGCGCAGCGCTGCGCCCGGCTCGTACTGCACGACCTCGACCCGCAGTGCCGGGTAGCGGTCGCTGAGGTGCCGCAGGGCTGTCGGGATGATCGCGAGCATGGCGGTCTGGAACGCGGCCACGCGCACGGTCCCCGTGACCTCGGCGCGCACGCGGTGCAGCGCGGCCTCGGCGCGCTCGAGGCCCGCGAGCAGGTCGTCGGTCTCCGCAACCAGAGCGGCGCCGGCGGCCGTCAGCTCGAGCGTGCGGCCCGTGCGACGCAGGAGCGGGACGCCTGCCTCGCGCTCGAGCAGCCCCAGCTGCTGGGACACGGCCGAGGGGCTGTAGCTGAGCGCATCCGCGACCGCTGCGATCGTGCCCCGCGCGTGGAACTCCCAGAGCAGCCGCAGCCGCTTCATCTCGAGCACGAGCCCTCCCCGCCTGCGGTGTGCGCAAGACACGTCACTTCTGCTTCATCATATTCGGCAGATACGTTCGCTTTACGTTAATGCTCGGCGGGCTCCACACTGTCCCCATGTTCTTCCCCGACACGCGTCACATGGTTCAGCCCCAGGATCTGGCTGCCCCGGCGGTGGAGCTCGTGCACCGCTGGGTGCGAGAGGCTGCGGAGCATCCGGTCAACGCCTCGGCCGCGCGCTTGGCCGGCGTCCTCCGCGATCCGCACGGTCTCGCGTTCACGGTGGGCTTCGTCGACGGCGTCGTACGCCCCGAGGACCGCTCCGTCGCGGCCAAGAAGCTCGCGGAGCTCGTGCCGCTCACGCCGGCGTTCCTCCCGGCGCCGATGCGTGCGGCGATCCGCGTGGGCGGAGCGTTGGCGAGGCCGCTTCCCGGTGTCGTCGTGCCGGTGGCCCGGCGGGTTCTGCGCCGCATGGTGAGCCACCTCATCATCGACGCGAGCGACGCCTCGCTCGGCGCGGCGATCGCGAAGATCACGGCATCGGGCTCTCGCGTGAACGTCAATCTGCTCGGCGAGGCGATCCTCGGGGCGGCCGAGGCCGAACGGCGACGCGCGGGCATCGTGCACCTCCTCGCGCGTCCCGACGTCGACTACGTCTCGCTCAAGGTGTCCGCCATGATCGCGCCCCACAACCACTGGGCCTTCGAGGACACCGTGAGCCACATCGAGGCCGAGCTCGTGCCGCTGTTCGAGCTCGCGGCCGCGACGACGCCGCAGACGTTCATCAACCTCGACATGGAGGAGTACAAGGATCTCGAGCTCACGATCGAGGTGTTCATGCGTCTCCTCGACCGCCCCGAGTTCCTGCCCGTCTCGGCGGGGATCGTGCTGCAGGCCTATCTGCCCGACGCGCTGGGGGCCATGATGCGCCTGCAGGAGTGGTCGGCGGCTCGCGTCGCGCGCGGTGGCGCGCCCATCAAGGTGCGTGTCGTGAAGGGCGCGAACCTGCCCATGGAGATCGTGGATGCGGCGATGCACGGCTGGCCGACCGCCACCTGGGGCAGTAAGCAGGAGAGCGACACGAGCTACAAGGCCGTTCTCGACTACGCGCTGCACCCGGAGCGCGTCGCGAACGTGCGCGTCGGCGTCGCGGGGCACAATCTGTTCGACGTCGCTCTCGCCTGGCTGCTCGCGCAGGCGCGCGGCGCGCAGGACGGCATCGAGTTCGAGATGCTGCTGGGGATGGCGACCGGGCAGGCGGCCGCGGTCGAGCGTGAGGTCGGCCCGCTGCGGCTGTACGTGCCGGTCGTGCACCCCCGCGAGTTCGACGTGGCGATCGCCTACCTGATCCGCCGGCTCGAGGAGGGCGCGAGCCAGGAGAACTTCATGTCGGCCGTCTTCGAGCTGGCGGACACCCCCGCGCTGTTCGAGCGCGAGTCGCGGCGCTTCCTCGCCTCGCTCGAAGGGCTGAGCGAGATCAGCGGGAACGGGAGGCCTGATGCGGCGCCCGGACCGAGCCGACGCCAGGATCGGCGCCGCGGGCTCGATCCCGCGGAGATGTCCGCTCAGCGGGAGGAGTTGGTCGCCCGGGGCCGCCGCGGAGGCTTCGCCAACACCCCGGACACCGATCCCGACCTGCCGGGAAACCGCGAATGGGGGGCGGCGATCGCCGATCGGATGGTCGGCTCGCAGCTCGGTGTCGCGGCGGTGTCGGCCGCCGTCGTGCCGGATGTCGCGAAGCTCGAGGAGGTGCTGTCGCGCGGTGTCGCGGCGGCCGAGGGCTGGCAGGCCCTCGGCGCCGATGGGCGCGCCCGCATCCTCTACCGTGCCGGGCAGGTCCTCGAGGAACATCGTGCGGATCTGCTCGAGGTCATGGGGGCCGAGACCGGCAAGACGCTCGACCAGGGCGACCCCGAGGTGTCCGAAGCCATCGACTTCGCGAACTACTACGCGATGCTCGGCCAGCAGCTCGAGCGCACCGACGGAGCCGCGCCGCGCCCGCGGAAGCTCATCGCGGTGATCCCGCCGTGGAACTTCCCGGTCGCCATCCCGGCCGGCGGCGTGCTGGCCGCGCTCGCGGCCGGCTCGGCCGTCGTGGTGAAGCCCGCGACGCACGCCGCGCGGTCGGGCGCCGTGCTGGTCGAGGCGCTCTGGGAGGCAGGCGTTCCCCGCGACGTGCTGCAGCTCGTGCAGTTCGCCGACCGCGAGCTGGGCTCACGTCTGGTCGCGGACCGGCGCGTCGACCGGCTCATCCTGACCGGTGCGTACGAGACCGCGACCGCGTTCCGGCGGTTGCGCACGGACCTCCCGATCCTCGCGGAGACGAGCGGCAAGAACGCGATCATCGTGACGCCGCACGCGGACCTCGACCTCGCGGCCCGCGACGTCGCCGCCTCGGCGTTCGGCCACGCGGGACAGAAGTGCTCCGCGGCGTCCCTCGTCATCCTGGTCGGATCCGTCGCGCGCTCTCGGCGGTTCCGCACGCAGCTGCTGGATGCCGTCCGGTCGCTCCGTGTGGGCACCCCCGAGGACCGTGCGACGCATATGGGCCCGGTCATCGCGGCACCGGAAGGGAAGCTGCGGCGGGGGCTCACCGAGCTCGGCCCGGGGGAGACGTGGCTCATCGAGCCGCGTCCGGTCTCCTCCGACAGCCCGCTCGCGCTGGATCGCGCGGGAAGGAATCGCCTGTGGTCCCCGGGCGTGCGCGACGGCGTGCGTCGAGGCGGGGAGTTCCACCTCACGGAGTACTTCGGGCCGGTGCTCGGCATCATGACGGCGGCGACCCTGGACGAGGCGATCGACATCGTGAACGAGATCGAGTACGGCCTCACGAGTGGGCTGCAGTCGCTCGATCGCGACGAGATCGCGCGGTGGCTCGAGCGTGTCGAAGCCGGAAACCTCTACGTCAATCGCGGCATCACGGGGGCGATCGTGCGGCGCCAGCCGTTCGGCGGCTGGAAGCGCTCGGCGATCGGCGCGGGAACCAAGGCGGGCGGTCCGAACTACCTGCACGGACTCGTCGACTGGGAGGACGCCGTGGTCGAGGAGCCGGGGCGCGACGTGAGACCACGGGCGGCCGCGCTGCTGACCGCGGCGGAGAGCGCCGGTCTCCCGGGGCCGGAGCTGGCCTGGCTGAGCGCCGCACTGGGGTCCGACGGCGCGGCGTGGGAGGCGGAGTTCGGCGAGCGGCGCGATGTGTCCCAGCTCGGGGTCGAACGCAACGTCCTGCGCTATCTGCCGGTCCCGGTCGTGATCCGCGCGGCCGACGACGCCTCGCTCGTCCAGGTCGTCCGCGTCGTCGCCGCGGGACTCGCCGCGGAGGCGACCCCCGTGCTCAGCACGGCTGCTCCGCTGCCGGCGCCGGTCGCGGCCGCCTTCGCGCGTGCGGGCGTCGCCCTCGCGCAGGAGGGGGCCGACGCGTGGGCAGACCGCGTGCGGGCTCTGGCCGCGCAGGAGGGGCCGCGCGCCGGCGCGCGGGTCCGCGTGGTCGCGGGTGACTCGCGTGCGTCGGAGGTCGCCGGGGTGTATGCGGCGGCCGGCGGAAAGCCGGATGTCGCCGTCTACGGCGGCGCCGTGGTCTCGGCGGGGCGCGTGGAGATGCTGCCGTTCCTGCGAGAGCAGGCGGTGTCGATCACCGCGCACCGCTTCGGCACGCCGCACGACCTGAGCTCCGGCGTGCTCTGACGGCGTCACGTGCTCTGGACCGAGAGCACGGACGACGACACGATCGGAGCACCGTATGCTCCGCCTACCCGAGAGGAAGAACGACCATGACCGACCACGAACCGCAGCCACCCAGCCGGCCCCCGACACGACGCCTGGAGGTCACGGACGTCATCGTCGTGCAGCGCGCGAAGATGCGCACGGCACTCACGGGGGCCTTCGTCGGCAACTTCATGGAGTGGTACGACTTCGGGATCTACGGCTATCTCGCCATCACGATGCACCACGTGTTCCTCAGCGGCTTCGGCGATGCGCTCGGTCTCACCCTGGCGCTCCTCGGGTTCGCGGTGTCGTTCCTGGTCCGACCCCTCGGCGGGCTGATCCTCGGCCCGATCGGCGACCGCGTGGGCCGGCAGAAGGTCCTGTACTTCACGATGGCCGTCATGGCCGCCGCGACCGCCGTGATCGGCATGCTCCCCACGTCGGACCAGGTGGAGGGCTGGTTCGGCCCTGGCGCCGGTGTCTGGGTCATCGTTCCGCTGTACCTGCTCAAGATGCTGCAGGGCTTCTCGACCGGGGGCGAGTTCGCCGGTGCCTCCACGTACGTCGCCGAGTTCTCGCCCGATCGCTCGCGGGGATTCTGGGCCTCGATGCTGAACATGGGGTCCTACCTCGGGTTCGCCGCCGGCGCCGCGGTCGTGGCGCTGACGACGATCGCGCTCGGCGGCGAGGTCATGCGCGACTGGGGATGGCGCATCCCGTTCCTGCTCGCGCTGCCGCTCGGTGCCGTGGCCATCTGGTTCCGCATGCGGATACCCGAGACTCCGAGCTTCCAGGCGGCGGTCGGGACCGAGACCGCGTACACGGATCCGCGCGATCCGCGGGTCCGCCACGGGCTCGGCGGGATCGTCCGCTACTACTGGAAGGCCGTTCTGATCGGCATCGCGCTCGTGGCGGCCGAGGGTTCGGCCGGGTACGCGCTCACCAGCTACATGCCGACGTACCTCGAGAACGAGATCGGCGTGTCGAACCTCGACGCGGCCGTCGCCACCATCCCCGTGCTGGTCGTGATGTCGCTGTGCCTGCCGCTGATCGGCCGGCTGTCCGACCGGATCGGCCGCAAGCCGGTCTACGTCATCGCCGTGGTCGCGACCCTGACCCTCATGGTGCCGGCGTTCGCGATCCTGCAGATCGGCGAGGAGTGGGCGGTCTTCCTCGCCCTGGGCCTGGTGGCGGTGCCGGTGGCGTTCTACGTCGCGATGACGGCGTCGGCCCTGCCCGCGCTGTTCCCGACACCCTCGCGATTCGGCGGGATGGGACTGACCTACAACGTCGCCGCGTCGCTGTTCGGAGGCACGACGCCGCTGATCGCGAACGAGCTCGTGATGAGGACGGGCGACAACTTCATGCCGGCCTACTACATCATGTTCTTCGCCGCGGTGGCCGGGGTCGCGCTGTTCGCGATGGCCGAGACCGGCAAGCGGCCGCTGCTCGGCTCGGTGCCGACCGTGGGCAGCGAGAACGAGGCGCAGGAGCTGGTCGCCGCGCAGGACGAGAACCCGTACATCGACACGAGCACCATGCCCCTGCCGGTCCTGTCGGGACGGGAGGCCGGTGCGTCCTGAGGCGGCGCGCGAAAAGGCCCTCCGACCGGATAACTCCTGGTCGGAGGGCCTTTCTTTTGTTGCGGGGACAGGATTTGAACCTGCGACCTCTGGGTTATGAGCCCAGCGAGCTACCGAACTGCTCCACCCCGCGGCACAAGAGATGAGCCTAGCACGGGTTGGAGCGGCACGCGAATCGGGCGTGGGATGATGGCGGCATGACCGGTCCCGTCGTCGCCGTCGTCCAGTTCGCCCCGATCGCGGATGCGGCCGCCAACCGTGACAGCATCGTCGCGCTCACGCGGCGCGCCCTCGACCGCGGCGCGACGCTCGTCGTGTTCCCCGAGTACTCGAGCTACTTCATCGATCCGTTCGACGGGTCGCTCGCGGCCGCGGCCGAGGAGCTCGACGGGGCTTTCACCGCGCAGCTGCACGAGCTCGCGGTCGAGCACGGCATCCACATCGTCGCGGGGCTGCTCGAGCGCGCCGACGGCGAGCGCGTGCACAACACGGTCGTCGCCGTCGGGCCGGAGGGCATCGTGGCGGTGTACCGCAAGCAGCACCTCTACGACGCGTTCGGGCAGCGTGAGTCGGACTGGGTCGCGCCGGGCGCCCTCGAGCCGGCCCAGGTGTTCGAGGCGGACGGGATGCGCTGCGGCGTCATGACCTGCTACGACCTGCGCTTCCCCGAGTCCGCACGGGTTCTCGTGGACGCGGGCGCCGATGTGCTGATCGTCCCGGCGGAGTGGGTACGCGGCCCGCTGAAGGAGGACCAGTGGAGCACGCTGCTGCGGGCGCGCGCGATCGAGAACACCGCCTTCGTCGCGGCCGCCGACCACCCCGCCCCGCTGGGGGTCGGGCGATCGGCGATCATCGATCCGCAGGGCGTGGTGCTCGCGGGGCTCGGCGCGACGACGGACATCGCGGTCGCGCCGCTCGATGCGGAGGCGATCGAGCGCGTGCGTCGGCTGAATCCCGCGCTGCAGCTGCGGCGCTACCGCGTCGTCCCCGACTGAGCGGTCACCGGGACAACGACGACAGGCGCACGGACGCCTCGGTCAGCACCTCGACCCGCTTGCACGCGGCGAACCGGACGAGCGTGGCGTAGCGGGCGCGGTTCGCCGGTGTCACGAATGCCGTCAGCGGGATCGCCACGACGCCCGCCCGCTCCGGCAGTGCGCGGCAGAACTCCTGCGCGTCGGTGGCGCCGAGGGATGCCGCATCCGCGACCGTGAAGTAGGAGCCGCGCGACACGGCGACCTCGAGGCCCGCCGCCCGGAGCCCGTCTCCGAGCAGGTCGCGTTTGCGCTGCAGCGTCGCGGCGATCTCCGCGAAGAACTCGTCCGGCAGGCGCAGGCCCGCGGCGATCGCGGGTTGGAACGGTGCGCCGTTCACGTACGTGAGGAACTGCTTGACCGCGAGGACCGCATCCACGAGCGCCGCCGGCCCGCTGACCCAGCCGATCTTCCACCCCGTCGCCGAGAACGTCTTGCCCCCCGACGAGATCGAGACCGTCCGCTGTGCCGCGCCGGGCTCCGCGGCGAGCGGCCGGTGCCGGACGCCGTCGAACACGAGGTGCTCGTAGACCTCGTCCGTGACGATGATCGCGTCGTGACGCTCGGCGAGCCGGACGATCTCGGTGCGGACCTCGTCCGAGAAGACGGCGCCGGTGGGATTGTGGGGATCGTTGACGAGGATGATCCGCGTGCGATCGGTGACGGCGCGTCGAAGGTCGTCGAGGTCCGGCTGGAAGTCGGGCCACGCGAGCGGCACCGGCACGAGCCGGGCACCGGCCAGCGCGACGCAGGCGGCGTAGGAGTCGTAGAAGGGCTCGAAGACGACGACCTCGTCGTCGGGGCCGTCGAGGAGCGCCAGCAGCGTCGCCGCGAGGGCCTCGGTCGCGCCCGCCGTCACGAGCACCTCGCGCTCCGGATCGAGATCGATGCCGTAGAAGCGCTGCTGGTGCTCCGCGATGGCGGCGCGCAGATCGCCGATGCCGCGACCCGGCGGGTACTGGTTGACACCGTCGGCGATCGCCTGTCGCGCGACCTCGAGGATCTGACTGGGGCCGTCCTCGTCGGGGAAGCCCTGACCCAGGTTGATCGCCCCGGTCCGAGCGGCGAGCGCCGTCATCTCGGCGAAGATCGTGGGGGCGGGGGAGCCGTCGGGGCCGAGGAGGCCCGCGCCGGTCGCTGTGCGCCGCCAGGCGCCGGGAATCGCTTGCACCGCATACAGGTTAGTCGCATAGGGGCATCCCACACCGACCATAGGAAACGCACAGGACGCCCGGCCACAGTGAAGGTGCTTGTCAGAAGGAGCAATCATGAGCGATCCCCAGGCCACCGGTCCCGAACAGCACCCCGCCGCCTCCGAGAACCCCGCTGTCCCCGACACGCAGGCGCAGACGCCGGTGGCGTCGCAGACCCCGGCGGTCCCCGCCGCGCCGCACATCCCGCCGCAGCCGCCGCTTCCCGCATCCGCAGGATCGCCGGTCCCGCCGCAGCAGCCCGCCTATCCCGGAGCGCCGCAGCACGTCGCCCCGCCCTACCCCGGCACCTACGCGGGACAGGGGCAGGCCTTCGGCGCGGCGGCTTCGACGCAGCCCACGACGCCCCTTGCTCCCGCGGCGCACCCCGAGACGAAGAAGAGCGGATCGGGCGCCGCACGCATCACCGCGCTGCTGGTGGCGGCGGCCCTCGTGGGCGGCGCGGCCGGCCTGGGGGGGATGTTCGTGGGCACCCAGCTGTGGAGCCCCGTCAGCTCGAACACCGTTGCCGGCCCTTCGACGGTCACGGTGAACGACACGGACGACGTCAACCAGACGACGGCTGTGGCCGCCAAGGTGACCCCGAGCGTGGTCACGATCTCGGTGAGCTCGGGCAGCAGCGGCGGCACCGGCTCCGGGGTGATCCTCACCGACGACGGGTACGTGCTCACCAACACGCACGTCGTGACGCTGGACGGTGCCACCGGCAACCCGACCATCCGCGTCACGACCTCGGATGGCCACGTCTACGCCGCCACCGTGGTGGGGACCGACCCGACCTATGACCTGGCGGTCATCAAGCTCACCAACGCCTCCGGGCTCACGCCCATCCAGATGGGCGACTCGAGCAAGCTGAACGTCGGCGAGGACGTCATGGCCGTGGGTTCCCCGCTCGGTCTCGACAACACGGTGACCACCGGCATCGTCAGCGCATTGAACCGCTCGATCGAGATCGCGTCGTCGCAGGCGCCGACCCAGGGCGCGGAAGGAGACGAGGGCGGCACGAGCCCGTTCCAGTTCGACTTCGGGCAGGGTCAGGGCCAGTCGGGCTCCACGAAGGCGACGATCAAGATCGCGGTGATCCAGACGGATGCGGCGATCAACCCGGGCAACTCGGGCGGCGCGCTCGTGGACGACGAGGGCAAGCTCGTCGGCATCAACGTCGCGATCGCCTCTGCGGGCGGCAGCAGCGGATCGTCGGGCCAGGCCGGCAACATCGGCGTCGGCTTCTCTATCCCGTCCGACATCGCGAACCGCGTGGCTCAGGAGATCATCTCCAGCGGAAAGGCGACCCACGGCCTCCTCGGCGCGACGGTCGCGAACGCCGCCTCCCAGGCCAACGCCACCACGCAGGGCGCACTGATCAACTCCGTCACGGCGGACGGCGGCGCTGCCGCTGCGGGCCTGCAGGCGGGCGACGTCGTGACCGCCTTCAACGGCGTGCCGATCACGAACGCGGTCGACCTCACGGCGCAGGTGCGCGCCGTCGCCGGCGGCGGCAAGGCCACGATCACCTATGTGCGCAACGGCCAGACGCACACGGCCGACGTGACGCTCGGCACGCTGCAGACCAGCTGATCAGCGTCGCAGCCGGCGCGGCCATCGCCGCGGCCGATCCCCACGGGCCGGTTCCAGCTCTGCCGGAAGGAGAGCCGGAGCCGGCCCGAACGCGCGTCGAGAGGTCGTGAGGACGCGGCGCCCGAGAAGATGGTTGCCGGCTCCGCCGACGACGGCGCCGACCCCGAAGGGCAGCGCCTTGCCGAGCCAGGAGGCTCCGCCGCTGACGGCGAAGCGCCGGACAAACGTCGTCTTGAGGCGATCGACGAGCGGACCGATCGCGGCGCGCGGGATCGTCTGAGTGATGAGCTCGCCCCAGTACGCCTGCCGCCCCGGCCCCTGTCCCGCCGCTTGCCTGCCGAGCTGGGCGACGAGGTCCACTCCCTGCTGGCCGAGCATCAGCGTCAGGACCAGTGCGCGTGCGCGGTCCGGGTCGGTCACGGGAAGTCCGTGGACCTCGGCCATCGACTGCGCGAAGAGCGCCGTGGCCTCCAGGAATGCGGCGGTCTCCACCCCGCTGAGGGCGAGTGTCAGGCCGGTCCCGATGGCCGGCACGACCGCGGTGACGCCCACCGCGGCGCCGCTGGTCGTCACGGCGGCGAGGTAGCGACGTTCGAGGATGCGGACGATCTGAGCGGGGGTCGCTTCGGGGTGCTGCGCCCGGATGCCCCGGAGGTGTGCGAGGACGACCGGCCGCTGGAGCCCGAGCACGCGGTCGAGCACCCGGACCGTGAGCGGGTGCTCGGGCGATCCGGGCGGGGGGAGTCCGCCGTCCCAGGGTGCGTCGTCGGGCAGCGAGTGGATGCGGTGAACCTGCTCCGTCACGCGTCGATCGTAGGCCTGGCTCGATGGGAGGGAGCCGGGCGCGCCGACACGGGCATGGTCCGGGGCTCTCCCGGGACCCCTTGATAGCGTGTCGGAGTGACAGCACCGCTGCCCGATCCCCCCACCCCCGCCTCGCAGCGCGGAGCAGCCGGCGATGACCGGCGCATCGACGCGCCCGCGGCCGTTCCGGAGAATCTGGTGATCCCGCCGAAGCCGCCCCTGCCGGCTGCGGCGGGCGCCTCGAAGCCCGCCGCAGGGCTCCCGGACGACGTCGACGACGACGCCGCCGTGCTCCCCGATCTCGCGGCGGGGCCGGATGCGGTCGCGGACCCTGAGCCTGTCGCGGATGCTGAGCCTGTCGCGGACCCTGACCCTGAGCCTGAGCCTGAGCCTGAGCCTGAGGCGAGCGAGTCGCGCTGGTTCGATCCGGAGGAGGACTCGGCGGACGCGCGGGATGCGAGCGAGGACGAGCCGGCACTGGTGCTCGAGAACGTCGTCAAGCGGTTCGGCACGAACATCGCGGTCGACGACGTGTCGCTGCGGATCGAGCGGGGCACGTTCTTCGGGCTCGTGGGCCCCAACGGCGCGGGCAAGACGACGACGTTGTCGATGATCGCGGGGCTCCTGCGCCCGGATGCCGGCACCATCCGGATCTGCGGAACGGACGCACGCGTGCACGAGCGCGAGGCGAAGCGGCTCATCGGTGTGCTGCCCGACCGGCTCCGCACCTTCGATCGGCTCACGGGCCGTCAGCTGCTGACCTACGCCGGCCTGCTCCGCGGCCTCGAGGGACGTGTCGTCGAGCATCGCGTCGACTCGCTCGCCCGCGCCCTCGACCTGGAGGACGCCCTCGGGCGGATCGTGGCCGACTACTCGGCGGGGATGACGAAGAAGGTCATGCTCGCGGCCGCCATGATCCACGCACCGCGCCTGCTCGTGCTCGACGAGCCGTTCGAAGCGCTGGACCCGGCGTCGGCGGCCGTCATCCTCGACATCCTCCGGGCGTTCACGGCGCAGGGTGGGACCGTGGTTCTCTCCAGCCACGGCATGGACCTGATCGAGCGCGTCTGCGATCGGGTGGCGGTGCTCGCTGCCGGCCGCGTGCTCGCGGCGGGCGCGATCGACGAGGTCCGCGGCGGAACGACGCTCGCGGAGCGCTTCGTCGAGATCGTGGGCGGCGCGGGCGAAGTGGAGGGCCTGGAGTGGTTGCACACCTCGTCCGACTGAGGCTCGCGCTCCTGCTCGCCTCCGTCCGCCCCGGTGCCCGCGAGCGTCCTCGGCTCGTGGCCGGTCTCGTCTTCGTCGTGCTCGGCGTCGCCGCGGCGTGGGCGGGTCTCCTCGCGCTGCGCACGACCTCCGACGTCGCCGCCCAGGCCGTCACCGTCGTCGGCGGCGCGGCCGTCGCACTGGGCTTCCTCGCGGCTCCGCTGGCCGTCGGCGGCCAGGACCAGCTCGATCCGCGTCGATTCCGTCCGTTCGGCGCGACATCCGGACCCCTGGCCGCCGGGGTCGCCGTCGCGAGCCTCGTGAGCGTGCCGATGCTCGCGCTCATCGTCGTCGCCGTCGGAGTCGGCACGCTGTGGTCGACGAGCGACGCCGGTGCCGCGATGGTCGCCGGTCCCGCGCTGGGGGTGATGACGACGGTGCTGCTCGCGCGCATCGGCTGGGCGGGCTCCACGCGTGTCCTGCGAGGGCACCGCTCGCGAGAGCTCTCCGGGCTGTTCCTCGTCGCGCTTCTCGTCGTGGTCGTGCCCGTCGGGGTGTTCTTCGCCTCGTTCGCGTGGCAGGGCGGCGTGCCGAGCGGCCTTCTCGGGGCCGTTCGCCTCGTGTCGTTCACGCCCCTCGGCGCCGGCTGGGCGCTCCCGGGGGCCGCCGCGACCGGCGATCCGCTCCTCTGGCTGGTCGCGCTGCTCGCGGTGGCATGGCCCGTGAGCCTCGCGACGATCTGGTACGCGGTCGTGGACCGGATGCTGCACGCCCCCGACCGTCCGGCATCCTCCCGGCTGCGCAGCGGCATGTCGTGGTTCGCCGTGATGCCGGCGACACCCGCCGGGGCGATCGCGGCGCGGAGCCTCATCTACTGGCTCGGCGATCGGCGTTATCGGGTCAACGTCGTGATCGTGCCGGTCGCGGCCCTGCTCACGGCGGTGCCGCTGCTCATCGCGGGAGTCCCGGCAGAGATCGTCACCCTCGTCCCGCTGCCGATCGCCGCGCTGTTCCTGGGGTTGGCTGCCGCACAACGACGTGGCCTACGACGCGACCGCCGTCTGGCTGCACATCGCCAGCGGTGTCCGAGGAATCTCCGATCGTGTCGGACGTCTCGTGCCGGTTCTGTTCGTCGGCGTGCCCGCGATCGCCGTCCTCGTGCCGGTGACGGCGATGCTGAGCGGACGCTGGGCGTTCGCGCCGGCGATCACCGGCGTGTGCATCTCGCTGTTCCTGAGCGGTCTCGGGCTGTCCTCTGTCGCCTCCGCGGCGGCTCCCTACCCTGTCTCCCGTCCGGGTGACAGCCCGTTCCACCAGCCGCAGCGCACCGGCAGCGCCGGTATGTGGGCGCAAGCGCTCGTCATGGTGGGAACCGTCGGGCTGAGTGCCCCGACCCTGTGGTGGGCGGGTGTCACGGTGACCCGTGACACATCCTTCGCCCTGGCTGCGCTCGCGGGCGGCATCGCGACCGGCGTCCTCGTGCTCGGGATCGGCCTGACGGCCGGGGCCGTCGTGTTCGAGCGGCGCAGCAGCGCCCTGATGGAGTTCGCCGAAACTGCCGCCTGACGCGCGCCGCTCGGTAGAATCGTGCACCATGAGCACGCCACTGGATCGACCGGATGCCGGGGGGACCACCACCCTGGATCGCGAGCTCGAAGAGCTCCTGCGCGAAGAGAACATCGAGCCGGGCGACCACGAGCGGTTCTCGCACTACGTGAAGAAGGAGAAGATCCTCGAGTCGGCGATCACCGGCAAGCCGGTGAGGGCCCTGTGCGGCAAGAAGTGGACGCCGGGGCGCGATCCGGAGAAGTTCCCGGTCTGCCCGGCCTGCAAGGAGATCTACGAGTCGCTGCAGGGCTGAGCGCTCACACGTAGCGGGTCGGGACGGCGGGGTCCGATCTGCTCAGTCCGAGTGCGGACAGCGGAAGCTCGCGGCGCACCTCGGCGTGGTGGGCCCGCGCGCGACGCACCCCCTCGGCGCCCGCGAAGCCGGCGACCGGCTCACCGTCGACGACGAGGTCGACCTGGAGCGGCCGGCCCTCCGGCAGGCGGGCGTCCTCACCCACGGCGAGGACCTCCGCGACGGCGGTCCCGCCCTTCAGCTCGCGCACGGCACGCTTGCGCCCACCGTGCGTCGCCTTCTCCGCGGAGGCCTTCGCGACCGGGATCCACTCGCCGGAGGGTGCCTGTCGCGCCACCAGCTTGAAGACCATGCCCGCGGTCGGGCTGCCCGATCCGGTGACGACGGAGGTGCCGACGCCGTAGGCGTCGACCGGGGCCGAGGCGAGTGCGGCGAGCGCATACTCGTCCAGGTCGCTCGTGACCGTGATGCGGGTGCCCGTCGCCCCGAGGCTGTCGAGCTGCGCGCGCACCCGTGCCGCCAGGACGGGGAGATCGCCGGAGTCCAGCCGCACGCCGCCGAGGTCGGGGCCCGCCACCCGCACGGCCGTCTCGACGCCGCGCTCGATGTCGTACGTGTCGACGAGCAGCGTCGTGCCGGCGCCGAGGGTCGAGACCTGTGCGCGGAACGCCTCCTCCTCGGTGTCGTGGAGAAGGGTCCACGCGTGCGCGGCGGTGCCCATGGTCGGCACGCCCCACGTCCTCCCGGCCTCGAGGTTGCTGGTGGAGGAGAATCCGGCGATGTAGGCGGCGCGGGCCGCCGCGACCGCGGAGCGTTCGCCGGCCCGCCGCGACCCCATCTCGGCGAGCGGGCGGGGACCGGCCGCGATGCTCATCCGGGCCGCGGCCGTCGCCACGGCGGAGTCGTGGTTGAGGACGCTGAGGACGAGGGTCTCGAGCAGCACCGCATCGGCGAACGTGCCGAGGACCGTCAGCACGGGGGAGTCGGGGAAGTACAGCTCGCCCTCGGCATAGCCGATGATCGTGCCCCGGAAGCGGTAGCCCGCGAGGTGGTCCAGCGTCGCGGCATCCACGACGCGCTCATCCCGGAGGAATCGCAGCTGCTCGTCGCCGAAACGGAACTCGCGCAGCAGCTCGAGCAGCCGCCCCGTGCCGGCGACGACGCCGAACCGCCGGGCGCCGGGAAGACGCCGGGCGAACACCTCGAAGACGCAGGGGCGGTGGGCGGTGCCGTCGCGCAGCGCCGCCTCGACCATCGTCAGCTCGTATCGATCGGTCAGCAGGGCCGTGCTCATGCGGGCCACTCTATCCGCGGGGCGGCTGCGCGGCGGGCGGGGCGTAGGCTGGTGGATCGTGGATGACGCACCGATCGGGATCTTCGACTCCGGCGTCGGGGGACTCACGGTCGCGCGGGCCGTCTCGCAGCTCCTGCCGCGCGAGTCGATCCTCTACATCGGCGACACGGCTCGCTCTCCCTACGGACCCAAGCCGATCGCCGACGTGCGGCGGTACGCGCTGGAGGTGCTCGACGATCTGGTCGCCCAGGGCGTCAAGATGCTCGTGATCGCCTGCAACACGGCCTCGGCGGCGATGCTCCGCGACGCGCGTGAGCGCTACGACGTGCCGGTCGTCGAGGTGATCGGCCCGGCGGTGCGCACGGCGATGTCGACCACGCGCAACGGACGTATCGGCGTCATCGGCACGGCCGGCACGATCGGCTCCGGTGCGTACCAGGACATGCTCGAGGTCAACGCCGCTCTGACGGTCCACGCACAGGCGTGCCCCCGCTTCGTGGACTTCGTCGAGGCGGGCGTGACCGACACGCCGGAGGTCCTCGCGGTCGCGGAGGAGTACCTGGCTCCGCTCCGCCACGCCGGGGTCGACACGCTCGTGCTCGGCTGCACGCACTACCCGTTCCTCGAGGGCGCCATCAGCTATGTCATGGGGCAGGGCGTGAGCCTCGTCTCGAGCGACACCGAGACCGCGAAGGACGTGTATCGACAGCTCGTCTCGCGTGACCTGCTCGCCGGGCCCGAGGCGTCGCCCCGTCACGTCTACGAGGCCACGGGTTCCTCGGCCGACGACTTCATCCGCCTCGCCCACCGCCTCATGGGCCGCGAGGTGCGCGACGTGCAGCTGGTCCAGACCGGCGCCATCGACATCCCCCGCTGACCCCGCACCACCTCCATGTCCCACTTCCGACCGAACGATGTCCCACTTCGGACCGCAGCAGGCCTCTGCAAGCGGTCCGAAGTGGGACATGCCGGCTTCTGATCCCCACGAGGAGAACCATGACCGACATCACCCGCGCCGACGGCCGCTCGATCGACGAGCTGCGCCCCGTGACGATAGAGCGCGGCTGGTCGAGCCAGGCCGAGGGCTCGGCGCTGATCTCGTTCGGCGGGACGAAGGTGCTGTGCACCGCCTCGTTCACGAACGGGGTGCCGCGCTGGCTCACCGGCAAGGGCACCGGCTGGGTGACGGCGGAGTACGCGATGCTGCCGCGTGCCACGAACTCGCGCAACGACAGAGAGAGCGTCAAGGGCCGCATCGGCGGTCGCACGCACGAGATCTCGCGACTGATCGGTCGTGCGCTGCGCGCCGTCGTGGACACGAAGGCGCTCGGAGAGAACACGATCGTGATCGACTGCGACGTCCTGCAGGCCGACGGCGGCACGCGCACGGCTGCGATCACGGGCGCGTACGTCGCCCTCGCCGACGCGATCGAGTGGGGCCGTCGCAAGAAGTTCATCGCGCAGCGTTCCACGGTGCTCCTGGACTCGGTCGCCGCCGTCTCGGTCGGCATCATCGACGGCGAGCCGATGCTCGACCTCGCCTACGTCGAGGACGTACGCGCCGAGACGGACATGAACGTCGTCGTCACCGGCCGCGGTCTGTTCGTCGAGGTGCAGGGCACGGCCGAGGGCGCCCCCTTCGACAAGCGCGAGCTCGACGCCCTGCTTGAGCTCGGCGTGGGCGGATGCGCCCGGCTCGCCGAGCTGCAGACCGCGGCGCTCGCGGAGCCTGCCGCGTGAGCGCCCGCGTCGTCCTCGCCACGCACAACCCGCACAAGGTCGAGGAGTTCCAGGCGATCGTGGCCACGGCTCGGCCGGACCTGGAGGTCGTGGCGTACGACGGGCCTGAGCCGGTCGAAGACGGCGTGACGTTCGCGGCGAACGCGCTCATCAAGGCGCGCGCAGCGGCGTCCCACACGGGCCTGGCCGCGCTGGCGGATGACTCGGGCATCTGCGTCGATGTGCTCGGCGGGGCGCCGGGCGTGTTCTCGGCGTACTGGGCGGGGCACCGCAAGGACGCGCGAGCGAACCTCGAGCTGCTGCTGGACCAGCTCTCGGACATCGCGGACCCGCACCGGGGCGCGCAGTTCGTCTCGACCATCGCGCTCGTGCGCGCGGACGGGTCCGAGGAGGTCGTCGAGGGCGTCTGGCCCGGACGTCTCGCGCACGCCCCGGCCGGCGCCGGCGGCTTCGGCTACGACCCGATCTTCGTGCCCGACGGTCAGCCGGCGGGCGCCGAGCGAACGGTCGGGGAGTGGGCGGCCGAGGAGAAGAACGCCGACTCGCACCGTGCCCGCGCCTTCGCCGCGCTGCTGCCGCTGCTCCACGCGCTCTGAGCCACTGCTGAGAACGATTTCCGAAGTCGTTCCCGACTAGGCGATTTCCGCCTCACCGGGGCTTCTCGAACCCTACCCTGGGCACATGCACGATCACGCCCCGGCTGCCGGTCTCCGCGACGGCTCGAACCGCCGACTGCTCGCGACCTCACTCGCGATCACCTCCCTCGTGTTCGTCGTGCAGGTGGTCGGCGCCGTGCTGTCGGGCTCGCTGGCGCTGCTCGCGGATGCCGCGCACATGCTGACGGATGCCGCGGCGCTGGTGATCGCGCTCGTCGCCGGAGCGGTCGCCGCCCGCCCGGCGGACGACCGCCGGACCTTCGGGTACCAGCGGGCCGAGGTGTTCGGCGCGCTCGTGAACGGCATCCTGCTGCTCGTGCTCGCCGTGTGGGTCGCGGTGGAGGCGGTGCAGCGGCTGGTCGCGCCAGCCGAGACGGAGATCGCGGGGCCGCTCATGCTCGTCGTGGCGGCCGTCGGGCTGCTCGCGAACGCGGTCGCGATGTGGCTGCTCAGCTCGGCCCAGCGCCGCAGCATCAACGTGCGCGGTGCGTATCTTGAGGTGCTGGGCGACCTGCTCGGGTCGGCGGCCGTCATCGTCGCCGCGATCGTCATCCTCACGACGGGGTGGATGGCGGCGGATGCGGTGGCATCGCTCGCGATCGCCGCGATGATCGTGCCGCGCGCCATCGGCCTGCTGCGAGAGGTGTTCGGCGTCCTCAGCGAGGCGACTCCCGTCGGCATGCAGGTCGAGGAGATCCGCGCGCATCTGCTGGACACACCGGGGGTCGTCGCGGTGCACGACGTGCACGTGTGGTCGCTGACCCGGGGTGCCCCGGTGTTCACGGCGCACGTCATCGTCGACGAAGAGACGTTCGCATCGGGGCGTGCGCCCGCCATGCTGACCGAGCTGCAGAAGTGCCTGGACGCGCACTTCGACGTCGAGCACTCCACGTTCCAGCTGGAGGCCGCGGGGCACGTCGAGCACGAGGCGCACGGCTGAGCGCTACTCGCGCACGACATAGGCGGGGGACTTGTCGGGACGAAGGCCGCGCCAGCGGGCGTGGCGGAGGACGCCGCCGGGCGTGACGGAGCCGTACTCCACCTCGCCGACGACGCACGGTTCGACCCAGAGCGCGTCGCGGGCGTCGGCCGCGGGCACGTCCGTGAACGGCGCCCGATCGCTGCGCAGCGGCCGGAGGGTCCGATCGAGCAGGGCGAGCGCGCTGTCGCTGAATCCGGTGCCGACGCGGCCGAGGTAGCGCAAGCCGTCCGCCTCGGGGAGACCCACCAGGAGGGAGCCGATCGTGCCGGCTCGCGCTCCCTTGCCGGGACGGATGCCGCCGATCACGACCTCCTGCGTCGCGGTGCGCTTGAGCTTCAGCCACTCCTCCGACCGGATGCCGCGGTACCTCGAGCTCGCGCGTTTGAGGACGACGCCCTCGAGATCGAACCGCTCGGCGGCTGCCAGCGCATCATCGAGGTCGTCGAACACGGGCGGCACGACGACCTCGGGGGCGGCGTGCCGGCCGAGCTCTTCGAGCGCCGCCCGGCGCTCCCGGAGCGGCCGCGACGTGAGATCGTGCCCGCCCGATCGCAGCGCGTCGAACAGGTAGTACCGCACCGGCGTGCGGCGCGCCTCGGCGTCGATCTCGGCGGAGCGCGTGAGGTTCATGCGCCGCTGGAGCAGCGCGAAGCTCGGCCGCCCCGACGCGTCCAGGGCGACGATCTCCCCATCCACGATCGTGGGCCCGGCGCCGAGCCGGGCGCTGCCGCGCGTCAGCTCGGGATAGCGGTCCGTGACGTCGGTTCCCGTGCGGGTGTGAAGGCGCAGACGTCGGCCGTCCCAGGAGCCGAGGGCTCGGATGCCGTCCCACTTCAGTTCCGCCCAGGCATCGCCGCGCCACCGTTCGGCCGCACGGCGCGCCTCGGTGACGGTGGCGGTGGTCGTGAGCATCGCGGCCCGGGCGGGCGCGGGCGGCGCGGGAGCGGGCTCATCGTCCGCGCGGGCGACCACGGGCGCTCCTCGCGGCTGCGGGGCGCCGTCGGCATCCGTCTTCGTGCGGTGCAGCAGCCACGACGACCTCTCGCCCGCGCCGGACGTGCGGATCAGCGCGAGGCGGACGTTCCCGAGCGGCCCTTCGGGGCGGCCACGGAGGGTCACGATGATCTCGTCCTCGTGCCACTTCTCGAGGTCGTAGGTGCCGGCATCCCAGATCCACACCTTTCCGCCGCCGTACTGGCCGCGGGGGATGGTGCCCTCGAACGATCCGTAGTCGAGAGGATGGTCCTCTGTCATGACCGCGAGACTGTTGCGCGCGCTGGTGGGCGGCACGCCCTTCGGCACCGCCCACGACACGAGCACGCCGTCGCGTTCGAGTCGGAAGTCCCAGTGCAGTCGGCTCGCATGGTGCTCCTGGATGACGAAGCTCGGGCGTCCGGCGGGCGGGGTCGCCGCGCGCGGATCGCTCGGCACGGGCTCGGGAGTGGCTCCCGCGGCGCGCTTCGCGATGTAGGCGCGGAGCGGCCCGTCCCCCGCGTCCGGCACGGTCGTCGACAGCGGCGCGAGGGGGTCGCCCTGAGTGGCCACCCGCGCGAGCACCTCGTCGAGACGGAGCTGCCCGAGGGCCGGGTCTTCGAGCTCGTCCCATGTGCGCGGCGCCGCGACCGTCGGAAGCGCACGCCCCCGCAAGGAGTAGGGCGCGATCGTGGTCTTGGCGCCGTTGTTCTGGCTCCAGTCGATGAGCACGCGGCCCTCGCGGCGCGCTTTGGACATGTCGCTCACGACGAGATCGCCATGGTCGGCCTCGATCGCGCGGGCCAGCTCGTGGGCCACGGCGGCGACCTCATCGCTCGGGCGGGGCTCGGGCAGTGCGGCGTAGAGGTGGAGACCCTTGCTCCCGCTCGTGACCGGGAAGGGGGCCAGGCCCATGTCGCCGAGGATGTCGCGCGCCCAGCGGGCGACATGGGCGCACTCGGCGAGCCCCGTGCCGGGGCCGGGGTCGAGGTCGAGCACGAGGCGGTCGGCGGGACCGCGGCCGCCGCCAGCGAGGAAGCGCCACTGCGGGACGTGCAGTTCCAGGCTCGCGACCTGTGCGAGGTAGACGAGGGCGGCGGTGTCCTCGACGAGCGGATAGTCCTTGTCCCCGGACGAGTGTGTGATCGGCATCCGCGGCAGCCAGTCGGGCGCGCTCTGCTCGAGCGATTTCGCGAAGAACGCGGCCTTCGGCTCGTTCTCGGTGCCGACGCCCTCGGGCCATCGCTTACGCGTCACGGGACGTCCGGCGATGTGGGGGATGAGCACGTGCGCGACACGGCTGTAGTAGTCGATGACCTCCGCCTTCGTCGTGCCCGTGGCCGGGTAGAGCACCTTCTCGAGGTTCGACAGGCGCAGGCGACGGCCGTCGATGCGCACCAGCTGCGTGTCGCCTGCCATGCAGTCAGGGTAGTCATGGGGTCCGCAACCCCTGGTGGGCGTGCGCGCGGACGGTGTCTACTGGCATCATGAGGTCGATCTGGAAGGGCGCGCTCACGTTCGGGCTCGTCAATGTGCCGGTCAAGATGTACTCGGCGACCGAGGACCACGACGTGCCGCTGCATCAGGTGCACGCGGCCGATGGAGGACGCATCCGCTATCAGCGCGTGTGCGAGCTCGATGGCGAGGTCGTGCCGTACGCCGACATCGATCGGGCGTACGACGACGGCGAGCGGACCGTGGTGCTGACGAAGGAGGATCTCGAGGCGCTGCCGTCCGAGCGCAGTCGCGAGATCGAGGTCGTGGAGTTCGTGCCGAGCGATCAGGTCGATCCGCTCACCTTCGACAAGGCGTACTACCTGGAGCCGGACTCGGCGTCGCCGAAGGCGTATGTGCTGCTGCGGCGCACGCTGGAGCAGACGGATCGCACCGCGATCGTGCGCTTCTCGCTCCGACAGAAGACGCGGCTCGCAGCGCTCCGGGTGCGGGGCGACGTTCTGGTGCTGCAGACGCTCCTGTGGGCCGACGAGGTGCGGGAGGTGTCGTTCCCGAGCCTGTCGGAGTCCGTGAAGATCTCGGACAAGGAGCTGGAGCTGTCGGCGGCGCTCGTCGAGAGCTTCGCGGGCGACTTCGACGCCGACCAGTTCACGGACGAGTATCAGGCCGAGCTGCGGACGCTGATCGAGGCGAAGCTCGAGAAGGGCGATGCGCTGGACACGGCCGAGACCTTCGGCGAGCGTGCCGAGTCCTCCGAGCGCGGAGAGGTCATCGACCTGATGGCCGCCCTGCGCGCGAGCGTCGAGCGGTCGCGCGCGGCGCGCGGCGCCTGATCACTCGGCGTCGCCGGCCGCGGCTTCCTTCTTGACCTTCGCGCGCTCGCGCAGGTAGTGCCAGATCGTGACGGCGGCGGTGAGCACGACGACGCCGATGAGGATGACGTCGATGTACTCGGTGACGATGTGGGCGACCCAGGGGATGTAGCCGATGACGTAGCCGAGCATCGTGAGGCCGATGCCCCACAGGATCGCGCCGATGAGGTTGTAGATCGTGTAGCGGCGCCACGGCATGTGACCGACGCCCGCGGCGACCGGCGCGAAGGTGCGCACGATCGGCACGAAGCGGGCGAGGATGACGGTGAGACCGCCGAATCGCTCGAAGAACGCGTTCGTGCGCTCGACGTTCTTGCGGCTGAACAGCCCGGAGTCCTTGCGCTCGAAGATCGCGGGGCCCGCCTTGTGCCCGATGTAGTAGCCGACCTCGCCGCCGATGAACGCCGCGAGACCGATCAGGAGGGCGACGATCCACACGTTGATGCCGAACACCCCGTTCGGCGCCGTGTCGCTGGAGTGCGAGAGGAGCCCGGAGATGACCAGCAGGGTGTCGCCGGGGAGCAGGAACCCGATGAGCAGCCCCGTCTCGGCGAAGATGATGAAGCACACCACGAGCAGGGCCCAGGGGCCGGCCGAGGAGATGATGGTGGCCGGGTCCAGCCAGGGGATGAGGCCGAGGTGCTGCACGTGCGTCCCGTCGTCGAAGGCGGATGGAATCGCCGGAGGGGTTCGCCGGCATCCCTGTGCGGAAGGGGGGAGTCGAACCCCCACGCCCGAAGGCACAGGAACCTAAATCCTGCGTGTCTGCCGGTTTCACCACTCCCGCGCAGAGCCAGTCTAGAGGGACGCGGTCCGGCGCCGTGCGCGGTTCGGGATCTTGTCAGGATGCGGTGCCCCAGGCGGCGGGACCGGCGCGCGGCCGGGGAGGAAGGTGCGGTGTGCGCCGACTCTCACATCGTCGCGCAGCGGCTCAGTGAGCCGTGGGAGGCCGCCGGTTCTCGGCTCCTGCGGAGCGGCTCGCCGTGACGAGCGAGACCACGATGGTCAGGGCGAACACGACGACCACGGCGATTCCGGCGATGGCGGCCGCGAGGCCGGTGAGCAGGAGCGCCGCGACGCACGCCACGGCGCTGAGAGCGAACCCGATCCAGGTCCAGGGTGCGGCGGCGCGGTGACCGGCGACCCAGGCCCCGGGTGAGCGCAGGGTCGAGCGGACGCGGATGCCGGCGATCGGGTTCTTGCCCAGCACGCCGCTGGCGGCGAGCTGTGTCAGCACGGCCGTGAGCAGGAGCAGGGCGGGGACCACGACGACGATCGGCACGGCTCCAGGCTATCCCATTGTTCTACTAGCATTAGGAACATGTTGTTTCGCGTCGATCAAGCATCCGCGACCTCGCTCGCCGATCAGATCGCTCTCCAGGTCCGGGCCGGGATCGTCTCCGGCGACCTCTCACCGGGGGAGCGGCTTCCCGCCGCCCGTGATCTCGCGAAAGCGCTGCGGGTGAACATGCACACGGTGCTGCGTGCCTACGCGCGTCTCCGCGAGGAGGGCATGATCGAGATGCGCCAAGGGCGCGGTGCGTGGGTGCGGCCGGAGGCGAACGCGACGATGACGAGGATCGCCGAGCTCGCCGGACAGCTCGCAGCCGAGGCGCGCAAGATCGGCCTGACTCCGCAGCAGCTCGCCCGGCTGGTCGAGCTCTCGTGAGGCCGTCGTCGCGCTGGGCCATCGCGCTCATCCTCCTCTCCCTCCCGCCGGTCGGGATCCTCGTCTCGGGACTCCTCTGGCGCGATGCGATGCCGGAGCAGGTGGCCACGCACTGGTCCGACCTCGGTGCGGCCGACGGCAGCGCGCCGACCCGAGTGGTGTTCCTCATGACCCTCGCCGTCGCCGGTGCGGTGGCGATCGCCGGCACGGTGACCGTCGCCGTTCCGTGCCTTCGCAGGAGAGCCACGCGGGCCATCCTGTTCTGGCTCGGCGTGCCTGCCGGTCTCGCCGCCGCATGCTGGCTGATCCCGGCGTGGTTGACGCTGCGGGCGGGGTCGCCCGAGGGGGCGGTCCTCGGCATCTGGATCATCCCGTTGGTCGTCTGTGTCCTCGCGGGCGCCGCTCCGTACGCGATCGCTCCGCCACCGGGCGGCGCCGACGCCGCCCTCGTGCCCGGCATGCCGCTGGCGCCCGGGGAGGTCGGCGCGTGGTCGCGCACCGTCACGGCGAACGTCTTCGTCTACGCCACGATCGCCTTGCTCGTGATCGCGGGCATCGTCTACGTCCCGCTCCTGCTGTCCAGCCGGCTCGGGGCGGTGTGGCCCGGTCTGGTCGTCCTGGTGACGGTGAGCCTGGTCACCGCGGCGTTCATGCGACTCCGGGTGACCGTGGACTGGCGGGGTCTGCGGATCATCTCCGTGCCGCTCGGGATCCCGCTCATGCGCATACCGCTGAACCGGGTTCGCCATGCCGAGGCCGCGCACCTGCGTCCCGGCGAGTGGGGTGGCTGGGGCTACCGCATCATGCCCGGACGTTCTGCGCTGATCCTCCGTGGCGGACCGGGACTGATCGTCACCAGGACCAACGACAGGCTGTTCGCGATCACGCTCGCCGATCCGGAGATTCCCGCGGGACTGCTCAACACACTCCGGGCCCAGGAGGCGACCCCCGAGCGCCTCGCCTGACCTGCTCGACGCGCCTGCCCGGCGCGGGACTGTGGATAACCGCTGAGGGCGGCGAGGGCGGCTTGCCAGAATGCGGGCATGCCGGCCGTCCCGTTCGTGTCCTCCGCGCCCGAGGCGCTGGCCGAGCGCGTGCGCGAACGGCTGCGGCGTGAGGGCACGGATCCGACGCGCGATCCGGACCGGGCAGGTCGGATCGTGCGGGCCGAGCTCGGGCGGCACAACGACGCGGCCCTCGCGCGGGGCGAGGCGACGATCGACGACGAGGAGTCGTGCGTTCGCGATGTGCTGGCCGCCGTCGGCGGATACGGTCCGCTCCAGCCCTATCTCGACGACCCAGGTGTGGAAGAGATCTGGATCAACGGTCCGCAGTCCGTGTTCGTCGCGCGCGGCGGACGCAACGAGCGCGTGTCCCTCGTGCTGAGCGACACTGCCGTGCAGGAGCTGGTCGAACGGATGCTGCATGCCACCGGCCGGCGGGTGGATCTGAGTCAGCCGTTCGTCGACGCGTCGCTCCCGGACGGGTCGCGCCTTCACGTCGTGATCACCGGGATCACCCGCCGTCACTGGGCGGTGAACATCCGCAAGTTCCTCCCCGCGTTCCGCACTCTCGACGATCTCGTCGCGGCGGGTGCGCTGCCGCGGCCGGCCGCGGAGCTCCTGGGAGACGCGATGCGCGAGGGACGCAGCGTCCTCGTCTCCGGCGCCACCCATGCCGGGAAGACGACGCTCCTCGGCGCGCTCATCGACGCGTGCGCGGCGCAGCAGCGGATCGTCACGGTCGAGGAGACCTTCGAGCTCGCCGTGGACGCCCCGGACCTGGTCGCGCTGCAGGGGCGACAGCCCAGTCTGGAGGGCACCGGTGAGGTGACGCTCCGGCGGCTCGTGAAGGAAGCGTTGCGGATGCGTCCGGACCGCATCGTGGTCGGCGAGGTGCGTGACGCCGAGGCACTCGACCTCCTGCTCGCCCTCAACACGGGTGTTCCCTGCGCCGCGTCGCTCCACGCGAGCAGTGCCGCGGATGCGCTGGTCAAGCTGGCGGCCCTGCCGCTGCTGGCAGGGCGCAACATCGATCGCGACTTCGTGGTGCCTGCGATCGCTCGCGGTGTCGACATCGTCGCGCACTGCGCGAAGGGTGTGGACGGCACGCGGCGGGTCGTCGAGATCGTCGAGGTGACGGGCGAGGTCGACGACGGGGTCGTGCGCACCCGCCCGCTTCTTCGCTGGCGGGCATCATGACGGTGCTGTGGGGAGCGCTGCTCGCCGCCGGGATCCTGCTGATGCTGGCTCCCCGGTGGTGGCCGGCCGGCGGTGCAGGCCAGGCGCGTCGTCGGACCGGCGGGAACGGGCTCCTGGCTGCGGCTGGCCTCGCCCGGTTCCCGGCTGCGGCGCTGTACGTGGCGTGCGCCGCATCCGCGCTGGTGGCCGGCGCGATCACCTGGCTGCTCACGGGCGTGCCCGTGATCTCGCTCGCGGCGCTGCTGGCCGGAGCAGCGGCGCCCGTTCTCTGGCTCCGCGGGCGCGTGCGGACGATCCGCAAGGCGCGCCGCATGCTCTGGCCCGACGTGTGCGATCTGCTGATCGGGTCGGTCCGGGCCGGGCTCTCGCTGCCGGATGCGGTCGCGACCCTGCGCACGTCCGCGCCGCAGGCCTTGCGACCGGCGTTCGCCGCCTTCGCGACCGACCTCGCGGCGTCCGGCCACTTCGGAAGCAGCGTCGATCGGCTGAAGGCGACGCTGGCGGACCCGGTGGCGGACCGCATCCTCGAGACGCTGCGGATGGCACGCGAGGTCGGCGGCACGGAGCTCGTGCCCGTGCTTCGTGCCTTGGCCGCCGCGGTCCGCGCGGAGGCGAACGTACGGGCAGAGGCCGAGGCGCGTCAGTCCTGGGTCCGGGGCGCGGCGGTGCTGGGTGTCGTGGCGCCCTGGGTCGTCATGGTGCTCCTCGCGATGCGCCCGGAGGGCGCACGCGCCTACTCCAGCCCGGAGGGCATCGTCCTCATCGTCGTGAGCGCGGTGGTCTCGGTCGTCGCCTTCCGGCTGATGCTCCGCATCGGCCGGCTGGCGGAGCAGCGGCGGTGGTTCGGATGATCGAGCTTCCGCTGCTCACGCAGGCAGCGCTCGGGGTTCTGCTGGGCGGCGCGTTCGGGGTGGGCTGCTGCGTGATGCTCTGGGCGCTTCCCCGATGGCGGGCGACGCCGCTCGACCGTCGTCTCGCGCCGTATGTGCGCGATGTCGCCGATCCGCTGGGCCTGACCCCGCTCGCCCCCGGTGCCCGCCGCTGGCGTGACCGCGCCGCAGACGCAGCCCGCCGCGTGGGCGGTGCCGATGCGCTCGCTCGTCGACTGCGGCGCGCGGGGATCGATGGTGATCCGGCGGAGTTCCGCCTGCGGCAGCTCTCCTGGCTCATCGGCGGTCTCATCGTGGGGGCGGCGACGGCCGTCGGGGCAGTGCTCGCGGGCGGCAGCACAGCAGCGCTCGGGGTCCTGCCGTTGGTGGGCGCCTTCGCGGGCGCGCTGGTTCCCGAGGTGCGGCTCTCCTCCGCGGTGCGGACGCGCGAGCGGCGCGTGACGGAAGAGCTGCCGGTCGTGCTGGAGTTCCTCGCCCTGTGCCTGGCGGCAGGCGAGGGCGTCTTCGATGCCGTCCGCCGCGTCGCCGCCGTGGGGGAGGGCGAGCTCGCCCGCCTGTTGCGGAACGTCGTCGTGCAGGTCGGCACGGGCGACTCGCTCGCCGACGCGCTGCGCGGGCTCGCGGCCGACATCCGCATGCCCGCCGTACAGCGCAGCATCGATCAGATCGTCGCGGCGATGGATCGTGGTGCGCCGCTCGCGCACGTTCTGCAGGCGCAGGCGGTCGACGCTCAGGACGATGCCCGCCGGGCTCTGATCGAGCAGGCGGGACGCAAGGAGATCGGGATGCTGTTCCCGCTGGTCTTCCTGATCCTGCCGCTCAGCGTCCTCATCGCAGTCTTTCCCGGGGTGCTCATGCTCCGGCTCGGTTCGTGAAACAGAAGAAGGGGCAGAACCATGACCGTGAGACGAGGACGGATAACGCGGGCCGTCAGGGATGTGTGGGCGCGGTTGATCGGGGACGACCGCGGCGATGTGCCGGGCTGGGTGCTCATCACCCTCATGACCGCCGGGCTCGTCGTGGTCATCTGGGCGCTCGCGGGGCCCGCGCTGTCGGGACTGTTCGAACAGGCGATCTCGCGCGTCGGGGGACTGTGACGGATGTCGCTGCCGGCACCCTGGGAGGACCGCGGTTCGGCGCCCGTCGAGTTCGTCCTCGTCGGGACGCTGCTGACGGTTCTGACGCTCGGGGTCATCCAGCTCGCGCTCGGGGTGTACGTGCGAAACGTGGCGCACGATGCCGCAGTCGAAGGCGCGTATCACGCGGCGCTGGCCGACACCTCGCTCGATGACGGCGCGGATCGCACGCGTGCGGTGATCGAGCGGGCCATCGGCGCCGACTACGCGAACGAGGTACGCGTCGATGAGGAGGAGGTGCGCGGCCACCGGATGGTGGTCGTCACGGTGCGCACGCCCATGCCGGTGATCGGGCTCATCGGCGTCCCCGCAGCCTGGGAGGTGACGGGTCGTGCGCCGGCCGAGTCGCTCGACTGACCTGTCGCGTCCTCGGGAGATCACGGTCACGGACGACGACGGCTCGGCGTCGTTGGAGTTCCTCGTGGCCGGGCTCGTCCTGCTGGTCCCGATCGTCTACCTCGTCGTGACGCTCGGGATGATCCAGCACGCGGCGCTCGGGGTGGAGGCCGCGGCTCGGCACATCGCGAGGGCGGCGAGCCTGGCGGAGGACCCCGAGGACGCGGCGGAACGAGTGCAGGTCGTCCGCGCGGAGATCGCTGCCGAGTACGGCCTGGACGCCGATCGGCTGCAGATCGAGCTGGTGTGCGTCGGGGGCGGGTCGGTCTGCCCCGTCGCCGGCGCGACCGTGCGGGTGACGGCACGCTCGGAGGTCGCGCTGCCGCTCGTGCCGCCCGTGCTGGGGCTCGACGACCTCGCGGCCGTCCCCGTCGAGGCCAGTGCCGTGCAGAAGGTGTCGCGATCGTGGGGACCATGAGACGCGGAGCGTGCGGGACCGACGACGAGGGGAGCATCCTTCCGCTCGTGATCGGCTACGCCCTCGTCGCGCTCACACTCGTGTTCGTGTGCGCCTGTGCGACGAGCCTCTATCTGGCGCAGAAGCGGGTCGACGCTGCGGCGGATGCGGCTGCTCTCGCGGGCGCGGACGGCTTCGCGCTGCGCGTCGACGACGGGACGCCGCGCGCGGTGCTGACGGCGGCAGCGGTGACGGAGCAGGCCGCCGCGGTCGTGGCGGTGGAGGGCGGCATCGCCCTCGTATCCGCCGAGACGCCGGACGGCGTGTCCGCGCGCGTGACGGTCGAGGGCCGCTGGCATCCGCCGCTGGTCTCCGTGTTCGTGCGAGAGGGTGTGCGGCTGACCGCGACCGCGACCAGCCGCACCGCTCTGCGGTGACCGCGGCGACGTTTGACATCCCGCTCTGGTCTGTGACAGGTTGATAGGCAATTGATAACCATTATCAATTAAGCCCTCAGATCCGCCGCGTGTCGGCTAGATGGAGTACTGCTCATGTCCACTCTCACCACGGAACGAAAGATCGGCGGCGCGGTCCTCGCGTTCGTCGCGGCCGTCGCCCTCTCGCTCGGCATGTCCACGCCGGCCTTCGCCGCCACAGGCGCGCAGACCGGCGAATGGGACATCCTCGCCACGAGCCAGTCGCAGTCTCCGCGACTGCAGAGCTACAACCACGAGACCGAGACCTGGGACACGGTCCTCGACCCGTCGGCATCCTTCGCCGTCGGAAGCGGGAAGCGCATCGACGGCGACGACGCGACCGCGTCCTCGCCGGTGCAGGGAGGCGGTGTGCGCTTCGCCAACACCGCCTCGACCGCGAAGACCGCGGTGTTCACGCTCTCGGTGCCCTCGGGCACCGGGCTGCAGATCACGGACCCGGAGACGGGCGCCGTGCTGTACGAGGTCACCGAGTCGGCCTCGTCGCGCACCATCACGATCTCGACCGGCGCGGTGGCCGCGGGCAGCAGCTACCACCGTCACCTCAGCTGGGAGTTCAGCGGCTCCAGCACGGCGGTGAACGTGAACGTGTCCGTGAGCGTCAGCGGCGCGGGAGCGGGAAGCTACACCGCATCGGGAACCTACCGGTTCACGTTCTGATCCCTCGGGGCTGTCGGGGCACTCGCAGCGGGTGCCCCGACAGCCCCGTCCTGTCGGCCCTCTCCCGAAAGCCCTCATGCCCTCGTCCGCCCTGCCTCGTGGTGCCCGGATCGCGGTGATCGTGCCGCTGGTGGCGCTGCTGTTCGCGACCGGCTGCGCCGCCAAGCCGCTGCTGTCGCCCGAGAGCGACCGGTTGCGCGTCGTCACGACGACAGGCCTCCTACGCGATCTCGTGGCACAGGTCGGCGGAGATCGCGTCGACGTCGTCTCGATCGTGCCCGACGGCGCCGATCCGCACACCTACGAGCCCACGCTGCGCGATGCGCGCAATGTCGTCTACGCCGACGTCGCGTTCAGCAACTACGCCCTGCTGGAGGAGCACTCGATCATCAAGACGCTCGACGCGAACCTCCGTTCGGATGCGGTGAACGTGTCGCTCGCGGAGGAATCGATCAAGTACGCGGCCGAGATCATCCCGCTCGTGGAGAACGCGAACCTCGACACCGTCTGGCTGGGCCTGCGTGCGCAGGGGGACGGCGCCGCGCGCTACGGCGCGACCCGCACCTCGGACGTCCTGCTGTCGGCGGTCGCGGCGTCCGGGCCCGGGCAGATCTACGGCTACCTCACCGGCTCGTTCGGCGACACCGACGTGTACTTCGACTCCTCCGACGGGTTCGACGCCGCAAACGGCTATCGCGACGACACCGTGTCGCTCCCCGCGGACGCCCACACCCACCTGTCCTGGGCGTTCACGGCGCCCGGCGTCTACACGCTGACCGTGGCCGCGAGCGTCCAGGTGACGGACAGCGCACGCCCGCAGCGCGTGGGCGAGGCCACCTTCACGTTCGCGGTCGGGGTGAATCCCGCCGATGCGGGGCGCCCGGGCGCCGTCGTGCTCGACCAGGGGCACGCCGACCTCGCCGCCGACCTCGACGCGGGTGCGCTCGAGGTGCGTTACGACCCGGGCGGCGGGGGAGAGCACTCACAGGTGTCCTACGCACCGGAGGACGTCGTGATCTCGGTGCCCCCCAAGGCGTTGTCCGAGGTGCCCGCCGGATCCGCGTTCGGGTTCCTGGGACGCGCCGGCACGCGCGTCTATCAGCTCCCCCAGGCGGTCCTCGGCAAGCACGTGCACGGCGAGATCGATCCGCACCTCTGGCAGGACGCGCGCAACGGCATGGCCTATGCGCAGCTCATCCGCGACACGCTGATCGGCGCCGACCCGGCCGGGGCACGCGTCTACACCGCGAACACGTCCGCATATCTCGGCGTCCTCGAGCAGACGGACGCGTATCTGCACGACACGCTCGGTGCGATCCCGGCATCCGACCGCCATCTGATCACGACGCATGACGCCTTCGGATACCTCGCGCACGCCTATGACCTCGACATCGCGGGCTTCGTGACGCCCAACCCGGCCGCCGAGCCCTCGCTCGCCGACCGGCGGAAGCTCGCCGAGACGATCCGCTCGCTCCACGTGCCGGCCGTGTTCCTCGAGCCGAACCTCGCCGCCCGCTCGTCGACCCTCACCGAGGTCGCCGCGGAACAGGGCGTGCGCGTGTGTCCCATCTACGGCGACACCCTCGACGACCGCGTCGCCTCGTACGTCGCGCTCCTGCGTTTCAACGCCGACAGCATCCGCGCCTGTCTGACCCAGAAAGCCCCGTGACCGTGACCCGACCTCGCACATCCTCTCGTCCTCTCCGCACCCTCGGCGGTGTCCTCCTTGCTGCCGTCGCGCTGGTGCTGGGTCCGGCCGCAGCGTTCGCCGCGGACGATCCGAACCTCGATCAGCAGATCCAGCAGGGCCAAGCCATCGTGCACGGCGAGCGCACCCTCGAGGGCCGGTCACGTCGACATGGGGCCGCGCTTCGTCGACGGTCGATGGACCTTCCTGATCCACGACGACGTCGCGAAGGCGGACGCGTCGGCCACGAGCGTCTGGCGATACCCGGACGAGACCGTGTTCCACGTCGTCGACGCCGGAGAGCTGACGGCCCCCGACGACCCCGCTTATGCCTTCCTCGGCGCGGCGCCGGGGTCGACCGTGTGGGTGTCCCCGCAGACGCAGAACCCGCAGGTGGTGTGGATCGGCTGGAACACGCAGGACCCCGACGTCATGGCACAGATCGACCGTGGCATCACACTGACGCTCCACCGCGTCGAAGGGCCGGGGACCATGACCGTGTTCCTGCAGTCGGGAAGCTTCGGCGAGCCACAGGTGCTGTGGGACTCCCGCACGCAGGACCCCCAGCCGGTGTGGGTGGATGTCAACACGCACACCCACGCGAACTGGGCCTTCACCGCGCCCGGGGTGTACCTCGTCGAGCTCGAGGCCTCCGCCGACCTCATCGACGGCTCGACCGTGAGCGACACGCAGACGATCCGTCTCGCCGTCGGCAGCCGCACCGCTCCGGACGACGCCCTGGCGGCGGCCTGGAGCGGCCCGCGCGCGACCGCGGCGGAGGCGGCTTCGCACGCAGCGGAGTCCTCCGACGCCCAGGACCCGCTCGTTCCCGTGCTCGTGGGCGCGATCGTGGTCGTCGCGGCGGGCCTCGTCGCGGGCGTGGTCGTGGTCGTCGTGCGCGGGAACCGTGCGCGTCGCCGTGCCCTGGCGCGGTCGACGGAGGGGCGCTCGTGAGCGCGGCGCCCGCCGTCGAGATCGTCGACCTCGCGGTCGACCTCGGCGGACGACGTGTGCTCGAGCACGCCGACCTCGTCGTCACGGCGGGCGAGCTCACCGGGCTCGTCGGGCCCAACGGGGCGGGGAAGACCACTCTGCTGCGCGCCGTGCTCGGGCTCCTGCGTCCGGCAGCAGGAACCGTGCGGGTGGCGGGCCGATCGACGCGCCCGGGGCGCGCGCCGATCGGATACGTGCCGCAGCGACACGACTTCGCCTTCGACTTCCCTCTCTCCGTGGCGCACGTCGTCGTCACGGGGATGACCGGCGCACTCGGCCTCCTCCGCCGGCCCCGTGCCGCGGACTGGGAGCGGGTCGCGGAGGCGCTCGACCGCGTCCGCATGGGAGCCTTCGCCGACCGGCCCGTGGGCCAGCTCTCGGGTGGACAGCGGCAACGGGTGCTGGTGGCTCGCGCACTGGTGAGCCAGCCTGCCGTGCTGCTGCTCGACGAGCCCTTCACCGGGCTCGACGTGCCCACCCAGGAGCTGCTCACCGAGCTGTTCCGCGACCTCGCGCACGAAGGACGAGCGGTGCTCATGACGACACACGACCTCGTGGGGGCGGTCGACGGCTGCGATCGGATCGCGATGCTCAACCGCACGGTCATCGCCGTCGGCGAGCCGTCGCAGCTCGCCGCGGACGCGGCGCTGTGGATGCGGGCGTTCGGAGTCGGGCCCGAGTCGGCGCTCTTGCGCGCCGTGGCGGCGGCGGCGCGATGAACCCGCTGGACTTCCTCCTCGACCTCCTCAACCCCGAGCTCGCCTTCCTGCCCAAGGCGCTCGCGGTGGCGGTGATGTCCTCGATCGTCTGCGGCGTCGTCGGCACCTTCGTGGCGCTGCGGGGGATGGCGTTCATCGGGGACGCCGTCGCGCACGCCGTGTTCCCCGGTCTCGCTGTCGCGTTCGTCGTGTCCGGCAACCTCGTGCTCGGCGGCACGGTGGCCGGCATCCTGACCGCCGTGCTCGTCGCCGTGTTCTCGCAGAACCGCCGACTGAAGGAGGACTCCATCATCGGCGTCTTCTTCGTCGCCGCCTTCGCGCTGGGGATCGTCGTGATCTCGCAGGCTCCCGGCTACGCCGGTTCGTTGCAGCAGTTCCTGTTCGGCTCGATCACCGGCATCCCGGACTCTGATGTCCTGGTGGTCGCCGTGACGGGGCTGCTCGTGCTGACCGCGATGTTCCTCTTCCACAAGGAGTTCGTCACGATCAGTCTCGACCGCGAGTCGGCGCGAGCGATGGGCGTGCGCGTGTTCTGGCTCGACCTCGTGCTCTACGTCCTCGTGACACTGGCGGTCGTTATCAGCGTGCAGACGATCGGCAACATCCTCGTCCTCGCGCTGCTGATCACGCCGGCGGCGACCGCCCGGCTCCTGACCGACCGCCTGGGCGTCATGATGACGATCGCCCCGCTCCTCGGCGCGGGGGCGGCGCTGCTCGGCCTCTACGTCTCGTGGTCCTGGGACCTGCCGACCGGCGGCACGATCGTCCTCGTGCTCACCGCCGCGTTCCTGGCGGCGTGGTGCTTCGCGCCCCGCGCGGGGCTTCTGGCCCGGAGACGTCGCCTGCGCACGGCCGCCGCGTGAGGCGCCGTATCCGCGATAGTCTGAATCGCTATGCTCGAACTCGATCTCTCCGCCGACATCCAGGCGCTGCGCGCCACCTTCGCCGACATCCTCGCGGTGGTGGACGTCGACACCCTCCGCGCCGACATCGCTCGGCTGAGCGAGGAGGCCGGCGCCCCCGACCTCTGGGACGACGTCGAGAAGGCGCAGAAGGTCACCAGCGCGCTCAGTCACCGTCAGGCGGAGCTGAAGCGGGTCACGGAGGTGGAGCGACGCCTCGACGACCTCGAGGTGCTCGTCGACCTCGCCAACGAGATGGAGGACGAGGAGTCGGCGGCAGAGGCGCGCTCCGAGCTCGCCGAGCTCACGAAGACGATCGGCGACCTCGAGGTCCAGACCCTCCTCGACGGCGAGTACGACGACCGCGCCGCGGTCGTGACGATCCGCTCCGGCGCGGGCGGGGACGACGCGACGGACTTCGCCGAGATGCTCCTGCGGATGTATCTGCGCTGGGCCGAGCGTCACAAGTACCCGGTCAAGGTCATGGACACCTCCTACGCCGAGGGAGCGGGCATCAAGTCCGCGACGTTCGAGATCGACGCGCCCTATGCCTACGGCACGCTCTCGGTCGAGGCGGGCACCCACCGCCTCGCGCGCATCAGCCCGTTCGGCGGCGCCGACAAGCGGCAGACGAGCTTCGCAGCGGTGGAGGTCATCCCCGTCATGGAGGAGGCTCAGGAGGTCGACGTCCCCGAGAGCGACATCCGGGTCGACGTCTTCCGCTCCTCCGGTCCGGGCGGCCAGTCGGTCAACACCACCGACTCCGCCGTGCGCATCACGCACCTTCCCACCGGCATCGTCGTCTCGATGCAGAACGAGAAGTCGCAGATCCAGAACCGCGCCGCCGCCATGCGCGTGCTGCAGACCCGTCTCATGCTGCTCCAGAAGGAGCAGGAGGCGGCCACCAAGAAGGAGCTCGCCGGGGTCATCACGGCGAGCTGGGGCGACCAGATGCGCTCCTACTTCCTCTACGGTCAGCAGCTCGTCAAAGACCTCCGCACCGGCTACGAGGTCGGCAACCCCGCCCCGGTCTTCGACGGCGACATCGATGGCTTCATCTCGGCCGGCATCCGCTGGCGCAAGCGCAAGGACGACGACGACTGATCGCCGCCGTGTCGGCGGACGATGGATGCGGCGCGCCGCATGTTCTGCGCTGATTCATCGACTCGCACGCTTAGGCTGATCCGGCCATGATCCGGTTCGAGAACGTCACCAAGCGGTATCGCGGCACCTCCAGACCCGCTCTGTCGAAC
This sequence comes from Microbacterium sp. SORGH_AS_0888, assembly GCF_030818905.1. Classification (NCBI taxonomy): domain Bacteria; kingdom Bacillati; phylum Actinomycetota; class Actinomycetes; order Micrococcales; family Microbacteriaceae; genus Microbacterium; species Microbacterium sp. SORGH_AS_0888. Next base: position 404,696 of record NZ_JAUTAZ010000001.1, read on the forward strand.
GTGGACTTCGAGGTGCAACGCGGAGAGTTCGTCTTCCTCGTCGGCGCATCGGGCTCGGGCAAGTCTTCCTGCCTGCGTCTGATCCTCCGCGAGGACGTCCCCAGCCAGGGCAGGGTGAGCGTGCTCGGTCGCGATCTTCGTGCCCTGCCCAACCGCAAGGTCCCGTACTTCCGCCGCAACGTCGGCGCCGTGTTCCAGGACTTCCGGCTCCTGCCGACCAAGACGGTGTTCCAGAACGTCGCCTTCACGCTGCAGGTGATCGGGTCGTCGAAGGGCTTCATCCAGCAGGCCGTGCCCGAGGCGCTCGCGCTGGTCGGCTTGGACGGCAAGGAGAAGCGACTGCCCCACGAGCTCTCGGGCGGCGAGCAGCAGCGCGTGGCGATCGCGCGTGCCCTCGTCAACCGGCCCAAGGTGCTGCTTGCGGACGAGCCCACCGGAAACCTCGACCCCGCGACATCCACCGGCATCATGCAGCTGCTCGCGCGGATCAATGCGGGCGGGACGACCGTGCTCATGGCCACCCACGAGGCGGGTTTCGTCGACCAGATGCGCCGCCGCGTGATCGAGCTGCAGAACGGTGAGCTCGTGCGCGACGAGAGCCACGGCGGCTACGGCGACACCTCCGGAATCCCCCGGCTGGGCCCGCAGGCGGAGAAGGGCGCTGCGGCAGCCGCGGCGCTCACCGCGGTGATCGAGCTGCGGCGCGAGATCTCCGAGACGGGTCAGGTCGAGCCGCTCCGTCTCGACGAGGCGGTGGAGGCGAGCCAGCAGGCCGTCGTCGCGGCTCAGGAGCCGCCCGCCGCACCCGCCGATGTCATGGTCGAAGAGCTCGGTCTCGCCGACAAGCTGGGCCTCGACCGGGGCGACGACGAAGTGGGGCCCACGCGATGAGGTTCGGACTCATCCTCGGCGAGGCGCTGAGCGGCCTGCGCCGCAACGCCTCGATGGTCATCTCGGTGGTCCTCGTGACCTTCGTGTCGCTGACGTTCGTCGGCGCCGCCGTGCTCATGCAGATGCAGATCGGCCAGATGAAGGACTTCTGGCAGGGCCGTGCCCAGGTGGCGGTCTACATGTGCACGACCGTCTCCACCGCGTCCACGTGCGATCAGGGCAAGGCGGCCACACAGGACCAGATCGATGCCGTGAAGGCCGAGCTGGAGGGGCCGGCGCTCGCCCCGCTCATCCGTGGCTACACGTTCGAGACCAGCGACCAGGCGTACGAGGACGCGCTCAATCTCCTCGGCTCCGAGTACAAGGGCGTCATCACGCCGGATCAGATCAACGCGACGTTCTCGGTGAACATGGTCGATCCGACCGACTCGGATGTGATCGCCGAGGCGTTCAGCGGCATGAAGGGCGTCGAGCAGGTCCAGAACCAGCTGCAGTACCTCGAGCCGCTGTTCTCCGCGCTCACGATCGCGACCTACATCGCCGTCGGCATCGCCGCGCTGATGCTGATCGCCGCCGTCCTGCTCATCTCCACCACGATCCGGCTGTCGGCGTTCGCACGGCGACGCGAGATCGGCATCATGCGGCTCGTCGGCGCCTCCAACCGTTTCATCCAGACGCCGTTCGTGCTGGAGGGCGTGTTCGCGGCCTTCATCGGCTCGGTGCTCGCGAGCGCGGCGATCTGGGCGGGCGTCCAGTTCGGTATCAACGGCTACCTGCGCGATCGGATCGCCTTCATCACGACCTGGGTCGGGCCGAGCGATCTCCTGGTCGTGATCCCGGTCATGGTCGCGATCGGAATCGTGCTGGCTGCGCTGTCGGCGGGCTTCGCGATCCGCCGTTGGCTCCGCGCCTGACGTAGACTGTTCGGCTATGCCCAGAGAACGCGGAGAGAAGGTCGTCGCGACCAACCGCCGCGCGCGTCACGACTACCTCATCGAGAAGACCTACGAGGCGGGACTCGTCCTCACCGGCACCGAGGTGAAGTCGCTGCGGCAGGGACGCGCGAACCTGACGGACGGATACGCGTACATCGACGGCGGCGAGGCCTATCTCGATGCGGTCCACATCCCGGAGTACTCGCAGGGTCACTGGACCAATCACGCCGCGAAGCGGACGCGCAAGCTTCTGCTGCACCGCGAGGAGATCGTCAAGCTCTCGCACGCCATCTCGGCGGGCGGCTACACGCTCGTGCCGCTCAAGCTGTACTTCTCGGACGGGCGCGCCAAGGTCGAGATCGCGGTCGCGAAGGGAAAGCGCGAGTTCGACAAGCGCCAGACGTTGCGTGAGCGGCAGGACAAGCGCGAAGCCGAGCGCGCCATGCGCACCCGCAACCGGATGGGCGACTGATCCGGCTCAGTCGGTGAAGGCGGTCTTCGGCACGAACAGGAGAAGGACCGCGGCGACCAGCGCGGCGAGTCCGCACACGAGCCACACCGTGACGTAGCCCGAGAACGAGCCGGCCGTCCCCGTCGGCTCTCCCGCGGCGGCGGCCGTCCCCGCGAACAACGCGATCCCGAACGTGCACGAGGCGATGGCTCCGCCGACCGTCTTCACCGAGTTCGTGAGTCCGGTGGCGACGCCGGTCTGCGTCGGCGGCGCGGCGGCTGCAGCGGCGGCGGGAAGCGCGGCGACGAGGGCGCCCGAGCCGAGTCCCACGATGATCATGTTCGTGATCACCTGCGCGTAGGCGGAGTGGAAGGGGAGGAAGAGCAGGAATCCGATCCCGACCATCACGGCGGCGATGAGCAGCGTGACGCGGGGCGTCAGCATCCGTGCACCTCGGGGGAAGAGGAGGGCTCCGACGATCATCGCCACGAGGTAGATCCCGATGATGAGCGAGGTGGCGAACCCGCTCGTGCCGAGGCCGTAACCGTAGACGGCGGGATCCGTGCGCGCGAACGTCGACAGGGGCGCTTGAGCGCCGAGGACGCTGACGCCGAACAGCCCCGCGGTGACGAAGACAGGACCGAGCGCGGGCGAGCGGAACATGCGCACGTCGATGAGCGGGTCCGGCTGCCGCAGCTCCCACCGCGCGAACGGCACGACCAGGATGACCCCGAGCGCGACCACGGCCCAGGCGAGAAGGCTTCCCGGCCCCGAGAGCCGTAGCAGGCTGAGGCCGCCCGTGAAGGCGACGAGGGCGAGCGAGATGAGCACGAGACCCACCGTGTCCAGCCGGCCGCCGACCGGGTCCGGGGACTCGACCACGCCGAAGACGATGACGACGAGGCAGACCACGACGAGAACGGCCGGCACGAGCAGCACGATCGTGAGCGGGAAGAAGCCGATGAGCGCCCCTCCTGCGAGGGCCCCGACGATCGCGCCGGTCTCGAGCGCCGCGACGAGGAGGCCGGCCGCTCGCGCCGTGATGAGCGACGGCGCGCCGGAGCGGCGGGCGCGCGACCAGATGAGGGCGATCTCCAGCGGCAGCCAGACGACGTAGAACCCCTGCAGCGCCCAGGCGGCCAGGAAGAGCGGGAAGAAGGTCGTGAAGGGGAGCACCATCGACGCCACGGCCGTGATCGCCGTGGCGACCACGAGCATGCGCTTGTGACCGACCATGTCGCCGAGCTTGGCCATCGCCGGAACGACGAGGGCCGACAGCATGAGCTGGGTGCCTTCGAGCCAGTTGACGTCGGCGTCGGGGATGCCGAGGGCACGGGCGATGTCGGTGAGGATGGGCGTGTAGTAGCCCTGGATGACGCCGCTCGTGAACTCGACGAACGCGAGGAACCCGATGACCCCGGCGAGGGCGCCGAGCGAGAGCCTGGTCGGCGCGCTCATCCGAGGCTCTGCAGCAGATGGCGGTAGAACAGCTCGCCGCGCTCGAGGGAGTCGATCGAGACGGCCTCGTCGACGCCGTGGATCGTGGCCCGCTGCGCCGCGTTCATGAACAGCGGTGAGAACCGGTACACGGCGGGGGAGTAGCGGTGGTAGAACCGGGAGTCGCTGGCCTGCATCATGATGTACGGCACCGTGGACGCGTCCGGGTACGAGGCGGCGACCGCCTGGCTGATGAGTGCGAACGGGCCGCCGTCGACGGGCGACTCGGGCGACGGATCGCTGCCCTGCACGATGGTGACGTCGATCTCCGGGTCGTCGATGCGTCGCACGACGCGTTCGATGGTGCTCTCGACCGTCTCGCCGAGAGCGATCCGCAGGTTGAGGGTCGCCGAGGCGTGGGCGGGCAGCACGTTGCCCGCGGTGCCGCCGGCGACCATGGTGGCTGCCACCGTGGTGCGCACGAGCGCTGCGGGCTCACCTCCCATCGCTGCGAACACGCGGGCGTTGAGCCACGGCAGCGCGGACAGGATGCGGTAGGCGAGGCGTGCCACTCCGCGGGCCCGGACGGCGAGCGACCCGATCATGCGACTGACCGCCGCCGGGGTTCGGGCGCGGAAGGTGGACGCGTCGAGCCTGTCGACGGCCTGAGCGATGCGGCGGATCGCGGTCATGTCGGGCGGTGCGGAGGCATGTCCGCCGCTGCCGCGCGCCGTCAGCACGAGGGTCAGCACTCCCTTCTCACCCACTCCGACCATCGCCGCGGTGCCCTCGACACCTGGCAGCGGGGCGTCGATGACGGCGCCGCCCTCGTCGAGCACGAGCCACGGCGTGACGCCGCGCTCGTGGAGGGCGCGGGATGTCGCGTCGGCGCCGAGACTGCGCATCTCCTCGTCTGCGCCGAAGGCGAGGTAGACGTCTCGTGCGGGTGTGAAGCCCGCTGCGAGCAGGTTCTCGACGGCCCCCATGACGGTGGCGACCGAGCCCTTGTCATCGAGCGCGCCGCGTCCGTGCACGAGGCCGTCGGCGATGCGTCCTTCGAACGCGGGATAGGTCCAGCCGTCCGCCGTGTCCGCGGGCACGACGTCGTAGTGGCCCATGAGCACGACGGGGTCTGCGTCCGCCCGTCCTCGCCAGCGGTAGAGCAGGCTCAGGTCGGCGTGCCGCTCGAGCTCGAGCGCGGCGTGCGCGAGGGGGTAGAGCTCGGCGAGAAGGGCGATGAACTCCTCGAAGGGCGCCGCGCCGCGCGTTGCGAACTCCGCGGAGACCGTGGGGATGCGGATCATCCGCGACAGACGCTCGGCGATTCCGGGGAGAGCGGTCGGTGCGGGCGAGGGCATGGGCTGAGCCTACTCATCCGGGCCCTTCGCGGCGCGTCCATGTAGAATGAAATGCTGGGATGTCGCGGCATCCCGGTTGGCAACTCCACAGTGTGACAGCGGCTCCTTCGTGAGAAGGCCACGGGGCTGATCGGTTTCGACAGCGCCTGTGAATCCACGAGAAGCGGGCCGAGGATGCAGGGTTATCTCGTAAACGCCCCCTGCGAACCAATAAGTGCCGATGCAAAGCGCACTGACTTCGCCCTCGCTGCCTAAGCGAGCCCGATAGTCCGTCAGACCGTGTGTGATCCCGCCACGGACCCTGGCGTCATCTAGGGATCTTGCTGCGCGGCGGCGTCTGGACGCCGCGCGGGACTCTTCCCAGGCTGGGCCTGTCGACTTAGGTGTCTGTGACAAAGGTCGGGGCCGAGCAGAACGTCTCTACAGACTGCGCCCGGAGAAGGCGTGGTATCTCAGCGCTGGACGGGGGTTCGATTCCCCCCAGCTCCACGATGTCGCTGTCACACTGTCGGAGGGCAGAATGACCGCCCTTCGGGGCGGTCATTCTGCGTTGTCCCCGTGTCTCCGGGGTGCGCACACCGGAAACGCATCGCTGTGCAGGTGGTGTTCGGCCACCGAAGCTTTCGGTAGTGAGTCCCGATGAGGGTAGCGTGAGCGCATGCGTTTCACCGTCTCGTCGTGGTGGTGGCTGCCCGAGCAGCCGTAGCGCACATTCGCGGGCTGCACGGCAGCCCGCGAACCCCGCGGTGACCTCTCTCCGTGCAGCTCCCTCGATCTAGGAGCACACATGGACTCATTCACCGCCACCGCCGCGCGCATGCCCGAACTGCGCGCTGAGATCGCGCGGCACCCCGAACGGTTCCGGGTCCTGACGGGGGAGCGCCCCACGGGCCGGCTTCATCTCGGGCACTACTTCGGCACCATACGGGAACGGGTCCGACTCCAGTCGCTCGGGGTCGAGACGTTCGTCGTCGTGGCCGACTACCAGGTCATCACCGACCGCGACGTGGCGAGAGACATCCGTGAGAATGTCTATGAGGCGGTGCTCGACTATCTCGCGGCAGGTCTCGATCCGCGGTCGACGACGATCTTCACTCACTCGGCAGTGCCTGCTTTGAATCAGCTCGTGCTTCCGTTCCTCAGCCTGGTCACCGAGGCGGAGCTGCATCGCAACCCGACGGTGAAGGCAGAACTGGCGGCATCGGGCCGTGCATTGAGCGGACTGCTGCTGACGTACCCGGTGCACCAAGCCGCGGACATCCTCTTCTGCAAGGGCAATCTCGTCCCGGTCGGCAAGGACAACCTGCCGCACGTGGAGGTCACGCGCACGATCGCCCGTCGGTTCAACGAGCGCTACGGTGCCGTGTTTCCGGAGCCCGTCGGCCTGGTCACCAGCGCCCCCGAGTTGCCTGGGCTCGACGGGCGCAAGATGTCGAAGAGCTACGGCAACGCCATCGCACTCGGTATGACGGCCGACGAGACCGCCGCCGTCATCAGGCGTGCCCGCACCGACTCCGAGCGCACCATCACCTACGACCCCGAGAATCGTCCGGAGGTGGCCGGCTTGCTCGCGACGGCCGCGGTCGTCCTGGGACGCACCCCCGCCGACATCGCAGACGAGATATGCGGCGCCGGGGCCGTCGCGCTCAAACGCCTCACCACCGAAGCCGTCAACGAGTTCCTTTCCGCGCACCGCGCCCGCCGCGCCGCTCTCAGCATCGAGGATGCGGCCGCCGTTCTACGAGCGGGGAACGAGCGAGCGCAGAACATCGCGAACGACACCCTGCACGAGGTCAGGAGCGCAATGGGGATGCTCTACTGACCTCGCCGCGCCTTCTGTCCACGTTGAGCGCTGCGCACAGTCGGTGGTGCCTCGGGTCCTTCTCCTCTCGTTCCGTGGTGGGGTCCCGCTCTCGCGAGTCGTCGTCCGGTGCCGGTGGGTCCGCGTCGCTAGAACAGCGCGTTCAGTTCGGAGTAGTCGATGGCCGGAGCCATGCGGCTGTATGTGCCGGCCCTCAGTAGCTCGGTGGCGGCGCCTCTGGCGACGGCGTATGCGGCTTGGGCGACGCCGGAGCCGAGGCTCACGCGAGCGACACCCACCCGTGCGAGCTCCGCGACGCTCGGCGCGCCGGGTCCGACCATGACGTTGAGCGGACCATCGACGGATTCGACGACCGACTCGATCGTGGCGACGTCGCGAAGCCCGGGCACGAACACGCCATTCGCTCCTGCGTCCAGGTAGCGGCGTGCACGGCCGACGGTCTCCCTCAGGAGATGATCGGGAGCGACGAGGTCAGCGAGGTACACGTCCGTCCGGGCATTGATGAACAGCGGGATCCCGACGCGATCCGCGCCCCGTCGCGCCGCTTTGATTCGATCGACGAGTTCGTCCGGCGCCAGCGCACCGTCCTCGATGTTGATCCCGACGGCGCCGGCTTCGAGCACAGCGTTCACCGTGCGCTCCACTCCGTCTGCATCGTCTGCGTAGCCGGCCTCTATGTCCACTGTGACCGGCACCGAGAGGGCGGCGGTGATCCGTGCGGTCGCTGCGACAGCCTCCTCGCGCAGCAGCGAGTTGCCGTCCGGGCGTCCGAGTGCCCAAGCGATACCAGCGCTGGTCGTCGCGACGGCGTGGGCGCCGGCGCTCTCGACGAGTCGAGCGCTGGCGACGTCCCAGACGTTGGCGAGGAGGAGAGGCTGGTTCTGGTTCGTGTGGAGTGCGTGGAAGGCGGTGGCCCGCGCTGTCGTGTTCGTCATCCGGCTAGTCCAGCCGAGTCCGCCGGCTGGCTCTGGCGGATTTCAGACGAGACGGGAGCGGTGCTGCGCCTGTCCCGACGGCGCGTCATCCACGATCTGCCGGCGATAGCGAGAGCATCTGCCGGCTGAGGTCGGCGTCAGCTCTTGGAGCCGGTGAAAGCGAGGGTGCCGCCGAGCCCGATCATCATCACGCCCCCCGCCCCGGACAGGGTCGAGACGCGCCGCGGCGACCTCGCGAACCACGCGCGAGCAGTGCCCGCCGTGACAGCCCACACGCTGTCGCATGCGAGGGCGAGAAGCTGGAAGGCCAGTCCGAGCAGGAGAAGCTGCGCCCAGACCGCGCCGGCGGCCGGGTCCACGAACTGCGGGAGCACGGCGACGAAGAACGCGATGGTCTTCGGGTTCGTGAGGCCCACGATGAACCCCTGTCGGAGGAGCTTCGCGGCTGACGCGGGCGCCCCCTGGGCGCTTCCCACGTGCGCGTGGCGATGACGGATGGCTTGGACGCCGAGGTAGATCAGGTACAGGGCTCCGACGATCTTGATGACCGTGAAGGCGACGACGGATGCGGCGACGATCGCTCCGAGCCCGAAGGCCACGGCGATCACCGCCGGCACCGTGCCAAGCGCGTTGCCGACCACACTCAGCACGCCGGCGCGTCGTCCGAGCGCGATGGAGCGGCCGATCACGAAGAGCACGCTGGGGCCGGGGATCACGATGATGACGACCGACGCGATCGCGAACGCCATCAGGTTCTCAATCGGGATCACGCCCGAACACTATCGCAATCCGCGTCCGCAGCACGCCGCTCCAGGGCCCCGCGACCGCCGGGTACCGGTCGGTGTCGGAATCGCTGCTCCCGCGCCGTCAAAGGAGAGACAGCGTGAGAGATCGTTGCCGAAGGGCACGTCCCGCGGAGAGCGACGTCCTGCGCTTCACAAACCGCTCAGGTCGAAGCCGAGATCTCGAACTCGCTGCGCGACGATCCGGATATCCGCTTCGGGGGTCGTTCGCCGGACCAAGCCGCCCGATCGTATGGGGATGAGCGCCAGGGCGTGCTCGACACCGTCGGATAGCCACCAGATCATGAATCGCGTGGGGAAGTGTTCGTCGTCTAAACGGATTGCGCGGCTGCGCTGGTCTGCGTGAATCGCCATCCTTCGTTCGACGCTGCCGCGATGCCACGCCCACACCTCGATCGTGTGTTGGCGCACGACGAGTTCCAACGCCGATGATCCCGAGAACAGTCGTTGTCGTCATCAGCACGCCCACCAGAAGAGGTGTCCGATCGCGACCGCCGGACGCGGCAAGCAAGGCACCCAAGGATGCGATGAAGATCACGCCCAGCACAAGACGCTGTCACGCAGAGCACGATCGCGCGCTTCTTCAACGGCTAGGTGTGCTGTCCGGGGACGTTGGTTGAGGTGTGACGCGATAGACGGGTGAGGACCTCCCGGTCGAGAGTGGAGCTGTCTAGTTCCCGCACTCGATGACCAAGGAGGTCCTCGTGACCCACGCTAACGCTGCGCTGACCCCTCGCCAACGCCTCCGCCTGGCCCGCCAAGTCGTCGACGACGGCTGGTCTGTCGCTGCGGCGGCGACCTGCTTCCGAGTGTCATGGCGCACCGCGGACCGATGGGCTCGTCGTTACGTGGAGATGGGCGAGGCGGGGATGCTGGACCGTTCGTCACGGCCGCATCACAGCCCGAACAAGACCCCGCGAAGATTGGTCCGCAAAGTCGTGCACCTGCGGTGGAAGAAGCGGCTGGGACCAGTCGGTATCGGCGCTCAGCTCGGCATGCCCGCCTCGACCGTTCACGCGGTCCTCGCCCGGTGCCGGATCAATCGACTCAGCCATGTCGACGTCCGCACCGGTGAGCCCGCCCGCCGCTATGAGCACGAGCATCCCGGCTCGATGATCCATGTCGACGTCAAGAAGCTCGGCAACATCCCCGACGGCGGCGGCTGGCGCTACGTCGGACGTCTCCAGGGAGAGCGGAACAAGGCCATCACCGCGAAGAGGACCGGCAAACGCGGGATCGCCGGCGACATGATCACCGGCACGGCGTTCGTTCATACCGTCATCGACGATCACTCCCGTGTCGCTTACGCCGAGATCCACGAGGACGAAACCGCCGCCACCGCCATCGCTGTTCTGCGTCGTGCGGTCGGCTGGTTCGCCGGCCGTGGCGTCACCGTCGAACGGGTGCTCTCCGACAACGGCTCCGCTTACCGCTCACACGCCTGGCGCGACGCCTGCGCCGAGCTCAGCATCCGACCGCAACGGACCCGGCCCTACCGTCCGCAGACGAACGGAAAGATCGAACGCTTCCACCGCACCCTCGCCGACGGCTGGGCATACGCACGGCACTACAACTCCGAATCAGCCCGCCGCAACGCACTCCCGGCCTGGCTGCACTCCTACAATCACCACAGGCCCCACACCGCCATCGGCGGCCAACCACCCATCAGCAGATTGACCAACCTGCCTGAACAGCACAGCTAGGGCGTGTTTGACAAAGGTTGGCGGCTTGGGCTGGGAGTCTCGGCGGGTGTCGCGGTTTCGGTTGCTCTCGGATGGTCAGTGGTCGTTGATCGAGGGGATGTTGCCTCGTCCTACGGGGCGGCCGGGTCGGAAGTTTTCTGATGCTCGGACGGTGGTGGAGGGGATCGTGTATCGGTATCGGACGGGGATCGCGTGGCGTGATCTGCCGGAGGTGTTCGGGCCGTGGCAGACGGTATGGACCTGGCATCGTCGGATGGCGTTCGATGGGACGTGGGATCGGGTGGCGGCGAAGATCACGGCGGCGGCGGATGCTGCGGGGATGGTCGACTGGTCGTTGTCGGTGGATTCCACGATCGCGCGTGCGCATCAGCATGTGACGAACACGACCCGCCTCACAGGGGGCTGGATCGAACTACAAGGATCTGACGCTCGAGTCGCCTGATCATGGCATCGGTCGCTCCCGAGGCGGTTTGTCGACGAAGATTCATCAGCTCGTCGATGGCAACGGACTCCCACTGGTCACGCTGATCACCCCGGGCCAGGCCGGGGACTCGCCGATGTTCCTGCCGCTGATGGCGCAGTTGCGCGTCGCCCGCGCCACCGGATGTCCGCGGACACGGCCGGACGCGGTCCGAGCCGACAAGGCGTACTCGTCTCGCGCGATCCGCGGGCATTTGCGCGACCGGCGGATCAAGGCCGTGATCCCCGAACCTGACGATCAGAAGGGACACCGCAAGCGACGCGGATCGCGAGGCGGACGCCCGGTCGCACTCGACGCCGCCGACTACAAGAACCGAAACGTGATCGAGCGCGGCTACTGCCGAATCAAGCAGTGGCGGGGACTCGCGACCCGCTACGACAAGCACGCCGTGATCTACCGCGCCGCCGTCGTCCTCAACGCCGTCATCGCATGGACCAAGACATTGTCAGACACGCCCTAGCTGTGATGTCCGGGCAGGTTGTTCGCGATTCTGCTGATGGGTGGGGCTCCGAGTGCGGAGTGGCGCCTGTGGTGATTGTAGAAGTGCAACCAGCCCGGGAGTGCTTCGCGGCGTGCGGCCTCTGAGGGGTAGAGCCTCGCGTAGGCCCAGCCATCGGCAAGAGTGCGGTGGAAGCGTTCGATCTTCCCGTTGGTTTGTGGCCGGTAGGGGCGGGTTTTCTTCGCGGTGATCCCGAGCTCTGCGCAGGCGTCGCGCCAGGCATAGGACTTGTAGGCCGAACCGTTGTCGGAGAGGACGCGCTCGACAATGACACCTCGGTCGGCGAACCAGGTCACCGCGCGGTGCAGGACGCCGATCGCGGTCTGGGCTCTCTCGTCAGAGCAGATCTCCGCATAGGCGACGCGGGAGTGGTCGTCGATGACGGTGTGGACGAACGCGGTGCCCAATCGTGGCTCGTAGCGGTCGTTCCTGCTCTTCATGCGGGTGGCGGTAGCCTCGCGGTTGCGCTCGCCCTGGACGCGGCCGACGAAGCGCCAACCGCCACCGTCAGGGATGTTGCCGAACTTCGTGACATCGACGTGGATCAGCGATCCAGGATGGTCGTGCTCGTAACGTCGGATCGGCTCTCCCGTGACCCGATCGATTGCGGAGAGCCGGTTGATGTGGCAGCGCACCAAGACCGCGTGGACAGTCGAGGCGGGCAAACCGAGCTCACCGGCGATCTGCACCGGCCCCAGTCGGCGCCGCCATCTTGCCTTCACGATCCGCTTGACCACTGGTAACGGCGTCTTCGTCGGCATCGAACGTGGACGGCTCGACCTGTCGGTCATCCCTCCCGCGCCCTCAGTGCGGAATCTCGCCGCCCATTTGCGGGCAGTGACGGGCGAGACCATGAACATCTTCGCCGCGACCGATGGGGGCCAACCGCCCTCCACGATCAGGCGCGCCAACCGGAGTCGAGCGCGCGGGGTCAGAGCAGCGTGAGCGTGGGACACGAGGGCCTCCTGGTTCGTGAAGCGGTTCCTTGAACAGCTCCACTTCACAACCGGAGGTCCTCGCCCCTCAGCTCTTCACGACCGTGTCACCGAAACAACGTCCCTGGACATCACACCTAGCCGCCTCGGGCTCTCGCGTCCGGTCGTCCCCTGCCGGACATCGTGTACAGAGTACCGAGCCGAAGGGGCGGGGCTGGTGTGTGGCGTGGCCATCGGCGTCGGACCCGCATCAGAGAGGTTCTGGCGGCGCGAGAAAAGTGTCAATGATCCTTGACGCGACCTTCGCTGCGCAACGGTCGAGGGATCGCCTCCGTAACCTCCTGTCATTGTCCGACCACTGCTGTCACGCGTGATCGCTCTCCGGGTCGGCGGGGTCAATCTGGGTCTCCCGAGCAACGAAAGCGAGAGACCCATGTCGACTTCTGTGTCGTCTTCCCCGGGCCGCCCTCTGCACTTCGCCGCGTTCGTGCAGAACACCCCGGGACACGTCGTGCACGGCACCTGGCGTCGGCTGACCGGCCGGCAGGCGGACGCGAATGACCTGCGCCTCTGGGTCGAGCTTGCCCGCACTCTCGAACGCGGCACGTTCGACGCGATCTTCTTCGCCGACATCATCGGCCTGTACAACGCGCACAAGGGCGGCACCCGCAAGTTCATCCAATCGGGCGTGGGCATTCCCGCCAACGACCCGGCCGCGCTCGTCAGCGCCCTGGCCTACGCCACGGAACACCTCGGCATCGCCTACACGTCGTCGATCCTGCAGGAGCATCCGTTCAGCTTCGCCCGCCGCATCAGCACGCTCGACCACCTGACCCAGGGGCGGGTCGCGTGGAACATCGTGACCAACACCCTCAGCAATGCGGCACGCAACTTCGGCTACGACGACCTCACCGAGCATGACGAGCGGTACCGCTGGGCCGACGAGTACGTGGATGTCGTCTACAAGCTGTGGGAGGGCTCATGGGAGGACGACGCGCTCGTGATCGACCGCGAGAACGGCGTGTTCAACGACCCCGACAAGGTGCATCGCATCAACCACGAGGGTCCGCGATACCGGGTCGAGGGCCCGCACCTCGTGAGTCCCTCACCGCAGCGCAGCCCGTTCCTCTTCCAGGCGGGGGCCTCTCCTGCCGGGCGTGACTTCGCGGCGCGCAATGCCGAGGCGGTGTTCCTGACCTCCGCGAACGTCGAGACGATCGCGGAGGACGCCGCCGACTTCCGTCGCCGCGCCGCCGCCTACGGTCGGGACGGCTCCGACATCAAGCTCTTCCAGGGGCTCCAGTTCGTCGTGGCGTCCACCGACGAAGAAGCCCGCCGTAAGGCGGCCGAGATCGACGAGTGGATCGATGGCGAGGCTCAGCTCGCGCAGATGGGCGGAGTGGCGGGGGTCGACTTCGGTGATTTCGAGCTGGACTCGCCGATCGGCGAGGTCAAGGCGGAAGGAATGCAGTCGATCATCGACTGGGTGAACGCCGGCACCAAGGGTCGAGAGGCGACGGTGGGCGATCTCGGCCGCTTCCCTCGCGACCGGAAACCGCCTGGTCGGGTCGCCCGAGACCATCGCCGATCAGCTCGCCCGATGGCGCGACGCGGGCGCGGACGGCATCCTCGTGATGAACAACGAGATCCCGGGCACCTACAACGACTTCGTGGACTATCTCATCCCCGTGCTGCGCGAGCGCGGGCTGGCCCAGAAGGAGTACGCGCCGGGAACGTTGCGGCAGAAGCTGTTCGGTCGCGACCACCTGCCGGCGACCCATCCGGCCGCCGCATACCGCGGCGCCTTCGCCGAGGCCCCGGTCGCCGTCTGACCTCCACCGCTGAACAGAAAAGGAGAACTCGTCATGTCCACACGTAAAGCCGCTGTCGTCGGCGCGGGCCAGACGGGCGCCACTGTGGCGCTCGGGCTGCTCGATGCCGGATTCGACGTCACCGTCTACAGCGAGCGCGCGCAGCAAGAACTGCGCGACGCAGTGCCCCCGACCGGCACCGCGCTCATCTTCGGCGACGCGCTGAACGCCGAACGGGCTCTGGGGCTCGACACCTTCGGCGACCGGGCGCCCCATCACGAGGGCCTGCACGCACGCCTCGTCGCCCCGGACGGGTCGGAGCTTCTGGAGTTCGACTCGCCCTTCTCCGACTTCTGGGGCGTCGCGGTCGACACTCGGCTGAAGGCCGATGAGCGGCTGACCGTATTCCAGGAGCGCGGAGGCCGTTTCGTGGTGGATGCCGTCACGCCGGCGTCGCTCGACGGCATCGCCGCGGCGAACGATCTGACCCTCGTCGCAACCGGTCGAAGCGGTCTCTCTGAGCTGTTCCCCGTCGACCCGACACGCAGCCCGTACGACCGTCCACAGCGGAGCGTGATCAGCGTCGCCGCACGCGGCCTCGGTTTCGGCCCAGAGGTGTTCGGTCATCGCGGCGGCGGGACCCACAGCGCGTTCACGGTCGTCTCGAACGAGGGGGAAGGCTGGTGGGGACCGTTCCTGCACAAGGACGCCGGCCCGGTGTGGTCGTTCCTCGGGTGGGCGCGGCCCGGCAGCGAGTTCGAGCGGCGCTTCGCGACCGCCGATTCGGCGGCGTCGGCGCTGCGGGTCGTGCAGGACCTCTACCGCGACCATGCCGAGTGGGATCTGCCGGAGGTGCTGGCTCTCGAGCCGATCGAGGAGGACCCGAAGTCGTGGCTGCGGGGTGCCGTGCGACCTGTCGTGCGGGAGGGGGTCGCGGTCACCTCCGGCGGTCACCCGGTCGCCGCGATCGGAGACGCGGCCGCCGCCTACGATCCGATCGGAGGGCAGGGCGCCCAAGCAGGCCTGCTCTATGCGCGTCTGCTGGTGGATGCGGCCACCGAGCACACCGGCGAGTTCGACGCGGACTGGATCCGGCGCCAGTACTCCCGCCATCTCGCGGAGCGTTCCGACCAGGCCAACCGTTTCACCCGCATCTTCCTGGGCGATCCGGAGTTCGCGGACATCGCGAACGTCCTCTTCGTGGCCGCCGCGGTCTCACCGGTCTTCGCGTCGACCGTGACCGACATCATCAAGACCCCGAACCTCATCGAGAACGTCCGCTCAGAACGCGATGCCCTCGCTTTCGTGAGCGACGTGACCGGCACCGATGCAGGCGAGCTGCTGGCGGGCTTCGCACCCGCAGGCCGTTTCACGCGTTCGAACTACCCGATCGCGTCGCCCGTGTCCTGACCGGGGGTGGCGGTGGCCGATCGCGCGGCCGCCGCCACCGCAGCAGCTCCCGTGCTCGTGATGAGGAGTGCGGTCAGAAGGAGCGAGGTCTGCCCGTGGGGGAGGGCGAGCCCACCGGCGGTGGCACCCGCGGCGACTCCGAGGTTGAGGACCGTCACGACGATGCTTCCGGCGAGAGGGCGGAACGCCGGGCTCGAGAGCCGGAGCACCCGGGCCTGCAGGATCGGGGGGAACGCTCCGATCGCGAACCCCCAGACGACGATCCCGGCGATGAAGACCGCCGGCTCGTGGCCGAGGAGGAGGAACGCCAGTCCGACGGCGACGAGTGCGGACGCACAGAAGAGGGCGGTGCGGGGGAGCCGGTCCGCGGCGACGCCGGAGACGATGACGCCGGCGCCGCCGGTCACCCCAAGGATGAGCAGGATGGCTGGGATCGCTGCCGCGCTCAGCCCGTTCCGTCCCGTGACGAGCGCGGTGACGTACGTGAACGCGGCGAAGTGCCCGACCAGCACGAGTCCGCCGCCGACCGCGACGAACACCACGGCTCGGGCGCTACCGTCCCATGTCGCGGTCGGCTCTCCGACAGCGGGGTCGACGCGGCGGCGGGGCAGGGTCAGCCAGAGCACGGCCGCTGTGACGGCGAGGATCAGCGAGAGCCCGATCGACACCCAACGCCATCCGGTGTATTCCGCGATCAGTGCGGCAGCGGGGAGACCTGCCAGGCCTGCGAGGGTGGGCCCGGCCAGCACCAGCGACAGGGCGCGGCCGAGGCGCTGCGGCGCGACGATCGTGGCGACGTACGACACGACGAGCGCCCAGAACAGGCCGTGCGCCGTCGCCGCGAGGATACGACCCACCAGCGCCACAGTGAAGTCG
This sequence comes from Microbacterium sp. SORGH_AS_0888, assembly GCF_030818905.1. Lineage (NCBI taxonomy): Bacteria > Bacillati > Actinomycetota > Actinomycetes > Micrococcales > Microbacteriaceae > Microbacterium > Microbacterium sp. SORGH_AS_0888. Next base: position 421,043 of record NZ_JAUTAZ010000001.1, read on the forward strand.
GGAGCAAGGGCCGTGACGAGGTTCGCCGGGGCGGTCGCCGCGAGGCTGACGGTCAGCAGCACGGTGCGTGGGACTCTCATGGTGAGCTTGACCAGAGGGATCCCGACGATCGCGATCGTCACGGCCCACGCGCTGACCAGTACCCCGATCGCTCCTTCGGTGACACCCAGCCCCTGACTCATCGCGCGAAGGAGTCCCGACGGCAGCACCTCGGCGGTGACGGTCCAGAACGTCGCGGCAGTGAGCATCCCCAGCGCTGGACGCACACGTCGGGCGAGCGGGACGGAACGGGGGTCGGACGGAGCTGTCTGGGTCACGTTGCTACGCTAAACATTCACATCACTGTCAAGGTCAAGGGTGATGGTGACGGCGGTAGGAAGGGGCGGGATGCGGATCGGCGAGGTGTCACGGCGCACGGGCGTGGCCGCGAGGATGCTGCGCTACTACGAGGAGCAGGACCTCCTGCGACCCAGGCGACATCCCAACGGATACCGGGACTACACGGACGTCGACCTCGAACAGGTGGCCACGATCCGGGACCTCAGCAGCGCCGGCGTGCCGACCCGATTCATCAAGATCGTGCTGGAGCGTCAAGCCGGCACCACCGTATGGACCAGTGCATGCGACGACATCCTCGCCGGCATGGTCCGCGAACAGATCGCCGACCTGGACGTCAAGATCGCCAGCCTGACCACGAGCAAGCACGCTCTCTCCCAGTTCCTCGACGAGGCGGCTTCCGGGACCGGCGGTGCAGCGAGGCGCTGAGCGTCGCGCCACCGCCATGGCAAGCCGACGCGATTGCGGACCCCGGATCCCCGCTGACGAACGCGATCCCGGCGCGCGTGGAGCATGAGAAGGCTGCGCAGCGTCACGGGAAGCGAGAGACTGGAGGCATGTCCTCCTCGCGTGAGATCCGTCCGTCCAACCCCACGGCATGGGCCGCCTTCTGGTTCGCCCTCGCCGGTCTCGTGCTCATGCCCATCCCGCTGTTCATCGGCCTGGTCCTCGGCGGCGGTCTCTCGGTCGTGGCCGCCGTGCTCGGCGTGATCGCGCTGCTCAAGGGGCTCGCGCGCAGTGGCAAGGGCATCGCTCCCGTCGTGTTCGCCGCGATCTTCATCGCTCTCACCTGGGGCGGGATCTCGGTGGGCGGCGGGATCGTCTGGTGACGGCTCAGCGGCCCCCGCGGTGACGGCGAGGCCCTGCCGTTGCGCGGACGACATCCAGGAGCGCCTCCTCGAGCTCGGGATGGCGGAACCGATAACCGGCCATGGTGAGAACCTCGGGTGAGACCCACCTGCTCTTGAGGACGAGCTCCGGCTCGGTGCGCAGGACCCACATGGCCGGTTCCAGCATCCATCGGAGGGCCGGGAGCCCGATCGGAGCATGGACGGTCCGGCGCAGCGCTCGCATGAGGCCCCGATTGTCGGTCGACTGCGGGCTGACGACGTTGACGGGACCGGAGATGTCGTCACGGTCTCGGAGGAAGCGCACAGCCCCCACCACGTCGTCGACATGTACCCAGCTGAAGCGTTGGCGTCCGCCGGCGCGATGCCCGCGGGCTCGGCCGTTGCCGGAGGGATCGCTGCCGATCCCGCGATAGCGGTTGTGGGGGAACCACCAGCCGTCGTACTGCGGTCCGCCCAGGCCTATCCGTGCGAGTGTGACGAGCGCTCGCGTAGCGGGACCATCGCCGAGGACGATCGCGATCCGAAGCGCGACTCGGCGCGTGCGGGGGAGCTCGCCGTCGAACAGCTCGTGTTCCCAGTCGCGTGCCACGTCCACCGAGAAGCCCTCGCCGATGACCCCCGTGGTCTCCGTGTTGGCCTGCTCCGTCTCGTGCCGGTAGATCGTGGCGGTGGACGCATTCAGCCACACCCGCACCGGATGATCGGACGTCGTGATCGCCTCGCGCAGCGCGCGGGTCGTGGTCACCCGGGAGCGGAGGATCTCGTCGCGATTGCGGTCGGTGTAGCGGCAGTTGACGGACTTTCCGGCAAGGTTGACGAGCACGTCCGCCCCATCGAGTGCGCGGGCGATGCCGTCCGGGTCATCCCAGCGGACCGGCCCCGTGCGACCGATGTGGCGTATCTCGTAGCCGTCGTCCTCGAACGCGGCGCTGATGGCGCGCCCGAGGAAGCCCGAGCCGCCGGCGACGACCGCGAGAGGACGCGTGCTCACGATGCCGAGCCTCCCGTTCAGCTCGCGGGACGCTGGATCACCAGCAGCCCCTGCTTCGTGTCGGAGACGGTGACCCACCCGTCACCGAACTGGTAGGTCATGCCGTAGCCGTCGGCGTCCGTGTTGAAGGTCGTGGCGGAGTCCTGCGTCACGTATCCACCGTCCAGCTCGTGCCAGCCGTCCTTGAGCAGCTGGGCGCGGGCCGCGTCGGCGTCGGCCGCGTCGATCCGCGCCCAGCCGTAGATCTGGACGTGGTCGCTCGCGACGGAGTAGTCGCCCCATTGGCACCAGAGCCCGCCGGGCACCTCGATGTTCCCGATGCGGAACGTGTCGGTCTCGGCGGTCCAGTTGTGCGAGGTCAGGCTCTCGACCAGGTCGGAGCGGATGAGCGTCTCGCACGTCGGAGCGGGCACGGCGTCCGGCGTCGGCGTCACGGTCACTCCGGACGAGCCGTGGACGACCGGCGGCTGGCTCGTGCAGCCTGCGACCAGGACGAGGGATGCGGCGACCGCGGCGACGACCACGGCCCGCCGGAGGATCATCCGGCGTCCGTCTCTGCGGCGAAGAAACGGAGGAACGGCTCGTGCAGCGCGCCGTTGGTCGCGAGGACCGAGCGTGCGCCGATCGTGTCGGCGCCGTCGAAGGCGGTGATGCGTCCGCCCGCCTCGGTGACGATGGGCCACTGGGCTGCGATGTCGTACTCCTTGACGTCGAACTCCGCCACCATCTCCAGGCGACCCTCCGCGAGCAGCATGTAGGGCCAGGCGTCGCCGTAGCCGCGGTCACGCCACACCGCACGGCTCAGACGGATCAGATCGTCGGCGCGGCCGACCTCATCCCACTGCTCGATGCTCTGGAAGCTCACGCTCGCGCGGGCGAGCGTGTCGACGTCGGATACATGGATGCGTCGCGCACCGTCGGAGGAGTTCGTCCAGGAGCCGAGGCTCGTCGCCGCCCACCAGCGACGCCCGATCGCGGGCTGGCTGACCACACCCACCTGCGGCACGCCGTCGATCGCCAGCGCGATGAGCGTCGTCCACATGGGGATGCCGCGCATGTAGTTGTGGGTGCCGTCGATCGGATCGATGATCCATCGGCGCGAGCCCTCGCCCTCGGAACCGAACTCCTCGCCGAACACGCCGTCCGACGGGCGTTCGGCATGCAGCACATCGCGGATCGCGCGCTCTGCGGCGATGTCCGCCGCGGTCACGAACGTGGCATCCGGCTTGGCCTGGACGTCGAGATCGTCGGCATCGAAGCTGGCCATCGTCACGGCGTCGGCGGCATCCGCGAGGCGCAGGGCGAGATCGAGATCGGCGGCGAGCGAGTCGTGGGGGGACGTCACCGTGCCAGACTACCCGGCCCTTCCGACGCGCCGAGGGCTCATCCCCGGCTCGATTCGCGCCGACGCGAACTCGATGCTAGTGTTGACCCTCGGTTCGCCTCGCTCCACCGAGGCGGATCATGCACCTCTAGCTCAATCGGCAGAGCAACTGACTCTTAATCAGTGGGTTCTGGGTTCGAGTCCCAGGGGGTGCACCACCCTAGAAACGCCCGGTCAGATGAGTATTCGTCTGGCTGGGTGTTTCTGCTTTCTCGGTGCTCTCATGCCCCTGCGGGCACAGTTGCGGGCACACCTGTGCGCGCAGAGGGCGGGAGGAGGGCCAGGCCGCCCATCACCGCGGTGCGGGCACGGTCGCCCACGAGGTGCGCGTACAGGTCGCGCGTGATCTGCGAGTTGGAGTGACCCATAACCTTGGACACCACGGTCAGGTCCTCCCCGGACGCCAGCATGAGCGAGGCGAACAGGTGCCGCAGATCGTGCAGGCGCTGAGGCCGCAGCCCTGCCTGCTTCACCAGCGGGCCGAGCACTCGCGACGGGTATTCGGGGAAGCAGTCCGAGCCATCGGCCATCGTGAACACGCGGTCACCGGTCACCTCGATGCCTGCCGCCACCGCTGCGTCGCGCTCCTGCGCCTGGCGTAGCTGCCACGCGAGGAGAGCGCCCACGGCGCGGTCGGTCAGCGGCACGGTGCGGTCCTGGCCCGCGTCGGTCTTGACCGTCTGTTCCAGCACCTTGTCGCCGACGCGCACGAGCTGCTGCCGAACCACGAGCTGCGGAGCGTCGCCACCCAGTCGCACGTCGCGCCACCGCAGGCCGACCAGCTCACCGCGGCGCATGCCGGTCATCACCGCCAGCTCGAACAGAGCGCCCAGCCGGTGCTGTGCTGCGGTGTCCAGGAATCGCCCCGCCTCCTCCAGCGTCCAGGGCTCCACGCGCCTCGTGGTGACCTTGGGGAGCTTCACCGAGGCCGCGGGGTTCGTCTCGATGAGATCGAGCTGCACGGCGGCAGCCAGACCGCTGCGGAGAGTCGCATGCGCTCGGCGGATGGCCACCGATCCGCGCCCCGCCTCGGCCATGTGATCGACCCACTGCGCGACGTGCGCGCGCCGGATCGTGTCCAGCTTCATCGCGCCCAGTTCGGGCACCACGTAGTCGTCGGCGTAGCGGCGGTACTCCCGCAGCGTGGTCGCTTTCAGCTCCTCGGTGCGCTCGGCTCGTGCCAGCCAAGTGGTCATGTGCTCGGCGAGCGTGGGCACCTCGAACCGCAGCACACCGCGCCGCAGCTTGCGCACCACCTCGTCGCGGGCGGCCTCGGCCTCGGCCTTGGTCGCAAACCCACTGCGCTTCACCATGCGCCGCTTGCCCGTCGCCGGGTCGCTGCCCGCGCTCACGCGGAACTCCCAGACGCCGTGGCGCGAGCCGCCCAGCTTGGTGCAGCGGGAGCCCAGCGCCTTGCCCTCGTCGTCGCGGCAGTAGCAGCGGCGGCCTATCCCGTCACGCGCCATCGCCGTCACCTCCTCTTGTGGTCGTGTTCTCGTGCATTGCGTGCTCCTCTCTCGGTTGGTTTCCGGGTTTACTTGCGGTCGGTCGTGCGCTCGGGTGTGCTGCCTTGGGACTGGCGCAGCGACTGAACGCGCAGACGCATCGCCCCGCTGTGCAGTTCGTCCAGGCTCTCGGTCAGGGCCTCTGCTCGGCTTACGGCGTCGGCGGCGAGCTGCGCGAGGTGGTCCACCCCGTCCGCGTCGTGGGGAAGTGGCTGCACCTCGTCCCGCGTCACGACCGTGCCACCCAGCACCTCGTCGCCCTTTCCTCGCTTGCCGCCGATCACCACGGCGTCGATGTCGTCGGGCACCAGCAGCAGTGCGCCGGGCAGCACGCCAAGCTCTACCGCCAGCGCGACGATCTCGGCGGCCGTGAACTCGCGTCGGCCGTTCTCGGCCGCCGACATCGTGGCTGACGACCAGGCGGCAACTCCCAGGCGGTCGGCGACTCTCGCGCCCAGCTCGACTTGAGACAGACCCTCCCGTGCAGAGCGCAGTCGGCGGACGTTTCGCCCGACCACCTCCTGTATCAGCGTTGCACTCATCTCACCTCCAGCAATATGTGTGTAGACACAGCTTGACACAGATGCATGACCCGTGCCAGCATTGATCTCGCCGCAAGATGCCAGTGCAGGGACGGGAGCCCTACTGGTGAGACGCCGGGCGCGCTCGTGGCTTCGTTGATTCATTTCCGAAGCTGAGAGGACTCCCGCATGGGCACCACAGATGCCACTCCTGCGGCCAAGCGCCCACTGGCGCTCTCCGAGATCGCGGGGCGCGCCACCATCAGCGTGGAGGAGGCGGGCCGCGTGTTCGGCCTTTCCCGCCCCGCCGCGTACGCCGCTGTCCATCGGGGCGAGATTCCGGTGCGCCGGTTCGGTCGCCGCATGGTCGTGCCCGTCCCGGCGTTGCTGACCCTCCTGGAAGCGGGCGAGCAGTGACCACCGCGGCACCCAATCCGCAGCTCTCGCTCTCTGTGGAGGAGACGGCGACCCTGCTGGGGGCTGGGCTGCGTCAGACCTATGAGGCGGTCCGCAGGGGTGACATCCCCGCCGTGAAGATCGGCGCGCGCTGGTACGTCAAGGCCGCCGCGCTCTACGCGATGTTCGGCACTGACGAGGCTGCGCTGCGCCCGCAGAGTGCCCGCAGCGCCGCAGAACCGCATGATTCCGGGCCTATCGAGCCCACCGTCTGACCACCGATCAGATACCGACTACCCAGTGCACGCGCCATCGACCACCACCACGAGGAGCACCAACGGTGAACGAGACGCGAGCCAACACGAGCGCGGAGAGGAGGGCTGACATGCATGGGATCGAGGTGGACGGCGCACGCCCCGCCGTCGCGGCAGTCACGTCGCTCCCGCGCGCTTACGGCCTGAACACCGCCGACCGGCTCGTGCTCTTGGCCCTGGCCTGTGACTCGTTCGACGGCGAGACGAGCGCGCCAGGCTACGACGCTCTGGCCGAGTGGACCGGGATGCTGCGCAGCTCGGTGGCCGAAGTGCTCCGACGCCTCGCCCACCCCGTCGATGGTGTGCGGCCCGCCCTCATCGAGCGAGCTGCGACCAAGCGCGGCCGTGACCGGACCACCTGGAGGCTGCTGCTGCAACCGTCCGGTGACGCCGACCTGTTGGTAACTGTGGATGAACCGTCCGGCGATACCGACTGGTTCGAGCTGCAACCGTCCGGCGAACCGTCCGGCGAACCGTCCGGTGACGCCGGACCACTCCCTTTCCCTAACCCTGGAGGGGGTAATCCTCCAGAGGAATCAGCCATAGAGCGCGAGCGCGCGACGACAGATCAGCAGCCGCAGCATCGTCACGAGCCGAACGCGCGCCGGGCGCTCCAGACGATCATCGGCGAGCGTCGTCTGCCGTTCGGCGTCGAGGAGCTGCTGGCTGCTTCCTACGCTCTCGGCGGCGGTGACCCGTGGACCGGCTACAAGCTCGTGAGCGAGGCCACCGCCCGCTCGCTCGACAGCGTGGACCACCCCCGCGCCGTCGTCGCCAAGCGCCTGAGCGACGCCGGGCTGACCGACGCCCCGCTGCTGGCTCGTCTGCGACGGAGGGCGGCATGAGCGCCCTGGACTGCCGCCCCGGCCGCGCGCATCGGTTCGACTCGCCGAGCGGGTACTGCCGCTGGGGGTGCGGCGTGAGGGACGACGGGCGCGTGGTGTCGCGAGCTGGCGACGTGATCTATCCCGGGCCACTGGAGCGTCCGCAGCAGCAGCCCGCCCTGGAGGGCATGTCCGAGTACGTCGAGAGGATCGCAGACCTATGACCATCGCCGAGGCCGAGGACCACCTGGACCAGGCCACCGACCTGCGAGCGGCGTTCGTCGCTGCCGCCGATCTCATCGACACGACCCTGGAGGACCAGCGATGACCACCGAGCCGAATCAGTGGGACGCCGCCGTGTTCGAGCTGCTGTGGCGCTCGAACATCGAGACGCTGCCCCGCTTGATCCGCGAGCCTGGACTGCCAGTCCGTGCCCTGCACTCGATCCCCGGCAAGCACTGGGCGGACGGTCGAGCGCGCGTCGTGCTCGGCGTCGAGACGCCACTGCCCGAGGGGGACGTGCCGGACCTCGTGGCGATGCTCGCGACGATGGACACGGCAACTGCCACGGGTGAGCCGCCCGCGCTCGCCGGGGGTGCCTCGTGATCGGCCTGACGACCAAGGGCGCGCGCGAGCTGCGCGAGCTGCACGACGCGCTGCGGACCAGCTCAGCAGCCTGCGACGGTGACGAACGGTTCATCGCCGACCACGACGAGCTGGAGCACGACGAGGCGACCGCGCTACGCCGCATCTGCCTCGGCTGCGACCTGTTCGACCTGTGCCGCGCCTACGCCGTCAAGGCCCGGCCCACCGGGGGCGTGTGGGCCGGACGGCGCTATGGCGGTCGCCCCGCTCGCAAGCAATCGGCCACAGGCGGCGCTCCAGGGGGCCCAGGAGTTAACGAGGGCCCTCGGGCGGTGTCCGAACCCCTGCCGACCATCGAGACGGCCGCAAACGGCCACACAGCGGAAAGGACCAGCGCATGACCATGCCGACCCGGGAGCAGATGTTCGCAGCTCTCGCACCCCAGACACCTGAGGACTACGCCGCTCACGAGCGCGAGCGGCAGGAGGTGGGCCGCCAGCACGCGGTCGGCCTGCGTCTCGCGCAGATCGTGGCGCTGGCGTCGCCCACTCGCATCGCGGCCATGGTGCACGCGCCGCACCTCGCTGAGGTGGACGCCACCGACCCGGCAGCCGCCGAGCACATCCGCAACGTGTGCCACCAGCGCCTCATCGAGCTGAGCACCAGCGACTGACCAAAGACCCCCGCGGCGCGCCGCATCGCGGGTAACCCCGGCCGACAGGCCACCAAGAGAACGGATCACACCATGACCACCACCACCGCGGCGAACCCCGCCGCCAGCGCATACCGCGCGTACCGCGAGGCCCTGGTGGCCGCGCCGACGTACACCGACCCGCGCCTGACCAGCGCGGCGAACGGCGAGGAGCGCGGCAAGCTCATCCGCACCGCCCGTGCCACGCTCGCCGCCGCCATCCCGGCCGTGCCCCAGCGAACGGTCACCCGCGCCGACGTGCTTGCCTCCCGCGCACCGCGGACGGCCGATGAGGTGGCCGTGCAGTCGCGAGAGCGCGAGAAGGTCGCCGAGCTGCTGGCCGCGGGCCGCCAGTTCGAGGACATCGTGAGCGAGGCCAGCGACGTGCGCGTGGCCGCCCTCATCGACAGGCTGGAGATCACCGCGGCGACCGACCCGGCCGAGGCCGCCGAGCACGAGGAGTTGCTGTTCGGGCGGCTCGTGGCTCTCGGCGCACAGGACGCGATCACCGCGGCGACCGAGGAGAGCGAGACGGCGGCGACCGCTGCCTGGCACGACGTGCTCACCGAGGCGCTGGAGTCCGGCGAGGTAAGCGTGGGCACCCGAACCGCGGTCTACCACGCCGACCCGGAGGGCTACGGCCAGGCGTTCGACGCGGGCGACACCCCGGTGGACTGGGCCACGGTCAACCGCATCGCACCGCGCGAGGTGACGGCATGACCGCCGCCGAGGTGGACGCGCTGGTGACAGCGCTCCTGGCCAACCTCCCCGCCGTGACCCAGGAGGATCGCGACGATCTGACGAGGCGACTCGCCGACGCCGCGGGTCAGCCGCTCGCGAATCTGCTGGACACGGCCCCCGTGGCTCGTGTCGCGGCGCTCGCCGAGCTGTACCCCGCGGATGCCGCAGTGCGTCGCCGCCTCGCCCGTCGTCTCGCGGTGCTGCGGTTCCCCGCGGCCGTCTCGGTGGCTGACGCCATCGCCGAGCAGGAGCGCGACGCCGAACTGGACGCCCTCGCCTGACCACCACGCAGTGCACGCGCAGAGCGCCCCGAGCCGATGACCGGCCGGGGCGCTCGCTCGTCACCGCCCTCCGGCTTGTGCCCGCCATTCGTCCAGCTCGGGGTTCGGGCGGCGCACCATAGCCAGTGCTCGCCGACGATCTGCCAGGTAGACCAGCAGCACGCCGCTGACCTCGGCGGAACGCTCCACCATTGGCTCGGCCTCCATCGGCAGCGTCTCGACCTTCCAGGCCACCCAGTCCGCCAGCGCATAGTCGCGCCGGGGCAGCGCGCCATAGAGCGCCGTCGATGCGCTCGCCACGTCCATGAACGTCCGCAAGCCCCGGCGTTGACCGCGCAGCAGCGAGAACGGCAGGCGGTCCAGCAGCGTCCGTAGCGCCCAGTCCGGCAGCTCGCGCAGCGCAGCGAGCACGAGGCCCACGGCGGTGGCGCGGCGCTCGGCACGATCACGAGCCAGCCGGATCAGCTCACCGGCCAGAAACGTCGCGGCCACGACCGCCCCGGTGATGCCCGCCGCGAGGATCGATGCCACTCCAGAGTCCATGCCCCGACCGTATCGGCGTGTCCCGGCTGCCGCGGTGTGCCCGCGCCGTGCCCGCAGCGGTCGCGGCCCGCGAAATCCCGCGGCGCACGAGGCGGGCGGCTGATCCTCAATCAGATGCCCAGGGCGGCGGCCGGCCGCTTGGCGGTAGCCCGGAAACCACGCCAGCACTGGGATCGCGGCCCTTCCGCTGTCGGTGGTCGGGCGTAGGATCGCGGCACACGCATCGCACGGCGGGCTCCGCGCGAACCACGACCAACACCGCTGCCCGCCGTCGTGCGGGCCTCCTCGTGGAGGGCAGAGCCATCGCGCTCGACTTGGGAACGCTGACCGGGTATCTGGACCTGGACGACAAGCAGTACGACGACGTGCTGGGCAAGCTGCCCGGCAAGATCGACGTGAGCGGCGCGGCGATGAAGCTGGCCGCTGGAGCTGCTGCGCTCGGCGTCGGGATGGCTCTGGCTGGAGGTATCTCCTCGGCCATCGAGCTGGACGACGCCAGCCACAAGATCACCGCCCAGCTCGGCCTCACCGAGCAGGAGTCGGCGCGCATCGGCGGCGTGGCGGGCAAGCTCTACGCCGACGCCTATGGCGAGTCGGTGGAGGAGGTGAACACCGCGGTTCAGAACGTCGTGTCCAGCATCGACGGGATGCGAGACGCCAGCGCCGGGGCCATCGAGGACATGACTGCCAAGGCGCTGAACTTCGGAACGGCGTTCGAGGTGGATACGGCCCGGTCCACCCAGGTGGTGGGGCAGCTCATCAAGGGCGGGCTGGTGGCGGACGCGAACGAGGGGTTCGACCTCCTGGCCGCCGCGATGCAACGCGTCCCGGCCGGGGTGCGCGAGGACATCCTGGACGCCGCCGACGAGTACGGCCCGTTCTTCCAGCAGCTCGGTATCTCGGGCGAGGAGGCGATGGCCAAGCTGGTCACCGCGGCCGATAAGGGCACTTTCGGCATCGACAAGACCGGCGACGCGGTGAAGGAATTCAGCATCCGGGCCACCGACATGTCGGCCGCGAGCAAGACCGCGTACGACGCGCTGGGGCTGTCCCAGGAGGACATGACCCGCAAGCTGCTGGCCGGTGGGGACGAGGCCGCGGGCGCTTTCGATCAGATTGTGTCGGGCCTCCGCGGCGTGCAGGACCCCGCCGCCCAGTCTCAGGCCGCGCTCGCCCTGTTCGGCACCCCGCTGGAGGACCTGGGCACGGGCGAGATTCCCCAGTTCCTCGCGGGCCTCCAGGAGACAACAGGCGCGCTCGGCGAGGTGAACGGCACGATGTCCAAGGTCGGCGACACCCTGAACGGATCGGCCAAGACCGGCTGGACCGACCTCACCCGCACCTGGGACTCGATCATCGGCACGGTGGGGGCCGGGCTGCTGCCGGTTCTCACGACGCTGCTGGACTGGCTGAACGAGAACCCCGCCATCCTCAGCGCGGTGGCCATCGGCCTCGGCGTGCTCGCCGCCGCGTTCGTGGTCCTCACCGCGGCCCAGTGGGCCATGAACGTCGCGATGCTCGCCAGCCCGGTCACCTGGATCATCCTCGGCATCGTCGCGCTGATCGCCGCGGTGGTGCTCCTCATCGCCAACTGGGACGCCGTAGTTTCCTTCCTTACTGACGTGTGGAACGGCTTCATTTCCTGGTTCACGGGGGTGATGGACGGATTCATCGCCTGGTGGAACGGCATGTGGGAGGGGTTCGCGTCCTGGGTCACCGAGGTGTGGAACGGCTTCATCGGCTGGATCGTCGGCGTCTGGAACGGCTTCATCGCGCTGCTGGTCGCGGGCGGCGACGCCATCGCAGCCTGGTGGAGCGGCCTGTGGTCCGGCATCGGCTCGTTCTTCACCGGCATTTGGGAGGGGATCGTGGCCTGGGCCGCCTCGGTCATCGTGAACTTCATCCGCGGCTGGCAGATCATCTGGGGCGGACTCACTTCGTTCTTCGCCGGGCTCTGGTCGGGCATCAGCGGCGGGATCACCGGGGCGTGGAATGGCATCCTCTCGTTCTTCACCGGCATCCCCGGCACGATCATGGGGTTTTTCGCAGGCATCGGCTCGTGGCTCTGGAACGCCGGACGTGACCTGATCTCTGGCCTGCTGAACGGCATCAAGTCGCTGGCCGGGACCATCGGGAACTTCTTCCTGGGCCTGCTGCCCGACTGGATCGTCGGGCCCTTCAAGGCGGCGCTGGGGATCGCCTCCCCGTCCAAGGTGTTCCGCGGCTACGGGCGCAACATCGTGGAGGGTCTGGCGCTGGGACTCGGTGACGAGCAGAGCGAGCTGGACCGGCGCATGGCGGGGCTCGTGGGCACTCAGGACTACTCGACACAGGGCGGCGTGGCTGCGGCACTCCTGGGCGGTCAGAGCGGCCCCCAGCCCATCCACGTCACCAACTCCCTGGCCGGGGCCACCGTCGTGCTCGACCTCGGCGACGGCAAGACCGTCATGGCCCTGGTGCGCGAGGAGATCGTGGACGCTGGCGAGCAGCGGCGCGGCGAGGTAGTCGTGGGCGCTGGAGAGGTGGTGTTCTCGTGAGCGCCTGGAACGCCATCGTGCAGCCGCTCCAGCGCCCGTGGAACGCGCTCGTGGGCGTCGTAGTGCGGTGGTGGCGACATGGCTGAGAAGGACGCGCCTACGGGTGGCCGAGCGCCGATAGACGAGGCGACGCGGGAGCGCATCGTGCAGCTCGCTCGCGAGGGCATGAGCCGCAACGGGATCGCCCGGGAGACAGGCGTGGGGGCCACGACCGTCTCGCGCATCTGCAAGGCCGAGGGCGTCACCTTCGACCGCACCCAGACCGCCCAGGCCACCGAGGCCCACCGGATGGATGTGAAAGCCGAGCGCGAGCGCCTGGCCGAGCGGCTGCTGATTGAGGCGAACACCGCCCTGGACCAGCTCCACGTACCCACCGTCGTCGTCGGCTGGTACCAGGGCGAGGCCACCGAGCACACGCTGGACCGGCCCACCTCGGGCGACGTGAAGAACTACATGCTGGCCGCCGCAATCGCGCTGGACAAGCACATCGCCATCCACCAGCTCGACGGCAACGAGCGCGACGCCGCAGCGGTGGACCTCTGGCTGGCTCACGTCATGGGCGGCGGCGACCCCAACGCCTACACCGTCGAGATTCCGTAGAACGCCCGGGGGCACTCGGGCGGCGACCAAGCCAGACCGGCACCCCCGGGCGAGGGACCAACACGCGGGAGCGAGCCTACGCCCGCCCAGCGACATCGGTGGCGGGCATCCCCGCCAGTCACTCGCGGGCGAACCCCGCCGTTCCGTGCGCCCGCTCACCGCGCCGCTGCCGCCCGAGTGCCACCCACGCCTCGGCTCCCTCGATCTCGGCGACCAGAGCGGCGCACAGAGCGTGCGTGTGTTCGCCGTCGTAGAACCCCGACACCCGGCCCGCGACCTCGGCCAGGATGTCCACCCAGTCCCCGGCCACGGCGCGCAGCTCGGCGATGACCGGGGCTGGGTCCTGGGTGTACTGGTTGCGCGTGCAGATCGCGCTCAGGTGGACGTTCAGCGCCACCTCGGGGGTGAGTCCTCGCCGGGGCATGACCGCACAGTAGAGCCGACCGCCGACAGCTCGGCGAGCCTCAGCGGTCGCGCCGCTGATCTCGGCTGTACTGGTCACCTCGCCATAGGGGCGAGAGCACGACCGACGCCTGTAGGAGGCACCAATGAGCACGACCCTGAGCACCATCGCCCAACGTCTCGCCGACGAGATCAAGGCACAGGACTGGTCCGACGCCCACACCCGCCCGGATGGAGCGCGGCACGACCGGCAGGTGGACCGCAAGGCGACCGACACCCTGACGGCCGAGCAGACCGAGCTGGTGCGGCTGAACGTCGTGTGGGTGACCGGCCAGGCCCTCCTGGAGGATGATCCGCGGTTCGACATCCGCGCCTACGCCGAGGCGTGTGGCGTCTCTACGAGCTGGCTGCTGACCAAGCGCGGCGCACCGAACCGCGGCATCGAGTCGGGCCTACGTCCGCGCCGCTCGCGCGTCGTCTGGGACGACTGAGCCCCACCCCCTGGCCTGATGGTCCTGGCCCGGTCCATTCACTAAAACGCGCGGGCGCAGCGCGGGCACACCGCGGGCACGCGACGCAGGACAGAGCCGGATAGTGGGGGAGAAGGACAGCGCCCGCTGCCACCATTCTCGTGCGGAGTAGGGCGGCAGCGGGCGCTATCGGATAGGGCCGGATGGGGCAGTCCCGTGACTCTTAATCAGTGGGTTCTGGGTTCGAGTCCCAGGGGGTGCACTACCAGGAAGGCCCGGAATCACTGAGCAAGATCAGTGACCGGGCCTTCCGCCGTTTCTGGCCAGAGCGGGCAACAGCGCGAAAACAGCGCGTGTGTCTCAGCGGCGCGGTGTCGGGGCGCTGCGGCAGGATAAGAGCGTGGCGACGAAGTGGCATAAGCGGGGGGCAGATCCTGTCGAACTCAAGGCGCTGTACGCTGGCGTGCCCTCGTGGCTGGAGCGTTACCTCGTCGCCTGGGTGAAGGCGGTTTCCTACAAGAACGACATGGGGGTGTGGGGCAACGAAGCCAAGCCGAACCCCGAATACATACTTGAGTACGAGACTGCGGTACGCCGCCCAGTTTCGATGGAACTGACGTTCGTTGCAGGTGGGGCAGAGCGTCTGCTTCGTGACATGGGTGAGGACGAGTTCCTAGACTTCGTTGACTTTCTGCTCTTCCGGGTGAGCGAGGAGAGCTCCCAGCGGAGTGGGCCACTTGTGCGCAAGCTGGAGGAGATTCTTCTTGACGCGGGGTCGGAATGGCGCGTCGGTAAGCGCGCGGGGTTCGTCTCCTTGGAAAAGCGAGTGCCTGACGGCGTCGCACTTGCTGCTGAGCAGGCGATCGCGGCATCAGGCGACGCTGGTCAACTCCTGGCGGAAGCTTGGCACGCTGCGTTCGGGAAGTCTCCCGACGCTGAAGAGGCATACGAGAAGGCGATCAAGGCCGTCGAGGAGGCGGGGGCGCACGTTGTGTCGCCTAACAACAAGAAGGCAACTCTCGGCACAATGATTCGAGACATGAAGTCCCAGACAGACTGGAAACTGCCGCTCGGATCTGCAGAGGCAGATGCTCCGGTTCGGATGGCTGAGGCTCTCTGGCAGGGCCAGGAGAGTAGACACGGCGGCAACGGATATCGCAAGCCCACCCCGCAAGAGGCTGAGGCGGCGGTGCTGCTTGCGGTGCCGTTGGTGCAGTGGTTCTCGTCGGGTGTCGTCGCTCGCCGATAGCATCACCCACATGGTCACTCCGTTTGACGATGTGTACGTATTCAGCACTGGGCACACATACTCCACGTCGTCCGAGCGCGCCTACGCGACTGGCGATTGTCCCAAATGCGGAGCGCACCAGTTCGTCGTCGTTGCGGTGACGGGCACTCAGGATGCTGCGTGGCTTCGATGCCTGAAGTGCAAGCTGGCAGTCGTCGCCAATCACGGAGTTACATCGCCTCCGCAGTTGCCGTTGCGCGTGCCGTCGGGTCTTCCAGTTGACGAGGGTGCGGTGTGGAACGAGATTCGCGAGTGCCTAGGCGTAGGAGCATTCACCGCGTCGGTGATGCTCTGCCGCAAGCTGCTGATGCACGTTGCTGTCGCCCATGGTCTGCCAGCTAAGAATGCCAAGGACTTCGCCCCGACATTCGCTCAATGTGTCGATCGTTTGCTAGCGGAAGGGATTGTCACGAAGCGGATGGAGCCATGGATTGAGCGCATTCGTGAGGTGGGCAACGAAGCCAATCACGAGATCGCACCCGTCGGCAAAGAGTCCGCGCTTGACGTTGCGACGTTCACCCAGAAGCTGCTTGAACTCGCCTACGAGATGGACGACACAATGTCAAAGGCTCAGCCCGCGCAGTAGGTCACGCGCGGAGCGGGATGATGCTCCGGTCTTCGGTCTCGGCGGCGGCCATGATGTCGTCCAGAACGTCCACGTTCGGGCGGGCCTCGAGCAGATGCCCTTAGACGTCCACGGTGGTCTGGTAGCTCGCGTGCCCCATCCATCGGCTGACCTCGTAGAGCGTGTACTGGGCACCCTTGCCGATCATCGAGATCATGACCGTCGCGTAGTAGTGGCGGAGGTCGTGCCAGCGGATGCCGACCAGCCCAAGCTCCTTCAGCGCGGGCTTGAAGTAGTACCGGATGACAGAGCCGATGTCGAACTGTCCCCTTTCGCTACTCAAATCGCAGATCAGCGCAATAATTGGTTGCGCCAAGAGCAACTAGCCGGACCCTACCGGGGGTAGCGGGGACGGGATTTCTCATGGCAGATGGCCATGTAGCGCCGTTCCCGTGAGGGATTAGCCCTGGCCTCCCTCGTTCCGTCGCTGCTCGTAGCGCTTCGGGCTCATAGAGCGGCGTGAGCTGCGGTCCCCGACCCGGTCGGCGTGGGGATCGGCCATGCTCACAGGGCATGTCGGCTCGTGGCGCATGCGGGGACGCTCGCGCTCCGCTCGCTCGTGGCTGAGTTCGAGGTCGGGCGGGAGCGGCTGGGCGCGACGCAGCCGCGCAATCTCCTTGGCTCGCTCGGCCTGGGCGTCCTCCCGCTCCCAGCGCTCGTGGTCGTCCTCGTCGTCGTCCTCAACGATCTCGGCGACAACGATGTCCGCGCTCTCGGGGTCGTCGCCGTCCCAGTCGAGGTCCATGACCACATCGGCGGTCACGTCGGAGAAGTCGCGCTTGGTAATGCCGATCTCGACGTTCTGAACGCCTGCTAGGTTCGCCCGGTCGGCGAGGTCCTTCGCGGCTGCGAGCACCACGCGCTCATCCTTCGTGTCCCGGTCTACGAGAGACCTGCCATCCATCGCCGTCCCTCGCGGGATCGGCTCCGTTCGCTCATTCCTTGCCGCATGTCATCGGTTCTGGGCACAACCCGTCCGATGGGACAGCGGTACTGCGGATTGGATATTACATGTGAAGTTGTGTTAGCTGCCGAGCGCGTCGGCGAGGCGGACAGTCCGGTAGTGGCGGCCGTCCGTGGGGATGTCGCACCACCACTGGACATAGCCCAGCGCCTCGGTCGCGACGAGGAGGTCGAACCCCTTGCGTGGGAGGCGACGGTAGGTGTCCAGACCGCGCGTGAAGCCTCGGTTTCGACCGCCGTAGTAGCGGTCCTGGAACTCCTCGGCCACGGTCCAGCCGGTGAGGTCGCGACGGCTCCGCCACGCGGCCAGCAGGATGCTCGCCTCGGTGGCCTGACCGCGCGTCGTCGGGTGCAGATCGTTGACGTCGGGAGCGGTGTAGCGGAGCCTGGCGACGGTCACGGCGGGCAGCCGCAGCACCTTGCTCGGGATGATGAACTCGGGTTCATCGACAAGCTCTGCATACCGGTCGTAGTAGCTCGCGAGCGGGAACGGCAGCGCGCGAGGCGTGTCGCGAGCGAGAATTGAGGTGGTCACAGTTCTTCTTCCTTTCTTGCGTGACTCTCTGTTGGGGATCGACTCTCGTTGCCTTTCACGGTCAGGCTTCGGGGGTCGATTTCGTTTCACCAGCTGCGATTGCCCGCCGAGATTCCCAGCGGTCGCCAGGTGGACAGCGGCATGTGGCTCAGCGTCTTGCTGACCGCGGCCTTGGGGTCGGCGAGCCGGTCTCGAAGGCTCGTGGCTCGGTTCGACAGCGAGACCAGCGCATGCCCGTCACGAGTCTGCATTGCCTTGCGCACGCGCTCGTATCGGTCGGCCAGCTCGGCGGTCGGAGTCTTGCCCTCGCGCAGCTCCCGCTTGATGGCGGCGAGTTCGTCCAGATGCGCGTCGGCCTTGGCGAGCGCGTTGGGCTGCTCACGTGGGCCGGTGAGCTTCGGTGCACCTTCGTTCTCCAGGAGCTTCGCGGCGTGCTCCAGATGAACGGCGGCGGCTCCCTGAACGCGCTCCGAGATGGCGCGGTCCACGGCGGCGAGGGTCTGCTCCTCGACGTACGAGTTGGGGTAGGCCGTGTCGTAGTAGGCCTCCAGCCGGATGTCGTCGTAGCGGGTCACGGGGATGTAGGTCACCGGTCCGAGGTTGCGCTCGTACTTGCGGCGGAGCGGGTCGGGGTTCTGGTCGACCTCGCCGAGAGCTTCGGCTTCGGTGACGCGGCGTGCGTTGGCGATGTTCGTTGTCCTTCTTGGTTCAGCCACGCGGCTTGAGCCGGTGGACGCTGGCGGTGGTGGCGATGCGGTCGCGAGCGGCGGCGCGCTCGTCGTCTGCCTGGAAGCGGATCGCGAACTCGTCGGCCAGATCGGTCAGCGAGTCATCGACCTCGCCGAGCGTGGCGATGGCGGTGTCGGCGAGGCGTCCCAGGACACGCTCATAGGCAGGATTGCCTCCGACTCCTGCGAGCGGCGGCAGCGCGGCGAGCTTCTGCTCTCGCGTGGCGTCTGCCGGGAGTGGCGTGCGGGGCATGGTGGTGTCTCCTTCTTTGTTAGGGTCGTGCTCTTCGAGGTCGGCGAGCTCCTCGTCGGTGAAGCCGAACCGAGCGATCTGCTCGGCGGTCAGACCGGCGTGGCGGCTCACGGCTGCTTCCGTCCGGTGGTCGGGGTGGCCTCGGTGTCGATCCACGCCTGGGTGTATGCGCGAAGGCCGTAGGACAGGAGCGTGCGCACGAGCGACGCCCGGGACACCCCTGCGGCCTCAGCCACAGCGTTGAGCTCGGCGGCTTCCTCCCAAGGCACCTCGACCTGAAGCAGCACCACGTCGCCCTCAATCACCTTCGGTCGTCCCATCGGCTTGCTCATATTTCCTCCTGAGCCGGTCTTTCCGACTGCCTTAAGTCTCGTCGTAATTGCGTGGGCGCGCTGGAGTAACCCCAGATCAGGAGGTAGATGCGACATTGCACATCACTATGCATAATGATGTGCACACTCAAGAAGTCGAGGCTGCGAGTGTTCGGCGTAGCTCCGAAAGCTCGGAGCGCCCCGACACCACGGGTGCGAGAGTTTCGATGGCGATGTGCGTCGCGCAGGGCCACCCGCTAGATGTCGCCACACGCCGATAAAGTCGTTCTGTGGATCGCAAATACCAGGTGTTCGTGAGTTCGACTTACGTCGACCTCGTCGCCGAGCGTCAAGAAGTCATGCAGGCGCTGCTCGAAATGGACTGCCTGCCCGCAGGTATGGAGATGTTCCCAGCGGCTGACGAGGACCAGTGGACACTCATCAAAGAGGTCATCGATGAGTGCGATTACTACGTAGTCATCGTCGGAGGACGCTACGGCTCGGTATCTGCCGAAGGCATCAGCTATACCGAGATGGAGTACGACTACGCGGTGTCATCGGGCATACCGGTGCTGGGATTCGTTCACAGCAATCCGGACGACATCCCTGTGGGAAAGTCAGAGCTCGATAAGGACGCGCGAGAGAAGCTTGATGCTTTTCGAGCCAAGGTCATGTCTCGCGTGGTCAAGAAGTACGCGTCACCAGCGGAGCTCGGTTCGGTCGTTTCCCGAGGGCTCAATCGAGCGATCAAGCGCAATCCTCAGCCTGGCTGGGTTCGAGGCGATCAAGCGATGACGCCTGAAGTGCGCACACAGATTGCAGAACTCAAAGCTGCCCTCTCTGATGCGAGACGGGAGAAGGCTGAAGAGGAAGCGGCCGCGCGCGCGAAGCCAACTGAACTGAACGCAGACTACGAGCATGGAGAGGACGAAATAGCCTTCGAGTTCCGGTTGAAGGGCTTCGACTACGACGGTCGGTACGACTCGACGGCGGAGTTGACCTACACCTGGGACGAGGTGATCGAGACACTCGGTCCGTTCATGATCGATGAGGCACCAGAGCCAGAACTTCGGGATAGATGGAACTCCCACATGTTCAACGACACTCAACGACTCGATGACTGGCCCGACCTGCGCAGCGGGTCCGCGACGATCACCGATAGTACCTGGGGAGCGATAATCGTTCAGCTGCGCGCGCTCGGCGCGATCATGATCGGTGAGAAGAAGCGACCTCCATCAGACAAGTCGATCTATTGGAAGCTGACGCCCGGCAGGCGATGAGTACCTCGTGCGGCTGAGAGCGAAGCGGCGCACGGAAGACGAAGCTGCACTCGGTTCTGACGTCGAGTGACTGCGGGTCCGCGTTCCCGCGACCAACGGCGGCGCGAAGTGTCGGACCGTCCCTGTGATGCTCGGCGATGCGGCCGAGCTTGTCCGCGACGAGCTGAGCTAGAACGCGCTGCACCTGAGCCGTAAGCCGAGAACGCCCGGACTGCCTGGGGCCGGGAGGGGCGGGGCGTTCTCTCGTGGCAGATGGGCGCAGCATGGCGAGAGGGTCGGGGGCCGGATCAGCGCGAAAACAGCGCCGCCGCTACTCCCGGACGGTCCCCGACATCCCCGGTCGCTGTCCCGGGATCCGCGTATTTCGGGGCTTTCCGGGGATGTCGGGCGGCGACGGAGACCCAGGCCCAAGCTCTCTTAATCAGTGGGTTCTGGGTTCGAGTCCCAGGGGGTGCACTCCAGGGAAGGCCTGGTCAGAGCGTGTTGTCTGACCAGGCCTTTCGCCTGCTGGTGTGGACATCCCATCGCTGCCCGTGGTGGGCCGGGCTACCGTTGTCGGGTGAGCTTCGGAGCGTTGCGTCATGTCGGTGTTCAGGCGGGGGTGGCAGCGGCTGTTCTGTTCGGTGCGGGTGCCCCCGTGGCCAAGCTGCTGCTGGGCGAGGTCTCGCCGTGGCTGCTTGCGGGCCTGCTGTACCTCGGCTCGGGCGTCGGCCTCGGCATCTACCGTCTCGTGCGTCGTGCGCCCCGCGTTCGGCTCCAGCGGCACGAGCGGCTTCCACTGGCCGGTGCCGTCTTCTTCGGTGGGATGCTCGGACCGGTGCTGCTCATGTTCGGCTTGTCCAACATGCCTGCCTCTGGCGCGTCCCTGCTGCTGAACGCGGAAGGCGTGGCCACGGCGCTGCTGGCATGGTTCGTCTTCCGGGAGAACTTCGACCGCCGAGTCGCCCTCGGCATGGTCGCCATCGTCGCCGGGGCCGTCGTGCTGTCCATCCCGATGGGCGGGTCGATCCGGTTCGGAGGCATCTGGCCGACGCTGGCGGTTCTCGGCGCGTGCCTCTCGTGGGGTATCGACAACAACCTGACACGCAAGGTCGCGTTGAACGATGCGACGTGGCTCGCCACGATCAAGGGAGGCGTGGCCGGCCCCGTGAATCTCGTTCTCGCGTTCCTGCTCGGCGCGGCCCTGCCGCCCGCGTGGAGCGTCGCCGCCGCGATGGGCGTCGGCCTGCTGGCGTACGGTGTCAGCCTCGTGCTGTTCATCGTGTCGATGCGGCACGTCGGCACCGCCCGTGCCGGGGCGTACTTCAGCGTGGCGCCCTTCTTCGGCGCGCTGCTCGCCGTGCTCATGGGCGAGGCGCTGACGGCTCCTCTCGTCATCGCTGCCGCGCTCATGGCCGTGGGTGTGTGGTTGCACCTGACAGAGCGTCACGAGCACGAACACAGGCACGAGGCCATCGCTCACGACCACTGGCATCGCCACGATGATGAGCACCATGACCACGAGCACCCCGAGCCGGTCGCAGCGGGCACCTGGCACCGGCACGAGCACACGCACGAGGCCGTGACGCACAGGCACGCGCACTTCCCCGACTCGCATCACAGGCACGCGCACTGAGCCGTGCGCGTCACTCGGTCGGCGTCGGTCTGCTCAGGGTAAGTCGCACGGTGTCGCGCGAGATCGGGAATCGAGCGTCGATAGCCGTCAGCGTCCGACCTTGACCGCGGCGATGCACCGCTGCGTCCTGTGCGGGGTGACGGCACCGAGCGCTCCTCCATGCGGCCACGGTCACTGGCTCGATCGGCAGCGCAGTTGACCCTTGATCAGTGGGTTCTGGGCTCGAGTCCCAGGGGGTGCACGGAGAACCGCCCCTCACCGCGCATCGCTCGGTCAGGGGCGGTTCCGGCTTCGCTCCGATTCGCAGGAGCTCTCGCCGGAGGGCGTGGTTCAGGGGGAGACGACGGCGTCCAGGATCTGTCTGGGGAGGGGACGGTCCGCGTAGACGAGTCGGACGGCATCGGGGTCGGGGATCCGCGGATCCTGCCCGCGCCATGCACGTGTGAGGCCGAGACGCTGGGCGGTGCGCAGAGACCCCAGGTTGCGCTCGAGAAGGACGGCGAGAACGGGAAGGCCGGAGGCCTGGGCGGACGCGGCAGCCATCCCTGTGCGGGCGATCTCCGTCGCGAAGCCGTGTCCCTGGTGCTCGGGAAAGAGCCGGTAGTAGATGTTCCAGAACCCGGCGGGGCGGCGGCGCACTCCTCCGATCCCGACGACCGCCCCGTCATCGCTGCGGCGAGCTGTCCAGTACCCGAGGCCGTCACGCTGCCAGTCCGCGGCGTAGTCGGTCACGTCGGACACCATCTGCTCGCGGTCGACGTACACGCCAGAAGGCAGATGAGTCCACACGCGAGGATCCGAGTGCAGCGTGAACAGGTCTGAGATGTCACCCGGCGCCACCGCGGTCAACGTCAGGCGTTCGGTCGTCACCCTTCGAAAGTCAGAACGCATCCGGTCACGCTACCGCGCGAGGCACGGGAGCCTCTCGCCGGGGTGCGGCCGACGGATCCCGGGTGCCGGACCGGTCGGAGCCGGGGACTCGTCCGTCGTCGCGGGCTGTCAAGCCCGTCGCGTGCACGATGAGATCGGCGTTGACTCCCCGCATGAGCACACCCGACGGACACAACGCACAGGGAACACCGGGCGACGACGAGGAGGCCGACACGGCTTCGGGCGGCGCCCCCGAGGCGCCGGACGTCACGACGGACGAGAACGGACGGCCCGTCGACAACCCCTCAGGTGGCTGACGTGAGCACGCTTCCGCCGGAGCCGGAGGGAGCTCCGCCGTTCGACGATCCGCACGAGGACGAGCCGGGGGCGCCGCCGCAGCCCCCGGCTCGTCCTCGCGTCAGGCCGCGTCGCCGATGAGGATCGCGGCGCCTTCTTCCGCGGCATCCGCCTCGTGGGCGTCGATGCCGGAAAGCACCCGGTGGAAGATCGCGATGACGGCCGTCGCGATCAGGATGGATGCCGCCGCGAAGAAGTAGGGCACGGGCGCGCCGTACGCGTGCCACAGCCACGCCGCGATCGGAGGAGCGGCCGCGCCGCCGAGGAAGCGGACCGCGGAGTACGCGGACGACGCCACCGATCGCGGCAGGTCCGTGGCCTCCATGACCGACTCGGTGAGCACCGTGTTCATGATGCCGAGCAACAGGCCGCCGACGATGATGCACACCACCAGCGACGCCGCGCTCGAGACGAACAGCGCCGCCGCGATCAGGTCGACGGCCAGCAACGGCAGTGTCCAGAGCATCACGGCCGTGCGCGACCAGCGTCGTAGGAGCGCCGGCGCGACCCACACGCTCGTGAGAGCGAGTGCCACGCCCCATCCGAAGAACGTGAACCCGATTCCCATGGCGCCGAACCCGAGCGGGTAAGGCGAGAAGGCGAGCAGCACGAAGAACCCGATGTTGTAGAAGAGGGCGGCGACCGCCAGCACGGCGAGTGCGGGACGACCCAGGGCGCGGAAGGGGGCCGAGAGCGGCACGGGGGTCCGCTTCTCGCCGGGCCCGCGCAGCAGCACCGCGACGGCGACGAACGCGATCGACATCAGCGCCACGACGCCGAAGAACGGCCCCCGCCAGCTCACCTCGCCGAGCAGACCGCCCAGCAGCGGGCCGATCGCGATGCCGAGCCCGAGCGCCGCCTCATAGAGGACGATCGCCGCACCGCTGCCGCCGCTCGCGGCTCCGACGATCGTCGCGAGCGCGGTCGAGATGAACAGCGCGTTGCCGAGCCCCCATCCGGCTCGGAAGCCGATGATCGTGTTCACGTCGCCGGACAGGGCGCAGAGCAGTGCGAAGACCACGATCAGGGCGAGACCGACGAGGAGCGTCGACTTGGCGCCGATGCGGCTGGAGATCCAGCTCGTGATGAGCATCGCGAGTCCGGTGACGAACAGGTAGCTCGTGAAGAGGAGCTCCGTCTGAACCGGAGTCGCATCGAGGGATTCGGAGATCGCGGGCAGGATCGGATCCACCAGGCCGATGCCCATGAATGCGACGACGCTCGCGAAGGCGACCGCCCACACCTGTGCCGGCTGACGCCACACGCTGGCGGTCTTGCCGCCGCTCATCGGGCGAGCTCCGCCGTGCGGGTGCGGTCGGCGACGATGTCCGCCGCGCGGCGAACGACATCCCAGTCCTCGTCGCTCAGATCGGAGAACCGCGGGGCGAGCGCCGCGCTGAGGACTCGGAGCCATTCGTCGAGGGCGGCCAGACCCGCTGGCGTCACCGTCACCACCGTGACGCGCGAGTCGTTGGCATCGGCTCCCCGCTCTACGAGGCCGGCGTCGGCGAGCTGTGCGACCAGCCGCGTCATTCCGGGCTGGGTGACGCGGCTGAGCGTGGCGAGGTCGCCGATGCGAAGCGGTCCGTGATCACGGAGGAGGACGATCGTCCGCCATTGCGCGGCGGGGGCCTCGGTCCGGGTCTCGAGCGACGCGACGCGCGTGAGGGCGTGTGCGCCCAACAGCAGTCTGAGGATGTCGTCGGAATGTTCCATACCGCGAGTATATACCCGAGGTATCTAACTCGATGCGCCACGCGACGCGGGGGTTCACGCGGCCGTGCCGAGGAGCTCGGGTCAGGAGCGCAGACGCTTCTTGAGGAGCTTCTCCTCGTCTCCCGAGACGGGCGAGTCCCCCGCCACCAGGTGCCCGCGCGACGCGCGGAACGTGTCGACGATCGCTCCGATCGCGAGGGCGAGGGTGATGCCCCAGCTGATCCAGGCGAGGGCGGTCCGCCAGGTGAACGGCTCCTCGTGGTTGCGGAGCCCCCGCAGGAGTGAGACGCCGCCGATCACGGCGCTGAACAGGCCGGTGCCGAACAGGTACTTGCGCATGGTCCCCACCGTAGCGCGCGCGTCTAGCGAGTCATCGGCCTTGACGCCACCGCCGTCGGCATGGGAAGCCGCGCTGTTAGCCTGACACAACCGATTCGAAGCAGGAGATCACCCGTGTCCACAGCCGAGTTCGTCGTCGTCGCCAACCGTCTCCCCGTGGATCGCGACGCGGATGGGGGATGGCGCCCCTCGCCCGGAGGACTCGTGGCCGCACTCGAGCCGGTGATGCGCAAGGCCGATGGCGCGTGGGTCGGCTGGGCCGGAAAGCCGGACCTCGAGCTCGAGCCGTTCGACAACGACGGCATGCACCTCGTCCCCATCACGCTCACGGCGGATGACGTCGAGCAGTACTACGAAGGCTTCTCCAACGACACGATCTGGCCGCTCTACCACGACGTGATCGCCGCGCCGCGCTACCGCCGTGCCTGGTGGGAGTCGTACGTCTCGGTGAACGAACGGTTCGCGGATGCCGCGGCGTCCGTCGCGGCGCAGGGCGCGACGGTCTGGGTGCAGGACTATCAGCTGCAGCTCGTTCCGCGCCTGCTCCGCGAACGCCGGCCCGACCTCACGATCGGGTACTTCCACCACATTCCGTTCCCGGCATACGGTCTCTACGCCCAGCTGCCGTGGCGTCGGCAGGTCCTCGAGGGGCTGCTGGGCGCCGACGTCATCGGCTTCCAGCGCGTCGCCGACGCCGGAAACTTCGCGCGCGCCGTCCGCCGCCAGCTGCGCTACGAGACGAAGGCCTCCGGCATCCGCGTGCCCGAGGCGGACGGCGGCTCGCGACTCGCTCTCGCCAAGGCGTTCCCGATCTCGATAGACGCCGAGCTGTATGTCGAGCTCGCGCAGCGCGAGGACATCCGTGCGCGCGCCGCCGAGATCCGCGCCGAGCTCGGCAATCCGAAGAAGATCCTGCTGGGCGTCGACCGCCTCGACTACACGAAGGGCATCCGCCATCGGATGAAGGCGTTCGGCGAGCTGCTGGAGGACGGGCGTCTGTCGGTCGAGGACGTGACCCTCGTCCAGGTCGCGAGCCCCAGTCGCGAGCGGGTCGGGCCCTACATGCAGCTGCGCGACGAGATCGAGCTGACCGTCGGTCGCATCAACGGCGACTACGACACGATGGGGCACACGGCGATCCGGTATCTCCACCAGGCGTTCCCGCGCGAGGAGATGGTCGCGCTGTACCTCGCAGCCGACGTCATGCTGGTCACCGCGCTGCGGGACGGCATGAATCTCGTCGCCAAGGAGTATGTCGCGAGCCGCGTCGACAATCGGGGCGTGCTGGTGCTGAGCGAGTTCGCGGGAGCCGCGGACGAGCTGGGCAGTGCCCTGCTGATCAACCCGCACGACATCGGCGGGCTGAAGAACACGATCGAGCGGGCGGTCCACATGCCCGGCGCGGAGCAGGGGAGGAGGATGCGGGCGCTGCGGCGCCGCGTCCGCGAGCACGACGTCGAGGCGTGGTCCCAGGACTTCCTCGCCGCCCTCGACGAGGCGAGCCACGCAGGAGGCCACCGATGAGCGTTGCGACGATCGCCGAGCTCGCGACCGTGGGAGAGCTGCTCGTCGCACTCGACTTCGACGGCACGCTGGCGCCGAGGCAGGACGACCCGATGGCGGCACGGATGCTGCCCGGGGCCCGCGCCGCGGTCGATGCGCTGGCGCGACTGCCGCGCACGACCGTCGCCCTCGTCTCGGGCCGGAGCCTGGGCGACCTCGAGGAGATCAGCGAGCACACAGCGGACTCTCCGATCCACCTCGCGGCCTCCCACGGCGCGGAGTTCTGGCACCCGGGCGACCCCGACGCGGCACCCGCCCCGTCGCCCGAGAGCATCGCCGAGCGCGACCGCGTGCGCGGCGACGCCGAGCGGGCGGTCGAAGACCTCGCGGACGTCTGGATCGAGCCGAAGACGTTCGGCTTCGCGGTCCACACCCGTCAAGCCGGCGCGGCCGAGACCGCCGAGGCGCACGCGCGCGTCGAGCGTCTCATGGCGGGGGAGGAGCCGCACTGGCGGCGGCGCACGGGCCACGACATCCTCGAGTACGCCAGCCGCCAGGAGGGCAAGGACACGGCGGTGGCGGAGCTGCGCCGTCTCACGCACGCGGATGCCGTGCTGTTCGCGGGCGATGACGTCACCGACGAGGACGCGCTGGCGAGCCTCGGTCCCGCGGACCTCGGCGTGCACGTCGGCGACGGCGACACGGCCGCGTCGGTCTCCGTGCCGCGCATCGAGGACCTCGCCGATCTGCTCGCGGAGCTCGCGCGCCAGCGCGCGCGTGCCGTCGGTGCCCGGGAATAGACTGCAACGGTGAATCACCCGGATGGAACGATCGACATCAAGCCACGCTCGCGCACGGTCACGCACGGCATCGAGGCCACGACCTCCCGCGGCATGCTGCGCGGCGTCGGCATGGGCGACGAGGACTGGGACAAGCCCCAGATCGGCATCGCCTCCAGCTGGAACGAGATCACTCCCTGCAACCTGAGCCTGGACCGCCTCGCGCAGGGCGCCAAAGAGGGCGTCCACGCCGGCGGCGGCTACCCGCTGCAGTTCGGCACGATCTCGGTGTCCGACGGCATCTCGATGGGCCACGAGGGCATGCACTTCTCGCTCGTGTCGCGCGAGGTCATCGCCGACTCCGTCGAGACGGTCGTCATGGCGGAGCGTCTCGACGGCACGGTCCTGCTCGCCGGCTGCGACAAGTCCATCCCCGGGATGCTGATGGCCTCGGCACGACTCGATCTGTCGAGCGTGTTCCTCTACGCCGGGTCCATCGCGCCGGGATGGGTCAAGCAGTCCGACGGCACGCTCAAGGAGATCACGATCGTCGACTCCTTCGAGGGCGTCGGCGCGTGCCTGGCCGGGCGCATCACGGAGGCCGAGCTCAAACGCATCGAGTGCGCCTTCGCGCCGGGCGAGGGTGCGTGCGGCGGCATGTACACCGCGAACACGATGGCCTCGGTCGCCGAGGCGCTGGGTCTCAGCCTTCCGGGGTCCGCGGCCCCGCCGTCCGCCGACCGTCGTCGCGACTACTACGCCCACCGCTCCGGCGAGGCGGTCGTGAACCTGCTCAAGCTCGGCATCACGACACGCGACATCCTCACGCCCGAGGCGTTCGAGAACGCGATCGCGCTGGCGATGGCGCTCGGCGGCTCGACCAACGTCGTGCTGCACCTGCTGGCGATCGCGCGCGAGGCCGAGGTCGAGCTGAACCTGCACGACTTCAACCGCATCGGCGACAAGGTGCCGCACGTGGCCGACATGAAGCCGTTCGGCAAGTACGTCATGAACGACGTCGACAAGCACGGCGGCATCCCGGTCATCATGAAGGCCATGCTCGATGAGGGGCTGCTGCACGGCGACGCGCTCACGGTGACCGGCAAGACCGTCGCCGAGAACCTCCGCGAGCTCGACCCCGACCCCGTCGACGGCCAGGTCATCCACCGCTTCGACGACCCGATCCACGCCACCGGCGGTCTCACGATCCTGCATGGATCGATCGCCCCCGAGGGCGCGGTCGTGAAGTCCGCCGGTTTCGACGCCGACGTCTTCGAGGGGCCGGCTCGCGTCTTCGAGCGCGAACGCGCCGCGATGGATGCGCTGGAGGCGGGCGAGATCCACGCGGGCGACGTCGTCGTCATCCGCTACGAAGGCCCCAAGGGCGGCCCCGGCATGCGCGAGATGCTCGCCATCACGGCGGCCATCAAGGGCGCCGGGCTCGGAAAAGATGTACTACTCTTGACGGACGGACGATTCTCGGGCGGCACAACCGGCCTCTGCATCGGCCACATAGCACCCGAAGCGGTGGACGCAGGTCCTATCGCATTCGTGCGCGATGGTGATCTGATACGGGTCGATATCGCAGCTCGCTCCCTCGACCTACTCGTCGACGAGGCTGAGCTGAGCTCCCGCCGCGAAGGCTGGGAGCCGCTTCCTCCGCGCTATACCCGTGGCGTTCTTGCCAAGTACTCGCGTCTCGTGCACTCTGCCGCGCAGGGTGCCGTCACGAGCTGACCGGCACGATTTCCTGTTCACCCTCATCCCTCTCGAGGTTCCATCGTCATGACTGACGTGCCCGCCGCGGCCGTGCCGCGGCCGCCCGCCCGATCTACATCCGCGCCTGTGCTCACGGGAGCGCAGGCGGTCGTCCGCTCGCTCGACCTGCTCGGTGTCACCGATGTGTTCGGTCTGCCGGGCGGCGCGATCATGCCCGTCTACGACCCGCTCATGGACGACGAGGCCGTACGGCACATCCTCGTGCGCCACGAGCAGGGTGCCGGCCACGCAGCCGAGGGCTACGCCTCCGCCTCCGGCCGGGTCGGCGTCGCGATCGCGACCTCGGGTCCGGGCGCGACGAACCTCGTGACCGCGATCGCGGACGCGTACATGGACTCGGTGCCCCTTGTGTGCATCACCGGGCAGGTGTTCTCCACTCTCATGGGGACGGACGCCTTCCAGGAGGCCGACATCGTCGGCATCACGATGCCGGTCACGAAGCACTCGTTCCTCGTCAAGCGCGCCGAGGACATCCCCGGTGCGCTTGCGGCAGCGTTCGAGATCGCCGGCACGGGTCGCCCGGGCCCGGTGCTCGTGGACATCACGAAGGACGCGCAGCAGGCGGAGGTGCCCTTCGTCTGGCCGCCGAAGGTCGACCTGCCGGGCTACCGCCCGGTGACCAAAGCACACGGCAAGCAGATTCAGGCGGCCGCACAGCTGCTGGCCACGGCGGCCAAGCCCGTGCTCTACGTCGGCGGCGGCATCATCCGCTCCGGCGCCTCGGAGGAGCTGCGCGCCCTCGCCGAGGAGACGGGCGCGCCGGTCGTGACCACGCTCATGGCTCGTGGCGCCTTCCCCGACTCGCACCCGCAGCACCTCGGCATGCCCGGGATGCACGGCACCGTGCCGGCCGTCCTCGCGCTGCAGGAGGCCGACCTGATCGTGGCGCTGGGCGCCCGTTTCGACGACCGCGTGACCGGGAAGGCGTCGCTGTTCGCGCCGCATGCCCAGGTCGTCCACGTCGACATCGACCCTGCCGAGATCTCCAAGATCCGCACGGCGGACGTGCCGATCGTGGGAGACGTGCGCGAGGTGCTCATCGACCTCTCCGCCGCCTTCGGCGGAGCGACGGTCGAGTCCAAGCCGGACATCTCCGAATGGTGGGCCTATCTCGACGGGCTCCGCGAGGAGTTCCCGCTCGGCTACGCGCCCACGACCGACGGCCTGCTCGCGCCGCAGCACGTGATCCAGCGCATCGGTGAGCTCACCGGGCCGGAGGCCGTGTACGTCGCCGGCGTCGGGCAGCACCAGATGTGGGCGGCGCAGTTCATCAAGTACGAGCGCCCGAACTCCTGGCTGAACTCCGGCGGCGCGGGCACGATGGGCTACGCCGTGCCCGCCGCTATGGGGGCGAAGGTCGCTCAGCCCGAGCGCGTGGTCTGGGCGATCGACGGTGACGGCTGCTTCCAGATGACGAACCAGGAGCTCGCCACCTGCGTCATCAACGAGATCCCGATCAAGGTCGCGATCATCAACAACTCCTCGCTCGGCATGGTTCGCCAGTGGCAGACGCTGTTCTTCAACGGGCGCCACTCGAACACCGACCTCAACACCGGACATGGGACGGCCCGCATCCCCGACTTCGTGAAGCTCGCCGAGGCGTACGGATGTCTCGCGATCCGCGTGGAGAAGGAGGACGAGATCGACGCCGCGATCGAGCTGGCACTCGCCACGAACGACCGGCCCGTCGTGATCGATTTCGTGGTGTCGGCGGATGCGATGGTGTGGCCGATGGTGCCGCAGGGCGTCAGCAACAGCTACGTGCAGTACGCCAAGGATCATTCGCCCGCGTTCGATGAGGAGGCCTGAGATGTCGAGTCATGTGCTGAGCCTCCTGGTCGAGGACAAGCCGGGTCTGCTCACGCGCGTCGCGGGCCTGTTCGCTCGCCGCGGGTTCAACATCGAGTCCCTCGCCGTGGGTGTCACCGAGGTGCCGGGCCTTTCCCGCATCACGGTGGTCGTGGACGTCGAGGAGTTCCCGCTCGAGCAGGTGACCAAGCAGCTGAACAAGCTGATCAACGTCATCAAGATCGTCGAGCTGGACGCCGATGCGTCGGTGCAGCGCGAGCACATGCTCGTCAAGCTCCGCGCCGACAACCAGAGCCGCTCGAACGTGATCGAGGTCGTGAACCTCTTCCGCGCGCAGATCGTCGACTACGCACCGGATGCGGTGGTGGTCGAGATCACGGGCGACAAAGGCAAGATCGAGGCCTTCCTGCGCGCGGTCGAACCGTTCGGCATCAAGGAGCTGGCCCAGTCGGGGCTTCTCGCGATCGGCCGCGGCGGCAAGTCCATCACCGAGCGCGTGCTGCGCGGCTGATCCTTATTCCTCCCCGTCGGGTGTCCACGACACGCGGACCCCGACGGACCATGACCGCGTGTCGTGAGCACGCACACCTCACAGAAGGAGATACACACCATGGCCGAGATCTTTTACGACGACGACGCGGACCTGTCCATCATCCAGGGCAAGAAGGTCGCGATCGTCGGCTACGGCTCGCAGGGCCACGCCCACGCGCAGAACCTGCGCGACTCGGGCGTCGAGGTCGTCATCGCGCTGAAGGACGGCTCGAAGTCGATCGCGAAGGCGCAGGAGGACGGCTTCGAGGTCAAGACCGTCGCCGACGCCGCCGCGTGGGCCGACCTGATCATGATCCTCGCGCCGGACCAGCACCAGCGCGGCATCTACAACAACGAGATCAAGCCCCACCTGACCGAGGGCAAGACGCTCGCCTTCGCACACGGCTTCAACATCCGTTTCGGCTACATCGAAGCGCCCGAGGGCGTCGACGTCATCCTCATCGCACCGAAGGCCCCCGGTCACACGGTGCGTCGGGAGTTCGTCGCCGGTCGCGGCATCCCGGACATCATCGCCGTCGAGCGCGACGCCTCGGGCACCGCGTGGGCGACCGCGCTGTCCTACGCCAAGGCCATCGGCGGCACCCGCGCGGGCGTCATCAAGACGACCTTCACGGAGGAGACCGAGACCGACCTGTTCGGCGAGCAGGCGGTCCTCTGCGGCGGTGTGTCGCAGCTCGTCCAGTACGGCTTCGAGACCCTGACCGAGGCGGGCTACCAGCCGCAGATCGCGTACTTCGAGGTACTGCACGAGCTCAAGCTCATCGTCGACCTCATGTGGGAGGGCGGCATCGCCAAGCAGCGCTGGTCGGTGTCCGACACGGCGGAGTACGGCGACTACGTGTCGGGTCCCCGCGTCATCGACCCGCACGTCAAGGAGAACATGCAGGGCGTGCTCGCCGACATCCAGTCGGGTGCGTTCGCGAAGCGCTTCATCGCCGACCAGGACAACGGCGCCGTCGAGTTCCTCGAGCTGCGCGAGAAGGCCGCCCAGCACCCGATCGAGCAGGTCGGTCGCGAGCTGCGCGGGCTGTTCGCCTGGAAGCAGCAGGACAAGGACTACACCGAGGGCTCGGCCGCGCGCTGACCCACGGACCCATCGGGGCTCGCTCCGGTGACCTTCCCGCGGGGATCGTGCACGACACACCGTCATGGGGCCTCGGCCCCCGGCGTGTCGGGCACGATCCCCGCAGTTGCGGGTGAGGCGACCACGGCGCGGAGTGCGCCGGAAGACGGGGATGCGGAGATTAGGCTGGTGCGCATGGCGCGACGCGACGACGATGCACTCTCCTGGGGTGACGACGATCCGACGCTCGACACGGGAGCCGCCGAGGAACCGGACGAGTGGGACGAGAAGCCCGCGACGGCACTGCCCACCGCCGCGCCGCGCCGTACCGTGACGGCCGTCGTCACGAACCCCGACGGCTCGACGAGCACGCGCGAGGTCGTGCACCCGCACGCCGACGACCGGCGCGCCTCCACGAAGCCGAAGGCGGATGCGGACACCGCCCCCGCGCCGCTCGGAAACGTCGCGCTCGTCCTGTTCGGTGTGCTCGGCGGCGTCTACGCGCTCTTCGCGGTCGGCTGGTATCTCGCGGGATCGCGCTACTACGGGTTCGCCTACTTCTCGGTCGAGCCGGCCGGGTACATCGCGGCCTGGGCGCTCGCGACCGCCGCCCCCGTCGCCTGGTTCGCGGCCGTGCTCGTCCTGGCGGCGAAGCGCCCGGTGTGGCTGCGTCTCGTGCTGCTCGTGGTCGGAGCGCTCGTGCTGCTGCCGTGGCCGTTCCTCTCGACCGGAGTGCCCGCATGAGCGCGTCCGAGACGACACCCGCCGGCCCGGCGGACACACCGAAGACCATCGCGGCCCCCCGCTGGGTCGTCGCGGCGGTCGCCGGGTTCTTCGGACTGTTCTACGCCTACGCGGTCTGGACCGCGGTCTCGTTCCTCCTACAGCAGGCAGGCGCGGACGGCGGGCTCACGGGCTACGGATGGTTCGTGCTGCTGCTGCCGATCGTGTTCCCGATCATCGTCTTCGTCGCCGCTGTGCTGGTGGGGCGACGACGCCGCATCCTGCCCCTGTCGCTTGTGATGTTCGCGGGGCTGACCGTGGTCGCCGTGTTCTGGCTCAACGTCTTCTCCCTCACGTTCACGGCCTCCGCGTCGATCTACGTGCGGTGACCCTGTCCGACCCCGCCATCGCACCGCGATAGGCTGACGATGGTCTCGCCGTCGGAGACGAGCGGACCAGACTCCCCACCGTCTCGCGCCGTGAGCGCGTGCACCCAGCCGCCCGAAGGACCCGAATCCGTGAGCAAGCCCGTCGTCCTCATTGCCGAACAGCTCTCTCCCGCCACCATCGATGCGCTGGGAGAGGGCTTCGAGATCCGCCACGTCGACGGCGCCGACCGGGGAGCGCTGCTGCCCGCACTGGCCGACGTCGACGCGGTGCTGATCCGCTCGGCCACGAAGATGGATGCCGAGGCGATCGCCGCGGCGCCTCAGCTCAAGGTCATCGCCCGGGCGGGAGTCGGCCTCGACAACGTCGACATCAAGGCGGCGACGACCGCCGGGGTCATGGTCGTGAACGCGCCGACCTCCAACATCATCTCGGCGGCCGAGCTGACGGTCGGCCACATCCTCAGCCTCGCCCGCCGCATCCCCGCCGCGCACGCGTCCCTCGCGCAGGGGGCGTGGAAGCGCAGCTCCTTCACGGGCACCGAGCTGTTCGAGAAGACCGCCGGCATCATCGGGCTCGGTCGCATCGGCGCCCTCATCACCGCGCGACTGCAGGCCTTCGGGATGCGCGTGGTCGCCTACGACCCGTACATCACGAGCGCGCGCGCCCAGCAGCTGGGGGTCGAGCTCCTGAGCCTCGACGATCTGCTGGCCCAGAGCGACTTCGTCACGATCCACATGCCCAAGACGCCCGAGACCACGGGGATGATCGGCATCGACCAGCTGCGGCGCATGAAGCGCACGGCGTACGTGATCAACGTCGCGCGCGGCGGGCTGATCGACGAGGACGCCCTCTACAAGGCGCTGACGACGGACGAGATCGCCGGCGCGGGGCTCGATGTGTTCACGAGCGAGCCCCCGAAGCCCGAGGGCTCGGCCGCGCGCCTGCTCGATCTGCCGAACGTGGTCGTCACGCCGCACCTCGGAGCATCGACGGAGGAGGCGCAGGAGAAGGCCGGCGTCTCCGTCGCCAAGTCGGTCAAGCTCGCGCTCGAGGGTGACCTGGTGCCGGATGCGGTCAACGTCGCCGGCGGGGTCATCGACCCGTTCGTGCGCCCCGGTATCGCCCTGGTCGAGATGCTGGGTCAGTTCTTCAGTGGCCTCGCGCAGAGCGCGCTCACGAGCCTCGACATCGAGGTCCGCGGCGAGCTCGCGGCGTACGACGTGAGCGTCTACAAGCTGGCCGCGCTGAAGGGCATCTTCACGCCGATCGTGAGCGAGAGCGTCTCGTACGTGAACGCGCCGCTGTTCGCCGAGCAGCGCGGCGTCGAGACGCGACTCATCGTCGAGGCGGAGAGCCCGCTCTACCGCAACCTCACGGTGCTGCGGGGCACGCTCTCCGACGGCTCGACCCTCACGGTCGCGGGGACGCTCGCCGGCACGCGGATGGTGCCGAAGATCGTGGGCATCAACGGCTACGAGCTCGAGGTGCAGATCGCGCAGCACCACATCGTGATGCAGTACGCCGACCGCCCCGGCATCATCGCGATCTACGGGCGGAAGCTCGGCGACTCCGGGATCAACATCGAGTCCCTGCAGGTCGCGAAGGCGGATGCGCAGGGGCGTGCCTTCTCGGTCATCACGGTCGACTCGGAGGTGCCGGAGAGCATCACGGACGAGATCCGCGCGGCTGTCGGCGCCGACCTCGTCAAGCAGATCGAGATCGTCGAGTCCTGATCTCTCGCGCGCTGGTCGATCAGGGCCGGGTGGCCCGGTCGACCAGCGCGAGCAGCGCGTCCATCGCCGGCCCCGTCGGTACCGGACCGGCGACGCCCTGACCCTGCAGCGAGTTGTTGTAGTACAGGCCGTCGCTGACCAGGAGCACGAGGTCGAGCGCGGCGTCATCCGCCACGTGGGCCCGCAGTGCGTCGGCCCAGCGCTCGCGCATCGCGTGCAGCGCGTCGCGGGCTGCCGTGCTGCCGCCCTGCGCGAGGCGTGAGACGCTCACGATCGCGCGGTCGAGGCGGTCACCGTCCATGGCGGAGGTGCGGACGAAGAAGGCGACCGGCCCCTCGGGGGATGCGGCCATCTCGGCGATGTCGGCTTCCACCAGCTCATCGAGCCGCGCGATGAGGCCCTGCTCCAACGCATC
Organism: Microbacterium sp. SORGH_AS_0888; assembly: GCF_030818905.1. Lineage (NCBI taxonomy): Bacteria > Bacillati > Actinomycetota > Actinomycetes > Micrococcales > Microbacteriaceae > Microbacterium > Microbacterium sp. SORGH_AS_0888. Next base: position 456,641 of record NZ_JAUTAZ010000001.1, read on the forward strand.
CTTCGAGGGGAAGTGGTAGAGCAGCCCGCCCTTCGAGACGCCGGCCGCGCGGGCGGTGGCATCCATCGTTCCCGCTCGTTCGCCGTCCTCGATGAGCAGGCGCTCGAACGCGTCCAGCACCTTCTCGCGGGCGTGCGGCGGTCGGCTCATGCGCTCGATGCTATCGACGCCTGCGGCCTCATTCTGATACTATACCAACTGGACGGTATAGAAACTATGACACTGACAGAGGACATCCGCATCGCCGACGAGAACGGGCGGCGCGTGGGCATCCGGGGCTGGCTCGCCCTGGTGGTGCTCATGCTGCCCGTGCTGCTCGTCTCGGTCGACAACACCGTGCTGAGCTTCGCACTGCCCGAGATCGCGGTCGCGCTGCGCCCGACGAGCACACAGCAGCTCTGGATCATCGATGCGTACCCGCTGGTGCTGGCAGGACTCCTCGTGACGATGGGGACCATGGGCGACCGGTTCGGCCGCCGCAGGATGCTGCTCATCGGAGCGTCCGGCTTCGCCGCGGTCTCGGCGCTTGCCGCATTCGCGCCCTCCGCGGAGCTCCTGATCGCGGGACGCGCCGCCATGGGCGTGTTCGGCGCCATGCTGATGCCGTCCACCCTGTCGCTGCTGCGCAGCATCTTCACCGACCGCGCCCAGCGCCGGCTCGCGATCGCGGTCTGGGCCGCGATGTTCTCCGCCGGCGCCGCGCTCGGTCCCATCGTGGGCGGGGTGCTGCTCGAGCATTTCGGCTGGGGATCCGTGTTCCTCATGGCCGTGCCCGTGCTCGTCCCGCTCCTGATCCTCGCGCCGCTGCTGGTGCCCGAGAGCCGCGACCCGCGCCCCGGCCGCATCGACGTGCCGAGCATCCTGCTCTCGATGGCCACGATGGTGCCGGTGGTCTACGCGATCAAGGAGATCGCGGTGCACGGCGTCACGGCGATCGTGGTCGCGCTCGTGCTGAGCGGCGTCGTGTTCGCGGTGCTGTTCGTGCGCCGCCAGCTCCGCATGCCGCAGCCCATGCTCGACATGCGGCTCTTCGCGCACGGCTCGTTCTCGGGGGCGTTGCTGGTGAACCTGCTCAGCGTCATGGCGCTCGTCGGGTTCCTCTACTTCGTCGCGCAGCACCTGCAGCTCATCGCGGGGCTGTCGCCGATGGAGTCCGGGCTCGCGCTCGTGCCGGGGCTCGTCGCGATGATCGTGGCCGGGCTCGTGGTGGTGCCGATCGCGTCGCGCGTCTCGCCGCGCATCGTGATCCCGGTCGCGCTGGTGTTCTCGCTGACCGGGTACCTGCTCGTCGCGGTGGCCGCCGGTGACGGCAGGCTCGCGCTGCTGATCGGCGCCTTCGTGAGCCTCGGAGTCGGCATCGGCGCCGCGGAGACGGTCTCGAACGAGCTCATCCTCTCGAGCGCACCTCCCGCCAAGGCCGGCGCCGCGAGCGCGGTCTCGGAGACGGCGTACGAGGTCGGCGCCGTGCTCGGCACGTCGGTGCTCGGCGGCATCCTCACGGCGATGTATCGCCTGAACATGGTGGTGCCCGGCAGCGTGGGAGCGGATGTCGCGGATGCGGCGCGGGAGACCCTCGGGGGAGCGGTCGCCGCGGCCGAGGGGCTCGACGCCCCGCTCGCCGACGCGCTGCGCGCCGCCGCCGCGCACGCCTTCGACCAGGGCGTCGTCGTCACGTCCCTCATCGGCGCGGCGCTCGTGGTCGTGGCGGCGACGATCGCGGCCACTACGCTGGGGTCAACCCGTTCCGCGTCGAAGGAGAGTCATGTCGCGCGTCGTGAAGCTGGCCGTCATCCCGGGTGACGGCATCGGTCCGGAGGTCGTCGCGGAGGCCGAGAAGGCCCTGGCCGCCGTCACGGCGGACTCCGGCGTCGTCTTCGACAAGACGGCGTTCTCGCTCGGCGCCGCCCGCTACCTGGAGACCGGCGACACCCTCACGGACGCCGACCTCGAGGCCATCAAGGCGCACGACGCGATCCTGCTGGGCGCTGTCGGAGGCACGCCGGGCGACCCGCGGCTGAAGGACGCCAACATCGAGCGCGGCCTCCTGCTGAAGCTGCGGTTCGAGCTCGACCACTACGTCAACCTGCGTCCGTCGAAGCTGTACCACGGCGCTCCCGGCCCCCTCGCGGCTCCCGGTGACATCGACTTCGTCGTGGTGCGCGAGGGCACGGAAGGCCCCTACGTCGGCAACGGCGGTGCGATCCGTCGCGGCACGCCGCACGAGGTCGCGAACGAGACCAGCGTCAACACCGCGTTCGGCGTGGAGCGCGTGGTGCGCTACGCCTTCGACCTCGCCGAGCGGCGGCGGCAGAAGCTCACGCTCGTGCACAAGACGAACGTCCTCGTGCATGCCGGCGGGATGTGGCAGCGGATCGTGAACGCGGTGGCGCGCGAGCACCCGGATGTGGCCGTAGACTATCTTCACGTCGATGCGGCGACGATCTTCCTGGTCACGAACCCGGGCCGCTTCGACGTGATCGTCACCGACAACCTCTTCGGCGACATCCTGACAGACCTGGCTGGCGCCGTCACCGGTGGCATCGGCCTCGCCGCCTCCGGCAACATCAACCCGGACGGCGCGTTCCCCTCGATGTTCGAGCCCGTTCACGGTTCGGCGCCCGACATCGCAGGGACTCAGAAGGCCGATCCCACGGCCGCGATCCTCTCCGTCGCTCTCCTGCTCGACCATCTCGGGCTGCGCGACGAGGCCGCCCGCGTCACCCGCGCGGTCGAGGAGGACATCGCCGCCCGTGGCGACGCCGTCCGCACGACGTCGCAGATCGGCGACGCCATCGGGGCGGCGCTTCGGGCGTAGCCTGGAGTCGTCGCACCCGTAGCCCTCGACAGCGCTCCGCGCAGACTCAGTGAGAAGACCATGTCCCTCCTCGACACCGACCCCGACACCGGACTCGCCCCGCTCGAGTTCGCCGTCACCCGCAACCTCGCCGCTCGCCCCCCGGCAGCGCGGGCCGAGATCCTGGCCGCGCCCGGTTTCGGCCAGCACTTCACGGACCACATGGTCGACATCTGCTGGTCGGTCGGCGGCGGCTGGCACCGTCCGCGTGTGCAGCCCTACGGCCCCATCACCCTCGATCCCGCGGCGGCCGTGCTCCACTACGGCCAGGAGGTCTTCGAGGGCATCAAGGCCTACCGCCACGCGGACGGCGGCATCTACACCTTCCGTCCCGACCAGAACGGACGGCGACTGCAGCGGTCGGCACGGCGGCTCGCACTGCCAGAGCTTCCGGTCGCCTACTTCCTCCAGTCGCTGCGCGAGCTGATCGCGGTCGACGGCGACTGGGTGCCGGACGGCGAGGACCAGAGCCTCTACCTGCGGCCCTTCATGTTCGCGAAGGAGGCGTTCCTCGGGGTGCGCCCGGCGCACAAGGTCGGGTACTACGTGATCGCGAGCCCGGCCGGTGCCTACTTCAAGGGCGGCGTGACACCCGTGTCGATCTGGCTGAGCGAGGAGTACACGCGCGCAGCCAAGGGCGGCACAGGAGCGGCCAAGACCGGCGGCAACTACGCGGCGAGCCTGCTGCCCCAGTCGGAGGCGTACGAGAACGAGTGCGACCAGGTGGTCTTCCTGGACCAGGACGGCAACGTCGAGGAGCTCGGCGGCATGAACATCGTCTTCGTCTACAAGGACGGCACGCTCGTGACGCCGCAGTCCGACTCGATCCTGGAGGGCGTGACGCGCGAGTCGATCCTGCAGCTCGCGCGCGACCGCGGACACCGCGTCGAGGGACGCGGTGTGTCGCTGGCGGAGTGGCGCGAGGGCGTGGCCTCCGGCGACATCGTCGAGGTGTTCGCGTGCGGCACCGCCGCGGTCGTGACGCCGATCGGGCAGCTGAAGGGACGCGAGTTCTTCGACGAGCAGCCCAGCGGCTCGCTCGCGCTGTCGTTGCGAGAGGAACTCACCGAAATCCAGTACGGGCGCCGCGAGGACCGCCACGGCTGGCTCGTGCGGCTCGACGGCTGAGGTCTTCGTGAAGGTCGCACGCGTCAGCCACCAGGGCGCCATCCGCTACGGGATCGTCGACGACGGGGAGCTCGTCGTGCTCGCCGGCGATCCGATGTTCGCAGGCTTCGACACCACCGGCGAGCGGTTGCCGCTCTCGGACGTCGCGCTTCTGGCCCCCGTCATCCCGCGCTCGAAGGTCGTGTGCGTCGGGAAGAACTATCACGACCATGCGGCCGAGATGGGCGGAGAGGCACCGGAGGCGCCCCTCCTGTTCCTCAAGCCGAACACCGCGGTGATCGGACCGGACGACGTGATCGTGCGGCCACCGCAGTCCGAGCGCACGGACTACGAGGGGGAGCTCGCCGTCGTCATCGGCAGGATCGCCAAGAACGTCCCGGTCGAACGCGCGCTCGAGTACGTGTTCGGGTACACGGCCGCCGTCGATGTCACTGCGCGCGACATCCAGTACGCCGATGGCCAGTGGACGAGGGGGAAGGGCTTCGACACCTTCTGCCCGCTCGGTCCCGTGATCGAGACGGAGTTCGATGCGGGAGCGGCACGGGTGCAGACGCGCCTCAACGGCGCCGTGAAGCAGGACGCCCCGCTCAGCGACATGATCCACTCGGTCGCCGACATCGTGGCCTACGCGTCCGCCGCGTTCACGCTGCTTCCGGGCGACGTGATCCTCACGGGCACCCCCGCGGGTGTCGGTCCGTTCGTCGCCGGTGACCGGCTGGAGGTCGAGATCACCGGGATCGGCACGCTCCGCAACACCGCGCGGGATGCCTGACCCGCAGCGGCACGACTCGGAACTGACCCGCATCCGGCGTCGCACCCTCTGGGTGCTCGCCACCGGTCAGGTGCTCGGGGGGATCTCGTTCGGCGCGACGGTGTCGCTCGGCGCGATCATCGTCTCGGACGTGTCCGGCGACGAGTCCCTTTCGGGGCTCGCCAGCGCGTTCGTGACGCTCGGCGCGGCGGTCTTCGCGATTCCGCTCGCCCGGCTCGCGAAGGCCTCCGGCCGTCGTCCCGCCCTCGCGGCAGGCCTCCTCGTCGCCCTCGTCGGCGTATGCGTGGTGATCGTCGGCACCGGCGCGACGTCGTTGCCGCTGCTGCTCACGGGCGTCTTCCTCATCGGCGCAGGACAGGCCGCCAACCTCCAGTCGCGATTCGCCGCCGCCGACCTGGCGACGGACCGCTCGCGCGCCCGTGACATCTCGCTCGTCGTCTGGGCGACCACGATCGGCGCAGTGCTGGGACCGAACGTGATCGGGCCCGGCGAGGCCCTCGGCGACATGGTCGGGATGCCGTCGCCGACCGGACCGTACCTGTTCACCATCGTCGCGCAGGCGCTGGCGGTGGTCATGTACCTCGTGCTCCTGCGTCCCGACCCGCTCCGGCTCGCGGATCGGCTCATCGCCGAGCGTCCCGTCGGCGTCAGCCGCCTCGCGCGATCCGACCGTCCGGCCGCCGCACGGTACGCGATCGTCTCCATAGCGGGCGCGCACGGCGTGATGGTCGCGCTCATGGCGATGACTCCGATACACCTCATGCACGGAGGGGCGACGCTCACCGTCATCGGGCTCACGATCAGCCTCCACATCGCCGGCATGTATGCGCTGTCGCCGCTGTTCGGCTTCCTGGCAGACCGGATCGGACGCGTGACGACGGTGCTGATCGGCCAGGCCCTGTTCGCCGCATCCCTCGTCATCGCCGCGTTCGGGCAGGCGTCGGCCCCCGCCGTCACCGTCTCCCTCGTGCTTCTGGGGCTCGGCTGGAGCGCGTCGACCGTGGCAGGCGCGGCGCTGCTCACAGAGGCCACCGCGGAGCAGCTGCGCACCCGCAGGCAGGGCCGCAGCGACCTCGTGATGAACCTCACCGGCGCGGGCGGTGCGGTTCTGGCGGGCGTGGTCCTGGGGTGGATCGGATACGGCGGCCTCGCTCTCGTCGCGCTCACGATCGTCGTCGTGGTGACCGTGCTGTCGCCGCTCGGACGCGCGGGCGGGGGAGAGTCGCGCGACTAGGCTGGGAACCTATGGCTGGCACACCCGATCCCCGCACCACGACCGCTTCCGGCGCCGACGTCCGCGTCCGCTTCTGCCCGTCCCCGACGGGCCTTCCGCATGTCGGGATGGTGCGCACGGCGCTCTACAACTGGGCGTACGCCCGTCACACGGGCGGCAAGCTCATCTTCCGCGTCGAGGACACGGATGCCGCACGCGACAGCGAGGAGAGCTATCGTCAGCTCGTCGACGCGCTCACGTGGCTGCGTATCGACTGGGACGAAGGGGTCGAGAAGGGCGGGCCCCACGCCCCGTACCGGCAGTCCCAGCGCGGCGAGATCTACGCCGATGTGCTGCAGAAGCTGATCGAGGCCGGCGCCGTCTACGAGTCCTACTCGACGGCAGAGGAGATCGACGCCCGCAACGAGGCCGCGGGGCGCGCGAAGCAGCTGGGCTACGACAACTTCGACCGCACGCTCACGGAGGAGCAGAAGGCCGCGTTCCGCGCCGAAGGGCGTGAGCCCGCGTGGCGCCTGCGTGTGCCCGACCACGATGTGACCTACGTCGATCTGATCCGCGGCGAGGTGACGTTCCCCGCCGGCTCGTTCCCCGATTTCGTCGTGGTCCGCGCCGGCGGGCAGCCGCTGTACACGTTCACCAACCCGGTCGACGATGCGCTCATGGGCATCACGCACGTGATCCGCGGCGAGGACCTCATGCCGTCGACGGCGCGCCAGCTCGCGCTGTACGGAGCGCTGGCGGATGCGGGGGTGACCGATTTCGTGCCGCGGTTCGCGCACATGCCGCTCGTCCTCGGGGAGGAGGGCAACAAGAAGCTCTCCAAGCGGGACCCCAAGGCCGACCTCTTCCTGCAGCGGGAGAGGGGCTTCATCCACGAGGGCCTCCTGAACTACCTGGCCCTGCTCGGGTGGTCGCTGTCGGCGGACCGCGACGTCTTCTCGCTCGACGAGTTCACGGCCGCGTTCGACATCGTCGACGTCAACCCGAATCCGGCACGGTTCGACCAGAAGAAGGCGGAGGCCATCAACGGCGACCACATCCGGATGCTGGCGCCTGCCGACTTCGAGGAGCGTATTCTTCCGTACCTCGTCGCCGCCGGTGTCGTGGGGGAGGACCCCTCGCCGCGCGAGCGGGAGCTCATCGCCGCGGCGGCGCCGCTCGTGCAGGAGCGGGTGCAGCTTCTCGGCCAGGTGCCGGGGCTCCTCGGCTTCCTCTTCGCGGACGAGGTGGCCTACGACGAGGACGCGCTCGCCTCCCTGCCCGCCAACGCGGGCGAGGTGCTGGTCGCATCCGTGAACGCGCTCGAGCTCGTACCCGAGTCCGAGTTCGCGGCGGCCGCCGTTCAGGACGCGCTGCAGACGGCGCTGATAGATGGTCTCGGTCTGAAGCCACGGATCGCGTACGGCCCGTTGCGGGTCGCGGTGAGCGGCCGGCGGGTCTCACCGCCCCTGTTCGAGTCGATGGAGCTGCTGGGCAAGGCCGAGTCCGTTCGCCGACTCGGCGCCCTGGTGCAGCGCATCGGCTGAGCACGAAGCTCTCGAAGGCGGCGGGTCATTGCGACCGGTACGCCGTCGACGTCGACGATCAGGCGGCCGCGCAGGAGTAGAGGGTCTCCGAGGTGGGAGCGTTCGGCACGATGGTGCAGTTCGCCGTGACCCACTCGGAGATCTGCTGGGTCGATGAGGACGTCGTGGTGCTCTCGGCGCCGCGTGCCGTGCGTCCTGTCTGTGCCGAAGCGGTGCTTCCGTCCTGCTCCTGCATCGCCGGGCCGACGGCGGAGAAAGCGCCCCGTCCGAACCCGCCGCCCATGCCGGAGCCGAGCACGTAGGTGAGCTTGCCGTCGGCGACCAGCTGCTGGAACTGTGCGAGGGTGGGGACGGAGTCGCTGCCGTCGAACCCGCCGATCGGGAGCACGGACCCGCCGTTCGACTCGACGATGAGGGATGCCGCAGTCTGCGCGCCGAACGTCGCCACGAGGTACTCGGTCTTGTCGGTGCGGTAGGCCTCGAGGTACTCGAGCAGCGCCGCGTTCGCGGAGGTGGAACTGGCGCCGAAGGGGGACCCCGCGCCTGACGGGGCTCTGCGACCCGTGCCGTTCGGTGTCGCTCCGGCGCCGAGGCCGCGCGCGCCGCGCATACCGCCGTCAGCGCGGAATCCGGCGCCGGGCGCGCCCACGCCGGCTCCGGGGCGCGTGCCGCCGAAGGCCCCGAACCCGCCGGGGCCGCCATCTATGCCCGCCACGCCGGCCGCGGTGGGGTTGATGCTGCTCGGAGACCAGACGGTGACCAGCGACCACGCAGCGGGTGTCAGGAGCATGCCCGCGGTGACGACGATCGCGGTGACGGCGCGCAGCCGCATCCATCTCCGTTCCACCGAGATGAGCGCGATGCCGCCGAGCGCGAGCGCGGCCTGGACCCAGGCGATCGCCGGACTCGGAGCCGAGTACAGGGAGGCGACGCCCACGGCGGTCACGGCGCCGGTGGCCAGGAGCGCGATCCGGGGCCACCGCAGGCCGCGGGAGCGGGCGACACCGAAGGCGAGGGAGATGAGCAACGCCAGCGGGATGGCGAGGGACGCGGTGTAGAACTGGTGCATCCCGGCGACGACGGAGAACATGACGGCATCCGTGACGAGCCAGCCGCCCAGGAACACCACGATCGGCGGACGCCAGCGGAGGACCGCGAGCACGACGATTGCCAGGGCGGCCGCGGGGATGAGCCAGGCGATCTGGCCGGCGAGCTGTTCGTTGAAGAGGCGGAAGACACTCGGCGAGCCCGAGAACGCCGGCGTGAACGATCGGTATGCGCCGTCGTCGGAGGTCGTGGCGCTGAATCTGCCGAGGCCGTTGTAGCCGAAGACCATCTCCCACGGGTTGTTCCCGTTGGTGCCGCCCACGTAGGGGCGCGCGGATGCGGGGATCAGCGACACGACCGTCACCCAGACGACGGAGGCGGCGAGGCTGATGGTGCCGGCGACAAGCGAATGCCAGATCCGACGCCACCAGCGTTGCCGGGTGCAGAGGTAGGCGGCCGCGAGCGCGGGCCAGACGGCCCATGCTTCGAGCATGTACGTCTGGAACGCGAGCGCGACCATGAGCCCCGCGACGATGTACCAGCGCAGGCTCGCCCGCTCGACGGCTCGGACGGCGGCCCAGGCGACGAGGGAGAGTGCGAGCACGAAGAAGGACTCGGGCTGGTTGGAGCGCGCGACCGCGACGAGGATCGGGGTCGTCGCGACGATCGCGCCGGCGAGCAGTCCGGTCGTGACGCCCACCAGACGTCGTGCCGTGAACGCCGCGACGAGCACGGCCCCGACAGCCGCGAGCGCGTTGGGGATGATGACGGCCGCGGGCGAGAAGCCGAAGATCTTCACCGCGAGAGCAGGGATCCAGAACGACCCGGGGATCTTGTCGAGCGTCACCGTGCCGGCGGGGTCGAACGCACCGAAGAAGAAGTTCGTCCACGTGCGGCTCATCGACAGGGCGATCGCGCCGTAGTACTCGCTCATGGAGCCCGCGACACCCCACGCGGTGAGCGCGAAGGCGGCGACCCCGAGGACGACGAGGCCGATCGGCCAGAGCGCGCGTCGAACGGTGCCGTGCGGCGTGGAGAGCGTCGTGGTCACCCCTGCACGGTAGGACGTGTGGTCGAACGACGCGGATGCGCCCGCTATGCCTCACCTATGAGGGGAAGGCCGTGTCGGTTTGGCGCGGCTGCGGGAGTCGGCTACGATAGACCCTTGTGCGCAGCTTCGGCTGACGCGCCTTGGGGTATGGTGTAATTGGCAACACGGCTGATTCTGGTTCAGTTGTTCTTGGTTCGAGTCCAGGTACCCCAGCCATACGGACGTTGTTCGAGCCACGGTCAGATGAACTGACAGTGGGGCGTGTTGAAGTTCCCTCCTACGAGAGGGGCTTCGTGTGTCCCCCGCCTGGGCGAGCGTGAGTTCACCCTTGATCTCGTGCCGGCGGACTGCATCGAGACGGCCAAGGCCCCCGGTGCCGATGACGGACACACACAGCTTCCCGACACCCTCCTGGCCGTCACGCGATCCATCTGAGCTCTTCACCGGATAGGAGCACGCGCCGCGCGAGTCGCAGCGCTCGCGCGCCGCCGGCTCGCGGTCGCCTGAGCCGACGACCTCGGGGAGGGCCTGCGACGGATCGGCGGTGTTGGCGCATCCCCGTCCCGCCCTGGGGTGATAGCAGTTCGCGGGCACGGCGGCGATGAAGATCTCGGAACCCCCAACTTAGTAGGTGGGCCCACGAGCCAACCTGTAGATGACGTAGAACAGCGAGGGCGGGTAGTAGGAACGTGCCCGTCCCGTCATATACCCCAGGGGGGTATGATCGGACGGTGCGCGGCTATGACGGTACCAGGGCGATCTGCAGAAGCGGCCACGTCGGATCGAGCGGCAGGCGGGTGGCATCGCGCGGATCGTCAACGAGGACACGTGCTGCGCCGACATCCTGGCCCAGGTGTCCGCGGCGACCAACGCCCGGGAGACGGTCGCGCTCGCGCGGCTGGGCGGCCGTCTCAGTCATTGCGTGGCCGAGTCGAGCGCGGAAGGCGGCCGCGCCGCGGCCGAGAGGATTCACGAAGCCAACGATGCGATCGTGCTTCTCGTCCGTTCCTGAGCACGCCACCATGAAGGAGACGGATCATGGCTGACCGCACCGACCTCGGCCTCGCGGACGCCAACGCTGGGCGCGCATGCTGCGGCGCCTCGAGCGCCACCGGTGCGCCGATCGCGGCGTCCGTCCTGTCGGAGGAGCTCCTGGCGTCGGGGACGAGGTTCCCGTCGTGTGCAAACCGGATCGAACACAACATCCTCCGCCCGCGGCGATTTCGTCCCACCGGTGACGCGGCCGCGTGCCGCGACCGGCCTGACCGGCTCTCACCCGTATCCCCTGAAGGAGACCCCCGATGAGCGAGCACGACCAGCCCGGTCATGACCACATGGACCACGCCGACCACGATCACCGCGACCACACCCCCGGGACCGGCGTCGAACACGGTCAGCTCGCGCACGATCACGCCGGGATGACTCAGCCCGGCGACATGGGCCATGCGTCGGCCACGGACCACGGCGGCCACACCCACTCCGGGCACGCGGACCACGCCGGGCATGCCGGACACGGCGATCACGTGGCTCGGTTCCGGCGGTCGTTCTGGATCATGCTGATCCTCGCCGTCCCGGTCGTGGGGTTCTCACCGATGTTCGCGATGCTGATCGGCTACCCCCTGCCGGATGCCGCGTGGGTTGCGTGGGTGTCGCCGGTGCTGGGCACCGTCACCTACGTGTGGGGAGGTGCTCCGTTCCTGACGGGCGCGGTCAGCGAGATCCGTGCCCGTCAGCCCGGGATGATGCTGCTGATCGGCCTGGCGATCACCGTCGCGTTCATCGCGTCGCTCGGCGCCAGCCTCGGCCTGCTCGACCACGAGCTGGACTTCTGGTGGGAGTTGGCGCTGCTGATCGTCATCATGCTTCTGGGCCACTGGATCGAGATGCGCTCCCTCGCCCAGACCACCTCCGCGCTGGACTCCCTGGCCGCGCTGTTGCCCGACGAAGCGGAAAAGGTCCAGGGCGACACCACCGTGACCGTTCCGCCCGTGGACCTTCAGGTGGGGGATGTCGTAGTGGTCCGCCCCGGCGGGCGGGTGCCCGCGGACGGACGGATCGTACAGGGCTCGGCGAGCATGGACGAGTCGATGATCACCGGCGAGTCCCGGCCGGTGCGGCGCAGCGACGGCGACCAGGTGGTCGCCGGGACGGTAGCCACCGACTCCGGGCTTCGGGCGCAGATCACCGCGGTGGGGGAGGACACCGCCCTCGCCGGAATCCAGCGACTGGTCGCCGAGGCGCAGAACTCTTCCTCGCACGCGCAGCGACTCGCGGACCGGGCCGCGGCGTGGCTGTTCTGGTTCGCCCTGGCCGCAGCGGCGATCACCGCCGCGGTGTGGACGCTCATCGGGCTGCCCGACCAGGCCGTGGTGCGCTCCATCACCGTGCTGGTGATCGCCTGCCCGCACGCATTGGGGCTGGCGATTCCGCTGGTGGTGTCCATCGCCACCGAGCGCGCCGCCCGCGCCGGTGTGCTGATCAAGGACCGGCTTGCGTTGGAGAGCATGCGCACCGTCGACACGGTGCTGTTCGACAAGACCGGCACACTGACCAAGGGATCCCCCGCCGTCACCGCCATCGCCCCCGCGCCAGGGTTCGACCGGGACAAGGTCCTCGCCCTCGCTGCATCCGCCGAAACCGACTCCGAACATCCCCTGGCGCGGGCGATCGTGAACGCCGCGAAAGCGGCCGGGCTCACCGTTGCTGCGTCGACCGACTTCGAGTCCTCACCAGCAGTCGGCGTCCGAGCCCAGGTAGAGGGACGCACCGTGCAGGTCGGCGGCCCCCACCTGCTCGGCCAAGGAGGCAGGAGCGAGCTGCCCGTCGCGGACCAGTGGCGAGAGGAAGGCGCGATCATCCTGCATGTCCTGATCGACGGAGCCGTGGCCGGCGCGCTTCGGCTGGCGGACGAGATTCGCCCCGAGTCCCGCGCCGCGGTGAACGCGCTGCACGCCCGCGGGGTGCAGGTCGTGATGATCACCGGCGACGCCGAGGCCGTCGCCGCCTCCGTCGCCGCAGACCTCGGCATCGACCGGCACTTCGCCGGAGTGCGCCCCGAAGACAAGGCGTCCACCGTGAAGCAACTGCAGGACGAGGGCCGTAAGGTCGCGATGGTCGGCGACGGCGTGAACGACGCCCCCGCCCTCGCACAAGCCGATGTCGGGATCGCGATCGGAGCCGGGACGGATGTCGCGATCGCCTCCGCCGGTGTCATCCTCGCCAGCTCCGACCCACGGGCGGTGCTGTCGGTGATCGAGCTGTCCCGCGCCAGCTACCGGAAGATGGCGCAGAATCTCTGGTGGGCCGCAGGGTACAACCTCATCTCGGTGCCCCTGGCCGCAGGGGTCCTGGCCCCGATCGGATTCGTGCTGCCCATGTCGGTGGGAGCGATCCTGATGTCGCTGTCTACCATCGTCGTGGCCCTCAACGCCCAGCTGCTGCGCCGGTTGAACCTCGATCCGGACGCCGTCACCACGTAGCGACTGTCCGTGCGGCAACCGGACGCGATGGTCGTTCATGGACGTGCGCCACAGCCTGGTAGGGGTCGCGCACACGACGTGTTCACGACCATGAGGAGGACGACGGCGAGGGGAGCGGCGCGCCGTTCCCGAGCAGGAACCGTTCCGGGTCTCACTCCTCACCGATGGTCACGGTGACGGCGTCGAGGACGCGGGGATCGGCGAGAGCGCCGAACGCGAGCGACATGCCCTCCCAGGTCGAGTCCCGCGCACGCGGGTCTGCCTTCCCGCCCGCGAGCCCCGCCTCTAGGCTGGCGTCATGATCGAGTTGATGCCCCGCGAGACGAAGCGCATCCGCTGGTGGTGGATCGTGCTGGTCGGCATCGGCATCGGCATCGGCATCGGGATCGGCGTCGTCGGCGTTGTGCTCTTCGCAGCCACCGGCGTCACCCAGGGCGCTTGCTACGACTCCAGCGACCCCGCCGCGAGCTACTGCACCACCGGGACCTTGATCCCCTCCGTCGCAGTTCCCTACCTCTGGGGCGCGTACGTCCTGCTCGTCGGATTCCTGATCTATCTCGCCATCCGCTCACGCGTGCGCCGCTGACAGCCGCTCGACTCCTGACGGGGAGTGGTCGAGCCTGCTCGCTTCCGCGACGATCTCGGGCAATCGCAACGCGAAATGTACGCGCGATTGCTCGAAACGGTAGCGGATGTGTGACGCGTAGGCTGCGCGCCTGAGCGCGGCGCTCAAGCGACGGATGACGCGGATGCGAGGTCTGCGGGTTCAGTGGGAGTCGCCGGATCGTCGCAGCGGAACCGACCGCGGTACGCCGTGGGGCTGACGCCGAGCACGCGGGAGAAGTTCTGGCGGAGCACCGCCGCGGAACCGAATCCGCACTCCTCGGCGATACGGTCGAGACCGAGATCGGTGCTCTCGAGCATGCGCTGGGCATGCAGGATGCGCTGGCGAGCGAGCCAGGCGGCGGGCGTCGTTCCGAAGTCGGCCTTGAAGCGCCGAGCGAACGTGCGCGGGGACATGTGCGCCCGGGCCGCGAGATCGTCGACGGTCAGCTCGAGGCAGAGGTTCTCGACGGCCCAGTCTGTCACGGGCGCCAGCGAGAGCGACCGCGCGACCGGAAGCGGCTGGCCGATGAACTGCGCCTGTCCGCCGTCGCGCTGCGGCGCGACGACCATGCGGCGCGCGATCACGTTGGCCATCTCGGCCCCGAGCACCTGACGCAGCACGTGCAGCGACGCGTCGAGGCCCGCCGCCGTGCCCGCGCTCGTGACGACACGGCCGTCCTGCACGTACAGCACATCGGGATCGACGTCGATCCGCGGGTACCACTGGCTCATGGTGTCCGCGTAGCGCCAGTGCGTCGTCGCGCGACGCCCGTCGAGCACACCCGCAGCCGCGAGCACGAACGCACCGCTGCACACGCTCAGGAGCCACGCGTCCCGCGCTGCGGCAGCCCGGACGGCATCGATCACCCGGAGGTCGACAGAACGCCACGTCGATCGCGGGATCGGCACGACGATCACGAGATCGGCCTCGTAGGCGAAGGAGAGGTCACCGTCGACGGTGATCGAGAATCCGAGGTTGGACGGCACGAGCCCGGGATCGGGTGTGCAGAGCCGGAAGTCGAAGGAGGGGATGCCGTCGTCGGAACGATCGAGCCCGAAGGCCTCGCACGCGAGACCGAACTCGAAAGGGGCGAAGCCCGGAAGCACGATCACCGCGACGCTCTCCATCACGCCAGTATGCGCCTGTTTGGCAGTTTTCGCACGACTATTGTCCCGGCTGCCACTCGTGGCTGCTTTCCGGCATCCGTAGCGTTTCTGCCATGTTCGCACTCGTCATCTTCGGAGTCCTCGCCCTCTGGGCCATCGTCGGCACGATCGTCGCCCTCGCCACCGACGGATACCGCTCGGTCCCGACCGACGAGAGCCGCATCCGTCGCGACTGATCCGCCCCCACGGCACCGCTTCACGCGAGAGCCGGGCACAGCGGGATCGGGTGTCGGCATCCCGCACGGGCGCGACATCGATGAAGCGCTCCGGCGCTTCCCTGGTGGGATGTCGGCGATCGTGGACCTTACAAGCCCAGAAGCCACGCGAAAGCGATGCCCGCGTCGCCCAGGCAGGCCTTCTGTCCGCGCGCGGTGTCAGACGACCACGAGCTGCTGGAGCCGGGAGAGGGCGTCGCGACGCCGATCGAGCGCGTCGATCCGTTCCCGTATGGCGTCCATGTGCTCGCGGAGGTACGCCGCGACGCAGCCGTCCAGCCGCGCGCCGCCGTCGACGAAGCAGGTCATGACCTGGGACACGACGGCGATCGGGAGTCCCGTGTCGAGAAACAGACGGATCCTGCGCACCGTCTCGACCGCGTCCGAGTCGAATCGGCGATGTCCCGCGCCCTCGCGCGTCGCCGTCAGCAGACCGTTCTGCTCGTAATGCCGAAGAGCTCGGACGCTGACGCCCGTGCGAGCGGACAGCTCTCCGATGCTGAGGGATGCCGCGTCCCGTGCGAGCATGACGTCTCCTTCCGGCGCGCGACTTGCATCTGACGCTAGCGTCACTTCCTACCATCGCACGCATGACTCAGGAACCCGAGGCAACGCCCACCCACGACGACGTCTTCTCGCTCGGAGGCGAACTACCCGTCCGGAGGATCGGATTCGGCGCAATGCGACTGACCGACGCCACCGGCGACGGCACCCATGCGGGCGCAAAGATCTGGCGGGTGCGCACCGACCCCGCCGCGGAGATCGCTGTGCTGCGCCGTGCCGTGGAGCTCGGCGTGCAGCTCGTCGACACCGCCGACGCCTACGCGCTCGGCGAGAGCGAGGAGCTGATCGCCCGGGCGCTGTCCCCGTACGGTGATGACCTCGTGCTTGCGACGAAGGTCGGCAACCTCCGCCCGTCGCCGTCGGAGTGGGTGCCGCTCGGGCACCCGGCGTACCTCACGCAGCAGGTGGAGTTGTCGTTGCGCCGCCTGCGGGTCGACCGGATCCCACTCGTGCAGCTCCACCGCCTCGATCCGAACTACCCGATCGCGGACCAGGTCGGCGCGCTTGCGGAGTTGCGTGCCCAGGGGAAGATCGCCCACATCGGCCTCTCCGAGGTCACCGTCAGCGAACTCGACGAGGCTCGACGCACCGCCCCGATCGCCGCTGTCCAGAATCTCTACAACCTCGCCGCCCGTGATCACGACCCCGTGGTCGATCATTCGGCGGCGTCCGGGATCGCGTTCCTCCCCTTCTTCCCACTCGCCATCGGCGCGCTGGCGCGGCAGGGAAGCGCGGCCGACGCCATCGCGACAGAGCTCGGCGTGACACCGTCCCAGGTCGCACTCGCATGGCTCCTGCACCGGGCTCCCAACGTGATCCCCATCCCGGGGACCACCTCGCCTGCGCACCTGGAAGAGAACGTCCGGGCCGGTCGGGTGGCCCTCAATGAGGAGCATCTCCGCCGGCTCGGCGGGACCGACCCTCGTGTTCCATCTGGGGCTGAACGACGGCGATGACGCGGCTCGCCCCGCTCACTCGCCCGTGACGGACGCGGTGCGGTCGGACGGTTCAGGGTTCTCGACATCCTGTGTCGCGGCCCAGGTGGTGAGGAGCCGGAGCGCGTCGGCACTCGGGGTGCCCGCCTTGGCCGTATAGACGATGAGGATGAAGCCGGGGTCGGCGGGGAACTCCATCGACTCGAAATCGAGGTCGAGATCGCCGACGACCGGGTGCGTGAGCTTCTTCGTCCCGGTGCGGTGGAACCGCACGTCGTGCTTGGCCCACTTCTGACGGAACTCCTCACTCTGCGCGGAGAGCTCGTCGATCAGATCTGTGAGCGCCTCTTCTTGCGGGTTGCGCGCGGTCTCGGCGCGCAGGAACGCTGCGACGTCGTCGGAAGCCCGGTCCCACTCACGCCAGAAGGTCTTGGCAGCCGGGTCGAGGAACATGAAGCGGGCCGTGTTGGCCGGCCGCCGCGGGTTGGCGAGGACGGGGGCGTGCAGCGCCTGGGCGAGCCGGTTGGCCGCGACCATGTCGTGGGCCGCGTTGAGAACCCATGCGGGGGCGTTGTCGATCGCATCGAGAACCTGCTGGATGGACGATCGGACGCGTGGCGCGGGCGACCTCCGGTGCGAGCGGGGGCCCGCGTTGGCGCGGCGGGCGAGGTCGAACAGATGCTCTGTCTCGGCGTCGTTCAACTGCAGCGCCTGGGAGATGCCCGCCAGCACCGCCTCCGAGGCGCCGGTGAGGTTGCCGCGCTCGAGGCGGGTGTAGTAATCGACCGAGACACCCGCGAGCACGGCGACCTCTTCACGTCGCAGCCCCGCGACGCGGCGGTTGCCGCCGTAGGCCGGCAGACCCGCCTCGGCCGGGGTGATGCGTCCGCGGCGCGTCGTGAGGAACTCGCGGACCTCGCTCTTGTCGTCCATGCTCATTACCGTAAGCCAGCCGAGCGGCACGTCGGCCGCCGCGTGCGGCGACGTTTCGCGGTGCGTGCCGTGGCGGGTCTTCCAGGTACTGCCAGTACCTGGAAGACCCGGGACTCCCGTCTGTGCGCGAGGCCGGATGGGATGGGAACACCCAGCGGCGGGTGCGTCGCGGGTGATGGCTCACGACGCACAGGCCGCTCGGTGGTTTCCGTATCCCGCGAGAGAAAGCCACGACAGACCTCATGAAGGCGACATTCATGTACGGCGCCGGTGACGTCCGCATCGAGACGGTCCCGGACCCGATCATCCAGGCTCCGACAGATGCGATCGTCCGAACGACCCGAGCGTGCATCTGCGGCTCGGATCTGCATCCGTACCACTCGCTTCCCGAAACGCCCGAGGGCCTGTCGATGGGGCACGAGCTGATCGGCGTCGTCGAGGAGATCGGCACCGAGGTGAGGAGCGTGAAGCCCGGCGACTTCGTGATCGTGCCGTTCGCGTTCAGTGACAACACCTGCGTGTTCTGCCGCGAGGGCCTCCACACCTCCTGCATCCACGGCGGCTGGTATGGCACGCCCCAGGCGGCCGGCCTCCAGGCGGAGTACGGTCGCGTTCCGCTGGCCGACGGTTCGCTGGTGAAGGTCCCGGATGTCGACCCGCGCACGGCGGACGAGTCCCTGCTGGCGTCGCTGCTGACGTTGTCGGACGTCTACCTCACCGGGTACCACGGTGCGCACATGGGAGGGGTCGGTCCCGGGAAGACCGTGACGGTCATCGGCGATGGTGCTGTCGGCCTCGGCGCCGTGCTGGCCTCGAAGCAGCTCGGCGCCGAGCAGATCATCCTGATGGGTCGCCACGCCGCCCGCACCGATCTCGGCGTCGAGTTCGGTGCGACCACCGTCGTCGCAGAGCGCGGTGAGGAGGGGATCGCGAGGGTCATCGACCTCACGAACGGCGAAGGCTCTCACGTCGTGATCGAGGCGGTGGGTCACATGCCCGCCTATGAGCAGGCCTACGGCATCGTCCGCCCCGGCGGGATCATCTCTCGCGTCGGCGTGCCGCAGTACGAGTCCGCACCCATCGGCTTCGCGTCCCTGTTCGCCAAGAACGCACGGCTGGCCGGGGGAGGCGCTCCGGTGCGCGCCTATCTCGAAGCGGCGATCCCGCAGGTCCTCTCCGGCGAGATCAATCCGGGCAAGGTGTTCGACCGCACGGTCTCGCTCGACGAGGTTCCCGCCGGATACGCGGCGATGAACGATCGCACGGCGCTGAAGGTCATGGTCACTCCCTGACCTCGCTGCGGGCCGGACGCATGATCTGGCTAGGCTGAGCCCATGGCTGATGAGAGCGCGATGAGCGCGCTGCGCGCCTTCATCGAAGAGCGCGACTGGGCACAGTTCCACTCCGCGGAGAACCTCGCGAAGTCGATCGCGATCGAGGCCGGTGAGCTGCTGGAAGAGTTCCAGTGGTCGCCCGAGTTCGATCCGGACCGCGTGCGGCTCGAGCTCGCGGACGTCCTGACCTATTGCTACGAACTGGCGGATCTTCTCGGCATCGACCCGGAGACGATCATCCTCGAGAAGCTCGAGATCACGCGCGCGAAGTACCCGACCGAGACGTCGCGCGGCAGAAGCACGAAGTATGACCGGCTTTGAGATCGAGGAGGTCCCCTTCGACGCGTCGGGGATCCGCGACTATCCGGATCCCACCGGGAAGCTGAGCAACTGGCCCGCGGTCTACGCGATCAGCGATCGACGAGACGTCTACGTGGGGGAGACAGGGAACGCGCTCCTTCGGATGGCGCAGCATCGACGCGACCCCAAGAAGCGGCACTCTCGAGGTCGCGAGGATCCTTCTCGACGACACCTTCCACCGCTCTGCGTGCTACGACCTGGAGTCGCTGCTCATCCAGTGGTTCTACTCCGATGGCGTCTACACCGTCATCAATGCGAACGATGGTCACCGGAACGAGGAGTATGCAGGCCGCGAGACGTTTCAGCCACGGTTCCGAGAGATCTTCGAGGACCTGCGACGACGGGGTCTCTTCCAACACTCTCTGCGAGACATCGAGAACAGCGATTTCTTCAAGCTCTCGCCGTTCAAGTCGCTCGTGCCGGATCAGGAACGGGCGATCCTGGAGATTCTCAAGGCACTCTTCGACGACATCGAGACGAGACGACGGAGCACGATGGTCGTCGCGGGTAGCCCCGGTACCGGAAAGACCGTCGTAGGCATCTCACTCATAAAGACGTTGCGTGACATCGCGACCGCGCGTGGTGTGGACGAAGCGGAGCAGGGGAACGCGATCTCGGACTTCTTCGCGCGGGGCTATCCCGAGATGCTTCGAGGCATGCGCGTCGGCATGGTCGTGCCGCAGCAGTCGCTTCGCACCTCCATCGCGAAGGTCTTCGACCGAGCGCCGGGACTCGACCGCACCATGGTTCTGACCGCCTACGACGTCGGACGAGCGGAGGAGCCGTACGACGTCCTTGTGGTGGACGAGGCGCACCGGCTGAATCATCGTGCGAACCAGTCCTCGGGTTCACTCAACCACGCATTCCGGCAGATCAATGAGCGGCTGTTCGGCACAGATTCGCTTGAGTTCACGCAGCTCGACTGGATCCGTGCCCGAAGCTCCCACAACATCCTGCTTCTGGATGCGGAGCAGACCGTGCGCCCCGCGGACCTTCCGCCCGAAGTGGTGGGCGAGGTGGTCGGTGAGGCGAAGGCGAGCCATCTCTTCTTCCCGTTGAAGACGCAGATGCGAGTCAAGGCCGGGGCCGACTACATCGGCTTCATCAAGGCCGTGCTGGCTGGAGGCAGCCCTGCGCTTCCCGACCTCGGTGAATACGACCTGCGCCTGATCGACGACATCGGGACGTTGGACGCACTCATTCGGCAGCGTGACCGCGAGTACGGGCTTTCCCGTCTGACGGCGGGATACGCGTGGAGCTGGAAGTCGGATCCGAAGAAGAAGGGGATGAAGCGCATTCCCCTCGCCGAGCGTCCCTACGACATCGAGATCGACGGGTATCGCTGGCGGTGGAACTCGGCTGACAAGGACTGGATCACGTCACCGCACGCGCTGGACGAGATCGGATCGATCCACACTGTCCAGGGCTACGACCTCAACTATGCGGGGGTCATCATCGGACGCGATCTGCGCCTCGACGGAGCGACCGGTGAGATCCGGTTCGACCGAACCCAGTATCACGACAAGAAGGGGATCGAGAACAATCGCCGGCGCGGCATCGTCTACACGGACCACGAGATCGAACGGTACGTCAAGAACATCTATGCGGTGCTCCTCACGCGGGGCATCAGAGGCACCTATGTCTATGTCTGCGATGAGGCGCTCCGCGATCGCCTTCGGGCCCTGGTCGTGCGGAGCTCGTAGAAGAACCGTGTGCTCGTGGCCGGATCGCCACCGTGTACACGCTGTGGCGATCCGTGAGAGCGGACGTCACGCTCTCGGCCAGCCGTGGCGCCGGTTGCATGGTCGCAGTCTGGCTCGTCGGGACCGAAGACCGCTCGCCTACGGAGTCAGGCGAGATCTGCCTCTGCGAGATCGATGCCGGCGCAATCGGGCAGACGACCATGGCCCGGACAGGGGTGAAGGCGCACCATGACCCGCGTCTCACCACCGACATGCTCGAGGTCGAGATCCCGGTGGACGCCTCCTCGCCGCACACGTGGACGGTGATCTGGGGGCGAGGGCGAGACGCTGATCGGATGCGAGGGACGCGAGCTCCGGCGTATCCCGCAGGCTCCCGACTATCCACTCTTCCTCATGATCGATCTCTTCGAGATCGGGCCTCGCGGCGGCGAGTATCCGAAGACGGCCACCGTCCACCGCGTCCGAGCGTGGCGATGACCGACGACGGACGTACGGCGCGTCTCGGCGTCCACGGCTAAGCGACGGAACGTCCGTAGGCTGAGGGTGTGCGCAGACTGCTCGGCATGCCCCACCGGGGTCTGAGCGGTGCGCTCGGCGCCATACTGTGTCTCGCCGCGGTGCTGTGCGCCCCACGCCCGCTGACGACTCTGGTGGCGGTGCTCTGGGTGCTCTGCGCGGCGACCGCGCTCTGGGCGTGCGCCCACGTCGCGTCCAACCGTGCCCGGCCGCGCGCGTGGATGCTGGCGGTATCGGCCTGCATGGGCGCCGTGGCGGCCGTCGTCTTCACCCCCGCGGTGATCCGCGCCTACCCGGCTCTGCTGGCCGTCGGTCTGGTCGGGGTCGCCGCGAGGCTTCTTGCACGTGCGGTGCGACGCCGGGCGACGGACGGGGCCTCTCGCGCGGGAGCGGCGGTCGACCGCATCGCCCACGCGGTGCGCGGCGCCGCCGCGCTGGTGGCTGCCGTGCTCGTCCTGCTCTGGCCAGACGTCGCGCTGCTGCTTCTGTCCTGGGGGCTGGTGGGCGCCGCAGGCGTGACGGGGCTCGTCCTGCTCTCGCGCGCCGTCCGGCCGCGACGCACGCCGCGAGAACCCCTGCGGGCGGGTGCGCGCCGCGGGCTCCGTGTCACTGCGGCCGTGCTCATCGCCTCGCTCGCCGTCATCGCGGCCGTCGGGTCGGGATGGGCGTTCGGCAGGGTCGCTTCCGTCCCCGACTTCTATGCATGGAGCGACGACGTTCCTGCGTCGCCGGGTGAGCTGCTCCGCGCCGAGCCGTACGACGGAGAGGCGCCAAGCGGCGCTCAGGCGCTCCGCATCCTGTACAGCACCTCGCGCACGGACGGATCCGCCGCGATCGCGAGCGCTGTCGTGGCGTTTCCCGCCGCGGATCCGCCGGCGGAAGGGCGCCCCGTCATCGCCTGGCAGCACGGAACGACCGGCGTGGCTCAGCCGTGCGCCCCGAGCCTCGGCTCGAGCGCGCTGTCCGAGTATTCCGTTCCAGGCATATCCCGGATGATCGCGCGCGGCTGGGCCGTCGTGGCCACCGACTACCCGGGGATGGGGACGGCGGGACGCTATCCGTACCTGATCGGCGAGGGCGAGGGCCGTTCCACGCTCGACGGCGTGCGTGCGCTGCGTCAGCTCCCGGAGGCGCACGCCTCGGTCCGCACACACCTCTGGGGTCATTCGCAGGGCGGACACGCCACGCTGTGGGCGGCGCAGATCGCGCAGCAGTACGCGCCGGAGCTCGAGATCGTGGATGTCGCGGCGCTCTCGTCCGCGAGCGACCCGCTCGAGCTCGCCCGGCGGGTCACGACTTCCGCCTCTCGCCCGATCGCGACGACGATCAGCGCATACGTCCTCGTGCCCTACGCGGACGAGTACCCCGATCTCACGGTGACCGGGTTCACGCATCCAGCGGGATCCACCTTTGTGCGCGCTGGCGCGAGCCGCTGCCTTCTCGACCCGGGCACGGTCGTGACGTTGCTCGTCGGATTCGGCATCGGACGCGCCGACGCCCTGTACGACTTCGATCTGGACGCCGGGCCCGTCCACGATCGGTTGACCGAGAACATCGCGACCGGGATCGTCCCCGCACCGCTGTTCCTGGGGCAAGGGAGCGCCGACGAGGTCGTCCCGGTCACGATGCAACGGCAGACGACTGCGCGGGCGTGCGCCGCAGGCCGTCCCGTCGTGACTCATGAGTACGACGGGCTCGGACACATGGGCGTCGTCGCGCCGGGCGCGGCCATGATCGACGACCTCTTCGCCTGGTCCGACGCCGTGTCGGCAGGGTCGGTGCCCACCACCTGCCCAGGACAACGCCCAGATCATCTGTGACCGGCGCGATCACGTAGCGGCGGGTGCGACCTCGCGGGCAGGAAGCCGGGTTCTCGCGCGCACACGACCACCGCAGACCGCCCGTGTCAAGAGGTCGCGTGGTGCGCAGGCGTTCATGGGCGCACGGTGTTTACTTCGCTCATGACGAGCGTTCACCACCCCGATCCCGACCCCTCGGCAGACGACCCGATCCCCGCCGGCCTGCGAATAGGCGCCGGGTTCGCGTGGCGGGTCCTGGTGATCGCGGCGGTGCTCGGGCTCGTACTTCTGCTCGCGGTCCGGTTGTCCGAGATCGTCATCCCGTTCTTCATCGGCCTGATCCTCTCCGCCCTGCTCGTGCCGCTGTCGGGATTCCTGCAGCGCCACGGCTGGCCGAAGTGGGTCGCTATCGTCAGCGCGTGGGTGGCCGTCTTCGCGGTCATCACAGGACTCTCCCTCCTGTTCGCCGAGCAGCTGCGCAGCCAGTTGCCGGCCCTCACGACCCAGGTCGAGCAGGCGGTCGAGTCGGCCCGCGGGTTCCTGGCGACGCAGCCCTTCGGGATCACACCCGAGATGCTCACGGGCTGGGTGAACGACATCACCCGCTTCGCCCAGCAGCACGCGTCGGATGTCGGGAGCGGGGCGCTCCGCGTCGGTTCGGGCGCCGTCCACGGACTGGAGGGCGTGTTCATCGTGATCTTCGTCACGCTGTTCATGCTCATCGACGGCGGGCGGATCTGGCAGTGGGTGACGCGGCTGTTCCCGCGCCGCGCGCGTCCGCGCATCCTGGCGGCGGGAGAGGCGGGGTGGCGAACGCTCACGAGCTTCATCCGCATCCAGCTCGTCGTCGCGGCCACCGATGCCGTCGGCATCGGTGTCGGCGCGGCGATCCTCGGCGTTCCGCTCGCCGTTCCGATCGCGATCATCGTGTTCTTCGGTGCTTTCGTGCCCGTCGTCGGGGCGATCGTCGGCGGCGTCGTCGCGGTCGCGATCGCTCTCGTGTTCAACGGGTGGGTGCATGCGGTCATCATGCTCGGCATCGTCATCCTGGTGCAGCAGCTCGAGAGTCACGTGCTCCACCCGCTGCTGACGGGGTCGGCCGTCAAGGTGCACCCGCTCGGGATCGTCCTCGGCGTCACCACCGGCACGACGCTGGCCGGCATCGCCGGCGCCTTCCTGGCGGTGCCGCTCATCGCCACCACGAACTCCATGATCGCGGCGGCACACCGCTACGGGAAGGAAGAGCCGGAAGCCGGGGGAGAGCCGGGGACCGCCGATACGGCCCCGCCGAGCGGCGACCGGTAGGCGGGTGAGGTGTCGCGTCGACCTCACCCCGCCGTGCGGCCGGCGTCGCCCTGGATCGACGCCAGCTCCTCGCGCAGGATGTCGACCGCCCACTCCGCACTCTCCTCCGACGGGCGGTGCAGCAGATGGAGCCCGAGGCCGTCGGCCAGGGCGAGGAGCCGCCGCGCCGCACGCGCTGTCTCGGGACGCTGCGGCTCGCCGCCGCTGAGCATCGCGACGAGGCGGACGAAGAACTCCAGGAGCCGGTCGTGCGCCTCGTCGCGGATGGCCGCGAGCCGTGGATGCGCGGGAGTCTCTGCGATCAGCGCGATGTTGACCTCGAACTCGCGCCGGGTCTGGGCGGACACGGGGATGAGCTCGCGGATGGCGGCAACGGCATACGTGAGCGGATCCGGATCCGGGGCGATCGCGGTCACGCGGGCGCTCGCCTGCCGGATCATGTGCTCCGCCGAGAACTCGAGCAGCTCCGCCTGAGTGGGGAAGAGATTCCGCAGCGATCCGACCGCGACGCCCGCCTCGGCCGCGACCGACCGCACGGAGACGGCGCCGATCCCACGGTCGAGGATGACGCGCCAGGTCGCTTCGGCGAGGTGCTGCCGTCGCTCCGTGCGCGAAGAGAGAGGCAACGGAGACTCCTAGTACGACTGTGCTAATTTTACCTTCTGGTACGACTGTACCAGTGAGAGGAGATCCCGCCGGTGTCCGACATCCCGATCGAGAGCGTCGGCACCCTCGCGGTGCTGGCGCTGACCGACTCGATGAGCATCGGAACGATGGTCATCCCGCTGTGGTTCCTCACGACCCCCGGTCGCCCGCGCGTCGCGCGGATCGCGCTCTATCTCGCAACCGTCATGGCCGCCTACGTCGCCGTCGGCGCGGCGCTCGTCCTGGGCGGTCGGGTGATCTTCGAGCGCGGGACCGCGCTGCTGAGCTCGCCACCCGTGCTGGTCGCGCAACTCCTTCTCGGTGCCGCTCTGGTGATCGTGAGCTGCGCCCTCGACACGAAGGCGGCGCGTGCGCGCGCCGCCGCACGGCCGCGACGGGCGGGCCGGCTCGTCCGGTGGCGGGACCGGGCGATGGGGCGCGGGGACGACGGCACGCCCCATCGCGCCGCACTCGCGGCCATCGTGCTGCTCGCCCTGCTCGCCGTCGGCGTCGAGATCGCCTCCATGCTGCCCTACCTCGTCGCCACGGGAATCATCGCCGCGCACGTCACGACCCCGGCCGCCGCGATCGGGACGCTGGTCGCCTACTGCGCGGTGATGATCGCACCCGCGGTTGCGCTGACCATCGCACGCCTCGCCGCCGGGGACGCGATCGAGGCGCCGTTGCGGCGCGGCGAGGCGTGGCTCACGCGCCATTCGCGCAGCACGACCCTCTGGATCGTCGGCATAGCGGGCGTCCTGCTCGGCGCCGGCGCGTTCGACGGACTGCGCACGCTCGGGGACTGAGGCTGGCTCCGCGCGACAGGAGCGCGGTGGCGGACGACGCCACGCAGGACCGACGGGCCGAGCCGACCTCGCCCGGCCGGACGAACGGTCGGATGCCGCGGACGCGCGGTTGGGCGGCCGGCGAGCGGGCACGTCAGAGTGGAGCAATGACCTCGACCGCTTCCGTTCCCGTCACGGGTACCGCTTCGTCCGCGCGCCTGCCCTACGGCGCCCTCCTCGTCATGATGTGCCTGAGCTTCCTGCTCGTGACGGCGGAGTTCCTCCCCAACGGCATCCTGACGGAGATGGCGGCCGGCCTCGGCATCAGTCCCGGCCAGGCCGGACAGACCGTCACGGTCACCGCCATCGTGGGGCTGGTGGTCGCCCTCACCGTCGGCGTCCTGTTCCCTCGATTGGATCGACGGACGCTCCTCATGGCGACGGCCGCCGCGGCCGCCGTCTCGAACATCCTGGTCGCGGTCGCTCCCAACCTGGTCCTGATCCTTCTCGCACGTGTCCTGCTCGGTGCGGCGATCAGCGCGTTCTGGGCCATGTCGATCACGGTCGTCGCTGCCATGGTGGGCACCGAGCGTGTCGGCCGCGCCGCCATGTTCACCACCGCAGGGCTGTCGCTCGCCACCGTCGCCGGCGTCCCGCTCGGCGTGCTCTTGAGCGAGGCGCTCGACTGGCGCGCCGCGTTCCTCATCATCGGGATCGCGTCCGCCGTGCTCGTCGTCCCGCTCGGACTGCTCCTTCCGCCCGTGCCCGCGGCATCCAGCTCGGGGCTGCGACCCCTGGTGGACACCCTGCGTAGGCCGGGCGTCGCGCTCGGTCTCGCCGGACATGTGCTGGCCGTCCTCGGGCACTTCCTCGCCTACACGTACGTCCGGGTCTCGCTGGAGCGTCTGCCGGACATCGACGCCGGCACGGTCGTCCTCCTCCTCGCGCTCTTCGGCGTCGGCGGACTGATCGGCAACTTCGTCATCGGCGCCGTGATCGATCGCACCTTCGTGCTGTTCGGCGTGGTCGCCCCGTTGGTGATCGGCGCGTCCATCGCCGTCCTTCTGCTGGCTCCGGCCTCCGTGATCGCCGTCGGCGTCGCCGTGACGGTCTGGGGGTTCTTCTTCTCCTCGTGGCTCATCATCACGAACGCCTGGGTCGGGCATCGCATGCCGGATCGTCTGGAGGCCGGCGGCAGCCTGGTGGTGGTCGGCTTCCAGCTCGGGATCGTCCTCGCCGCAGGACTCGGCGGAATCGTCGTCGACACCTGGGGCGTCGCGCTCAACGACGTTCTCGCCATCGTGCTCCTGCTGGCCGGCGCCGCGCTGTTCGGCGCGGCGAACCGCGGACACGGTCGACGGCACTGAGTCGTCAGCGGGCGAGAACCGTCCGTCGACGCCACTGCGACGGTGGCATCCCCGTGTGGCGCCGGAACGCGCGGCTGAATCCCTCGTCGGAGCCGTAGCCCAGCGCCCGTGAGGTCTCCGTGACGGAGGCGCCTGCCTCGAGCATCTCCATGGCTCGTCGCATCCGCGTCTCCGTCACGAAGCTCGCCGGCGACGTGCCGAACGCGGCGCGGAAGCGCTCGGCGAGGACGGTGCGGGACATCGCCCCGAGGCTCGCGAGGGACTCGAGGGTCCACTCGCGCCCGGGCTCCTCCGCGACGGCCCGCACGATGCGCTCGAGGAAGGGGTCGACGCTCAGGGCAGGCCACTGGGCGGGAGCGCACGCGGCCGCCCAGGCCCGGATGACCGACAGCACGACCGTCGCCATCATCGCCCGGCAGATCACGGGATCGCCCGATCGCGCGCTGTCCATCCGGCCGGGACCGAGATGCGCGGCGAGTCCCGCCGCGGCGGGCTCTCGCTCAGAGAACTCGTGCACGAGGACGAATCGCGGCAGTGCGCGGGCCGTCGCCGGCCAGACCATATCGAGCTCGGCGGTCACGACCGTCGCGCCGGAGGCGGACGAGAGCACGGATGCTGCGGCATCCGTGTAGAGGAACGCATCGCCCATCAGCAGCGTGCGCGGCCCGCGCACGGGAGCCGAGACACCGGTGCGCGTGTCGAGCGTGCACGCGTCATCCGCGTCGGCGTCCGTCGTGATCTCGCCGGAGACGACGTATCCGAGCGTCGTCATCGCCGGCGCGAGGGCGAGCAGCCCACCCGGTCCGAGCGACGAGCGTCGCGTGTCACCGGAGCGCACGTCGATCTCGGCGAGCACCCTGTCCAGCGCGGAGGAGTCGACCGTCATGACGGAGACAACCGTGTGCGGCGGGAGCGGTATTCCAGGCACGCCATCAGACGCTGACGGAGAGCTCGATGATCCCGTCGTCGGCTCGCGCCGCATCGCGGGCGATATGGCCGGCTCGACGTGCGACGAGCCGGACGCGGTCGGCGCGGAAGAGATCCTCGGAGTACTCGAAGGCGCGGCCGGCCGCATCGCGCGCCACACGCACGAGCTGGAGGAGGGGCGACCGCTCGGCGACGCCGAGCAGTCGCGCCTCACGGCGGCTCGCCGACACGACGCTGATCTCCTCGTCGACGTGGTGCGGGTCGATGCCGTAGCGCTCATGGAGCATCTCGTAGAGGGATCCACCGAGGGGCTGATCCAGCAGGTCGGGCGCGAGCGTGAGCGGGAAGTGCGCCTTGTCGATCGACAGCGGCACGCCGTCGGCCTCACGCAGGCGCTCGATGATCGCCAGCTCAGTGCCGGCTTCGATCCCCAGCGCGACCGCCTCGATCTCGGTGGCTGCGGCTCTCCGCGTCGCGAGCACGGTCGTCACGGTGGTGTGGCCCGTCGCGGCAAGACGCCGGGGGAGCCCGAGCTGCTCGGCCGCCTCGCGGGGCAGAAGACCGGAGCGCACGAAGGTGCCCCCTGCGCGCCCCGTGCGGCGCTCGAGGATGCCCGCTCTGCTCAGGGGGAGGATCGCACTGCGGATTGTGACGCGGGACACGCCGAACCGCTCGCTCATCTCGCGTTCCGTGCCCAGCCGTGCTCCCGGCGCGAGCGCACCCGCCGCGATCAGCCGGATGATCCGGCGGCGCACGTCCTCGGCGACGGGGCCGCCTTCGCTCTCCGCCGAAACCATCCTTTCACTGTAGTCGGGGCCACCGGCCGCGAGACGGCTCACGGTGTCACGGGGAGCACGGCCTCCGGGCTCTCCGGAAGCGTCTGTCCGCCGTCCACGACGATCGGCTGTCCGGTGATGTAGCGCGCTTCGTCGGTGGCGAGGAACGCGGCCGCCGCCCCGATGTCCGCCGGGGTGCCGAGCTCGCCGAGGGGGATCGTCCGCGACATCGTCGCGAGGTACTCCTCGCCCATGTCCCTCAGGCCTTCGGTGAGGATGTTGCCGGGCAGCACCGCGTTGACCGTGATGCGCCGAGGCGCCAGCTCGAGGGCCGCGCTGCGCATGAACCCGAGCTGCGCCGCCTTGGTCGCGCCGTAGTGGGACCACCCGGGGTACCCGGTCGTCGGTCCGGTGATCGACGAGGTGAGGATGACGCGTCCCCGGCCGGACGCGGTGAGGGCGGGGATCGCCGCCTGAACCGCCCAGATCGTGCCGGCGACGTTCACCGCGAGGACGCCGTCGAGGTCCTCCTCGACCATCTCGATCAGCGAGCGCTCGGGGAAGATGCCCGCGTTCGCGCACAGCACGTCGAGTCCGTCCAGCGCTGCGACGGCCTCCGCCACCATCCGATGGGTGTCCTCGCGGCTCGTGATGTCGGCGACGTGGGCGGTGACCCGTCCGGGACCGAGCGCATCGAGCCGGCCGACCGCATCCTGCAGCGCCGACGTGTCACGAGCGGCGATCGCGACGGAGGCGCCCGCCTCGGCGAACGCGGCGGCGATGCCGTGACCGATGCCCTTGGAGCCTCCCGTGACGAGGACTCGGCGGCCGGTGAGATCGAACATGCGGGACTTCCTTCTGGTTCAGGTGGTGACGGCGGACCGGAGGTCCGACAGGGTATAGCGGAGCCATCTCCGATCACGGAGGTAGCGATCCGCCAGGTCGACCGTCCCGCGGGCGTAGGAGCCGCCGAGACGGCGCGCGGGAGGGGAATCCGGATGCGTTCCGAGCCACGCCGTGAGCATGAGCCGACGCATCATCACGAAGGCGGGGATCATCGCCAGGTCCTCGTCCGTGAGCTCGCGGTGAGGCAGGTAGCCGCGCAGCCATTGCGTGATAGCGGCATGGGCCTCGTCGTGTTCGTGCTCGCGCCAGGAGACGATCGACGAGAGATCGGAGAGCAGCCAGCCGTAGCCGCAATCGTCGAAGTCGATCACGGTGATCTCGCCGGAGGTTCCGACCATCACGTTCGACATCCGCAGATCGGCATGCACGAGCCCGAACCTCGCCGGCGACGTGCCGTACTCCTCGAGCGCCGCGCGGAGTGTGTCGACCGCTGTGGCCAGGATCCCGTGGTCGCGACCACGGATGCCGGGCGCGTCCTGCCACCGTCCCCAGCGCGGCGCGTCGCCGAGACAGTGTGCGAAGTCCCAGCGGAATCGTGTGAAGCCCTCCGGTGGACGCCAGCTCTCCGCGTGCCGATGCAGATGTGCGCTGATCCGGCCGAGCTCGGCGAGCGGGACCCCGCCCACCGCCTCCTCGCCCGTGCGTCCCGCCACCACGGTGACGGCGTCGACGTGGCGGACCTGGTCGTCCAGAACGACCGTGACGACGCGGGAGCCGTCGGCGGCCGGCACCAGATGCGGCGTCGCGATGCCGCAGTCCTCCCGCACCCGCTCCATCCAGGTGAGCTCCGACTCGATGGCCCGCCGGTCGTGGTATCCCGGACGATGCACCCGCAGGATCGCGGCGCCGTCCTGGTCGCGCGCCAGGAAGGTGCCGTTCTCGCTGAGGCTGAGCAGCGTGAGCTGCGCGTGCGCGCCGAATCCGTAACGATCGAGAGCTGCGCGAGCGAATCGCGTGTACTCGTCCTCTGAACCGATCACCTCATCAGATCTAGCTCACCACGGACCATTCAGAGATGCTAGAGCAGACCAAACAGGCCGGATTTCATCCAGCCGTAACGTGGTGCAGACTCTCGGAAACATGCCTGAAATCAGGCCGATCTCGGAGCATCAGACCGACTTGACACCGTCGTCAGATGCCTTCACACTGGCCGCACCTGAGATACCAGACCAAATGATCGGAGAAGAAGTGACCGAAACGAGTGCTGCTCCATCGACGAGCGCAGAACGCCCCGCCGACGGCGTCCACCGGCTCCGCCCGAACGCGATCGGTCTGGTCGGCGTTCTGTTCATGTCGGTCGCCACGGCCGCCCCCATCACGGCGATGGTCGGCAATGTGCCGATCGCGGTCGGCTTCGGCAACGGCGCGGCCGCACCCGCCGGCTACATGGTCGCCACCGTCGTGCTCACTCTCTTCGCCATCGGCTACGCCGCGATGTCCAAGCACATCACGGCGACCGGCGCGTTCTACGGGTACATCTCGCACGGTCTCGGCCGCGTCATCGGGCTCAGCGCCGGCATGCTCACGACGCTCGCCTACATGGTCTTCGAAGCATCCCTCGTCGGCATCTTCGCGTTCTTCTGCAGCAACCTGGTGCAGTCGCTCACGGGTGCGAGCGTCCCGTGGATCGTCTTCGCAGTGATCATGCTGGTCGCGAACGCGACCCTCACCTACTTCGACGTCAACGTCGCTGCGAAGATCCTGGGCGTGTTCCTCGTCACGGAGGTCCTCATGCTCGCAGCCATGGCCGTGTCGGTGCTGGTGCGCGGCGGAGGCCCAGAGGGGTGGTCGTGGGCGTCGCTGAACCCGCTCAACGCGTTCGTCGATCTCTCCGGCTCCGTGCCCGCCCCCGACGGCGGCTCCGCCATCGCGGTCGCCGGGTCCGCCGGCATCGGTCTCTTCTTCGCGTTCTGGTCCTGGGTGGGGTTCGAGTCGAGCGCCATGTACGGCGAGGAGTCCCGCAACCCGAAGAAGATCATCCCGATCGCGGTGATCGGGTCGGTCGTGGGCATCGGCATCTTCTACGTCCTCGTCTCCTGGCTGGCGATCGTGGGAGTGGGGCCCCAGACGGCGATCGCCCTGGCGCAGGACAGCGCGACCTCGAGCGACATCTTCTTCCGGCCGGTCGGTGAGAACCTCGGCCAGTGGGCCGTGATCATGTTCCAGATCCTCCTGGCGACCGGCTCGTTCGCCTGCGGCATGGCGTTCCACAACAGCGCGTCGCGATACCTCTACGCGCTCGGACGTGAGGACATCCTCCCGGGGCTGGCGCGCACACTCGGCCGCACGCACAGCGTGCACGGCTCGCCGCACGTCGCGGGCTTCGTGCAGAGCATCGTCGCGACCCTCATCGTCGTCGCCTTCTTCGTGACGGGGCAGGATCCCTACGGCGCGCTCTACGGCCTCATGGCCATCCTCGGCACGAGCGCCATCATGATCGTGCAGGCGGTCGCCGCGATCGCGGTGATCGGGTACTTCCACGTGCGCGGTGCGCACCCGGAGACCAAGCACTGGTTCAGGACACTCGTCGCGCCCGCTCTCGGCGCCGTCGGAATGATCTACGT
Organism: Microbacterium sp. SORGH_AS_0888; assembly: GCF_030818905.1. NCBI lineage: Bacteria > Bacillati > Actinomycetota > Actinomycetes > Micrococcales > Microbacteriaceae > Microbacterium > Microbacterium sp. SORGH_AS_0888. The sequence goes on from NZ_JAUTAZ010000001.1 coordinate 489,139, forward strand.
CGTGTTCCTCCTGGTCGCCAACGCGGAGTTCGCCGCGGGAACCGCGGCGGGAAGCCCGGTGTTCGCCGCCATCCCCTACATCGTCGGCGGTGTCGCGCTCCTGGGGGTGGTGTGGGCCCTCGTGCTGAAGAAGGTGTCGCCTCAGCGATTCGCGCGGCTCGGCCGCGTGATCCTGGACGAGGCGAAGGAGCGCTGATCCCGTGACCGCGGTGCGCTCCACGATCCTCGACGCGAACGCGTACGAGGCGGATCCGGACGAGACGACGGAAGCCGGCAGCCTGATCGCGCGGCGCCGTCGGCTCCTCGGCCCCGCCTATCGGCTCTTCTACGAGGACCCGGTGCGGCCCGTGCGCGGCTCCGGCGCCCACCTCTACGACGTCGAAGGCGTGGAGTACCTGGACGTCTACAACAACGTCGCGAGCGTCGGACACGCTCATCCCCGTGTCGCGGAGGCGATCGCACAGCAGGCGGCGCGCCTCAGCACGCACACCCGTTATCTGTCGAGGCCGATCGTCGACTACGCGGAGGACCTCCTCGGCACGATGCCCGCCGCGATCGCGCGCCTCATGCTGACGTGCAGCGGTTCGGAGGCCAACGACCTGGCGGTGCGGATGGCGCGTGCGGCCACCGGAGGGACCGGTGTGATCATCACCGAGGAGGCCTACCACGGGAACACCGACCTCGTCTCCGGGCTCTCGCCCGCGCTCGGCTCCGGGTCGCAGATCGGGCCCGCGGTGTGGACCGTGCCCGCCCCCGACACCTACCGGGCCGACGAGGACCCCGGCGCCACGTTCGCGGCGGCGGTGCGGGTGGCTCTGTCGGAGATGTCGGCGGCGGACATCAGGCCCGCGGCGCTCCTGGTCGACACGATCTTCTCCTCGGACGGCGTCTACTCCGACCCGCCCGGTTTCCTCGCACCCGCGGTGGACGCGGTGCGGGCGGCGGGCGGCGTGTTCATCGCCGACGAGGTCCAGCCCGGGTTCGGGCGGACCGGCTCGGCGTTCTGGGGTTTCGCGCGTCATGGCCTGACCCCCGATCTCGTCACGATGGGCAAGCCGATGGGCAACGGGTACCCGGTGGCCGCCGTGGCCGGAACGGCCGAGGTGCTCGACGTCTTCGCGCGCGAGGTGCCGTACTTCAACACGTTCGGTGGCAACGACGTCGCGATCGCGGCGGCGCAGGCCGTGCTCGACGTCATCCGCGACGAAGGGCTGCAGCAGCACGCTGCCGATGTCGGCGCCTACTTCCGCTCGCAGCTGCGCACGCTCGCGACCCGGCACGAGGCCATCGGCGACGTGCGGGGCGATGGCGCGTTCACCGGCCTCGAGCTCGTGGCCGATCGGGCGCGCAAGCGTCCGGACGGTCCGCTGGCGACGCGGACGGTGAACGGGCTCCGCGCGCGGCGCGTGCTGACCTCGGTCTGCGGACCACAGGGGAACGTGCTCAAGCTGCGCCCGCCGCTGCCGTTCACGCGCGCCGACGCGGATCGTTTCGTCACGGAGCTCGACGCGGTGCTCGCTCGGGTGAGCTGAGCGCGAGCGGCGCGGCGAAGAACGCCCTCTCGTGCTGCGCCGACACAACGAACGCGTCGCGCATCCGACCGCGCGCAGCGACCGATGCTCCCGCGGCATGACGGAAGACGATGTCGATGGCGCGGTCGGTCGCGGCGCGGAACGCAGGATCCGCATAGGTCTCGATCCATGCGGTGTACGGGTTCTCCGGCGTCGCCGCGGGCAGCAGCCGCTCGCCGATGTCGACATACATCCAGAAGCAGGGGAGGACGCCGGCGACGAGCGCGCCGTAGTCGCCCCGCGCCGCGAGGGCCAGCAGATGATCGATGTACGCGGTCGTGGTCGGACTCGGCGCCGCGTCGAACAGCCCATCGGTCGAGAGCCAGCGGCTGTGCAGCTCGAGCTCGGCCGCGATCGCACCGGCTGCGCTCGAGGACCAGAAGGTCTGCTCCTCGGATGTCGGGGCGAGCGCGCTCGCGTGCGCGAGCACCCGTGCGTAGTCGCGAAGGTACAGGGCATCCTGCGCGAGGTACCAGCGGAACGCCGCTGCCCCGAGCGTTCCGTCGGCGAGGCCTCGCAGGAAGGGGAGGTCGTCGGTCGCGTCGCGGATCCCGCGGATGCCCTCCCACCACGCGGCGGCGACGTGCTCCGGCGCGACGGGGTCGCCGGCGCGGTCCCAGAGCCCGGCGAAGTGCGAGACGGGTCCGTTGCCCGCACCCACGCGGAGCCCGTCGGCGGCCTCCAGACTCTCGGTCAGCCACCGCTTCGCCTCCGCGATCGCCGGGCCCCATGACCCGCGACGTGCGCGGAGCGTCGCGACCGCCGACGAGAGCGAGCAGCCGGTGCCGTGTGTGTGGCGTGTGCGCACGCGGTGCGACGGGTACTCGGTGACACTGCCGGTCGCGGCATCCACAAGGGCGTCGCAGGCAGCGGCGGTGTTGAAGTGCCCGCCCTTGGCGAGCACCGACACGCCGTGTCCCTCGGCGAGCAGGCGCGCCTGTGCGAGCGCCTGCTCCCAGGTCTCCGCCTCCGCTTCGTCGAGCAGCGCCGCCAGCTCCGGGCGGTTGGGCGTGACGAGGTCGACGAGCGGAAGGATGTCGCGCAGCGCCGACTCGGCCGCCTCACCGAGCAGCCGGTCGCCGCTGGTGGCCACCATGACCGGGTCCAGCACGACGATGGGCGGTCGCACCGTCTCCAGCCAGTCCCGGACGGTGTCGACGATCTCCCGGTCGAACAGCATGCCGATCTTGACGGCGTCGATCTCGACGTCGTCGCTCACCGCACGCAGCTGCTCCGCGAGGAAGCCGACGGGCGGCACGTGGATGCTGCGCACGCCGCGCGTGTTCTGCGCGACGAGAGCGGTCACGACCGCCATCCCGTAGCCGCCGTTCGCCGCGATGCTCTTGAGATCGGCGTGGATGCCGGCGCCTCCCGTCGGGTCGGTGCCGGCGATGCTGAGAATGCGCGGCGCGGCCGGCGGCGTGCCCCGGTTCACGCGGGATCTCCGACGAAGAGCCGTGCGGCCGCGGTCGGATCCGGGGCCGCTCCGACCGCCGAGGCGACGGCGACTCCCGCGAGGCCCCCGGCGCGGAGCACGGCCACATCGCTCGCGACGATGCCGCCGATCGCGACGGCCGGCAGCGGACACGTCGCGGCGCGGCGGATCACGCCCTCGATCCCGAGCGGGGCCGGGGCGTCGAGCTTGGTGGTCGTCTCGCGGACCGTGCCGATTCCGACGTAGTCGACGCGCGCGGGGGAGGCCGCCGCATCCTGCAGCTCCTCCGGCGTGGCCGCGGTCAGCCCCACCACGGCGTCCGGGCCCACGAGACGCCGCACGTGGTCGACCGGGATGTCCCGCTGGCCGACGTGGACACCCGCCACCGCGGCGCGGTTCGCGCGCGCGGCGAGGAAGACGTCCACACGGTCGTTCACGATCACGGCGACACGCTCGGGCACGGCGGACGCGACGGCGTGCACGAGCGCGAGGAGATCGCGAGCGGACGCGTCCTTCGCCCGCACCTGCACGGCGGTGACACCGCCGGCGACGGCGAGCCGGACCGTGTCGAGCACCCCGCGTCCGGCCGACGCCGCCGCGCGCTCGTCGGTGATGAGGTAGAGCGAGAGGTCGATGGTCACGCGATCCGCCCCTCGGCCACCAGGTCGGCGGAGCGGAGGGACGCGAGCGCGTCGACGAAGGCGACCGCGAAGCCGGCCGGTCCGGCCGCCGCGTGGGCGGCGCGCTCGGCCGCGATGCCGTAGCCGAGACAGGCGGTCACGACGGCCTCGAACGGGTCTGCATGGCTCGCGACGTAGGCGGCGATGACCCCGCCCAGCGCGCAGCCGCCGCCCGTGACGCGGGTGAGCAGGACGTCGCCGCCCGTGATCCGCACGGTGCGCCGGCCGTCGGTGACGAGGTCCACGGGGCCGGAGACCGCGACGACCCCGCCGGATGTGCGGGCGAGCGCGAGGGCGGCGTCCGCGGCACCCGCCACATCGTCCGCCGCGTCCACCCCGCGCCCGCCCGTCCCGGCTCCCGCCAGCGCTCGGATCTCGGAGGCGTTTCCGCGGATCACGGTCGGTCGCCGCGTCAGGAGCCGGTGGGCCAGGTCGGTCCGCACCGGCAGAGCGCCGACGGCGACGGGGTCGAGCACCCACGGGCGGCCCATGTCGGCACAGGCCTCGGCAGCCTCGAGCATGCCCTCACGCTGTTCCGCGCCGGGCGTGCCGAGGTTGATGAGCACCGCGGACGCGGCACCCGCCATCGGGCCCGCCTCTCCCGGCACGTCCACCATCGCCGGTGACGCGCCCACCGCGAGCAGGGTGTTGGCCACGAAGTTCACCGTGACCGCGTTGGTCAGGCACTGCACGAGCGGCGCTGTCGTTCTCACCTCCTCCACGGCCCAGAAGGCGGCGGACAGAGACGGCGATGACGTGCGCAATGGCGACATCCCTTCGCTAGTACGAACTAGATCAGGTTCGACGGGTGTGATCTCAGCCCTCCCGGGCACCCCGTGTCACTGCTGACGAGGTTACCTCAGCGCATCGCCTCGCCGATGTAGGAGTACTTCAGGAACACCTCGGCGGCGATGCCGGCCTCCTCGAGGACACCCTGCACGGCGCTCAGCATGTAGCTCGAGTCCCAGCCGAGATACAGCGAGTGCGTCTCGTCGAGGGTCTCCCACTGTCCGTGCCAGGCCTGGCCGGCGTAGACCGGCCCGCCACGGCGCGCGCTGTCCTCGAGCACCGCGGCACGCGCATCCGACCACAGCCGGAGGAACACCCGCCGGAAGAGATGGCGGATGTCGTAGACCTCCCAGTGCTCCCCGCGATACTCCACGTACGCGTACTCGCGCTCCCAGCCGTGGGGCCAGCCGCGACGGGGCACGGCATCCAGGATCGGCGTGAGGCCGTCGTCGTCGATCGCGGTCACGCGTGGGCGGGCCCACAGCGAGACCAGCTGCCGCGTGAGACGCTCCGTGCGCTCGGCGATCGCGGACGTTCCCCAGCTCTCGACCCGGCCGAGCTCCTGGCTGAGCGACACCCGCGATGTCCCGTAGAGCCCGCGTTTGGCAGGGAAGGACGCATCCATCGCCCGCTCCGCGAGCGCCTCCTCGAGCAGGGTGAGGTTGCCGAGCGTCTCCGTCAGGGCGCGCGCGCTGTTCTGCTCGTCGTCGCCATAGTCTCGCCAGGCCCGGCGGCCGTCGCCCGTCCAGTCGTCCCCGGGAGCGACGGGCAGGACGTGCTCGACGTCGAGACCCGCGACACGCGGAAGCCCGGCGAGGCGGCCCAGCACGTACGCCGGGTGGGGGAGAGCGCCGTACTTGACCGCGACGCGCACGCGCTCGTCCGAGGGCGAGATGCGCGCGATCGCCCGCTCGAGCGCGTCACCGCCGTCCGCGTGGGCGCGGCACAGCCGTGCGACGATGCGATCGAGCGGCACGCCGACGAGGGTCCGTCGCAGCAGGAGCGCCTGCAGGTACTCGAGCACCTCGATCAGCGCCGCCTCGTCGCGGAGCCCGTGGCGGCGCTCGGAGAGCAGCCGCATCACGAGCGAGTGCAGCCGTGGGCCGAACGTGTTCAGGTACGCGAGCTGGCGCCCGATCGCCTCGGACTCGGCGTGGGCGGGCTGCCGGAGGACACGATAGATCTCGGAGAAGTCCCGCCACTGGGCGGCCTGGTCGTGCAGCGAGTCCGCCTCCAGACGCGGGAACTCGCGCCGGAAGGCGTCGTACACCCCCCGACCGCCCCATACCGTGACCTCGCGGCCCGTGCGCATGACGAGGTAGTGGCGCCAGAACTCGCCGATCGCCTCACCCGTGTTCTGCTCGATCGGGACCCAGAACGACTCCTCGACGTCGAGCTGCTGCGCATGGCTGAGCCCCATCAGGACGTAGTTGTGGATGAGCTCGTGGTCCCGCAGCGGCTCGCCCGTGGCGTTCAGGCTCTCGAAGATCTGCTGCGCCCCCGCGTGCGGGCCGAGGGTGATCGACACGTGTTCCAGGCGCTGCAGCCCCCGCCAGATGCGGGGCACCTCCTCCGCCCGGATCTGGCTGCGGAAGAAGGCGTAGTTGTCGGCGAAGCGCGAACCCTGCGCGCCGTCCGCGCCACGGTCGAGCACGACATCCTCGAAGACTCCCGCCCACGCACGATGCGGCCGAAGCTTGGTGCGGCGGGGATCGTCGGGGCGGACGAGCACGCTCGCCATCTCCTCGGCCAGGGAGGGGTCGTTCGGGCGCACGGTGTGCTGGAGCGCGGCGACCAGCAGCATGAGCGTCGTGATGCGCTGCTGGCCGTCGATCAGCACGAGCTCGTCGTCAGATCCCTCCGTGCGCGTCGACAGGATGGAGGCGAGGAAGTGCGTGCGGCCGTCGTCGGCGTCCGCGACCGCGCGGATGTCGGAGAGCAGCTGATCGCACCCGCCGATGTCCCAGCGGTACTGACGCTGGTAGACCGGGACGACGATGCCGGAGACACGGGACGAGAGCCACGCGAGGGTGCCCACCGCCGTCGCGTCGACGTTGGTGGCGGCGGCAGGGGAGAGGGTCATGGCGGTCGTCCTTCGCAGCGGCACCGGCATCGGAGCGCGCCGCGGCCGGGTCCGATTTTACCGGCCCGCCTCCCAGGGGTGCGGCAGCCCGCGGGAATAGGCTGACCTTACCTGGGCCTGTAAAAACTTCGCTGGCCCCGACCGAAAGGCATGATTCGTCATGGGTTACATCACGTCCGCCGCGCTCGAGGAGACGGGTTACGTCGTCCTGGATCGCTACAACCAGGAGCTGGACCCCAAGGAGTGGCTCGACATCGAGTACAACGACTGGAAGTCCTCCGGTGACACGCGCTTCGCGCCGCTCGCGAGCGCTTTCGGCGAGATCGAGTGCAACGGCTTCTGGAACCACAAGCCGCCGCGCACGGACAAGGACGGCGTCTGGATCCCTTCCCAGGTCGAGAAGGCGCCGAACCTCGCGCGTCGCGCACAGGAGCCGGGCGCGAACGTCGGGCGGTGCCGCGTGATCGAGCTGCAGCCGACTCCGTACGGCGACTGCCTCTACAACCTGCACCAGGACGACAACAACCGCCTCAACCCGGACGGGACGGGCTGGGTCGTCCGCGGCTTCTTCAACCTGACCGACGACACCGACAGCTTCTTCGTGCTGCGCCACAACCGCACCGATCCGGAGGGGGAGGTGCGCATTGCGCTGCCCGCCGGCGCGCAGCTCATCATCGACACGCAGCGGCTGTGGCACGCGGCGACGCACCGCGGCACCGAGCCGCGCTACTGCCTGATCACCTCGTGGGAGTCGGGCCCCGAGCTCGACGCCTACATCGAGAAGTACCACGGCGTGAACCACGTCGAGAGCGTCCCGATCTCGCAGGAGGAGCTCGACGCCGGTCAGGCGGAGCAGGCCCGCAAGGATGCCGCACGAGCCGCCTACTACGCCGCAAAGGGCCGCGCCGAGGTGCAGGCCATGAGCGAAGCCTGAGCCGTCCCGTCTCCTGAGGCGCCCCCGGTCCGACGACCGGGGGCGCTTCTGTGTTTTCGCCCGCCGAAACCGTTGCTCCATGTGGGACTGTGTTGTAATCTGTGGCTATCCAAAGGAGGCCACCGTGTACGCGATGGAGCGCCAAGAGGCGATCGAGGGCATGCTCCTCGTCGACGGACGAGTGTCGGTGACCGACCTTGCCCGCCGCTTCGGCGTCACGACCGAGACGGTGCGACGCGACCTGGACGCGCTCGAGCGTCAGGGCTCGGTGATCCGGGTGCACGGCGGCGCTATCGCGCCCGACAGGCAGAGCACGACCGAGGCGACGCTCGTCGAGCGGTCCACCTTGCGGGGCTCGCAGAAGCACGCGATCGCGCGTCGCGCGCTCTCGGCCATCGGGTCCGGCTTCCGCGGATCCGTGTTCCTGGACGCCGGCACCACGACGGGTGCGGTCGCCGCTCTCCTGCCCGCGCGACTGGCCGAGCAGGGCGGCCAGGCGGACGTCGTCACCCACGCCTTCAGCTTCGCCGGCCCACTCGCCGACGCCGACCGTGTCGCCCTCACCGTGATCGGCGGCCGGGTGCGCAGCGTCACCTCCGCCGCCGTCGGCGCGCAGACGGTCGAGGCGATCGGAGCGCTCCGTCCCGACATCGCGTTCGTGGGGACGAACGGCATGTCGGCGGAGTTCGGTCTGAGCACGCCCGATCCCGAGGAAGCGGCGGTCAAGCGGGCAATCGTGCGGTGCGCCCGGCGCACAGTGGTTGTCGTCGACGGCAGCAAGTTCGACCGCGAGCTGCTGGTCGGCTTCGCCCCTCTGACAGACATCGATGTTCTCGTGACCGACACGCCGCCCGCCGGGGAGCTCGCCTCCGCGCTCGGCGATGCCGGAGTGGAGGTATGGCTCGCATGATCGTCACACTCACCGCCAACCCCTCCCTGGACCGGGCGATCAGCCTGGCCGCGCCGCTGCGGCCCGGCCAGGTGCAGACGGCACTCGGAGGACGTGAGGATGCGGGCGGCAAGGGGATCAACGTGTCCCGCGTCGTCGCACTCGCCGGCGAGGACACGCAGGCCGTGCTGCCGCTGTCCGCCGACGACCCCTATCGTGCCGTGCTGGACGGTGCGGGGATCACGTACCGAGCCGTCGGGGTCGACGGGCACGTGCGGTCGAACCTGACGATCGTCGACGCCGACGGCGAGACCACGAAGCTCAACCTGCCCGGCACCGCGCTCGACGCCGCGCAGCGGCAGGCTCTCATCGATGCCGTGGTCGCCGCCTCCGCGGGGGCCGACTGGCTCGTGCTCGCCGGCTCTCTCCCGCCCGGCGCGGGCGACGCGTTCTACGTCGACGTGATCCGTGCGGTCCGCGCGGGCTCCCGGCCGCCGCGCATCGCGGTCGACACCTCGGACGCGGCGCTGCGCGCCGTCGTGGCGGAGGGTGCCCCGGATCTCATCAAGCCGAACGAGGACGAGCTCGCCGAGCTCGCCGGCATTCCGCTCGACGAAGGCGTCGACCTCGTCGCCGCGGTCCTGCCCGTGGCACGCTCCCTCGTGCCGGCGCGGGTGGGGGCGGCGCTCGTGACGCTCGGCGCCGCGGGGGCCGTGCTGGTCACGGCCGACGGTGCATGGGCGGGACGTCCGCCGCGCATCCGCGTCGTCAGCACGGTCGGCGCCGGTGACAGCTCGCTCGCCGGCTTCGTGCTCGCCGCGGCACGCGGCGCGAGCCCGGCCGAGGCGCTTCGCCAGTCGATCCGCTACGGCGCCGCTGCGGCCTCCCTGCCCGGCACGCAGGCGCCGCGTCCCCTCGACCTTCCGCAGGGCGATGTGCCCGTGCGTTCCCTCTGATCCCGTACCACCGACCACTGGAGGTCATCGTGTCCGACACCATCACCCCAGCCCTCGTCTCGCTCGATGCGAGCCTGGGCGACGACAAGGCCGCGGTCATCCGTGCCCTCGCGACGCGCGTCGTCGCCGAGGGACGCGCGACAGACGCGGAAGCGCTCTTCGAGGACGCCTGGGCCCGCGAGCAGAAGGATGAGACCGGGCTGCCCGGCGGGATCGCGATCCCGCACGCGAAGAGCGCGGCCGTCACGACTCCTTCGCTCGCTTTCGCCCGTCTGTCCCCGGGGGTCGACTTCGGCGCGCCCGACGGACCCGCCGACCTCGTCTTCCTGATCGCCGCCCCCGCGGATGCCGCGGAGGCGCACCTCGCGGTGCTGTCGAAGCTGGCGCGGAGCCTCATGCAGTCCGACTTCACCGACGGACTGCGCGCGGCGCGCACCCCCGACGACGTCGTGCACATCGTCCGCGTCGCGATCGGCGAGGAGGCGGCGGCCCCTGCCGCCGAGCCCGCGGCACCCGCCGTCGCGCCGGTCGCGACCGCGGACGAGTCCCTCACGATCGACGGGCGCCCGGCCCGGATCGTGGCTGTCACGGCCTGCGCGACAGGAATCGCGCACACGTTCATGGCTGCCGACGCCCTGACCGCGGCCGGCAAGAAGGACGGGGTCGAGCTGACCGTCGAGCCCCAGGGGTCCAGCGGCTACCAGGCGCTGCCCTCCTCGGTCATCGACGCGGCGGACGCCGTGATCTTCGCCGTCGACGTCGACGTCCGTGAGCCGCAGCGCTTCGCCGGCAAGCCGGTCGTTCGCGCGGGCGTGAAGCGCGGGATCGAACAGCCCGACGCGATGATCCGGGAGGCCGTGGCGGCCGCCAAGGACCCGGCCGCGCCGCGCGTGTCCGGGTCGGCCTCCTCCGCCTCCACGGCTCCCGCAGCCCCGCAGTCCTGGGGAGCGAAGATCCAGCGCGTGCTGCTGACCGGCGTGAGCTACATGATCCCCTTCGTCGCCGGTGGCGGGCTCCTCATCGCACTGGGGTTCCTCCTCGGCGGCTACCAGGTCACGGCCAATGCCGCGCACGTCATCGTGCAGAACTCGCTCTGGGACCTCCCGACCACCGACATCACCTCGCCGCTCGGTCCGCTCGGGCAGTACCTCGGCTCGGTCGCGTTCATGATCGGCTCGACCTCGATGGGCTTCCTCGTCTCGGCACTCGCGGGCTACATCGCGTTCGCGATCGCCGACCGTCCCGGGATCGCCCCCGGTTTCGTGGCCGGCGCCGTCGCGGTGCTCATGAACGCGGGCTTCATCGGCGGCATCATCGGCGGCCTGCTCGCCGGCGTCGTGGCGTGGTGGCTGGGGCGTCTCGACCCGCCGCGCTGGCTCCGCGGCCTCATGCCGGTCGTGATCATCCCGCTCATCGGATCGATCGTGGCCTCGGGCCTGATGATCCTGTTCCTCGGTCGACCGATCGCCTCGCTCATGGAGCTGCTCAACGACGGCCTGACGAGCCTCGCCGGGACGGGCGCGATCGTGGGCGTCGGCGTCATCCTCGGCCTCATGATGTGCTTCGACCTCGGCGGCCCCGTCAACAAGGTGGCCTATGCGTTCGCGACCGCGGGTCTTGCGACCGCCTCGACGAGCGACATCCACGCCGTGCCGTTCCTCATCATGGCCGCCGTGATGTCCTCCGGCATGGTCCCGCCGCTCGCGATGGCGCTCGCCTCGACGGTGCTGGGTCGCGACGCGTTCACCCCGGTCGAGCGGGAGAACGGCAAGGCGGCATGGCTGCTGGGCGCGTCGTTCATCAGCGAGGGAGCGATCCCGTTCGCCGCGGCGGACCCGCTTCGTGTGATCCCGGCGAACCTCATCGGAGGCGCGATCACGGGTGGCCTCAGCATGGCGCTGGGAGTCTCGTCGCTGGCGCCGCACGGCGGGATCTTCGTGTTCTTCGCCATCAACCCGTTCTGGGGTTTCGCGTTCTCGATCGTGGCAGGTACCGTCGTGACTGCGTTGATCGTCGTCGCCCTCAAGAAGTGGGTCGGACGCAAAGAACTCGCCGAAGCAGAGGTGACGCCGGCCGTCGTGGCCAGCGCCTGACCCCGTTCCCGACGAAGAAGAGAGAAGAAGAACATGGCTGAACGCCAGGCCACCATCGCCAGCGCCTCCGGGCTGCACGCCCGCCCCGCGAAGCTCTTCGTGCAGGCGGTGCAGGAGAAGAAGATCCCGATCACGATCGCTGCGGAGGGCGGGCCCGACCTGAACGCCGGCAGCATCCTCTCGCTCATCGGCCTGGGGGCCGGCAAGGGCACCGTCGTGACTCTCAAGTCGGACGCGGAGGGCGCGGATGCCGCCCTCGACGACCTGGTGAAGCTCCTCGAGACGGACCTCGACGCGGAGTAATCCCGCGCGCCCGTGCTCGCCGACTCGAGCCCGGCGACGGTCAGATGTCCAGACCGTCGCCGGGCTCGAGTGCGTAGAAGCGACCGCCGCCCTGCTCCGTCGCCCAGGTGAGGCGGGCGCGGCCCATCTCCAGGCCGGCGCGCGACAGCGTCATGTCGTGCGTCGCGAAGGCCTGCCGCGGCGAGACCGCGATGACGAAGTCCATGGCCTCACCGATCTTCAGCCACGGCGCTCCCACGGGAGCGGCCAGGAGCTCGATCTCGCGGCCGTGCGGGACAGCATAGGAGTCCCCCGGGTAGTAGAACGCGTCGTCGACGAGAACGCCCACGTTGTCGACGACGGGGATCGACTCGTGGATGACGCTGTGCCGCCCGCCGAAGAACTCGAGCCGGAAGGGCTCAGCCTCGACGACATCGCCGGGGGAGACCACCCGGATGTCGTAGCCGGCCGCTGCCTGCGCGACGCCCTCGGGCGCGTAGATGGGCACTCCGGCGTTCTTGTCGAGAACCCGGTCGAGATGCTCGGGCGTCCAGTGATCGGGGTGCTCGTGCGTGAGCACGACCGCGACCACGCCGTGCAGGTCGACGAGCGGGGTCGTGAAGCTGCCGGGGTCGACGAGGAGCTTCTTCCCGTGCTTCTCCAGGGTGAGAGCCGCGTGCTCGTGCTTCGTGATGCGCATGCACTGAGTCAACTCCCGCGGCGGGCGGGAGGCAAGCCGATGCAGATGCCCGGCTCGATTTGGCGGACTCGGAAAAGGCGTGGCATAATCGAACGGTTGCCTCCGGAGCTGCGGAGACAACGAAACGGCCCCATCGTATAGCGGCCTAGTACGCCGCCCTCTCACGGCGGTAACGCGGGTTCGAATCCCGCTGGGGTCACAGATGACAGAAGAGCCCCCGGAGTTCCGGGGGCTCTTCTGCGTTCGCGGGCGCGGGGATGCGGGTCAGTCGCTCAGCAGGCGCACGGGGCGGGCGCTCTCCGGCGCGAGCGCCGATCGGCCCGCGACAGAGACCTTGCGCACATAGGGCAGCGTCCGGTCGACTTCACCCCACCGCTGTTCCGCCTCATCGTCACCGATGTCGTGCGGCACGAGAACGGGGGAACCCGGCATCCAGTTGGCCGGCGTGACCACGTTCTGACGGTCGGCGATCTGGAGGGAGTCGACCACGCGAAGGATCTCGGCGAAGTTCCGCCCCGTCGTGGGCGGATAGCTCAACGTGAGCCGCACACGGTGCTGCGGGTCGATGACGAAGACCGACCGGATGGTCGTCACATCGCTCGAGCTCGGGTGCAGCATCCCGTACAGCCGCGCCACCGTGAGACTCGGATCCGAGATGAGCGGGAATCGCACGGGCGTCCCGAACGCTTCCGTCAGCTGCTCCGCCCAGACGGCGTGGCCGGCCGGCGTGCCCGTCGAGAGCGTCGCGACCTTGACATCGCGTCGCGTGAACTCGGGCGACAGCCGTGCGATCTCCGCGACCTCGGTCGAGCAGACAGGTGTGAAGTCTCTGGGGTGCGAGAACAGCACGACCCACGAGCCTCCCTGCCACCCGTACAGATGCAATGGTCCGTCCTGGCTCTCCGCGCGGAAGTCGGGGGCGCGGTCGCCGAGCAGCAACGTCGTCATCGAGCGACGACCTCGGATGCGCCGCGCTCGACGATGCGCAGTCGATCCTCCGCCCCCGCTCCCGCGAACACGGCGCGCAGATGCGCGTTGTCCTCGCGGAAGTGCTTCCATGAGTCGTTGTGGATCGGGACGATGACGGCATGCGGGAGGAGATCGGACACCTCGAGCGCGCGTTCGTTGGACAGTGTGATGTAGTCCCCGTCCGCGAGCTCGGCGAAGCCGGCGCCGCCGAGGAACAGGATCGCGACCTCGATATCGGGATGGGCTTGCGCGATCTCGCGGACGACATCGACCGACGAGTTGTCGCCGCTCACGTAGGTCGTGGGCACCCCGTCGCCGTCGATGACGAATCCGGTGACGGGGCCGATGAGCTGCCACACGCCGTCGGGGCCGTGCTGCGCCGGAACACCGGTGATCGTGAGCCGTCCGCCTTCCGGCAGGTCGAGGCTCGCGCTCTTGCCGTCCAGACCGACGACGCCGTTCCCGAGACGCTCAGCGCCGACATCGGTGCTGTAGACGTGGGGGACATCCTTGATGAACTCCTTCCCGGAGTCGTCCAGGTTGTCGATGTGGTGATCGTGCGAGACCAGCGCGACGTCGATGCGGCCCACCTCCTGCGGGGACAGCGCCGGGGCCTCCGTCCGCTCGACGCCCTGCAGTCCCTCCGTGTTCGGGTGACCGGTGTAGTCCTGCGGCTGGTCGAACGTCGGATCCGTGATGATCCGCAGCCCGCCCACGCCGATGATCGCGGTCGGACCGCCGAGGGGCTGGATGGTGAGCGCGTGCCGCGTGGCTGTGGAGGACATCGGTCTTGCCTTTCGTGTTCGTCGAGAGCTGCCCCTGAGCGGGTGCCTGACTGCCAGTGAACCCGGGACCCGACGACGCGACTAGTTCGAGAAACGCACTCATTACGCTCTGTGAACGCGGAACCGCCGGCGAGCCGCGGAACAGGATCGACTGAGGCATCCGAAGAAGCCCGCGACCCACGGAGGCGCGCATGCCCGATGTCGCCGACGAGCTCGATGCCGAGTACTGTCCCGTCTCGATCGGAGCGTCGCTGATCGGCGAGCGGTGGTCCCTTCTGATCGTGCGCGAGCTGATGACCGGCGCCTCCCGCTTCAACGACATCCAGCGAGGGCTGCCGGGGCTCTCGCGGTCGACGCTCACCGAGCGGCTCCGCTACCTGGAACGGCTGGGCGTGATCGCTGCGCGACGCGACCCCCGCGGATACGCACTCACGATCGAAGGCGAGGCGCTCCGTCCTGTCATCCTCGCGATCGGCGAGTGGACGGTGAAGCATCACTTCCCGACGCCCACCGAGCGGCAGTCGGACCCGTCGATGATCATCTGGCGTGTCAGTCAGGGGCTGAACCGAGATGCGCTCCCGGAGGGCCGGTTCACGATCGAGTTCCGGTTCCCCGGCAGCCCGAAGCCCCGAGCATGGATCGTCCTCCGGGGCCGAGAGCCCACCGTCTGCCTCGAACACCCCGGCTACGACATCGACCTGGTGGTCACCGCGACCGCACGCGTCTGGAACGAGGTCTGGTACGGGCACCGCGCGCTCCCGGCAGCGGTGCGGGAAGGAGAGATCGAGCTGCTCGGCGCCCCGGCCGCGACGCGCGCGTTCTCCGCCTGGTTCACGCTCAGCCCGTTCGCGTCCTCCGTCGCCTACGCGCGGTGACGCTCCCTGACGGGAGGGCCACCGGATGGGCGAGTGCGCTCGGCTCAGTGACCGGCGTGGCCGGGGATCACGGGCACGCGACCATCCGCATCCATCAGCAGCGTGTCCTGAACGCTCGCCAGCGCAGGCACCGTGAGCGCCGTCATGAGCACGGTCACCAGGGCGAAGGCCCAGAGGGGGACGCGCAGCCGCCGTCGTGGGGCGGACTCCGACGCCCGCCGCGCCGCGGACACCGCGACCGCGACGAGCAGGAGGAGGGCGACGGCCACCGCCGCGATGCTCGTCCGAGCGGGAGACACCCCGAGCAGCGCGGCGATCAGCGCGATGCCGGCGACCGCGACACCCGGGACAGCGCGGCGGACCAGGATGCGACCGGATCGGAGGCACAGCGCTCCCCAGAGGAGGGCCAGCAGCCCGCTGAGGACCAGCGCGGCGCCGATGACGCGCGCGGCCGGGGGCGCGGAGGCCGCGGAGACGGCACCGGCGCCGAGGGCCGCCTGCACGAGGCCGCCCCCCCACGCCGATGCCGTGGCCCAGAGGGTTCTCACGCCGTCGCCGCCCGCGCACCGCGCTCGGCGCCCAGTCCCACGGCGAGCAGCAGAACCGCGCTGCCCAGGTGCAGGAAGTGGTCCGGTGTGTTCAGGGCGAGGATGTTGGCTCCCGTGCCGACGAGGAAGAAGCCCACGACGCCGAGGAGCAGGTACGCTGCTCCGATCACGACGTTGACCGTCTTCGCGGCGCGCACACCGCTCAGGCCCGCGATGAGCAGCGCGGCTCCGATCAGCAGATGCGCGATGTTGTGCAGCGGGTTCACCGCGAAGATGCCGAGCAGAAGCCCGCCCTCGGTCGAGATGAAGCCGACGCCGCTCGTGAACGCAAACCCGAGCAGGCCGACGACAAGGTAGACGCCGCCGAAGACGACGGCGAGCAGACGGTTCGGTGACGAGCCCATGAGGACCTCCTAGTGTCATGACGCGGCGGGCGCCGCGATCACCAGTTGTTCGTCGCATCGACCGAATCGGATGGGTGCGTCACGCGATGTTCTCCCGCCCGTCACCTCCCAGGTCTTCTGTGCGCGGTCCGGATGCCGTGGGATGGCCCAGTCGCCGCCATCCGGCCCGGAGAGGAGCTCGCCATGACCACACGAGTGCTGCACCTGTTCGAGGGGTTCTTCGCGGGCGGGGCGCGCATCCTGCACACGGACGTCGTGCGCGGATTGCACAGCGATCGCGAACGCCACTCCGTGCTCTCCATCGCCGCGACCGCTCGTCGCGAAGGCACTGTGCAGCGGATGACCGCAGACCCGCGCTACCGTGCGCTCCGCGCCGCGGGCGTCGACGTGCGATCGCTGGGCCGTCGCGCCGAGGGCGCGCCGCCGGCCCCGGAGGCCTTCACAGCCGACGAGCTCGAGCTCGCGGCGGAGATCTTCGCGGAGGCGGATGTCGTCGTCTCCCTCAAGGAGCAGCCGCTCGGGCTCCTGCTTGCTCTTCACGACCGTGGCCTGCTGCCGCGCGTGCCGGTGGCCGTCGCCCTCCACCGCTCGGACCCGGAGCACGCCGGACCCGCCCTGGGATGGCTGCGTCGGGCCGCCGCCGAGCGTCTGGTCACGACGACGATCGCGTGCGCGGAGTCGACGGCCGACGCGTACGCCGCGGCCGGAGTCCGCGCCGCCAGCGAGGCTGTCATCGCGAACGGCATCGACATCCGACTGTTCTCGCCGGTGTCCCGCTCCCGTCGCGCGCGGCTGCGCATCGCACTCGGCCTGCCGGAGGACCTGCCGGTCATCGTCTACGCCGCTCGCTTCGACGAGATGAAGGACCCGGAGCTGTTCGTCACGGCCGCCGCGCGACACGCGAGCCGCAACGACGCGCACTACGTGCTGTGCGGCGCGGGCATGGACGCCGCCAACCCCGCGCTGACGCGTCTGCTCGTCGACGCCGGGCTCCGGGACGACCCTCGCGTGCACACGTGGGGCATCCGCGACGACATGCCCGACGTCTACCGCGTGGCCGACATCGTCGCCCTCACGAGCGCGTACGGCGAGGCCTCCCCGCTCTGCCTTCGAGAGGGCGCGGCGTGCGGGGCGACCCCGGTCACAACCGACGTCGGCGACGCCGCGCGCGAGGTGCGCGGTTTCGGCGCGGTCACGCCGCGGGACCCGGAGGCGATCGCCGGCACGTGGGAGCGCGTGCTGCGGCACCGGACGTGGATGCGGCGCGCCGCCCTGGCCGCCCGGCCCCGGCTGGACCGCGCTCGCATGCTGGCCGAGTATCGGGCGGTGATCGACGCGCTCACGGAGCGTCTCGACCTGGCTGCGTAGCGTTCCGGCCGCGCCGGCGGCGCAGTCGGCGGACGCCCCACACGACCCCCGCCACGAGACCGGCGAGCAGGATCCAGGGCAGCAGGAACCCGAGTCCGACCACGACGCCGTTGACGGTCACGAGGAACCCGTGCCACCCCGTCGCCAGACCGTCGAGGAAGCCCCCGGGCTCGGGCTCGACGGCCGGGGCACGGGCGGTCAGGGTCACACTGAGCGTGGACATCGCGACCTGGCCCTCGAGGGCGGCCAGCTGCTGCTCGAGGGACTCGAGCTCCGCCTGACGCTCGGCCAGCGCCTTCTCCGCCGTCAGCAGATCGGCGACCGAGCCGGCCTGAGACATGAGCTGGGTGAGACGCGTCACCGACGTCTGCGCCGCGTCCCGACGCGCACGGAGATCGGCCGCCTGATCGGTCACATCGGCGCGTGTCACCTGTGACGACGTGACATCGCCGAGCGTGGCGAGCCGATCGAGCAGGGCCTGCAGCGCGTCGGCAGGCACTCGCGCCTGGAGCGAGGCGTTCGCCGGCCGCGACCCGGCGGCCGTCGGTCCCGTGTCGGTCGTGGACGACTCGACGTACCCGCCCAGCTCGGTGACGATCGTGCTGAGCGGCGCCACCATCGCGGTCGGATCGTCGACCGCGAGCGTGACGGCACCCGAGGCGACGATCTCGCGTCCGGTCCCGGCGTCTCCCGTCGTCGCGCGTCCGAGCTCGACGCCGTCCGCCGCAGAACCCTGGACCACCTGCGCCGGCTCCGCGGCGCCGCCGCCGAGGGAGACGCCCCTCACGACGCTCCCGGAGCTTCCTCCGGGACCGGCGACGACGGGTCCGATGAGCGCCGCGAGCACGACGACCGCTGCGGCCGCCCCCGCGCCCGCCCAGACGCGCCCGCGCCGCGCACGACGCCGTCTCGCGTCGTCCGCGATCTCCGCGAGCACGGTCCGCTCCATGCGCAGGACCTGCTCGTCGTCCGGTACCGGGGGGAGGACGTGCTCCCCGCGTTCGTGCTGGCTCATGACTCCGCTGCCTCCTCGACGACGCCGCGCAACCGGGTCCGGATGCGGGTGAGACGGTTGCGCACCGCGCCGTGCGCGATGCCGAGCCGCTCTGCTGCCGCGACGTACGCGTACCCCTCGGACACGCAGAGCACGAAGATCTCGCGGTCGAGCTCGCTCAGTCGTTCGACCTCGCCGGCGATGCGCCGCGCGAGGTCGGCGCCGATCACCTGGTCCTCGACCATCACGGTGTCGGCGCGCTCCGCCGCGTTCTCGGCGGCCGTTCGATCTCGATCGCGACGGAGCGACCGCAGACGATTGGCGGACTGGTACCGGCAGATCGTCGCGAGCCAGGGAAGGAGCGACTCTCCCTCCAGCCGGAGCGCGCGGAGCTTCCGCCACGCCGTCACGAACGTCTCCTGGGTGATGTCCTCAGCGTCCGACGCCGTCCCGACGATGGCGTAGGCGATCCGGTAGACCGGTGTGACATGCCGTCGGTAGAGCGTCCGGAACGCGACGTCGTCGCCGCGGCCCGCCCGCGCCGTCAACGCCGCGTCGCTGTCGTGTTCCGCCGACATCCGGCCCCCTCGTCCTCGGTCTTCTGCCGTCTCTCATCATGCAGGTGTCCGTGAGCGGGCGATCGTCTCAGAGGACGTGGTCGACCGCCGCGGGGCGGCCGCGCGGCTAGACTGAGCGGGCGAGGGGGAGTATCCCGTCAGCACGAGCCCGTCATCACGAAGCACGTCATGGTGCCTCCGGGCCGTGCCGCGATCGAATCGTGGGGAGAGACTCTCGAGGTTCTGCCGACCCCTCGAAAGGAAGCCATGGGCTTCGAGATCCCGCTCTGGTTCGCCATCACGTCGCTCGTCGTGCTGACCGCGGTGCTCGCCGCCGATCTGCTGATCATCCTCGCGCGACCGCACGTGCCCGCCATGAGGGAGGCGACGGGCTGGATCGTCTTCTACGTCGCCCTCGCCCTCGCGTTCGCCGCGCTCCTGTTCGCCGTCACCGGCAGCGGCGACGCGGCCGGCCAGTTCCTCACCGGGTGGCTCACGGAGTACAGCCTCTCCGTCGACAACCTCTTCGTCTTCGTCCTGCTGATGTCGCAGTTCGCCGTGCCGCGGCGCTATCAGCAGGAGGTGCTGATGGTGGGCATCATCATCGCTCTCGTGCTGCGCGGCGTGTTCATCCTCGTCGGCGCGGCACTGATCGAGAACCTGAGCTGGATCTTCTACGTCTTCGGCGCGTTCCTGGTCTTCACCGCGTGGCGCCAGGCCTTCCCCGGCGCGGAGGAGCAGGACGCGAAGACCGAGTCCGGCATCGTGCGGTTCCTCAGGAGATTCGTCCCGATCACCGACGAGTACGACGGAGCGAAGCTGCGCACCACCGTCGGCGGCGCGCGGATGTTCACGCCCATGCTCCTGGTGTTCGTCGCGATCGGGGTGACGGACCTCATCTTCGCGGTCGACTCGATCCCGGCGATCTTCGGCATCACGCAGAGCCCGTTCATCGTCTTCACGACGAACCTCTTCGCCCTCATGGGACTGCGGCAGCTCTACTTCCTCCTCGGCGGGCTGCTCGACCGGCTGCGGTACCTGCACTTCGGCATCGCGTTCGTCCTCGCGTTCATCGGCGTGAAGCTGATCCTCCAGGCGCTGCACGAGAACGAGGTGCCCTTCATCAACGGGGGAAACGGCGTGGCGTGGGCCCCCGAGCTCTCGTCCTGGGTGTCGCTCGGCGTGATCGTGGCGGCGATGACGGTGGCGACCGTCGCGAGCCTGCTGGCCGCGCGCCGCGACGACGTCGCGGCGCGCTGAGCCGCTCAGAACGCGGCGAGCTCGGCTTTCAGGCCACCGCCCGCGTATTCCGTGCGCAGCAGCCCGCGCCGGCGGAGGACCGGCACCAGCCGATCCAGGGTGCGATGCACCGTCACCGGGTGCAGGTCGCCCCACAGCAGGATCCCGTCGTTGCCCCAGTCCGCCAACCGCTCGACGAGGTCCGCGAACTCGTCGGCCGTGCCCACCATGCCGCTGCCGTCGGACAGCCGGCCCGCCCGCGCCTGCGCCGCGAGAAGCGTCCGCAGCGGCGCATCCGCGTCGCGATCGCCCACCAGCCGTCGGATGCTGCCGTGCGAGACGTGGTCTGCGAAGATCGCGGGATCCAGGGGCGCGTCGAGGTCGAGGACCGTGAGATCCGTCTCCAGGTCGCTCGACTGACGGCGCGCGATCTCCCGCAGCACCGCGTCATCCGGGTCGAGTGAGGCGGCGACGATCCGGTCGGCCTCCTCGGGGGAGTCGACGAGGACCGGCTGCACGGCGAACAGGATCGCGATCTCCTCCGGCGCGCGACCACCTGCGCGCGCCGCATCATGGATGCGGCCGCGGTAGCGGCGGACGCTGTGCTCGTCGAGGGGCGAGAGCGCCAGCTGGACATCCGAGTTCGTGCCGGCGAAGGCGAGACCGCGTCCCGACCCGCCGGGGGAGACGATCGCGGGCTCGCCGTGTTCGAACGGGATCGCGTTGAGCGGTCCGTCGAACGCGAAGTACTCACCGCGGTGCCTGGTCGGGCGCATGCGTGCGCCGTCGGCGTACCGGCCGCGCTCGACGTCCTGGACCAGTGCGCCCTCGTCCCAGCTGCGCCAGAGCGCGCGGATCGCGGTGAGCCATTCCTCGGCACGGTCGTAGGCGGCGTCATGGCCGAGGGGAGGCGCGGCACCGAAATGCCGGGCGCTGCCGGTGTCGGTGACGACGTTGAGTCCCAGGCGGTCGCCCGAGAGGTGGTGGAGCGTCGCGAACTGGCGCGCCGCCGTGTACGGGAGGATCGCGGCGGGGTTGACGGTCGGCACGATCCCGAGATGCCGCGTCGCCGCGAACAGGTACGGTGCGAGCAGGAGCGGATCGTGCTTGGGGCCGCCGAAGGCGTGGCGTACCCGGAGATCGATCGTGTCGGGGGATCCGAGGGAGGGCGCATCCTCGATGATGAGCAGATCGAAGCCCGCCTGCTCGAGCGTCCGCGCGGACTCCTGATACAGGTCGGCTCGGGTCCAGTCGCGGTTCCACGCCCAGGCGTCCTGGCCCCAGCCGTGCGGTCCGAACCCGCGTGCGAGGAACCAGCCGAAGTGCTGGGGTCGCGTCACCCGAGCACCTCCACGGCGACCTCGGGACGGGCGAGCGAGGCCGCCCGCAGCCCGCGCTCGAGATCTGCGACGAGATCGTCCGCATCCTCGATGCCGATCGAGAAGCGCACCGTGCCGGGTGCCACGCCCACCGCCTCCCGGCCGGTCTCGTCGAGATGGGCGTGGCTCGTCGAGGCCGGGTGCAGCACCAGGGAGCGGACGTCGCCGAGGTGGGTCATGTGGGTGAACACCTCGAGGGTCTCGATGAGACGCCGTGCCGCGGGCTCGCCGCCGGCGAGGGTGGCCTGGAAGACGGAGCCGTAGCCGCGCGGGAGGTATCGGCGCGCGATCGGATGGTGAGGATGCGTCGGCAGGCCCGCGTAGTCGACGCGTGCGACCTCGGGACGCTCGGCGAGCCAGCGGGCGATCGTGAGCGCGCTGCGCGACTGCTCGCGCACGCGCAGGCTCAGGGTCTCGACGCCCTGCGCGACGAGGAAGGCGTTCAGCGGCGACGCGCTCGGCCCGAGACGTGGCGCGACCGTCTCCCGGAGGTAGCCGATCCGTGCGCGCCCGCCGTGCCGTTCGGCGACGCTCGGCCCGCCCGATCGCGAGGCCGCCACCAGGTGCGGGAACAGCGAGCCCGAGCGCCCGGCGTCGAAGCGGCCGTCGTCGACCACCACGCCGCCGAGGGCCGCGCCCTGCCCGGCGAGGAACTTGCTCGCGGAATGCACGACGACCGCGGCGCCGTGCTCGATCGGGCGCAGCAGATAGGGCGTCGCGAAGGTGTTGTCCACCACCAGCGGGATGCCGTGCTCGTCCGCGACCGCCGAGATCGCGGCGATGTCGAGGACGTCGTTGCGCGCGTTCGAGATCGACTCGGCGAAGAACGCCCGCGTCGTCGGGCGCCGTGCGGCGCGCCACGCGTCGGGGTCGGCGACGTCGGCGACGAAGGTCGTCTCGATCCCGAGGCGCGCGAGGTTGTCCAGCAGCAGGCCACGGGTTCCCTCGTACACCTGGTTCGCGCACACGATGTGGTCTCCCGCTCCGACCAGAGCGAGCAGCGCGACGCTCACGGCGGCCTGCCCGCTCGCGACGAAGACGGCCTCCGCGCCGCCCTCCAGGTCGGCGAGCCGGCGTTCCAGCGCATCGATCGTCGGGTTCCCGGTACGGGTGTAGCCGAAGCCGGCACCCGTGCGGAAGTGGTCCGCGGCCGCATCGACGTCGTCGAACCGGAAGCCGGCGGTGAGGAAGATCGGCAGCGCACGGGGCGACGCCTCCGCCCAGTCGGTGCCCGCGTGCACCTGCCGGGTGGCGAAGCCGGCGGCGGCCGTGCGTCGGGTCTCGGACATCGTGTCCTCTCGGATCGGGGGCGCGTGACGTGCCCGGCAAGGCTCGCACGAGCCCGCCCGCGCCGTCCGTCGGGGCGACACAGAGCGTCACGGTCTGCGCCGGTGGTAGCCTGGGGGAGTGCGGATCGCTCGTGTTCTCCTTAGCGGCCGCGGCGGGCGCTGATTCCAAGCCTCACTCGTCGCGGAGTTCGTCGCGGGCTTGATCACCCCTTTTCCGAAGGACGACAGTCATGAGCATCTCTGCATCCGACATTCCCGAGCGCCCGCGCACGCTGGCCGAGAAGGTCTGGGACAACCACCTGGTCGTGAAAGGCGAGGACGGGCAACCCGACCTCATCTACATCGATCTCCACCTCGTGCACGAGGTCACCAGTCCGCAGGCCTTCGACGGCCTCCGTGCCGAGGGGCGCGGGCTGCGCCGACTCGACCTGACGATCGCGACCGAGGACCACAACACCCCGACGCTCGACATCGACAAGCCGATCGCCGACCTCACCAGCCGCACCCAGATCGAGACGCTGCGCCGCAACGCCGCGGAGTTCGGTGTGCGCCTCCACTCGCTGGGCGACGCGGAGCAGGGGATCGTGCACGTGGTCGGTCCGCAGCTCGGCCTCACGATGCCGGGGATCACGGTGGTCTGCGGCGACAGCCACACCTCGACCCATGGCGCCTTCGGCGCCATGGCCTTCGGGATCGGCACGAGCGAGGTCGAGCACGTCATGGCGACCCAGACGCTGCCGCTCAAGCCGTTCAAGACCATGGCCATCACGGTCGAGGGCGAGCTCAAGCCTGGGGTCACGGCGAAGGACATCATCCTCGCCGTCATCGCCAAGATCGGCACGAACGGCGGCCAGGGCTACGTTCTGGAGTACCGCGGCAGCGCGATCCGGTCCCTCTCGATGGAGGGGCGCATGACCATGTGCAACATGTCGATCGAAGCCGGTGCCCGCGCGGGCATGGTCGCCCCCGACGAGACGACCTTCGCGTACCTGGAGGGACGGCCGCATGCGCCGAAGGGCCAGGACTGGGAGGATGCCGTCGCCTACTGGCGGACGCTGCCCAGCGACGAGGGCGCCGTCTACGACGCAGAGGTGTTCCTCGACGCCGACGAGCTGGAGCCGTTCGTGACCTGGGGCACCAACCCCGGCCAGGGCGTCTCGCTGAGCGCGGCCGTCCCCTCGCCCGACGACTTCGACGACCCGAACGAGCGCGTCGCTGCCGAGCGTGCGCTGCAGTACATGGATCTCGTCCCCGGGACACCGCTGAAGGACGTCGCGGTGGACGCGGTCTTCATGGGCTCCTGCACCAACAGCCGCATCGAGGACCTCCGCGCCTTCGCGTCCATCGTGCGCGGTCGTACGAAGGCCGACGGCGTGCGCGTCATGGTGGTTCCCGGTTCCGCACGCGTGCGGCTCGAAGCGGAGGCGGAAGGCCTCGACAAGGTCTTCACCGACTTCGGTGCCGAGTGGCGTTTCGCGGGGTGCTCGATGTGCCTGGGCATGAACCCGGACCAGCTCGCCCCCGGCGAGCGGTGCGCCTCGACCTCGAACCGGAACTTCGAGGGCCGCCAGGGCAAGGGCGGACGCACGCACCTCGTGTCGCCGCTGGTCGCCGCGGCGACCGCCGTTCTCGGGCGACTGGCGAGCCCCGCCGACCTCGACGCGAAGGTGAGCGCCTGACATGGAGAAGTTCTCGACCCACACGGGTGTCGCGGTGCCGCTGCGCCGCTCCGCCGTCGACACCGACCAGATCATCCCCGCGGTCTACCTCAAGCGCGTCACCAAGACCGGCTTCGAGGACGCGCTGTTCGCGAACTGGCGGCAGGACCCGGAGTTCGTGCTGAACCAGCCCGCCTACCGCTCGGGCTCCGTGCTCATCGCCGGACCCGACTTCGGCACCGGCTCGAGCCGCGAACACGCCGTGTGGGCGCTGCGCGACTACGGCTTCCGGGTCGTGCTGAGCCCGAAGTTCGCCGACATCTTCCGCGGCAACTCCGGCAAGCAGGGCCTTCTCACCGGCGTGATCTCGGAGGCGGACCTCGAGGCGCTCTGGGCCGCCATCGACGCACAGCCGGGGATCGAGATCACGGTCGACCTCCAGACACGCGAGGCCGTCCTGGGCACGCTCCGGGTCCCTTTCGAGATCGACGATTACACTAGGTGGCGGCTCCTGGAGGGGCTCGACGACATCGGGTTGACCCTCCGGAACGAAGACGAGATCGCCGCCTACGAGGCGCGACGCGAATCATGGAAGCCACGGACCCTACCGATCCCGTCGCTCCCCGCACAGTGAGGCACTCCCTATGACACTCCTCGGCGAGACGATCAGCACGAACGGCGCGAAGCAGGAGGGGGAGATCCTCTCGATCCGGGGCGGCCAGCCGCTCTCGGGAACCGTTGAGGTGAAGGGCGCGAAGAACCTCGTCACGAAGGCGATGGTCGCCGCGCTCCTCGGCGAGGAGCCGAGCGTGCTGCGCGATGTCCCCGACATCAGCGACGTGGCGGTCGTGCGCTCGCTGCTGGAAGTGCACGGCGTGCGCGTGGACGAGGGGCCCGAGCGGGGTTCGCTGCGGCTCGACCCGCAGGACGTCGAATCGGCGCACTTCGAGGAGATCGATGCGCACGCGGGCGCCTCCCGCATCCCCATCCTGTTCTGCGGGCCCCTCCTGCATCGGCTGGGGCAGGCGTTCATCCCCGACCTCGGCGGCTGCCGCATCGGCGACCGCCCGATCGACTTCCACCTCGACGCGCTGCGCAAGTTCGGCGCGGTCGTCGAGAAGCAGCCGAGCGGCATCCGCCTCTCCGCCCCCCGCGGCCTGCACGGTGCCAACATCCACCTGCCCTACCCGAGCGTGGGTGCGACGGAGCAGGTCCTGCTCACCGCGGTCCGTGCCGCCGGCACCACCGAGCTGCGCAACGCCGCGATCGAGCCTGAGATCATGGACCTCATCGCGGTGCTGCAGAAGATGGGCGCGATCATCTCGTACGAGCCCAACCGCGTCATCCTCATCGAGGGGGTCGACAGCCTCCGCGGCTACGACCACCGCGCGATCTTCGACCGCAACGAGGCCGCCAGCTGGGCCGCCGCGGCCCTCGCGACGGACGGCGAGATCTTCGTCGGCGGCGCGAAGCAGCAGGAGATGCTCACGTTCCTCAACGTCGTGCGCAAGGTCGGCGGCGACTTCGACATCCGCGAGGACGGGATCCTGTTCCGACGCGGCGGCGAGCTGCGCGGCGTCACGGTCGAGACGGATGTGCACCCCGGCTTCATGACCGACTGGCAGCAGCCGCTCATCGTCGCCCTCACGCAGGCCCACGGACGCTCGGTCGTGCACGAGACGGTCTATGAGAACCGATTCGGCTTCACCCAGGCGCTCGTCAAGATGGGCGCGCAGATCAGCGTGTACCCGAACGGTCTGCAGGAGGGCCCGCGTCGCGTCCCGCGTCGTTCGCTCGAGCAGGCGGCGGTCATCGACGGGCCCACCCCGCTCCACGGCGCCGACATCACGGTTCCCGACCTGCGAGGCGGATACAGCCACGTCATCGCGGCTCTGACCGCCGAGGGCGAGTCCGTCGTCCGCAACATCGGCATCATCCGCCGCGGCTACGCGGACTTCCTCGACAAGCTGTCGGCGCTCGGCGCCGACTTCGACGTCATCGGCTGATGGCCCGCGCACGGCGTCGCCGCGTCGATCCGGAGAAGTCCGGCATCACGGTCTTCCGCGCGCTCGCGGGCATCGTCCTCCCGCTCGTCGGGCTGCTGGCAAAGATCGAGATCCAGGGCGAGGAGAACCTTCCCGAGGAGGGGCCCTACGTCCTCGCACCGAACCACTACAGCGAGTTCGATCCGCTCGTGGTCTGCGTGGCCCTGTGGCGGCTCGGCCGCGCACCGCGCTTCATGGCCAAGGAGAGCCTGTTCCGCATCCCCGTCGTGGGCTGGGCGCTGCGCGTGACCGGAATGGTGCCGGTGCCGCGCGCCGCGTCCTCGGTCGCCGCGAAGCACACCCTCGACACCGCTCGGCACCTCGTGGAACGCGGCGCGGGGATCACGGTCTACCCGGAGGGGACCCTCACCCGCGACCCCGATATGTGGCCCATGCGCGGCAAGACCGGTGCCGCGCGGCTCGCGATGGCCGGCGACATCCCGCTGATCCCGGCGGCGCACTGGGGCGTGCAGGAGATCATGCCGCGATACGGGAAGCTGCGTCTGTGGCCCCTGCGCAAGCGCGTCACCTTCGCCTTCGGCCCCGCGCTCGTCATCGACGAGCAGGCGCGTGAGCACCCGAACCAGACGACGGAGCAGTCTCGCGTCACGGCGCAGCTGATGGACGAGATCGCGGAGCTCCTCGCGGGCATCCGCAACGAGCCGGCGCCCGCGACGCGCTGGAACCCGAACGATCACGGGCAGAGGGAGACGGGCCGACTTGAGCCGGAGAACTGAGAGCGCGGCGCCTCGCGTCGCGGTGCTCGGCGCCGGCAGCTGGGGCACGACCTTCGGGAAGATCCTCGCCGACGGCGGTGCCCAGGTCACGATGTGGGCCCGGCGTCCGGAGCTCGCGACCGAGATCCGCACGGGCCGCCGCAACAGCAGGTATCTGCCCGGCATCAACCTCCCGCGGTCGATGACGGCGACCGCGGAGCTCGCGGCCGCGGTGGACGGTGCCGAGCAGATCTACCTCTCGATCCCGAGCCAGGCGCTGCGCCAGAACCTCAAGGGTCTCCGTGCGCTCGTCGATCGCGGCGACGCGCCCATCGTGTCGCTCATGAAGGGCGTCGAGAAGCGCACCGGGATGCGGATGAGCGAGGTCATCGAGCAGGAGCTGCGGTGCGATCCGGCGCGTATCGCCGTCGCCTCGGGCCCCAACCTCGCGCTGGAGATCGCGCAGGAGCAGCCGACGGCCGCCGTCATCGCGTCGACGAGCCTCGAGACCGCCGAGGCCGTGGCCCGGCGCGCGCGCAACCACTACTTCCGCAGCTTCGTGAACACGGATGTCATCGGCACCGAGTTCGGCGGCGTGCTCAAGAACCTCATCGCCGTCGCGATCGGCATCGTCGACGGCGTCGGCTACGGCGAGAACACGAAGGCGTCCATCATCACGCGTGGGCTGGTCGAGATGACCGATTTCGCGGTCGCCAACGGCGCGCAGCCCGAGACGTTGCAGGGTCTGGCGGGCCTCGGCGATCTGATCGCGACGTGTCAGTCGCCGCTCAGCCGCAACAACACGGCGGGGCGTCTGCTCGGTCAGGGATACAGCTTCCAGGACGTCGTGGACAACATGCAGCAGACGGCCGAGGGACTCGCCTCGGTGGGCCCGATCCTGCAGCTCGCGCGCACCGCCGGCATCGAGATGCCGATCGTGGAACAGGTCAAGCGGGTGCTCGACGGCACGATGGACCCCCGCGAGATCGCGCCGCACCTGACGACCGATGACGACACCCCCCAGGGGGAGAGGACACAGCATGGACAAGCCGGCAGTGGTGGTGCTCTTCGGCGGGCGCTCCAGCGAGCACTCGATCAGCTCCGCCACGGCGGGCGGGGTGCTGAGGGCCATCGACCGTGACCGCTTCCGGGTGATCCCGGTCGGCATCACCCGCGACGGCGCGTTCGTCCTGGAGGAGGACGACCCGGCGAAGTTCACGCTCGACCCGCACCGTCTCCCGGAGGTCGTCGACAACGGCACACGCGTGCTCTGGCCCGAGTCGGCGGTGACGCGTGAGCTGCGTGTGCGCGATGCGTCGGGCGAGCGGTCGCTCGGCGATGTCGACGTCGTGTTCCCCATCCTCCATGGGCGCTTCGGCGAGGACGGCACGATCCAGGGGATGCTCGAGCTGCTCGGGCTTCCCTACGTCGGCGCCGGCGTGCTCATGTCCGCGATCGGCATGGACAAGCACGCGACCAAGAGCGTCCTGAAGGCCGCGGACGTGCCCGTGGTGCCGTGGGTCACCCTGACGCGCGACGCGCTCGAGCGTGACCGCGACCTCTGGGAGCGCCGCGTCCGTGCCCTCGGGCTGCCGGTCTTCGTGAAGCCCGCCCGTGCCGGCTCGAGCGTCGGCGTCTCCAGGGTGGACGACCTCGCCGAGCTCGACGCGGCGCTGGAGGTGGCGTTCGCCGAGGACTCCTCGGTGCTGGTCGAGCAGGCGGTCACGGGGCGCGAGGTCGAGTGCGGCGTGCTGCCGGGCCACGCGGGCGCACCGCCGCGCGTGAGCGTCGCCGGAGAGATCGTCATCACGGGACGCCGGTTCTACGACTTCGAGGCGAAGTACCTGGATGCACCCGGTGTGGAGCTCGTGTGCCCGGCGGAGCTGGGCGACGGCGAGCTCGCCGAGATGCAGCGGATCGCGGCGCGCGCGTTCGAGGCGCTCGGCGGCGAAGGTCTCGCGCGCGTCGACTTCTTCTTCACCGGAACCCGGTTCTACGTCAACGAGGTCAACACGATGCCCGGCTTCACGCCGATCTCGATGTTCCCGAAGTGCTGGATCGCCTCCGGGATGACCTATCCCCAGCTGGTGTCGGAGCTCATCGACACGGCGCTCGCGACGCGCTGAGTCAGGCGGTCGGCCCGGGGGTGGCTCCCGGTCGCGCCGTGCACTCGCCGTCCTTCGGCAGCTTGCTCACGAGCGATGACAGCGCGTCGAGCGCGCTGAACGCCGAGACCTTGTCGTAGTCGACGTACACCTCGACGGCCGGGGTCCGCCCGAAGGTGGTGAACCGATAGTGCGGGGCCTCGCTGTCGTCGATCAGCCAGTCGATCCCGTCGACCGTCTGGCAGGGCAGCTCGGATGCCGCCGGCACGGCGACGCCGCAGGAGACGATGATCGTCGTCTCGCCGTCGCCCCACGCACCCGTGGCCTGCGCATCCGTCCACCGGCGGGGCTGACCGTCGAGAGTCCCCGGCAGGTAGGCGGTGACCTGCGCGCACAGCGGATCGTTCGCATCCGTGGGCGTGGGGAGGGACACCGTGGTGGAACAGCCGGTCACCGCGACCGCGGCGGTGAGGAGCACGGCGAAGACGCCGACACGCGAGCGGGACACCCCTTCAGGCTAACCCGCGCCGCGGCCCGATCCGTCACATGCCCCGTCGACCGGCTGCGCGGCGACGACGGGAAGGCGCACGGGCCGGGATAGCGTAGGGGAGTGCAGGAGCGAACCGTGGGCGAGGCCGGTGAGGCCGAGGTCCTCCGAATCGTCCTGGCGGGCGTCGGCCCGAGCCGAGCGGAGGTGGGGCCGGGTGACGACGCGGCGGTGATCGCTCTGCCCACGGATCGTCTCGTCGCGACGACCGACACGCTGGTCCACGGGCCGGACTTCCGGCTCGCCTGGTCCAGCGGCCGCGATCTCGGCTGGAAGGCGGCGGCGGTCAACCTTGCGGACGTCGCCGCGATGGGCGCGCGCCCCGTCGCTCTCCTCGTCGCGCTCGCGATGCCCGATGACACACCGCTCGGCTTCGTGGCCGACCTCGCCGAGGGCCTGCGCGATGCGTGTGCGGCCCTCGCGCCGATGTGCGCCGTCGAGGGGGGCGATCTCACCGCATCCGACACCCTCACGATCGCGGTCACGGCGCTCGGGGCGCTCGACCGTCCCGCCGTTCGCCGCTCCGGAGCCCGCATCGGGGACACGGTCGCGCTCGCGGGGGAGGCGGGCCCCGCCGCCCGCGGGCTCCGGCTGCTCTTCGACCGCTTCCGGGACGCGGCGGGGACGCCGGTCCCGATCGATCTCACCACGCTCACGGAGGCCGAGCGGGCGGATGTCGCCCGACAGCTCCGGCCGCATCCGCCCATCGACGCGGGGCCGCGCGCAGCCGCCGCAGGGGCGACCGCCATGATGGACGTCTCCGACGGCCTCGTGCTCGACGCCACGCGTCTGGCCGACGCCTCCGCCGTCACCCTCTCGCTGGAGACGGAAGCGCTGGGGCCAGATCCGGATGTCGCACTCGCGGGCGGCGAGGACCACGGCCTGCTCGCGACGTTCGCACCCGGGGCGGTGCTGCCGGTGGGCTTCCGGCGGATCGGCGCCGTCCGCGTGCGCGGCGCGGACGCGGTGATCGTCGATGGCAGGCCGTACCGCGGACGCGGCGGCTGGGACCCCTACTCGGACTGGGACGCTGTGAGGGGCTGAGCCCACCACACGATCGTGTCTCCGTAGACGCGCTCCCGCACGGGTTCGAGCGCGGCATCCTCCCACGCCGGCTCGAGAGAGCGCCGGGCGCGCTCCACGACCACGAGCGCATCGATGCTCAGCGCCGGCCGGAGCAGCGCCAGGTCGGCGAGCATGTCGGCGTCCGCAAGATCGTAGGGCGGATCGGTGAACACCAGGTCGTATTCGCCCGGAGTCGCGCGTGCGAGGAAGGCCTGCACGGCGCCGCGATGGACGCGCGCTCGGGTGCCCAGCGACGAGGCGAGGCGTGCGGCGTTGCGCTCGGCGACCCGGGCCGCGTCGGCGGACCGCTCCACGAGGTCCGCGGACGCAGCCCCGCGGCTCAGCGCCTCGAGGCCGAGCGCGCCCGAGCCGGCGTAGAGGTCGAGCACGCGCGCCCCATCGATCGCGTCCGCAGACTCGAGTGCCCCGAACATGGACTCCCGCACCCGGTCGCTCGTGGGACGGGTGCCGCGTGCGGGGACGTCGAGTCGGATGCCGCCGGCGCGGCCCGAGATGATCCGGGTCACCGCCTCAGCGTACGCGAATCGGGCTCGGGCGACGTCCGTCCCGCACGGGCGCGGCGGCCGTGCCGCTTCGGAGGGCCCTGGCCATGCCCGCGCGGCGGCGCCCGTTCAACGCACCGTCGCGCGGCGGAGGAACGTGTACTGGCCGACGAGCGCGATCGCGATCATGACGACGGCTGCGACGACCAGCCACCACAACCGGAAGTGCGGCAGGAGCGGCACGAGTGCGATCACCACGAGTCCGAGCACGATGATCGCGCCCGCGGCGAGGGCCAGGGGTCCCCGTGCGCCCACGCGCACCCAGGACGCGGCCATCGCGCCGCCGACGGAGAGCACGAGGAGCGTGCCGAGGAAGGTCGTGAGCGCGAGGCGGAACGGGTCACCGTCACCGAGCAGGTAGACATCCGTCACGTAGACGCCGACGAACCAGTGGTCGGTCGCGAGCTCGAGCCCCAGGAGGACGAGCATCATGACCGCGACGTAGAGCGAGATCGCGATGTGCGTGAGGATCGTGCCGGTGACGAACGTGCGGCGAGTGCTGCCCAGCGAGAGCGCGAGCGGAAAGGTCAGCGAGACCGTCTGCACGCCGATCCAGCCGAAGAAGCCGGGGAGCGACCACACCACGGCCGGGTTGTTCCGGCTGTTCGCGGCCCACTCGGCACTGCCGGGCACAGATCCCATGCGCCACAGGATCACGCAGACGATCGCCGTGACGACGAAGGCGATGCCCATGATCGCCGGCGGGGTGGCCAGCAGCATGACGCGCTGCGCGAAGTGCAGGCGCACGACGTCGCGAGCCGTCGCGTGGGTGGTGCGCTCCAGCGTCTGCGTGGTCATGACAGTGTCCCTTCGAGGTTCTCGGTGGCGACGCCGTAGGCGGCGACGAGGTCTTGCAGCGTGGCCGGCGTGATCTGGATCCCGGCTCGCGCGGCATCGGTCCGGAGTGCGGGGTCGTCCGCGGTCTCGAGGACGATCGAGCTGAGCGCGCCGACGACGCGGCGCTGCAGGATGCGACGGCCCGCCGCGAAGGCGGTGACGGCGTCCGTCGGACCGCTGACCGTCACGGCGCTCCCGCGGAGCTCGTCGGCGGGGGCCGTGCGCACGACCCGACCGCCGTCGAGGATCACGACGTGCTCGAGCAGCGGCTCCATCTCGTCGATCAGGTGCGTCGAGACGAGGATCGTGCGGGGATGGTCCAGGAAGTCCTGCATCAGAGTGTCGTAGAAGAAGGTTCGCGCGGTCGCATCCAGTCCGAGGTACGGCTCGTCGAAGATCGTGAGGGGGGCCCGCGACGCGAGCCCCAGCGTGATGCCGACCGACGAGAGCTGGCCGCGGGAGAGCTTCTTGATGGCGGTCTTGCGGGGCAGCCGGAAGCCGGCGACGAGGGCATCCGCGGTCTCGGCGCTCCAGCCGGGGTGGAAGTGCGGCGCGACCTCGAGCACCTGCCGGAGGGTGAAGTCGTCGGGATAGCGCTGGTTGTCACGCACGAAGCTGATGGCCGACATCGTCACGGCATGCTCGAACGGGTCGTGTCCCAGGACCTCCACCGTGCCCGTCGTCGGCCGGTCTTGACCGGCGATGAGCGACATCAGCGTGGTCTTGCCGGCGCCGTTGCGGCCGAGCAGGCCGGTGATGGCGTGGGCGTGGAGGTCGAGGGTGACGTCCTCGAGGCCGGACACGGTGCCGAAGCGGCGGGTCACCCCGGAGAGGCGGACGGCGGGCTCGGTCATGATCGTTCCCCTTCCTGATCGATGATGCGGTGGATGTCGGCGAGCTCGAGTCCGAGGGAGCGCGCCTCTGTCAGCAGCGGAACGACGAAGTCGGCGCGGAAGGAGGCTGTGCGCTCGTCGCGCAACCGCTGGCGCGCCCCGTCGCTGACGAACATCCCGAGTCCGCGCCGCTTGTGGAGGATGTCGCGGTCGACCAGCAGCCCGAGCCCCTTGCCGACCGTGGCCGGATTGATGCGGTGGAACGCCGAGAGCTCGTTCGTCGAGGGCACCTGCGTGCCTTCCGCATACGTGCCCGCGAGGATGCCGTCGGCGATGCTCTCCGCGATCTGCACGAAGATCGGCCGGCCGTCGTCGAGCATCGACACCTCCTAGGTTCACTACTTGAGTAATGAACCTAGGAGGTCATGGACGCGATGTCAAGCGCGCGGAGTCACCCGCAGCCAGACGGTGCCGAGCGGTGGCAGAGCGAGCCCGCCGCTCAGGTCGCTTTCCTCACGCTCGATGAGGTCCCAGGCGACGCTCTCGAATCCCGAGAGCGTGAGCGGGTCGATCGTCACGGCGGACTCGCCCACGTTCGCCAGCACGAGCACGCGCGATGCCTCTCCGGGCCGCTGGAAACCGACGACCGCGTCGTGGGGGGTGTGGAACGGGAGCAGCACGTTGCCCGCGAGCTCCGGCGCCTCCTGACGCGCGGCGATGAGGGCGCGCAGCCGTGAGTGCACGCGACCCGCCACCGTGCCCGGATCGTCACGATCGGCGTAGCGGGCGACGTCGCGCTCACCGCGGTGGACCCATCTGCTGTCGTCGCGCCGGGCCTCGTCATCGACATAGGAGTAGTCGTTGAGCTGCGCCACCTCGTCGCCGAGGTAGAGCAGCGGGATGCCGCCGGTCGAGAGCGCGAGCGCGTAGGCCAGGATCACGCGTTCCTCGCCCGCCGCTGAGCCCGACTCGATCCCCGCGAGCGACGCGGTCGTGCCCGTCACACGCGCGTCACCCGTGTCGGGATTCTCCTGGAACGCCACCCCTCGGGCGAAGCTGCCCTCGTGGCGTCCGGTGTAGAAGCTGTTGAGGAACCGGCGATGCGCGTAGCCGTCGATCCCCAGCTCCGCGGCATCCTCGTCGGCGAAGGTCCAGCCGATGTCGTCGTGCGAGCGGACGTAGTTCACCCAGGCCGTTCCCGCCGGGAGCGCGTGTCGGCGATCGAGGGCTTGCTGCAGCAGCCGACCGTCGCGCGTCGCGAGCGCCTCCCAGGTCAGGGCCATCTGCAGGGGGTTGTAGGAGAGCTCGCACTCCTCCGGCGAGATGTAGCTGACGACCTCGTCCGGATGGACGATGGCCTCCGATTTGAACAGCATGCCGGGAGCGGCCATGGCGAGCACGGCGTGGAACGCCCGCAACAGCAGATGCGCCTCCGGCAGCGACTCGCAGGAGGTGCCGAGCCGCTTCCAGACGAAGGCGACGGCATCCATGCGCAGCACCTCGATGCCCTGGTTGGCGAGGAAGAGCATCTCGCCCGCCATGGCGCGGAAGACCGCGGGGTTCGCATAGTTGAGATCCCACTGGTAATGGTAGAACGTCGACCAGATCCAGCGTCCGTCGGGCAGCTGCACGAACGAGCCGCGATGATCGTCGGGGAAGATCTCGCGCGTCGTTCGCTCGTAGGCGTCCGGCATCTCACGGTCGGGGAAGATCAGGTAGAAGTCGGCGAAGTCCGGATCGCCGGAGACCGCCTTTCGCGCCCACTCGTGCTCGTTGCTCGTGTGGTTGAAGATGAAGTCGACGACGGGGGAGATGCCGGCGAGCCGCAGCTCGGCCGCGAGCTCCGACAGCTCCTCCATCGTCCCCAGCTCGGGGCGCACGCGGCGATAGCTCGACACGGCGTAACCGCCGTCGTTCTCGCCGTCCGGCGCGTCGAACAGGGGCATGAGGTGCAGGTACGTGAGCCCGAGGTCACGCAAGTAGGGGATCTGCTCCCGGAGGCCGGCGACGTCCCCGGCGTACCGGTCGACGTAGCAGACGCCACCGAGCATCCGCTCGGACTGGAACCAGTCCGGTCGCGCCTCGCGCTGGGCATCGTGAACCTTGAGGTCGAGGGGGCGCGCGTTCCACGAGCGGGATGCGGCGGCCACCGTCGCGGGCGAGCTGCTCCTGTCCGTCCGCACGCTCGCCGTACAGCTGCGAGAACAGCTCGTGCAAGCGGGGGAACTGGGCATCGAATCGCCGGCGGAAGGCGTCGTCGACGCGTCCGCTCGTGGCGCAGGCCGACAGGGCGGCCGCGCGATCGGCGTCGAGGGTCGTCAGTGCGGTCAAGGCGGCTCCTTCTCCCGATTCACCCTATGGGCGCTCGCGCGGTTCGG
Organism: Microbacterium sp. SORGH_AS_0888; assembly: GCF_030818905.1. Taxonomy (NCBI): domain Bacteria; kingdom Bacillati; phylum Actinomycetota; class Actinomycetes; order Micrococcales; family Microbacteriaceae; genus Microbacterium; species Microbacterium sp. SORGH_AS_0888. The sequence continues at coordinate 524,705 of NZ_JAUTAZ010000001.1, forward strand.
ACGGGAGGCTACGCCGGGGGGGCGGATGCGCTGCCCCTCGACGGAGTCACTGCTCGTCTCACGTGTCCGCGGATCCTCCGCGCACCTCGCGCGCGTACGGCGTCGGCGTCGTCGCGACGATCCCGAGGCGCGACCACCAGTGGGCGGCTTCAGCTCGTGAAGGCGGCGCACTGAGCCTCAGATGGAGCAATGGATACGGCCGACCGGCCTCGTCGGTCTCGCTGCGAGCGACGACCTCGAATCCATAGCGAGCGTAGAAGCCTGCGGCCGTGACGTTCTGCTCGTTGACATCGACCTGGGTGACGCCGTGTTCCCTGATCGCATGGATGAGAAGCGCGCTGCCGATTCCGCCGTTGCGTTGCGTCGCATCGACGAAGAGCATCTCCAGAGCCCCGTCGAGCACGCCCGAGAATCCCACTGGTCGACCACCACGCTCCGCGACGGAGAGCACGACTGCCGGAAAGTAGTCGGACTGCAGTCTGGCTTCGATCTCGTCCCGATCCTCTTCCGCAAGGAAGTCGTGCGTCGCATCCACCGCCCGGCGCCAGATCCCGGCCAGCGCCGGATACTCCTCAGCTCCGACCGAGGGACGGATGCTCAGAACGGGCATGATCGGCTCTTTCCGCGGGGGCATCCGCCCATTCTCCCAGCGAGCACGACGACGCGCGAAGAAGCCGCCGTCGCCCGTCCCGCGATGCCGCCGCGTGGCGGGCCGGCTCGTCCGGATATCGTGTCGCGATGAGCGTCGACGAATCGATCGTGTCCTTCTGGGCCTCCTGCCGCGCGGCGGTCGACGGGCTTCCCGAGTCGGTTCCCGCCGCGTGGGCGTTCGGTGCCGGTGAAGAACAGGCTGACCTGCTCCTCGAGCTGGTCCTCGGCGACCGGCACGGCAACGGCGTCATCGCTGTGGGACTACGAGGCCGAGGGAGAGGCGTTGCCCGCCGAAGGCGACCACAGCATCGTGCTCGATGGCCGCGGCGCGCCGCGCGCCATCATTCAGACCCTCTCCGTCGCCGTCGTTCCTTTCGATGAGGTGACGGAGGCGCACGCTCGCGCGGAAGGCGAAGGAGACCGCTCACTGACGCACCGGCGGGAGGCTCACGAACGCTTCTGGCGGACGCACTCCCGCAGTCCGCGTGGATTCGACGTCAAACTGCCTGTGGTGTGCGAGGGGTTCCGGCTGGTGCACGTCATCCCTGCCGGCGTGCGCCCCGCCCGATCCGCATGAGTCCGATGACGCGTCGGACGGAAGCCGTCACATTGTTCGGCGCCCGACCCAGCGAGCGGGCGACGCACGTCGCGAACGACTCGACCACCCGCAGGTCGAACGCGACCCCCAGCCGGCTCGGAACGGCATGCTCGGGCCTACTCGTGCAGAATGCGCTGATAGAGATTGTGGTCCTGCCACTCTCCGGCGATCTGTAGGTACTGAGGTGCCATTCCGATCTGATGGAAGCCGTTTTTGAGGAGCACCCGCTGGGAGGCGGCGTTGTGCACCAAAGTGCTGGCCTCTATGCGGTGCAGACCGAGCTTGTCGCGCGCTTCCTCCACGATTGCACGAACAGTCGCACCTGCGAGGCCTCTGCCCAGGTGATTCCTGTCGACCCAATAGCCGAGACCTGCGCTCTGGAAGGGACCCCGAGTGATTCCCGCGAGATTGAAGCGGCCGATAATCTCGTTGCCGCTCACAAGCACGAGAGGGAAGCCCTCGTCGGATCTCGTGGCAATGAGTCGGCGTTCGATGTCTTCCCGTTGAAAACGCTCCGTGAAGAACTCCGCTGGGCGAGTAGGTTCCCATGGAGCGAGGTGCTCCCGATTGCGCTGATAGGCCTCTGTCAGCTTTATCGCATCCTCCACTAGGAGGATACGCAGCTCTACGTCTGGAGCGATCACCTGGCGTTCAAACACCGGTTGATGCTATCCGTCGTGTTCGCCGGAGCTGTATGAGCTTAGATCGCGTCTCCCTGCACCGGAGCTTCCCAGTTCGGCTTCCAACCCAGCGAGGGGGCGACGTACTTCGCGAACGACTCGACCACCCGCAGGTTGAACGCGACCCCCAGCTGGCTCGGGATCGTGAGCATGAGCGTGTCGGCGGAGGCGATCGCCGCGTCCTGCAACAGCTGTTCGACCAGCACGTCCGGCTCCGCCGCGTAGGTCTTGCCGAAGGTGGCCCGGCCGCCATCGATGTATCCGATGCCGCCCTCCTCCTGGCTGCGACCGAAGTACATCGCGTCCTCCGACGTCGTGATCGGGAAGACGCTCCGGCTCACGGAAACCCGCGGCGTGCCCGGGTGCCCGGCGTCACGCCATGCGGCGCGGAACGCATCGATCTGCTCTGCCTGGAGGAGATCGAAGGCCTCGCCGGTGGCCTCGGTGAGCAACGTCGACGACATGAGGTTCACGCCCGTCCGGCCCGCCCATTCGGCGGTCTGCCGGGTGCCGGCGCCCCACCACACGCGCGAGCGCAGGCCGGGCGACTGCGGCTCGATCTGCTGCCCGCCGGTGCCGCCTCCGAAAGGACTCTGCGGGTCGCGCTGCGCGAGCGGTTCACCGTCGATCGCACGGAGGAACAGCTCGAAGTGGTCGCGGGCGATATCGGCGCCGCGCGGATCGCCCGATCCGGTGTAGCCGAACACCTCATAGCCGCGCACGACGGACTCGGGTGACCCGCGGCTCACGCCGAGGGCGAGCCGGCCGTCGCTGATGAGGTCGACCGCCGCGGCTTCCTCGGCGAGGTACAGCGGGTTCTCGTACCGCATGTCGATGACGCCGGTGCCCATCTCGATGCGTGACGTGCGAGCCGCGATCGCCGCCAGCAGCGGCATGGGCGACGACTGCTGCCGCGCGAAGTGGTGAACGCGGAAGTAGATCCCGTTCGCACCCAACTCGTCCATGCCCTGCGCCAGGTCGATCGCCTGGTGCATCGAGTCGCCCGCCGTGAGGACCCGGCCCCCGCCGAGGGGGCCGTAGTGACCGAAGGACAGAGTTCCGAATCGTTGCATGCCCGTCACAACGAAGCGCGCGAAGAAATCATTCCACCGAATGGATATCGTCGGCGCCGGACGGACGGTCCTCCGACGGAGCGGGCGGCGCCGGGATCACACTCGGGGGAGTGCTCTCGGAGCCGCCGGGCGCGGGGGACGCCCCGTTCCCGTCGGTGGGCTCCGGCGACGGCGTCGGCGAAGGGGTCGGACTCGGCGAGGTCGGATCCGGCGACGGCGTGGGGGTCGAAGGCGGGGGGACCTGCTGCGCCGGCTCCGACGTGCCGCGCCCGTCCGACCCGGACTCGGGCGCGTCCGAGGAGGTGTGATCGGAGCCGCCGGATCGCGGCACCCAGGGCGCGACAGGCGGCTCGCTCGGCACCGGCGCGTTCTCGTAGCCGAGGAACCGCTTCACGGTCGCTTCCTGGTCATCGAGCGCGACGCCGGGCAGATGTGCCGCGGTCTCCTCGATCGCCGACGCCTCGCCTGTCGCCGCTGGTCGCGGCATCGTGGTGAGCACGGCACCGACCACCGCGGTCGCCGCTGCCGCGCCCACAAGGGCGAGCAGGATCAGACGGACGCGCACAGGTCTCCTCGTCATTGTTCGCCAGGCCTCGGGACGGCCCGACGACGTGTCGGATCGGACTCCGCCATCCTCTCGGTCGGCGCGGCCCGCGTCAAGACGCGGGACCTGCAGCCTCTTCCCGCCGCGGCAGCACCCATCCCGCGCGCGGGAAGTGACAGGTGTAGCCGTTCGGGATCCGCTGGAGATAGTCCTGATGCTCGGGCTCGGCCTCCCAGAACGGCCCGGCGGCCTCGATCTGCGTCACCGCCGGCCCCGGCCACAGCCCGGACGCGTCGACATCCGCGATCGTCTCGCGAGCGACACGCTCCTGCTCCGGGGAGAGCGGGAAGATGGCGGAGCGATAGCTCGTGCCGATGTCATTGCCCTGACGGTCGCGCGTCGACGGATCGTGGATCTGGAAGAAGAACGCGAGGATGTCTCGATAGGTCGTCCGCGTCGGGTCGAACACGATCTCGACCGCCTCCGCATGCCCGGGGTGGTTGCGGTAGGTGGCGTGAGCGTTCTGCCCGCCGGTGTAGCCCACGCGGGTGCTGAGCACGCCCGGCTGTGCGCGGATGAGCTCCTGCATGCCCCAGAAGCAGCCGCCGGCCAGGACCGCGGTCTCGGCTCCCGGACGCGTCGTGATGTCTCCGGTGTCGTTGGTCATGTCACCATCATCCCCCGAGCGCCGGGCGATGGGGTCGAAATCCGCCCTCGGAGGACGGCCCCGCTCTGATAGCATGGAATGTCACTCTTGTGGTAGGCCTTCCGAGGTTCGCCGACTGTGACGCCGTATGAACGATCCGCCTTCGCCTCGATCGTCGCGTGCGCTTCTCTGGAAACGCAGACGCCCGTGCGTGTCGAGGCCCGAACATCCAACCCAACAAGGACAACCCACTACATGACTACCGCAACGACCGCCCCGGCCACCAAGCAGGTCGCCATCAACGACATCGGATCTGCTGAGGATTTCCTGGCCGCGGTCGAGAAGACTCTGAAGTTCTTCAACGACGGCGACCTCATCGAAGGCACCGTGGTGAAGATCGACCGCGACGAGGTCCTCCTCGACGTCGGCTACAAGACCGAGGGCGTCATCCCCTCGCGTGAGCTTTCCATCAAGCACGACGTCGACCCGAACGAGGTCGTCAAGGTCGGCGACGAGGTCGAGGCCCTGGTTCTCCAGAAGGAGGACAAGGAAGGGCGCCTCATCCTCTCCAAGAAGCGGGCTCAGTACGAGCGCGCGTGGGGCGACGTCGAGAAGATCAAGGAGAACGACGGTGTCGTCACCGGCTCCGTGATCGAGGTCGTCAAGGGTGGTCTGATCGTCGACATCGGCCTGCGCGGCTTCCTGCCGGCGTCGCTCATCGAGCTCCGCCGCGTCCGCGACCTGACGCCGTACCTCGGCCAGGAGATCGAGGCGAAGATCCTCGAGCTCGACAAGAACCGCAACAACGTGGTCCTCTCGCGCCGCGCCCTGCTCGAGCAGACGCAGTCCGAGTCGCGCTCGAACTTCCTCAACAACCTGCACAAGGGCCAGGTCCGCAAGGGCACGGTCTCCTCGATCGTCAACTTCGGCGCGTTCGTCGACCTGGGCGGCGTGGACGGCCTCGTGCACGTCTCCGAGCTCTCCTGGAAGCACATCGAGCACGCCTCCGAGGTCGTCGAGGTGGGCCAGGAGGTCACCGTCGAGATCCTCGAGGTCGACCTCGACCGCGAGCGCGTGTCGCTCTCGCTCAAGGCGACGCAGGAGGACCCGTGGCAGGTCTTCGCCCGTACCCACGCGATCGGTCAGATCGCACCGGGCAAGGTCACCAAGCTCGTGCCGTTCGGTGCCTTCGTGCGTGTCGCGGACGGCATCGAGGGCCTCGTGCACATCTCGGAGCTGTCCGGGAAGCACGTCGAGCTCGCCGAGCAGGTCGTGTCGGTGGGCGAAGAGGTCTTCGTCAAGGTCATCGACATCGATCTCGAGCGTCGCCGCATCTCGCTGTCCCTCAAGCAGGCCAACGAGGCCGTCGACATCAACGGCACCGAGTTCGACCCGGCCCTCTACGGCATGGTCACCGAGTACGACGAGAACGGGGAGTACAAGTACCCCGAGGGCTTCGACCCGGAGACCAACGCCTGGAAGGAAGGCTTCGACGAGCAGCGCATCGCCTGGGAGGCCGAGTACGCGGCCGCGCAGGCTCGCTGGGAGGCGCACAAGGCGCAGGTCGCCAAGGCCCTCGAGGCCGAGGCGCAGAGCATCGGGGACGCAGCCGTGGGCGGCGCCTCGACCTACTCGAGCGAGTCGTCGCCGGCCGGCACGCTGGCCGACGACGAGGCTCTCGCGGCGCTGCGCGAGAAGCTCTCGGGTCGCTGAGCAACAGTCTGATCGTGAGCGGGTCGGGACCTTCGGGTTCCGGCCCGCTCGCCGTTACGGTGGGGGCATGACCGGTTCGGAGCAGGGGGCGCCGTGAGCGACGGTCCGCGGCGCCCCCTGCTCGTCCTCGGCGCACTGGTCCTCGCCGCACTCGTCTGCAACATCAACCTCGCGGCGGCCAACATCGCCCTCCCCGAGGTGGGCGACGCGTTCGGCGCCGGACAGACCACCCTCAATCTCGTCGCTCTGGGCTGTTCGCTCGGACTCGCGATGTCGGTGCTGTACCTGGGGGCGATCGCGGACCGCTACGGCCGCAAGCAGCTGCTGATGCTGGGGCTCGGGCTGACCATCGTCGCCAGCATCGCCTCCGCGTTCGCCCCCTCGGTCGAGGCGCTCATCGCCGCCCGCGTCTTCACTGGGGTCGCCGCAGGCATGGCATACCCGACGACCCTCTCCCTCATCACCGCGCTGTGGGCACAGGGCCCGGCCCGGACGAAGGCGATCGCCCTCTGGTCCAGCGTCAGCGCGACGGCCACGGTAGCCGGCTCCGTCGCGGCCGGCCTCCTGCTCGAGGTCCTCTGGTGGGGCTCCGCCTTCCTTCTCGCTGCGCCGCTGGCCGCGGTGGGACTCGTGCTGGTCGCCGTCGTCGTTCCCAGTCATGTCGCGGAGTCGAACGATCCGGTCGACCATGTCGGAGGCGCCCTGTCGGCGATCGCCGTCGCGGCCCTGGTGTTCGGCGTCGGCGTGTTCGCGGCACCGGACCAGCTCGTGCCGGGTCTCGTATCGCTCGGTGCCGCCGTCGTCCTGGTCATCGCCTTCGTCTGGCGCCAGCGCACCGCTCGCTATCCGCTCTACGACCTGGCCGTCGCGGGCCGACGCCTGTTCTGGGTTCCGGCCGTCGCGGGCATGATCGTGTTCGGCTCCCTCATGGGAGCGATGTTCATCGGGCAGCAGTTCCTGCAGAACGTCCTGGGGTACGACACCCTCGAGGCGGGCCTCGCGGTGGTCCCCGCCGCGCTCGGACTGCTGCTCGTCGCCCCCGTCTCGGCGCGTCTCCTCGTCGCCCGCGGCACCCGCTTCACCATGCTCACCGGCTACCTGGTCGTGCTCGCCGGATTCATCACCACGCTGTTCTGGCGCGAACAGACGCCCTACTGGCTCATCGGAGTCGGCTTCTTCGTCATCGGCGGCGGCGCGGCCTTCGCCATGACTCCCGCGTCGCGCTCTTTGACGGACGCGACGCCGGTGCGGCGCGTGGGGATGGCATCCGCGACATCCGACCTGCAGCGAGACCTGGGCGGCTCGATCATGCAGGCGCTGCTCGGTGCGATCCTCACCGCCGGGTTCGCGCACGCGTTCTCGCAGGCCATCGCCGCGTCGGGCAAGGCGTCGGAGATCTCGGACGAGGTGGTGCGCGCGCTGCAGGCGTCCTTCGCGTCCGCCCTCGGCGTCGCCGAGCGGTACCCGCAGGAGCGCGACGCGATCCTGCACGCCGCACAGGAGAGCCTCGTCGCCGGGGCGGCGGGCGCGTACATCGTCGGCGCCGTCGCCATCGCGGTCGGCGCGGCGCTCGTCGCCGTGCTGCTGCCGGGTCATGCGCGGGAGCAGGCGCTCATCTCCGGCTATCTCGCGGCGGAGACTACCGAGACTGTCCCCCTTTCGGGGGACCTCCCCACGATTCACCGCCTTCGACAGCGTGGGGGACGATAACGTCGGCGTTATGAGCTTCACCGAGGTCCCGCCGTCGCCGGGCCCGGGTCGCAGCCGACTGCTCGCACGTGCCCGGCTCACCCGGCTGTTCGCCGTGCCGGCGTACCTCGTCGTGGGGCGCGGACGGATCGCGGTGACGCTCCAGTCGAGCCTGTGCGCGCTCGTCGTCCTCTTCCTCGTGCTCGTCTCGGTCTTCCCGCTCGCCGGTGATCTCGGCCCGTTCTTCGTCGGTGCGACGCTCACGTTGGCGGCGGGCTTCGTCGTGGCGCTCGTGCCGTGGAGCCGGATCTCGCCGTGGGCGCTGCTGCCCGTCCCGCTTCTGGACACCTTCGCCGTCGCGCTCATGCGATTGAGCGACCCGACCGGCGGATTCGGCATCCTGCTGTTCGTCCCCGCGGTCTGGCTCTCCGTCTTCTTCGGACTCACCGGATACCTGCTCGCCGTCCTCCTCCTCCCGGGGGCGATCCTCACGACCAGCGCCCTCGCGGGACAGCCGTTCACCTACGCGACGCTCGTGCTGCCGCTGATGCTGGTGCTCATCTCGACGATCGGCATCCTGATGGCTCGCCGCATCGGGGTGCAGCAGCTGCTCTTCGAACGGCAGACGCGCACGATGGGGCGCACCCTCCGACGCGCGCAACGGCAGGAGGAGCTGCTGGCGGAAGTCCTCGACACGGTTGACTTCGGGGTCATCAGGATCGCGGCCGACGGCACGACGACCATCACGAACGAGGCGCACGCCCGCCTCCAGCGGTCTGCCAGGACCGCGGACCTCTCCAGCGGCGATCGCCACGGGGTGTTCGCCGCGGACGGCGTGACGCCGCTGCCGCGCGAGCAGATCCCGTTCGCCCGCGCCGCGCGCGGCGAGGTCTTCGACAACCAGATCGTCTGGTTCGGGACACAGGGCGCCCGACGCCGCGCGTTGAGCATCACCGCTCGCCGGACTCTCGCTGCCGACGGCAGCGACACCGGCGCCGTCGTCGTGTCCCGCGATGTGACGAGCGAGCTGACCGCGCTGCGGGCACGCGACTCGCTCGTCTCGTCGGTGTCGCACGAGCTCCGCACGCCCTTGACCTCGATCATCGGCTACCTCGAGCTCGCCGTCGACGATCCGCGGATCCCGGGTCCGGCCCGGGAGAACCTGGTCGTGGCCGAACGGAACGCCTCGCGACTGCTCGAGATCGTGTCCGACATCCTGACCGCGTCGAGCCGCTCCGAGATGAGCGCCGACATGACGATCTCGCAGCAGGACATCGATCTCGCCGATCTGGTGCGCGCGGCGGGGGAGTCGTGGCGCCCCGCGGCGGCCGAGCGCGCGATACACATCGATCTCGGGCAGGTGGCCGCAGCGCCTGCCTACGCGGACCCGCTCCGGATGCGGCAGGTCGTGGACAACCTGCTCAGCAACGCGGTGAAGTACAACCGAGACGGCGGGGTCGTGACCCTGCGCACGCAGTCCGACGGGCTCGTGACCTCGCTCCTGGTGTCGGACACCGGGATCGGCCTCTCCGATGAGAGCCTCGACCGGCTGTTCGAGCGGTTCTTCCGCGCGGGCGACAGCGCGAGAAGCGGAACGGGACTCGGCCTCGCCATCAGCCGTGAGCTCGTGCGTGCCCACGGCGGCGACATCTCGGTGCGCAGCACGATCGGGATCGGCACGACGTTCACGGTCGACCTGCCCGCGACCGCGGAGAGCATGGACGGTCGGGCGACCGTCTCGAACGAGGGTGCTCGCGGAGGGTGGGACATGCCGTGATCGTGCTCGACCCCTGCAGTGTCTCGATCGTCACCGGGGCGGTGGTCACCGTCACCGCTCTGACGTACGTCGTCGGCTCGGTCGTGCGGCGTGACGGCGGGGGCGCGCGACTCTGGGCGCTCGCCTATCTTTTGGTGCTCGTCGCGGCCGTGGCGCGCTCCGTCGACGTGGTGGCGGCCGAACCCGCGTCGCACGTCGAGTGGGCTGCTGGGCTGGGAAACGCGGCGACCGTCGGCGCGGCGGGGTGCTTCCTGCTCGGCTGCCGCGCATTCAACGGCGCAGCGGTCGAGGGGCCGGCGTTCATGGTCGGCGCCGTCGCGCTCCTCACGGGTGCCGCCACGGTCGCGGACGAAGCCGTCGACTCGCAGCACTTCGGCTCGATCTGGCTGTTCCTCGCGCTCGGCGGCATGTTCGTGGGCGTCGTCGTCCACGCTTTCCGGGGCCGGATGCGAACGACGCGCACGTCCTGGGCCTTCGCGGCAGCGGCCGCGGTGCAGGCGGCGTTCTCGCTGGCCTGCGGAACGCTCATCCTCGCCGGCTGGGGGACCAGCGACCCCGTCCTGGCATGGTTCGGTTCGACTGCCTATGCTCTCGTCGCCGTGACGGCGGGATTGGTCATGATGATCTGCACGTTCATCCTGCGCGAGGAGCTCTCGGACGGAGCGCGAGTCGCGACGATGTCGGAGGACGACGAGGTCCTGACCCCCGCCGCGTTCCGCGCACATCTGGAGAACGTGCTGCGACGCGCGACCGAGCGAATGGAGGTCGTCGCCGTCATCGCCGTGCGTGTCGAGGACTCGCCGGCCATCGGGATCGCGTTCGGCAGCGAGGTCGTCCATGAGATCACCCGTTCGCTGCGCGACAGCGTGCGGCGCTTCGCCGCCCCGCTGGCGCTCGTCGGCGACGGCGACGTGCCGACGTCCATGTTCGTGGCCACCCAGAGCGCGAGCCCCGCGGACGCGAGGCGACAAGCCGGTCTCATCTACCGCGGCGTCGTCCAGGCCTTCGTCGGGGAGGGCGGCGTCATCGTCCCGGGCATGGGCGTGGGCGTCGCTCTCAGCCAGACGGTGGGATACGACGCGACCGTGCTGTGCGCGGCCGCGCTCGCGGCGTCGGCGGAGGCCGTGGCGAGCGAGGAGTCCTCCGTCGTGTTCGCGCCGGCGCAGGGATTCGCACCCGACTCGACGCTCAGAGAGTCCGCGTGACTCGCGGCTTCCGATCACGACCCATCGGCGCACGAGCACGGTAGCGTCACCGTATGCATGCTGCGCGGGCACGCTCCGCTTCGAGCTCAGGTACCTTGCCGTGGTCGCTGAACGCCGCCTTCTCGGAACGGACGGACCCCGCGACCCGCACACGTGTCCGCGCGGCGACGATCACGCAGCTGGTGCTGTGCGCGATCGTGCTGGGCGTCGCGGCCCTGGCTCTCACGAACGGCGGCCCGGTGGGACGTGCGGCCTTCCTCATCGGGTCGATGATGATCTTCGCCGGCGGCGCCGCCATGCTCATCGTTCCCTGGGCGCGGCTGTCCGCCACGTGGTTCACGGTCGTGCCGCTCGTGGACATCGCCGCCATCGGGCTCATGCGCTGGGCCGAGCCGATGGGAGGGTTCGCCACGCTGTGGGTGTTCCCCGCGATGTGGCTCGCGTCGGTCGGGCTCGCGGGTTTCATCGCCCAGGCGGTTCTCATCATCGGTCTGTACTGGCTGCTCCTGGCGACCAGCACCCAGACGCTGTGGACGTATGGCGCGCTGCTGCTCCCGGTCGTCATCCTCGTCGTCGGCACGACGAGCTTCTTCAGCACCCGTCGCTTCGTCGCCCAGCAGTCCCTCCTCGACAAGCAGGCCATCCTGCTCACGGGCGCACTCGCCCGGGCGCAGCGACAGGAGCAACTCGTGAGCGAAGTGCTGGACGCGGTCGACTTCGGCGTCATCCGCATCGGCCCCGACGGATCGATCTCCGTCGTGAACGAGGCGCTCGGTCGCTTCCAGCGCCTCATCCCGGGGTTCGGCGACGCGACGAGGCCGCTCGAGGACGCCTACCTCGCCGACGGGACGACGCCGCTGCCGAGCGACGAGCGTCCTCTTCTGCGCGCGCTCCGCGGCGAGGTCTTCGACAACCAGATCGTCTGGTTCGGCGCCCCCGACCAGCGCCGCTGGGCCCTCAGCATGACGACACGGCGGCTGCGTGACACCGACGGCAGGGACAGCGGCTGCGTGCTCATCGCTCGCGACGTCACGGCAGAGATGACGGCGCTCCGTGCGAGGGACAAGCTGGTCGCGTCGGTATCGCACGAGCTGCGCACACCGCTGACGTCGGTGCTGGGCTACATCGACCTCGCCGTCGACCACCTCGACCGGCCGGACGAGGCGCGGCGGGACCTCGACGTCGCGGCGAAGAACGGCGAACGTCTCCTCGAGATCGTCTCCGACATCCTCGCCGCCTCCAGCTCGTCGCGATTGTCGATGGACATGACGGTCTCACCGGAGGACACGGACCTCGCCGTGATCGTCCGCACCGCGGCCGAGGCCTGGCGGGCGCGGGCGGACGAGCGCGCCATCACGATCTCCGTGGAGGGGATCGACACCGCGCCGGCGTACGTCGACCCGCTGCGGATCCGTCAGGTGATCGACAACCTCGTCAGCAACGCCGTCAAGTACAACCGCGACGGCGGCGAGGTGACGCTCGGCACCACGACCGACGGCGAGTCGAGCTGGGTTCTCATCCGCGACACCGGCATCGGCATCTCCGATGCGGATCAGGATCGGCTGTTCGAGCGCTTCTTCCGCGCCAGGACGGGGGTCGACGGCACCGGGCTGGGACTGTCCATCAGCCGTGACATCGTGCGCGCGCACGGCGGGGACATCACCGTCCACAGCGCGTCCGGCGCGGGCTCCATGTTCATGGTCCGCGTCCCGGTGAGCGCGGACGCCGCCGCGGTCACCGGCGGCTTCGACGCGGTGCAGGAGGGATGAGGTGGAGCTCGATCTGTTCAGCACGTCGCTGATGACGGCGATCGTGTGCACCGTCGCGGGAACGGCCTTCATCGTCGAGACCCTGCTGCGACGCGACGAGGGCTCGGGCCGGGTGTGGTCGCTCGCGTTCCTCTGCGGCATCGCCACCACGATCGCCTACATGGCGTGGGCGGCCGGCCTCGGCGGCTTCGTCGCGGTCGCCCTGGGGAACGCGCTCTTCGTCAGCGCGACGGGCTGCATGTGGCTCGGCTCACGGCGCTTCAACCAGCGGCCGATGCTCGTGCCGAGCTGCATCGTGGGAGCCGCCGCGGTCGTCGTCGGCGGCGCCGTGCTCGTCGCGGGACCCCAGGCCGGCGACTGGGCGGGCTGGCTGGTCATGGCCTTCGCCCTCCTCGCGCTCTCGGCCGCCGCCTGCGTCGAGACCTTCCGCGAGCCGATGCGCCGCATCCGCTCGAGCTGGGCGCTCGGGATCGTCCTCGGGGCGGAAGCCGTCTTCTACGTCGGACGTATCGCGGCGTTCCTCGCGGTCGGCCCGGAGGGCGCGGTGTTCACCCGCTACTTCGGGACCAACGCGACGAGCATCGTGACGGTCGTGCTCACGATCGTCGCGGTCGTCGTCGTCTCGGTGCTCCGAGCCTCGCACTCCGATCTCCGCGAGTACGTATGGATGTCGCGTGCCGGCGTGACGAGCGACGGGATCCTGGTCGCGGAGACGTTCGAGGCCACGCTCGACGACATGTCGCAGCGCGCCGAGTGGCGCCGCGAGATCGTCTCCGTCACGGTGGTGCGCCTGGAGGACCTCCGTCAGATCGGCATCGCCTTCGGGGCCGACGTCGCGGGACAGGTGGCCGGCGCGTGGCGGCAGGGCGTGCGCCGGTTCGCGCCGTCGGCATCCGTGGTCGGTGAGGACGGCGAGGCGGCGCTCGTCGTCGCCACGATCGTGACGAGCGCACCCGATGCGCGCCGCCAGGCGGGCGCCATCTACCGGGGGCTCTTCGACTCGCTGGGGCGCATCACGGGCGCGGTGATCCCCGTCGTCGGAGTGGGCGTCGCCCTCAGCGAGACGGTCGGCTACGACGTGGAGGTGCTCCTGGCGACGGCGCGCGAGGCCGCGGCACTCGCCGCCGTCAGCCCCGACACCTCGGTCTCCTTCGGCGGCACGAACGCGGCCCGTCACCTCGACCTGTGAGCGCATGGCATGCTCGTTGCATGCCTTTGATCGCCCTGACCGGCGGGATCGCCTCCGGGAAGTCGACCATCGCGCGACGGCTGTCCGAGCTCGGCGCGGTCGTCGTCGACGCGGATGCCCTCGTGCGCGAGGTCCAGGAGCCGGGCTCGCCCGTCCTCGAGGAGATCGTCGCGGCATTCGGGGACGAGATGATCCGAGCCGACGGAAGCCTCGACCGTGCGGCGCTCGGCGCCGTCGTGTTCGGAGACGCGCAGGCCCGTGGCCGTCTCAACGCCATCGTGCACCCAGCCGTGCGTGACGAGTCGCAGCGGCGCTTCGCCGCCGCGTTCGCAGACGACCCCGATGCCGTCGTCGTATACGACGTGCCCCTGCTCGCGGAGGCACGCGGCGGCGGGGAGTGGGACCGGATCGTCGTCGCCCATGCTCCGGCCGCCGTCCGTGCCCAGCGTCTGATCGCGCTCCGCGGCCTCACACCGGCGGAGGCCGCCGCCCGCATCGACGCGCAGGCACCGGACGAGACCCGGCTGGCACTGGCCGACGACGTGATCGACACGGCGGGCACGATCGACCGCACGCTCGCCCAGGTGGACGCCCTCTGGTCGAGGCTGCGCGACTGACCCGGCCCCGATGTCGGTGCCCCGTCCTACTCTGGATGGGTGCAGACAACACGTTCGGTCCGGCCCTTCGAGGTCGTCAGCGAGTACTCGCCCAGCGGCGACCAGCCACAGGCGATCGCCGAGCTCGCCTCGCGCATCAACGCCGGTGAGACCGACGTCGTGCTCCTCGGAGCGACCGGCACCGGCAAATCGGCGACGACGGCGTGGCTGATCGAGCAGGTGCAGCGACCGACTCTCGTGCTGGCGCACAACAAGACGCTCGCGGCGCAGCTGGCGAACGAGTTCCGCGACCTCATGCCGAACAACGCGGTCGAGTACTTCGTGTCGTACTACGACTACTACCAGCCCGAGGCGTACGTGCCCCAGACGGACACCTTCATCGAGAAGGACAGCTCCATCAACGCCGAGGTGGAGCGGCTGCGCCACTCCACCACGAACTCGCTGCTCTCCCGACGCGATGTCGTGGTCGTCTCCACGGTGTCGTGCATCTATGGTCTCGGCGCACCGGAGGAGTATCTGCGCGCCATGGTCGCCCTGCAGGTGGGGGAGCGCTACGACCGCGACGCGCTCATCCGGCAGTTCATCGCGATGCAGTACAACCGCAACGACGTCGACTTCTCGCGCGGCAACTTCCGCGTCCGGGGGGACACGATCGAGATCATCCCGGTCTACGAGGAGTACGCGATCAGGATCGAGCTCTTCGGGGACGAGATCGAGGCGCTCTACATCCTGCACCCGCTCACGGGCGAGGTCATCCGGCGGATGGAGTCCGTCCCGATCTTCCCGGCGTCGCACTACGTCGCGGGAACGGATGTCGTGCAGCGGGCGATCGGCACGATCGAGACGGAGCTGGCGGAACGGCTCGCCGAGTTCGAACGACAGGGGAAGCTGCTCGAAGCACAGCGTCTGCGGATGCGCACCACCTTCGATCTCGAGATGCTCCAGCAGCTCGGGTTCTGCTCCGGCATCGAGAACTACTCCCGGCACCTCGACGGCCGCTCCGCGGGGGAGCCTCCCCACACACTGCTCGACTTCTTCCCCGACGACTTCCTCCTGGTTATCGACGAGTCGCACGTCACCGTCCCACAGATCGGAGCGATGTACGAGGGCGACGCGTCTCGCAAGCGCACGCTCGTGGAGCACGGCTTCCGGCTGCCGTCCGCGATGGACAACCGGCCGCTCCGGTGGGACGAGTTCAAGGAGCGCATCGGCCAGACGGTGTACCTGTCGGCGACGCCGGGGCGGTACGAGATGGGCATCGCCGACGGCATCGTCGAGCAGATCATCCGTCCCACCGGGCTCGTGGACCCCGAGATCGTCGTCAAGCCGTCGAAGGGACAGATCGACGATCTGCTCGAAGAGATTCGGATCCGCGTCGAACGCGACGAGCGCGTGCTCGTGACGACGCTCACCAAGAAGATGGCCGAGGAGCTCACCGACTTCCTCGGCGAGCACGGCGTGCGTGTGCGCTACCTGCACTCGGATGTCGACACCCTCCGCCGTGTCGAGCTGCTCACGGAGCTCCGTGCGGGGGTGTACGACGTCCTCGTCGGCATCAACCTGCTCCGCGAGGGGCTCGACCTTCCCGAGGTCTCGCTCGTCTCGATCCTCGACGCCGACAAGGAGGGGTTCCTGCGCAGCGGCACCTCGCTCATCCAGACCATCGGCCGCGCCGCACGCAACGTGTCCGGCCAGGTGCACATGTACGCCGACAAGATCACGGATTCGATGCGGAGCGCGATCGACGAGACCGAGCGACGCCGCGAGAGGCAGATCGCCTACAACCTCGAGCACGGCATCGATCCGCAACCGCTGCGAAAGCGGATCGCCGACATCACCGATGCGTTGATCCGCGAGGGCGCCGATACGAAGGCGCTCCTCGCGAAGAGCGGTGCCGGCAAGGGCAAGGCTCCCACGCCGCGTTCCCTGAGCACGTCGAAGGGGCGCGAAGGCATCGCGGCCGAGGGGGCGGCACAACTGGAGGCGACGATCGGCGACCTCTCCGAGCAGATGCTCGCCGCCGCCGCCGAGCTCAAGTTCGAGCTCGCGGCTCGTCTGCGCGATGAGGTGCAGGATCTCAAGAAGGAGCTCAGAGCGATGGAGCGCGCCGGTCACGCCTGACAGAGCCGGGCCCATCCCGGCGCGCGGCGGTACGTCATGGGCAGTGCATGAGGGGCTTCGGGCCGGTGCGATCGAACGTGTGCTCGGTCATGGGCGCGCCACAGAGCGGGCAGGGCCGGTGCGTCCGGTCCGGCTCGGGCGTCGTCTCGTAGGGGCCGACCGACGCCGGTCCTGCCGCCCGGATCAGGCGCGAGTTCACCCACGCGTACCAGCCTCCGGCCTCCCGCACACGCTGACGAAGCGGGGGACGGGAGTCATCGTTTTGTGTCATAACCATTAGTGTACTAAGTATCGCGTAGACTCGTCCTGTGGACGACGATCTTCTCCTGCTCGAGAACCAGGTGTGCTTCGCCCTCGTGACGGCCGCGCGCAACATCGTGTCGATCTACCGGCCGGTCCTCGAGCCGCTGGGACTCACGCATCCGCAGTACCTCGTGATGCTCGCCCTGTGGGAACGATCGCCGCGGTCGCTGCGCGATCTCGCCGAGGACCTCGCTATGGAGCCGGCGACGCTCTCGCCGCTGGTCAAGCGTCTGGAGGGTCAGGGGAGGATCGCCCGCACGCGACGCGTCGACGACGAACGCGTGCTCGACATCTCGCTGACGACCGAGGGGCGCGCGCTCCGGGCGGACGCGCTGCGGGTGCCGCAGCAGATCATGGCCGCCGTGGGGATGGACGCCGCAGAGCTCGCCGCGCTGCGCGACGGCCTGGCACCCTTCGCCGGCAGACGCGACTGAGGCTCCGCCGAAAGCGAAGCCCCGGCCCGGTGTCGGAGGCCCAACCTAGACTTGACGGGTGCCCATCCTTCCTGTGTCCGAGCTCGCCCACAACGCCGGCAAACTCAGTGTCCGCGGCGCGCGGGTGCACAACCTCAAGAACGTCGACCTCGACATCCCGCGCGACAGTCTCGTCGTGTTCACGGGCCTCTCCGGCTCCGGCAAGTCGAGCCTCGCGTTCGACACGATCTTCGCCGAGGGTCAGCGCCGCTACGTCGAGTCGCTGAGCTCGTACGCGCGCCAGTTCCTCGGCCAGGTCGATCGTCCGGACGTGGACTTCATCGAGGGTCTGAGCCCCGCCGTGTCGATCGATCAGAAGTCGACCAACCGCAACCCGCGCTCGACCGTCGGCACGATCACCGAGATCCACGACTACATGCGTCTGCTCTGGGCGCGGATCGGGGTGCCGCACTGCCCGGTGTGCGGCGAGGTCATCCAACGTCAGACGGTGCAGCAGATCGCCGATCAGCTCATGGAGCTGCCCGAGCGCACGCGCTACCAGATCGTGGCGCCCATCGTCAGCCAGAAGAAGGGCGAGTTCGTCGACCTGTTCCAGGAGCTGAGCGCCAAGGGCTACGCACGCGCGGTCGTCGACGGCGAGCTCATCCAGCTCGCCGAGCCCCCGGCGCTCAAGAAGAGCTACAAGCACGACATCGCGGTGGTCGTCGACCGACTGGTCGCGGGCCCCGACATCCTGTCGCGCGTCACCGACTCGGTCGAGACGGCGCTCGGGCTCGCCGGCGGCGTCATGCAGGTCAACTTCGTCGACGAGGAAGGCGACGCCGCCTGGCAGTCGTTCTCCGAGAAGCTCGCCTGCCCCAACGGCCACCCCCTGCAGCTCACCGAGATCGAGCCGCGCACCTTCTCGTTCAACGCGCCGTTCGGCGCCTGTCCCGCGTGCTCGGGACTCGGCACCCGGATGTCCGTCGACACCGACCTCATGCTCGGCGACGAGGAGCTGTCGATCGCGCAGGGCGTCATCATCCCCTGGACGACCCAGGGCAAAGGCCTGTTCCAGTACTACGAACGACTGCTCGAGGGCCTGTCCGCCGACCTCGGCTTCTCGCTCGACGAGCCGTGGAAGGATCTGCCGCAAGAGGTCCGCGATGCGGTCCTGCACGGACAGGACTTCAAGGTGACCGTGAAGTGGAAGAACCGCTACGGCCGCGAGATGCGGTACACGTCGGGGTTCGAGGGCGTCGTGCCCTACATCGAGCGGCAGTACCAGCAGGCCGAGTCCGACAGCGCGCGCCAGCGGTGGGGCGAGTACCTGCGTGAGGTGCCGTGCCCGGTCTGCGACGGCGCGCGCCTCAAGCCGGAGGTGCTCGCCGTCCGCGTGCACGGCCGTTCGATCGCCGATGCGTCGCGCATGAGCCTCGCCGAGGCGCAGGAGTACTTCGCCGAGCTCGAGCTGAGCGACCGTGAGGCCAAGATCGCCGCCGCCGTCCTGCGCGAGATCCGCGTGCGTCTCGACTTCCTGATCCAGGTCGGGCTCACCTACCTGAGCCTGGGGAGGTCGGCCGGATCGCTCTCGGGCGGTGAGGCGCAGCGCATCCGACTCGCGACGCAGATCGGCTCCGGGCTCACCGGCGTGCTCTACGTGCTCGACGAGCCCTCCATCGGACTCCACCAGCGCGACAACCGCCGGCTGATCGAGACGCTCCTGGCGCTCAAGAACCTCGGCAACACCCTCATCGTCGTCGAGCACGACGAAGAGACCATGCAGGCCGCCGACTGGGTCGTCGACATCGGACCGCGTGCCGGCGTCGACGGCGGAACCGTGGTGCACTCCGGCCCGTACGCCTCGCTGCTCGCCGACACGGATTCGCTCACGGGCGACTACCTGGCGGGCCGCCGGGAGATCCCGATCCCCGACAGTCGGCGACGGATCAACCGGAAGCGGCAGCTCGTCGTCGTGGGTGCGCGGGAGAACAACCTCAAGAACGTCACGGCGGAGTTCCCGCTCGGCGTCATGACGGCGGTGACCGGCGTCAGCGGGTCCGGCAAGTCGTCGCTCGTCAACGACATCCTGTACCAGGTCCTCGCCTCCCGGCTCAACGGCGCCCGGACCGTGCCCGGCAAGCACACGCGCGTCACCGGACTCGAGGAGCTCGACAAGGTCGTCCACGTCGACCAGGCGCCCATCGGCCGCACGCCCCGCTCCAACCCCGCGACCTACACGGGGGTGTTCGACCGCATCCGGACGCTGTTCAGCGAGACCCCCGAGGCGAAGGCGCGGGGGTACCAGCCCGGGCGGTTCTCCTTCAACGTCAAGGGCGGGCGCTGCGAGGCGTGCTCGGGCGACGGCACGATCAAGATCGAGATGAACTTCCTGCCCGACGTATACGTCGACTGCGAGGTCTGTCACGGTCAGCGGTACAACCGCGACACGCTCATGGTCCACTACAAGGGCAAGAACATCGCCGAAGTGCTCGACATGCCGATCACCGAGGCCGCCGAGTTCTTCGAGCCGATCCAGGCGATCCACCGCTATCTGCGAACGCTCGTCGACGTGGGGCTGGGGTACGTGCGGCTGGGGCAGTCCGCGACGACGCTCTCCGGCGGCGAGGCGCAGCGCGTCAAGCTCGCCACGGAGCTGCAGCGCCGGTCGAACGGGCGCAGCGTCTACGTGCTCGACGAGCCGACGACCGGTCTGCACTTCGAAGACGTCCGGCGCCTCCTCGACGTGCTCTCGGAGCTCGTCGACAAGGGAAACACGGTCATCGTGATCGAGCACAACCTCGATGTCATCAAGAGCGCCGACTGGGTCATCGACCTCGGTCCCGAGGGCGGCTCCGGCGGCGGCACGATCGTCGCGACGGGCACTCCGGAGCAGATCGCGGCGGTGCCCGAGAGCCACACCGGCGTGTTCCTGGCGGAGATCCTCGGCGGCCGGGCGGCACGCAAGGCGGGCTGACGTGGCCGGCGACCTCTCGTACCGCCCGCGTCCCGGCGAGATCCCGACGAGCCCCGGCGTCTATCGGTTCCGCGATGGCGAGGGCCGCATCCTCTACGTCGGCAAGGCGAAGAACCTCCGGGCGCGACTGTCGAACTATTTCGCGCCGCTGCACACGCTGCACGAGCGCACCCGGCGCATGGTGACCTCCGCCTCGTCCGTCGAGTGGACCGTCGTCGGCAGCGACGTCGAGGCGCTGCAGCTCGAGTACATGTGGATCCAGGAGTTCTCGCCCCCCTTCAACGTGCGGTACAAGGACGACAAGTCCTACCCGTACATGGCGATCACGCTCGCGGACGAGGCGCCGCGCGTGATCGTCACGCGGAACCACCGGATCAAGGGCGCGAAGTACTTCGGCCCCTACCCGAAGGTGTGGGCCGTCCACGACACGATCGACCTGATGATCAAGGTGTTCCCGATCCGCACCTGCTCCGACGCGTCGTACCGCAAGGCGATGGCCACGGGCCGCCCCTGCTTCCCCGGACAGATCGGCCGCTGCGGGGGGCCGTGCTCCATGAAGGTGACGATCGAGGAGCATCGTGCGATCGTCGACGACTTCGTCGCCTTCATGTCCGGCGGCGACCAGCGGTTCGCCCGGGAGCTGACGGCGCGGATGCAGGATGCCGCGGCCGCGATGGAGTACGAGGCGGCGGCGGCGTACCGAGACAAGCTGCAGGCCATCGACGCGGTGCTCACCCGCAGCGCGCTCGTGCTGGCCGATGACACGGACGCCGATCTTTTCGGCATCGCCGAGGACGAGCTCGCCGCGGCCGTCCAGCACTTCGTCGTGCGCGGCGGCCGCGTACGGGGAGTACGTGCCACGACGATCGACAAGGAGATCGACATCGAGGGCCCCGAGCTCGTCGACCAGGTGCTGCAGCGCACCTACGGCGATGCGGCACCCGCTGACATCCCTCGCCAGGTGCTCGTCCCCGAGCTGCCCGAGGACGCCGCCGAGATCGAGCAATGGCTGCGCGAGAGACGCGGCCGCCCCGTCACCGTGCAGGTGGCGCAGCGAGGACGCAAGGCCGAGCTGATGAAGACGGCGACGCTCAACGCGAAGCAGGCCCTTCTGCTGCACAAGACCCGCCGCACGAGCGACTACGTGGCACGCACCCAGGCGCTGACCGATCTGCAGGAGGCGCTGGGCCTGGCCGAGGCGCCGTTGCGGATCGAGTGCTTCGACGTCTCGCATCTGTCGGGCACCCATGTGGTCGCCTCGATGGTCGTCTTCGAAGACGGTCTCCCTCGCAAGGACCAGTACCGCTCGTTCTCGATCGCCGAGACGACGGACGACACGGACTCGATCTACCAGGTGCTCACGCGCCGCGCCGCCTACCTCGACCGCGGGGAAGAGCAGGAGGAGACCGGCCGGCGTCCGCGCTTCGCGTACCCGCCGCAGCTGCTGATCGTCGACGGCGGCAGACCGCAGGTGGAGGCCGCCCAGCGCGCGCTGGACGACGCGGGACATCCCGAGATCGCACTGTGCGGCATCGCGAAGCGCCTCGAGGAGATCTGGCTCCCGGGGGAGGAGTATCCGGTCATCCTGCCGCGCACCTCCGAGGCGCTGTACCTGGTGCAGCGACTGCGCGACGAGGCCCACCGGTTCGCGATCACGCATCAGCGGCGCCGGCGCAAGCGCGACATCACGACCGTGCTCGCCGAGATCCCCGGCCTCGGCCCGGCGCGCATCCGCGCACTCCTGCGGCACTTCGGCTCCGTGACGGCGTTGCGCGCGGCCACGCCGGAACAGATCGCGGAGCTGCCCGGCATCGGGCCGAAGCTGGCGGAGACCGTCCACGGCCATCTCGCTTCTCGATAGGCTGTCAGCGGGGCGGGGAGAGGGACATGGAAGCGGAGACCGAGAGCGCGGGCGAAGTGCTCATCGTGACCGGCATGTCCGGCGCCGGCCGCTCGACCGTGGCGAACGCGCTCGAGGACCTCGACTGGTACGTCGTGGACAACCTCCCGCCGCAGATGCTGAAGCCCTTGCTGGAGCTCTCCGAGCTCGCCCAGGGCGCTGTCCCGCGTGTCGCGGTGGTGGTGGACGTCCGCGGGCGGGAGCTGTTCGCCCGGCTGCCGGAGGTCACGCGCGCGCTTCGCGACGGGAGGTCGGTGCGTCTGCTCTTCCTGGACGCCTCCGACGACGTCCTCGTCCGTCGCTTCGAGGCGGTCCGACGCCCGCATCCGCTGCAGCAGCGCGGGACGATCATCGACGGCATCGAGCGCGAACGGCGGCTTCTCGCCCCCGTCCGCGAGAGCGCAGACGTGATCATCGACACGAGCGGCTACAACATCCACGACCTCACCACGCGCGTCGGGGAGCTTTTCTCTGCCGAGGGTGCGGCGCGCCACACCCTCACCGTGCTGAGCTTCGGCTTCAAGTACGGACTGCCGCCCGACGCCGACCTCGTCGCGGACATGCGGTTCCTGCCGAACCCGTTCTGGGTCGAAGAGCTGCGCGCCCAGACGGGGGAGGACCCGGAGGTGCGCGACTACGTGCTCGCCCAGCCGGGCGCTCACGAGTTCCTGGACGCGTACGCGCACGCGCTCACACCCGTCCTCGAGGGCTACCAGCGCGAGAACAAGCGCCACTCGACCATCGCCGTGGGCTGCACCGGCGGAAAGCACCGCTCCGTCGCGATGGCCGTCGAGCTGGCCGAACGCCTCGCCACGACGCCCGGGGTGGCGGTATCCGTCACGCACCGCGACCTCGGCCGCGAGTAGGCTGGACCGTCGTCCCCGACTCGGACGACGCCGATCCGCCCGCCGACCCAAGGAGAGCCGTGCCACTGACCGCCGATGTGAAGGCCGAGCTTCTCACGGTCCGCGACCCCCGGCCCGCAGCCCGGGTCGCCGAGCTCACCACGGTTCTCCGGTTCGCGGGCGGCCTGCACTCGATCGCCGGTCGCGTCGCCGTCGAGGCGGAGCTCGACTCGGACCGGCTCGCACGTCGGATCGGTCGCGAGCTCGTCGAGATCTACGGGGTGCGCCCGGAGCTCGCCCATGTGCAGGGCGGCGCCGGAAACCCCGGATCCCGTGTCGCGGTTCGTGTCATCGACGGCGGGGAGACGCTCGCCCGACAGACGGGGCTGCTCGATCAGCGTCGACGTCCGGTCCGCGGACTCCCGAACCGGCTGACGACCGGCTCCCGTGCCGACCTCGCCGCCGTCTGGCGAGGGGCGTTCCTCGCGAGCGGCACGTTGACCGAGCCGGGACGTTCGGCGGCGCTGGAGATCGCCTGCCCCACAGGGGAGGCGGCCATGGCTCTCGTGGGCGCCGCGCATCGGATCGGCATCGCCGCGAAAGCGCGCGAGGTGCGTGGCGCGCCGCGCGTCGTGGTCCGCGAGGGCGAGGGCATCCGCGCCATGCTGACCGAGATGGGCGCTCGACGTGCCGCACAGGAGTGGGATCAGCTGCGCCAGCGCCGGGAGGTCCGCGCCGGGGTCAACCGTCTCGTCAACTTCGACGATGCGAACCTGCGCCGCTCTGCGCAGGCCGCCGTGGCAGCCTGCGCCCGTGTCGAGCGGGCGCTGGAGATCCTCGGCGACACCGTGCCCGAGCATCTGCGCGAAGCCGGTGAGCTGCGGCTCGCGCACCGCGACGCGAGCCTGGACGAGCTCGGTCACCACGCCGACCCGCCCCTGACCAAGGATGCCGTGGCCGGTCGCATCCGCCGCCTGCTCGCGATGGCCGACAAGAAGGCCGAGACCGACGGCGTGCCCGGCACCGAGTCGGCCGTGCCCGGCGGCGTCGAGGACTGATCGGCCTCGCGAGAGACAGCCGCCTGCGGGAATCAACCCCGGCGCGGGCGGGTTGCCGCTCAGTAGGATGAACACGTCACCCTCGCCGCGTCGGGGACTCCGGCGCGGCGCCGACAGGAAGAAGAGAACATGGCGATCTACACCCTGCCCGACCTCCCCTACGACTACGCAGCGCTCGAGCCGCACATCAGCGGCAAGATCATGCAGCTGCATCACGACAAGCACCACCAGGCGTACGTGACGGGCGCGAACACCGCGCTGGAGCAGCTTGCCGAGGCCCGTGAGACCGGCAGCCTCGCGAACGTGAACAAGCTCGAGAAGGACCTCGCGTTCAACCTCGGCGGCCACGTCAACCACTCGATCTTCTGGACCAACCTCTCCCCGGAGGGCGGCGGCCAGCCCGAGGGCGAGCTCAAGTCGGCCATCGACGAGTTCTTCGGCGGCTTCGAGAAGTTCCAGGCCCACTTCACCGCCGCGGCGACCGGCATCCAGGGCTCCGGCTGGGCCGTGCTGAGCTGGGATCCGATCGGGGAGCAGCTCATCATCCAGCAGCTGTTCGACCAGCAGGCCAACACCGCTCAGGGCACCGTGCCGATCTTCCAGGTCGACATGTGGGAGCACGCGTTCTACCTCGACTACCTGAACGTCAAGGCGGACTACGTCAAGGCGATCTGGAACATCGCGAACTGGCAGAACGTGTCCGAGCGGCTCGCCGCCGCCCGCGAGAAGACTGCGGGTCTGCTGGTAGTGTCGTGACCGGGTGAGGATGCCTCGGGGCCCCCGCCCGCCGGAGGCCCCGGCATCCTCTTCCACACGAAAAACAACTGCCTGCGACGCCCGGGGACAACGGTGCGCCGCGACGAGAAAACGGGAGACACCGTGTCTGTCAAGATCGGCATCAACGGCTTCGGCCGGATCGGGCGCAATTTCCTCCGCGCCGCCCTGGAGCAGGGCGCGGACCTCGAGATCGTGGCGGTGAATGACCTCACCGACAACAAGACCCTCGCACACCTGCTGAAGTACGACTCCGTCGGCGGTCGCCTCGACGCGGAGGTCTCGTACGACGCGGACTCGATCACCGTCAACGGCAAGGCCATCAAGGTCTTCGAAGAGCGCGACCCCGCCAACCTCCCCTGGGGCGAGCTCGGCGTCGACATCGTCATCGAGTCCACGGGACGCTTCACCAAGGCCGTCGACGCCAAGAAGCACCTGGAGGGCGGCGCCAAGAAGGTCATCATCTCGGCCCCCGGCACCGATGTCGACGGCACGTTCGTCATGGGCGTCAACGACGGCGAGTACGACTCGGCGACGATGAACATCATCTCCAACGCCTCCTGCACGACGAACTGCCTCGCGCCCCTGGCCAAGGTCTTCAACGACAACTTCGGCATCGAGCGCGGCTTCATGATGACCGCGCACGCCTACACGGCCGACCAGAACCTGCAGGACGGCCCGCACAGCGACCTGCACCGTGCGCGCGCCGCCGCGATCAACATCGTTCCGGCGTCCACCGGCGCCGCCAAGGCGATCGGTCTCGTGCTCCCGGAGCTCAACGGCAAGCTCAGCGGCTCGTCGTACCGTGTCCCGGTCCCGACCGGCTCGATCGTCGACCTGACCATCATCACGCCGACCGAGGGCCTCACGGCAGAGGTCATCAACGAGGCCTACAAGAAGGCCGCCGCCGAGGGCGCACTCGTGGGGTACCTCAAGTACAACGAGGACGCCATCGTCTCCAGCGACATCCAGCTCGACCCGCACTCGTCGGTGTTCGACGCGGGCCAGACGAACGTCTCGGGCAACCTCGTCAAGGTCTCGTCCTGGTACGACAACGAGTGGGGCTACTCGAACCGCCTCGTCGACCTCACCGAGCTCGTCGCCGAAAAGCTCTGAGGCTCCGCCGTGGCTTTGCGCACCCTCGCATCACTGGGGTCGCTGGCCGGTAAGCGCGTCATCGTCCGTGTTGACTTCAACGTCCCCCTCAAGGACGGCGTCATCACGGACGATGGCCGTATCCGGGCGGCTCTTCCGACCCTCAACGAGCTCATCAACCAGGGCGCCCGCGTCATCGCGTGCTCCCACCTCGGGCGGCCCGACGGCGCCCCCGACCCGAAGTACAGCCTGGAGCCCGTGGCCCAGCGCCTGTCCGAGCTGCTGGGCAAGCCGGTCGTGTTCGCACGCGACACGGTGGGCTCCTCGGCGCACGAGGCCGTGGCGGCGCTCGAGGACGGCGCCGTGACCGTCATCGAGAACCTCCGCTTCAACCCCGGCGAGACCGCCAAGGACGACGCGGAGCGCCGTGCCTTCGCGGAGCAGCTCGCGGAGCTCGGCGACGCGCTGGTGTCCGACGGGTTCGGCGTCGTCCACCGCAAGCAGGCCTCGGTGTACGACCTCGCGGAGCTGCTGCCGTCCGCGGCCGGCTACCTGATCGAGAAGGAGGTCGACGTGCTCGACCGCCTCACCGAGAACCCCGAGCGTCCGTACGCGGTCGTCCTCGGCGGGTCGAAGGTCAGCGACAAGCTGGGCGTCATCGCGCATCTGCTTCCCCGCGCCGACAAGATCCTCGTCGGCGGAGGGATGCTGTTCACCTTCCTCGCCGCACAGGGCCACCCCGTGGGCAAGAGCCTTCTGGAGACCGACCAGATCGAGACGGTCAAGGGCTACATCGCCGACGCGGCCGAGCGCGGCGTCGAGCTGATCCTGCCGGTCGACGCCGTCATGGCGTCCGGCTTCGCCGCCGACGCCGAGCACGTGGTCGCCGCGGCAGACGCGCTCGAGGACACCCCCTTCGGCGCCGACGGGATGGGGCTCGACATCGGCCCCCGCACGGCCGAGATCTTCGCCGAGGCGATCCGCGGCGCCAAGACGGTCTTCTGGAACGGCCCGATGGGCGTGTTCGAGATGCCGGCGTTCGCGGCCGGGACGAAGGCCGTCGCACAGGCGCTGACCGAGGTCGACGGCCTGTCCGTCGTCGGCGGCGGCGACTCGGCGGCGGCGGTGCGTCAGCTCGGCTTCGCCGACGACCAGTTCGGGCACATCTCGACCGGCGGCGGAGCGAGCCTGGAGTTCCTGGAGGGCAAGAAGCTCCCCGGGCTGGAGATCCTGGGATGGGAGTCCTGATGGCGCGCACGCCGCTCATCGCCGGCAACTGGAAGATGAACCTCGACCACCTGCAGGCTGTCGCTCTCGTCCAGAAGCTGCACTGGACGCTGAAGGACGCCGGCCATGAGACCGGCAGCGTCGAAGTGGCGGTCTTCCCGCCCTTCACCGACCTGCGCACCGTGCAGACCCTGATCGATGCGGACAGCATCCCGTTCGCCCTCGGGGCACAGGATGTGTCGGCGCACGACTCCGGCGCCTACACGGGCGAGATCTCGGGGGCGTTCCTCGCGAAGCTCGACTGCCGCTACGTCATCATCGGGCACTCCGAGCGCCGCGAGTACCACGGCGAGACGGATGAGGTCGTCGCAGCGAAGGTGAAGGCCGCGCTCCGCCACGGTCTCGCACCCGTCATCTGCGTGGGCGAGACGCTGGAGCAGCGCGAGGAGTCCGGCCCCACCGCGGTGTCGGTCGCCCAGCTCCGCGCGGCGGTCGCCGGCCTGTCGTCGGACGCGGACGTCGTGGTCGCCTACGAGCCCGTGTGGGCGATCGGCACCGGCCAGGTCGCCTCGCCCGAACAGGCTCAAGAGGTCTGCGCCGCCCTGCGTGGCGTCGTCGCCGATGAGCTCGGCGCGGACGCGGCGGCGCGCACGCGCATGCTGTACGGCGGCTCGGTCAAGTCCGGCAACATCGCGAGCTTCATGCGTGAGCCGGACGTGGACGGCGCGCTGGTCGGGGGAGCGAGCCTCGTGGCCGACGAGTTCGCCGCCATCATCCGGTATCAGAAGCACGTCGGCGTCTGATACCGGGCGGCCGAGCCGCCCTCCCGTATGATGGGTTGTTGTCGTGCGATCCGCCGGATCGCTGTGAAAGGGTGACAGTGCAGATCCTCGAGTTCGTGCTCCAGGTGCTTCTCGGCATCACGAGCCTCCTGCTGACGTTGCTGATCCTGCTGCACAAGGGACGCGGTGGCGGCCTGTCCGACATGTTCGGTGGCGGCATGAGCTCGACGCTCGGCTCGTCGGGCCTGGCGGAGCGCAACCTCAACCGCTTCACCGTCGTGCTGGCGCTGGTGTGGTTCGTCTCGATCGTCGCGCTCGGCATGATCACCAAGTTCACCGGGCTGGTGTGACCGTGGCGACAGGAGGAAACGCGATCCGCGGCACCCGCGTCGGTGCCGGCCCGATGGGCGAGCAGGACCACGGCTACCACGCGGACCGCGTCGCGGTGTCCTATTGGGACGCCCTGGGCAACGAGACCGTCCGGTACTTCGCCGCGGGCATCCCCGACGAGGAGATCCCGGAGACGATCGACTCGCCGCACTCCGGCCTCCCGGCCGGCCGCGACAAGGAGAACCCGCCGGCGATCGCGAAGAACGAGCCGTACAAGACGCACCTTGCGTACGTGAAGGAGCGTCGGACCGACGAGGAAGCCGAGCAACTGCTCGACGAGGCGCTGCAGAAGCTGCGCGACCGACGCGGTCAGTAGCCCGAGCGAGGGCGCAACGAGAGAAGGGGACCGATCGATCGATCGGTCCCCTTCTCTCGTTGCGGTATCAGTACTCCGCGTCGATGAGCTCCGGCGGCACCTTCGCCGCAGCCGCCTCGTCGACGAAGAACACCGTGCGGCTGCGACCCTTCGCGCCCGCGGCGGGGACGCTCTGATAGCTCGCCCCGGCGAGGGCGAGACCGAGCGCGGAAGCCTTGTCCGCGCCCGACAGCACGAGCCACACGCGCTGCGAGGAGTTGATGACGGGACGCGTCAGGGTCAGGCGCTCCGGCGGCGGCTTGGGGGAGTCCCGCACCGGAAGCACCGAGGCATCCGTCACCCTGATCTCGGGGCGGTCGGGGAACAGCGAGGCGATGTGGGCGTCGGGACCGACCCCGAGGAAGCAGATGTCGAACGAGGGCCAGCCGCCGACCTCGTCGTCGGCGAAGCGGGCGAGCTCCGCCGTGTAGGCACGTGCCGCGTCCTCCAGCGTCAGCCCGTCGTCGCTGCCCGCCATCGTGTGCACGTTCTCGGCCGGGATCCCGACCCCGGTGAGCGCCGTGAACGCCTGCCCGTCGTTGCGATCGGCGTCACCGCGGGGCACGAACCGCTCATCGCTCCACCACAGGTGGACCAGCGACCAGTCGACCTCAGAGCTGCGGCTATGAGCAGCGGCGGCCTCGAGCACCCGGCCGCCCATGGAGCCGCCCGTGAGCGAGATGTGCGCGAGCGCTCCCGTCCCCGTGATCTTGACGAGGCGGCTCAGGAAGCGCGCCGCGACCGCGTCCGCCAGCTGCTCCGCGTCCGGAAGGATGACGACTCGCTTCTCTGCGGTCACTCCGGCCATTGCTCATGCCTCTCGGTCGTCACTGTCGAGGAGCGCGCACCCCTCGGTGATGACCCGACCATACAGCAGGTCAGGATCCAGCCGTCGGAGTTCCTCTGCGAGGCATTCACGCAGCGACCGACGCGGGAACGCGAGGTCGTGACTCGGCTGTCCCGGCTGGGTGAGCACGGCGATTCCCGGCTCCGGGCGCGCGAGCAGGATGTCGCCGCTCTCGCGGGTGAGCCGCACCGACTTGATGCCGCTCTTCCACTCTGCGGCGTCCAGATAGCGCCAGTCGACGGGGACCTGCAGCTGCAGCCGGAGCCAGGCCGCCAGCAAGGGCGTGGAGGGCGAGTCGGCACCGCCGAGGACCTCGACCGCGGTCACGGGCTCGTAGGGCGGCTGGTCCAGGACCGCCGCGAGCTGCTCGCGCCAACGGGTCAGCCGCGTCCAGGCGAGGTCGGTGTCTCCCGGCGCGTACATCTCACCCAGCCGATCGAGCCAGGCGTGCGGGTCCGGCTGCTGCGCGGCATCCGTGATCCGGCGCTGCGCGATACGGCCGATCGCGGAGCGGGACGGGGCGGGAGGCGTGTCGGCCGGCCACCACGCGACGACCGGCGCGTCGGGCAGGAGAAGCCCCGTGACGAGGCTCTCGGAGTTGGAGCCGGCGGGGCCGTAGGCGTGCAGCAGGACGACCTCGCTCGCACCGGCGTCGCCGCCGACGCGGATCTGCGCATCCAGCCGCGGATCGCCGTCGGGATCCTTCTCCATCAGCACGATGACCCGCATGGGGTGCTCGCGCGATGCGTCGTTGGCCGCCTCGATGGCCTCCTCGTCCACGCCGTGGTGGCTGACGATGATGAGCGTCAGCACGCGGCCGAGCGCGACGGCGCCGCCCTCCTCGCGAACGCTCACGAGCGCCTTCGAGATCTTGCTGACGTTGGTGTCGGGCAGGTCGATGATCACGGGCGCCTCCAGGTGCGGCCGTCACGCGCGAGGAGCGCGTCCGCGGATTCGGGCCCCCAGGAACCGGGGGAGTACTGCTCGAGCGGGCCGCCCTGCGCGGCCCAGTACCGCTCGATCGGGTCGAGGATCTTCCAGCTGAGCTCGACCTCCTCGTGACGGGGGAACAGCGGCGGGTCGCCCAGCAGGACATCGAGGATGAGCCGCTCGTACGCCTCGGGGCTCGCCTCGGTGAACGCGTGTCCGTAGCCGAAGTCCATCGTGACGTCTCGGACCTGCGTGTCCGCGCCGGGCACCTTCGATCCGAAGCGGATCGTCACTCCTTCGTCGGGCTGCACCCGGATGACGAGCGCGTTCTGGCCGAGCCCGGAGGTCTGGTTGCGTCCGAACAGGTGCTCGGGCGCACGCTTGAAGACGACGGCGATCTCGGTCACACGCCGGCCGAGCCGCTTGCCGGTGCGCAGGTAGAACGGCACTCCCGACCAGCGGCGCGTGTTGATCTCGAGCTTGATCGCCGCGTAGGTCTCGGTCGTGGACTGCGGGTCCATGCCGTCCTCGTCGAGGAACCCCGTGACCTTCTCGCCGCCCTGCCAGCCACCCGCGTACTGTCCGCGGGCTGCGGCGAGTGAGAGGTCGTCCGGGAGCGTGACGGCCGCGAGCACCTTCTCCTTCTCGGCGCGCAGCTGCGTCGCGTCGAAACGGATCGGCTCCTCCATCGCCGTGAGGGCGAGCAGCTGCAGCAGGTGGTTCTGGATGACGTCGCGCGCTGCGCCGATGCCGTCGTAGTAGCCGGCTCGGCCACCCACCCCGATGTCCTCCGCCATCGTGATCTGCACGTGGTCGACGTAGTTGCGGTTCCAGATCGGCTCGTACAGCTCGTTGGCGAAGCGCAGCGCCAGGATGTTCTGAACCGTCTCCTTGCCGAGGTAGTGGTCGATACGGAAGATCGAGTCGGTCGGGAACGCGGAACGGAGCGCGTCGTTCAGGGCGCGCGCCGACTCGAGGTCGTGCCCGAACGGCTTCTCGATGACGACCCGGCGCCACCGGTCGGGCGCGTCGGCGGTGTCGTCGACGAGTCCCGATTCCTTGAGCTGGCGGGCGACGACGGCGAAGTTCTTCGGCGGGATCGACAGGTAGTAGGCGTGGTTGCCCATCGTGCCGCGCTCGGTGTCGAGCTTGCCGACGGTCTCACGCAGACGCCGGAACGCCTCGGGGTCGTCGAACTCGCCCTGGACGAAGCGGATGCCCTGGAGGAGCTGCTGCCAGGTCTCATCGCGGAACTCGGTGCGGGCGTGCTGTCGTACGGCGTCGTGCACGACTTCGGCGAAGTCCTCGTCCTCCCAGTCGCGGCGCGCGAAGCCGACCAGGCCGAAGCCCGGCGGGAGCAGGCCGCGGTTGGCGAGGTCGTACACGGCGGGCATGAGCTTCTTGCGCGACAGATCTCCGGTGACACCGAAGATCACGAGAGCGCTGGGTCCGGCGATGCGGCTGAGGCGCCGATCGTCGGGGTCGCGCAACGGATTGTGCGCGCGCGAGATCTCGACGGGCATGAGAGGAACTCCTACTGGGCTGCTTCGAAAAGGGTCAGCACATCGACGGTCGGGTCGGTGAGCGTGAGCGTCACGACGGGGCGGCCGTGCTCGTTGGCGAGCACCGCCGCGTCGCCGGCGGCCTGGGCGGCGATGAGCTCGCCGAAGGTGAAGGGTCGACCGGGGATCTCGACATCCACGTCGGTGGACTCGAGGATCTGCAGGAACACCCCCGTCGCCGGGCCGCCCTTGTGGAACTGGCCGGTCGAGTGGAGGAACCGTGGGCCCCACCCGAACGTCGTCGGACGTCCGGCATCCGCCGCGACCAGCTCGCGGAGTCCCGCGAGCTGCGGCGACCGCCACCGGTCGACGTAGGCCTGGATCGCGACATAGCCGTCGACCGGGATCAGCTTCCAGAGGGCGTCGAGGACGCCGGCCAGGGTTCCGGAGGCCGCCAGCTCCGGGTCCGAGACTCGTACCTGGACGCCGTCCGCCGTGAACGCCGGAGCCGACGGCTCCGGGCGCGACTCCAGAAGCGCACGGGTCGCGGCCTTCGCGGACTCGACGTCGGGCTGATCGAAGGGGTCGATCCCGAGCAGGCGACCGGCGATCGCCGTCGCATACTCCCACACGACGAACTGCGCGCCGAGAGAACCCGAGACGAGCACCTCGCCGTGGTGGTGCTCGAAGAGGTGCTCGTGATGCACGTCGTCCACGAGCCGCACGATGCGCAGATCATCGGGCGTCCGATCGACCTCGGGAGAGACCGGCAACAGCACCACGGGCAGGATGCCGGTGCCCTCCTTGCCGGTGGACTCGGCGATCAGCTGCTCGATCCAGTCCGGAAGCCCACGGAGGTACGTCTCGTCGCTCACGAGACCGAGCTTGTCCGCGCGCGGCGTGCCCCCGGCGATGGCCGCCGCGAGGACGAGCGCCGGGTTGCGGGGGTCGTCGATCGCGACCTCGAGCAGTGTCGCCTCCGCCTCGTCGAGCAGCTCGGCGACGTCCACCCCGGCAAGCCCCGCCGGGACGAGTCCGAACGCCGTGAGAGCCGAGTAGCGACCGCCCACGGTGGGATCCGCGGCGAACACCGTGTAGCCCGCCTCCGTCGCCGACAGCTCGAGCGGCGAGCCGGGGTCGGTCACCACGACGATGCGCTCGGCGGGGTCGATGCCCAGATCGCGGTACGCCGCTTCGAACGCGCGCCGCGCCGAGTCGGTCTCGACGGTGGAGCCGCTCTTGGAGGAGACGACGAGCGCGGTCTGCGCGAGGCCGCCGGACTCCACGTCGCCGTCGATCGCCGCCAGCACCTGCCCGGGCGCCGTCGAGTCGAGGATCACGAGAGGCACCCCGCTCGTCTGCGCGATGACCTCCGGCGCCAGCGACGAACCGCCCATCCCGGCCAGCACGATCCGCGTCACGCCACGTGCGCGGAGCTCGTCGCGCACGGCGGCGATCCGGGGGAGGAGCGGCCGCGAGACCGAGACCGCATTCACCCAGCCGAGCCGCTGGGATGCCTCCGCCTCGGCGGCGGCACCCCACAGCGACGCGTCCTGCGCCGTGATGCCCGACGCGACGAGCGCCTCGACGAGGCCGGGCAACGTCTGCGCCACGACCTCCTCGACGGCTCCGCTGACGCGGACGTCGAAGCTCATCGGGCCTCGTTCAGCGCGGCCTTGACGGTGTCCTGCAGCTCATGCCAGGACACGATGAACTTCTCGACGCCCTCGTCCTCGAGCACCTGCGTGACATCGTCGAAGTCGACCCCGACCGCGGCGAGGCCGTCGAACACGGCGTGTGCGTCGTCGTAGTTGCCGGTGATCGTGTCGCCCTCGATGACACCGTGGTCGAACGTCGCCTCGAGCGTCTTCTCCGGCATCGTGTTGACGGTGCCCGCAGCGACGAGCTCGGTGACGTACAGCGTGTCGGGGAGAGCCGGGTCCTTGACGCCGGTGGAGGCCCACAGCGGACGCTGGACCGTGGCGCCGCCCTCGACGAGCGCGCGAGCGCGGTCGGAGGAGAACTCGCGCTCGAACAGCTCGTAGGCGAGGCGCGCGTTCGCGATCCCCGCCTTCGAGAGAAGGGCGGTGGCCGCATCCGTGCCGATCGCCTTCAGCCGCTTGTCGACCTCCGTGTCCACGCGGGACACGAAGAACGAGGCGACCGAGTGGATCTGGGAGATGTCGTGGCCCGCGTCGCGCGCCTTCTCGACGCCCGCCAGGTACGCATCGATGACGGCCGCATAGCGCTCGAGCGAGAAGATGAGCGTGACGTTGACGCTGATGCCGGCGCCGATCACCTCGGTGATGGCCGGCAGGCCCGCGCGCGTCGCCGGGATCTTGATGAGCGCGTTCGGACGGTCGACCTTGGCCCACAGCTTCTTGGCCTCGGCGACGGTCGCCGCCGTGTCGTGCGCGAGGTCGGGGGAGACCTCGATCGACACGCGACCGTCGACGCCGCCGGTCGCGTCGTAGACCGGGCGGAAGATCTCGGACGCCGCCTGCACGTCGTCCGTCGTGATCTCGAAGATCGCGCGGTCCACGTCGGCGCCGTCCGCGGCGAGGGAGGCGACCTGCTCGGCGTAGGCCTCGCCCTTCGAGAGCGCTCCGGCGAAGATCGTCGGGTTGGTCGTCACACCGCTGACCGAACGCTCCGCGATCAGGCTCTGCAGGTTGCCCGTCGTGATGCGCTCGCGCGACAGGTCGTCCAGCCAGATGCTGACGCCGGCTGCGGCCAGCTGCTCGGTGGGGGTGCTCATGCGTTCTCCTCGATGGTCTCGCGGGCCGCCTGGACGACGGCGTCGGTCGTGATGCCGAACTTCTGGAACAGCGTCTTGTAGTCGGCGGACGCGCCGAAGTGGTCGATGCCGACGGTGCGGCCGGTGCTGCCGACGATGCTGCGCCACAGCGGGGTCGATCCGGCCTCGACGGACACACGGGCCGTCACCGCGGCGGGCAGGACGCTCTCGCGGTACGCCTCGTCCTGCTCGGCGAACCACTCGAGCGACGGAGCCGACAC
Source organism: Microbacterium sp. SORGH_AS_0888 (assembly GCF_030818905.1). Lineage (NCBI taxonomy): Bacteria > Bacillati > Actinomycetota > Actinomycetes > Micrococcales > Microbacteriaceae > Microbacterium > Microbacterium sp. SORGH_AS_0888. Next base: position 559,393 of record NZ_JAUTAZ010000001.1, read on the forward strand.
GACACGGGCGCGGATGCCGTCGCCGGCGAGCGTCTCGCGCGCCTCGACCGCCAGCTGCACCTCGGATCCGGTGGCGATGAGGATCACGTCCGGCTCGCCGCCCTCGGCGTCGAGCAGCACATACGCGCCCTTGGCGACACCGTCCGTCGTCGCGAAGCCGTTCTCGCCGCGCGGGAACACCGGGATGTTCTGGCGCGTGAGCGCGATGCCCACGGGGCCGCCGCTCGAGCGGCGCACGATCTCGAGCCATGCCGCAGCCGTCTCGTTGGCGTCCGCGGGCCGGATCACGGTGAAGTTCGGGATGAGGCGGAGCGTGGAGAGCTGCTCGATCGGCTGGTGCGTCGGGCCGTCCTCGCCGAGCGCGACGGAGTCATGGGTCCAGACGAAGATCGACGGGATGTCCATGAGGGCCGCCAGGCGCACCGGCGGACGCATGTAGTCGCTGAAGATCAGGAAGGTGCCGCCGAAGGGGCGGGTCGGACCGTGCAGCTTGATGCCGTTGACGATGGCGCCCATCGCGTGCTCGCGGATGCCGAAGTGCAGCACCCGGCCGTAGGGGTCGCCCGACCACTCGTGGGTCGACCACTCGGCGGGGATGAAGCTCTTCGCGTCCTTGATGGTCGTCAGGTTCGACTCGGCGAGGTCCGCTGATCCGCCCCACAGCTCGGGCAGCTGCTCCGCGAGCGCGTTGATGACCTGGCCCGATGCCGCTCGCGTGGAGACGTCCTTGCCCGCGGCGAACGCCGGCACGCTGATGTCGGCGGGGAGCTCGCCCGCCTCCAGACGGTCCAGCAGCGCCTTCCGCCCGGGGTTCGCCGACGCCCACGCGTCGAAGCCCTTCTGCCACTGCGCGCGGGCCTCGGCGGCACGGTCCTTGAGGGCGCGGGTGTGTGCGATCACGTCATCGGCGACGACGAAGGACTTCTCCGGGTCGAACCCGAGGACCTCCTTGGTCGCCGCGAGCTCGTCGGCGCCCAGCGCGGCGCCGTGGATCTTGCCGGAGTTCTGCTTGCCGGGGGAGGGCCAGCCGATGATCGTCTTGAGGATGATGAGCGACGGCTTGTCGGTCTCTCCCTTGGCGGCCTCGATCGCGGCGTACAGCTCGGCGACGTCCTCGACGTACTGCCCGGTCTTCTTCCAGTCGACCGTCTGGACCTGCCAGCCGTACGCCTCGTAGCGCTTCGCGACGTCCTCCGTGAAGGCGACGTTCGTGTCGTCCTCGATCGAGATCTGGTTCGAGTCGTAGATCGCGATCAGGTTGCCCAGGTTCTGGTGTCCCGCCAGGCTCGAGGCCTCGCTCGTGACACCCTCCTGCAGGTCGCCGTCTCCGGCGATCACGTAGACGAAGTGGTCGAAGGGGCTCGTGCCGGCCGGCGCCTCGGGGTCGAAGAGGCCACGCTCATAGCGTGCGGCGTAGGCGAAGCCCACCGCGGAGGCGAGACCCTGACCCAGCGGGCCCGTCGTGATCTCGACGCCCTTGGTGTGCCCGTACTCGGGGTGACCGGGAGTCAGCGATCCCCAGGTGCGAAGCGCCTCGAGGTCCTTCAGCTCCAGGCCGAAACCGCCGAGGTAGAGCTGCACGTACTGCGTGAGCGAGGAGTGCCCCGCGGAGAGGATGAAGCGGTCACGACCGAGCCAGTGGGTGTCGGCGGGGTCGTGGCGAAGCACCCGCTGATACAGCAGGTATGCGGCCGGGGCCAGGCTCATCGCCGTGCCCGGGTGACCGTTGCCCACCTTCTCGACGGCGTCCGCCGCGAGCACGCGAGCGGTGTCCACCGCACGCCGATCGATCTCGTCCCAACGCAAATCGGTCACCGGACCGCCTTTCGAGTGAGGGTGCGCCCCGAGAGGGGCCAGTCCGCAGACCACGTACTCAGGTGGGGCAGCCGGCACAGGGGCGCGCGTAGTGTTCAGCATAGCGAAGCAGCCGGACCCCCGGGCCGCCTCGCCGAGCCGGGTGGCATAGACTGAAAGCCACCATGATGCGGGCGAATGCGGGGGAGATGGACATCACGACCACCGGGATCGAGGCACCCACCGCTCGCCGTCCCCTCGGCCGCACGGTGCGCGCGTACGTCGCCCTCACCAAGCCCCGCGTTCTCGAGCTGCTGCTCGTCACGACCGTGCCCGTGATGATCCTCGCCGCGAACGGGCTGCCCGATCTGTGGCTCGTGCTCGCGACCGTCGTCGGCGGGTCGCTGAGCGCCGGCTCCGCGGCCGCGTTCAACATGTACCTCGACCGCGACATCGATGCCCACATGCAGCGCACCGAGAACCGGCCGCTCGTGACGGGGGAGGTCTCGCCCCGTGGTGCGCTCGTGTTCGCATGGACGCTCGCGGTCGTCTCCACCCTCTGGCTGTGGCTGACGACGAACCCGCTGGCGGCCGCGCTGTCGGCGGGCGCGATCTTCTTCTACGTGGTCATCTACACGCTGCTGCTCAAGCGCCGCACGGAGCAGAACATCGTCTGGGGCGGCATCGCCGGCTGTTTCCCGGTCCTCATCGGATGGAGCGCCGTCACGGGATCGCTCTCGTGGTCGGCCGCGATCCTGTTCGTCCTCGTCTTCCTGTGGACGCCGCCGCACTACTGGCCGCTGTCGATGAAGTACAAGAGCGACTACGACGAGGTCGAGGTGCCGATGCTCGGCTCGACCCGCAGCGGCGCGCAGGTCGGCCTTCAGGTCATCCTCTATGCCTGGGCGACGGTCGCCTGCTCGCTGCTGCTGATCCCCGTCGCCGGCATGGGCCTCGTGTACTCGGTCGCGGCCTTCGTCTTCGGCGGCTGGTTCATCTACGAGTCGCACCGCCTCTACTCGCGCGCCGTCCGCGGGGGCGAGCCCCGTCCGATGCGGGTCTTCCACGCATCCATCACCTACTTGACGCTCCTCTTCGTCGCGATCGCGATCGACCCGCTGCTCCCGTTCTGACCGCGGCGGGCATGCGAAAGAGCCCGCCCCTCGGATGAGGGAGCGGGCTCTTTCGTGCAGGGGCTCAGCGCGCGGGCGTCGCCGTCTCGTCCGACGGCTTCGCCTCGGCGACCTCATCCGACGGCTTCTCCTCGTCCGCGGCGGCCGATGCGACCGGCACAGCCGTCGTGTCCGGGGCGACCGGCGTCACCGCGGTGTCGCCGGCGGGCTCCTGGGTCCAGTCGATCGCCTCGACGACCGCGACGGGCCGCGCGACGAAGGATGCCGCTACCACGAGACCGAGCACGACGACGAGCCCGACGAGTCCGGCACCGACGAAGGCGGCGGCGAACACGGCCCAGGACTGACCCGCGTACACCTCCACACCGGTGGCGGAGCCGTCCTTCAAGGTGCTCGTCATCGTGGTCAGCTTGTCGATCGTCAGCCAGACGCCATAGCCGAGGCTCGCGAGGGAGCCGACCAGCAGCAGCCAGAACGGGAAGCTGCGGGACAGGCGGGGGGCAGTGTTCATGTGGGGGTCACTCCTCGAATGCGCGGCACGGATTGCCGCACCCCCGCCACCCTGCCGGGCGCGCCCCGGCAGCACTTCTGCGTCGGCTATGCGTTTGCTGAGGAAACGGGGCTGGCCGCCGTCGCGGGCGGCGTGTCCGCCGGCGTCGCCTTCAGGCGCAGCACCACGACGGTCATCGCCGCGGCGGTCAGTGCGGCGAGGATCATGTGAGCCCCGACGGCCAGCGGCGGGACACCGTTGCGCGCCTGGTAGAGCCCGAGCGCGATCTGGACGAGCTCGATGGCCAGCAGCGCGGTGATCCATGCGCGGGTGGGCAGCCGCCGCATCCACGCGACGACCGTCAGGACGACCGTCAGCACGAACAGCGCGTATCCCGGCCAGGCGTGCACGTGCTCCAGCACCTGGGCGTCGAAGCCGTTGCGCGCCGCGGCGTCGTCGCCGGAGTGCGGACCGGCCCCCGTGGTCAGCACGCCGAAGACGATCGTGACGGCGAGCACGAGCGTCGTCACGTGGGTGAGGATCGCGTACCAGGCAGGCACGGCCCGCACACGCGGCCCGGGTACGGACGCGAGCCGCACGAGGATCGCGGCGGTGACGCACACCAGCAGGAGCGAGGCCACGTAGTGGAAGCCGACGATGAACGGGTTCAGCCCCGTCCACACCGTGATCCCGCCGACGATCGCCTGCGCGATGATCCCGCCCATGACGACCCACGACAGGATGAAGAGGTCGCGCCGTTCTCGCCGCAGCCGCCATACGAGCACGAGCAGGAGAAGGGCGAGGATCCCGAGCACGGGGCTCATGAGCCGGTTGCCGAACTCGATCAGGGAGTGGAAGTTGTCGTCGACGAGTGCCGGAGTGGGCACGATGGACCCCGCCGTGCACGTCGGCCAGGTCGGGCAGCCGAGGCCGGAATCGGTCAGTCGCACCGCACCTCCGGTGCCGATGATCGCGACGTTGCCGAGGAAGTTCAGCCAGGCGACCGGGCGGAGAAGTCTGCCGGTGGGGGGCACGGACATGGGGGATCCTCCTGAATGCGTCCTCCCTCGGCCCTCGGAGCGCGCCGTCCGGCCCGCGGCCGGAGGGAAACCTGTAGAATCGAGGGGTTCGGGATGCGACGCACCAGCGCCGCCTCCGACAGTCTAGGCGGCGCACACGCCGGATGATCCGGGCCTGGAAGCGGCGTTCCCCCTCGCGAACTCCCACGAGGGTCACGGAACACCGGAACGGATGACACCGTTGGGCCCCATGAGGAGAGTGACACACCATGTCCGATGTGCTGATCGATCGTCCTGAGCTCGAGGGCCTTGGCGTCTACGAGTTCGGGTGGCACGACCCCGATGCGGCGGGAGCCAGCGCGAAGCGCGGCCTGTCGGAGGCCGTCGTGCGCGACATCTCGGCTCTGAAGGCCGAGCCGGAATGGATGCTGAAGAACCGTCTGAAGGGCTACCAGCTCTTCGGGCGCAAGCCGATGCCGACGTGGGGCGCCGATCTCAGCGACATCGACTTCGAGAACATCAAGTACTTCGTCCGCTCGACCGAGAAGCAGGCCGGCTCCTGGGAGGAGCTGCCCGAGGACATCCGCAACACGTATGAGCGGCTCGGCATCCCCGAGGCGGAGCGGGCGCGGCTGGTCGCCGGCGTCGCCGCGCAGTACGAGTCCGAGGTGGTCTACCACCAGATCCAGGAGGACCTCGAGCGCCAGGGCGTCATCTTCATGGACACCGACACGGCGCTCAAGGAGCACCCGGAGTTCTTCGAGGAGTACTTCGGCACGGTCATCCCCGCCGGAGACAACAAGTTCGCCGCCCTCAACACGGCCGTCTGGTCGGGCGGATCGTTCGTGTACGTGCCGAAGGGCGTGCACGTCGACATCCCGCTGCAGGCCTACTTCCGCATCAACACGGAGAACATGGGCCAGTTCGAGCGGACGCTCATCATCGCGGACGAGGACAGCTACGTGCACTACATCGAGGGCTGCACGGCGCCGATCTACAAGAGCGACTCGCTGCACTCCGCCGTGGTCGAGATCGTCGTGAAGAAGAACGCCCGCGTGCGCTACACGACGATCCAGAACTGGTCCAACAACGTGTACAACCTCGTGACCAAGCGCGCGATCGCGCACGAGGGCGCGACGATGGAGTGGGTGGACGGCAACATCGGCTCCAAGGTGACGATGAAGTACCCGTCGATCTACCTGATGGGCGAGCACGCGAAGGGCGAGACGCTCTCGGTCGCGTTCGCCGGCCCCGGCCAGCACCAGGACGCCGGCGCCAAGATGATCCACATGGCCCCGTACACGCAGTCGTCGATCGTCTCGAAGTCGATCGCGCGCGGCGGCGGCCGCGCCGGCTACCGCGGCGAGGTCCGCGTCGACGCGAACGCGCACCACTCCGCCAACACCGTGCGCTGCGATGCGCTCCTGGTCGACACGATCTCGCGGTCGGACACCTACCCCGCGATCGACATCCGCGTGGACGATGTCCAGCTGGGCCACGAGGCGACCGTCTCGAAGGTCAGCGAGGAGCAGCTCTTCTATCTGATGAGCCGCGGCCTCGCCGAGGACGAGGCGATGGCGATGATCGTTCGCGGCTTCATCGAGCCGATCGCTCGGGAGCTGCCGATGGAGTACGCCCTCGAACTCAACAAGCTCATCGAGATGGGCATGGAAGGATCCGTCGGCTGATGAGCGCGACCACAACGGCCCCCGGCACCGCCGAGAAGGGCCACATCGACCCTGCCTCCGCCTTCGTGCCGGTGCAGACCCGTTCGGAGCGGCAGACGTCGTTCGACCCGGCGGACTTCGGCGCGCCGACCGGCCGCGAGGTCAACTGGAAGCACACGCCCGTGGAGCGGCTCGCCGCGCTGTTCGTCGACGAGCCCGCCCCGCACGGCGTGATCTCGGTCGAGGTCAGCGCGCCCGACGTCGTCGAGCAGACGCGTCTGCGTCCGGATGCCGCCCCGCGCGGCGAGGTCTTCACGCCCGAGGACGTGACCAGCGCGATCGCCTGGCACCAGGAGTCCGAGGCACCGCTGCTGCGGATCCCGGCAGGGGTCGAGCTCGACGAGCCCGTGGTCGTCACCCTCACCGGAAACGGCGGCGTGGCCCATGCACACGTCGTGATCGAGGCGGCGCCTCAGTCGCGGGGCGTGGTCGTGCTCCGCCACCGCGGCTCCGCGCAGCACGCGCAGAACGTCGAGATCGTCGTCCGCGATGGGGCCCACCTGACGCTCGTGAGCGTGCAGGAGTGGGAGGACGACGCGATCCATCTCTCGGCCCACCAGGCGCGCGTGGCGAAGGACGCGACCCTCCGCCACGTCGTGGTCAGCTTCGGCGGCGGGGTCGTCCGCGTCAACCCGAGCGTCGAGCTCGCGGGCGCGGGCGCCAGGGGAGAGCTGTACGGGCTCGCCTTCGCCGACGCCGGGCAGCACCTGGAGAGCCAGGTCTACCTCCACCACAAGGGACCCCACACGGTCGGTGACGTCCTCTACAAGGGGGCGCTCCAGGGCGCGTCGGCGCACACCGTCTGGATCGGCGACGTCCTGATCGGCCCGGATGCGGTCGGCACCGACTCGTACGAGGCCAACCGCAATCTCGTGCTCACCGAGGGCGCCCGCGCCGACTCGATCCCGAACCTCGAGATCGAGACCGGCGACATCCAAGGCGCCGGCCACGCGAGCGCGACCGGCCGGTTCGACGACGAGCAGCTCTTCTACCTGCAGGCTCGGGGGATCGCCGAGGAGGAGGCGCGACGACTCGTCGTGCTGGGCTTCCTCATGGAGATCGTCCAGAAGATCGGTGTGGACGATCTCGCGGAGCGTCTCGTCACGCGGATCGAGGCCGAGCTCGCCGCCGGGGCCGCCCGATGAGCGCCACGCGCGTATGCGCGCTGTCCGATCTCGTCCAGGACGAGGCGCGCCGCGTCGAGGTGGACGGCGTGGCGATCGCGCTCGTGCTCGACTCGAGCGGCGAGGTGCACGCGATCGGAGACGTGTGCACCCACGGCGACATCTCGCTGTCCGACGGCTTCGTCGAGGGCGACACCCTCGAGTGCTGGGCCCATGGCTCGGCGTTCTCCCTCCGCACCGGCAAGCCCCTCAATCTCCCCGCTTATGAGCCCGTCCCGGTCTTCGTCGTCACGATCGACGGAGACGACGTGCTCATCGACCCCGCTCTGAAGAAGGAAGTCTGAATGTCTGTTCTCGAGATCCACGACCTGCACGTCACGGTCGAGACCGAGGAGGGCACGACGCCCATCCTGAACGGCCTCGATCTGACCGTCCGCACGGGTGAGACGCACGCCATCATGGGCCCGAACGGCTCGGGCAAGTCGACGCTCGCGTACACGATCGCCGGGCACCCGAAGTACACCGTCACCGGCGGCACCATCACGCTCGACGGCGACGACGTGCTCGCGATGAGCGTCGACGAGCGCGCACGGGCCGGTCTCTTCCTCGCCATGCAGTACCCGGTGGAGATCCCCGGCGTCACCGTGACGAACTTCCTCCGGACCGCGAAGACCGCGATCGACGGTGAGGCGCCGGCCATCCGCAGCTGGACGAAGGACGTCAAGGCCGCGATGAGCAACCTCCGGATGGACCCGAAGTTCGCGCAGCGCAACGTGAACGAGGGCTTCTCCGGAGGTGAGAAGAAGCGCCACGAGATCCTCCAGCTGGAGCTGCTCAAACCGCAGATCGCCGTGCTCGACGAGACCGACTCCGGCCTCGACGTCGATGCTCTCAAGATCGTCTCGGAGGGCGTGAACCGCGCGAAGTCCGAGACCGATCTGGGCGTCCTGCTCATCACGCATTACACCCGCATCCTGCGCTACATCCGACCCGACTTCGTGCACGTCATGGTCAAGGGCCGGATCGTCGAGGAGGGCGGACCCGAGCTGGCCGAGCAGTTGGAGAACGAGGGATACGACCGATTCCTCCCCTCCGACGCCGCGATCGACGCGTAGACTCCGGCCATGCCAGCGACGCTCACGCCGGAGAAGTACGACGAGGTCACCGAAGCCCTCAAGGACGTCATGGATCCCGAGCTCGGGATCAATGTCGTCGACCTCGGCCTCATCTACGACCTCGCCTGGGATGACGAGAACGACGCTCTCGTCATCCACATGACGCTCACCTCGGCCGGCTGCCCGCTGACCGATGTCCTGGAGGAGCAGACGGCTCAGGCCCTCGATGAGGTCGTCGAGCGGTTCCGCATCAACTGGGTGTGGATGCCGCCGTGGGGACCGGAGCGCATCACCGACGACGGTCGCGACATGATGCGCGCGCTCGGCTTCGCCATCTGATCGGGATGCCGCAGCCGCTGCAGGCACTGCCGCTCGAGGAGCTCCGCAGGCGTCGGAGCGTGAAGTGGCGCGCCTACCCGGAGGACGTGCTGCCGCTGTTCGTCGCGGAGACCGACTTCCCCCTCGCACCGGCGGTCCACGACGTGCTCGCGGAGGCGGTCGCCCGCGGCGACACCGGGTACACCCCGTCCGACCCCGGGATCCGCGCCGCCTACGCGGGCTTCGCGGCACGACGGTTCGGGTGGGACGTGGACGCGCGTCGCATCCGCTCGACGGGCGACGTGATGATGGGCGTCGTCGAGCTGCTGCGCCGCCTCACGCGCCCGGGCGACCGGGTCGTCGTCACCCCGCCCGTGTACCCGCCGTTCTTCGACTGCGTCGCCGAGGCGGGCGCGGAGACCGTCTCGGTTCCCCTCGTGGGGCTCGACGACGCGCCCGCCCTCGACCTCGCGGGCATCGAACGGGCGTTCGCGGCGGGTGCCCGCGCCCTGCTGCTGTGCAATCCGCACAACCCCACCGGGACGGTGCACGCGCAGACCGTGCTGCGTGAGCTCGCCGACATCGCGCACCGACACGGCGCCGTCGTGATCAGCGACGAGATCCACGCGCCGCTCGCGGGCCGCGACTTCACCCCCTTCCTGTCCGCTTCCGAGATCGCGGCTCGGGTCGGATACGCCGTGACCTCCGCCAGCAAGGCGTTCAACCTCGCGGGTCTCAAGTGCGCCTTGATCATCACGGCGGATGACGCGACCACCGCGGTCGTCTCGTCGCTTCCCGACGAGGTCGAGTGGCGCACGGGCCTGTTCGGGGCGCTGGCGGGCACCGCCGCGTTCTCGCCGGCGAGCGACGAGTGGCTCGACCGGCTGCGGGCGGCGATCACCGCGAACCACGCACTGCTGGCCGATCTCCTCGCGGACCGCATTCCCGGCGCACGGTTCCGGATCCCGGATGCCGGCTACCTCGCGTGGGTGGATCTCTCCGCGCTCGGCTGGGGCGACGACCCGGCGACCAGGATCCTCCGCGAGGGCAGGGTGGCGCTGCACCACGGTCCCCGGTTCGGCCCGGGCGGAGAGGGTCATGTGCGGATCAACGTCGGCTGCGCGCCCGAGGTGCTGACCGAGGCCGTCCGTCGGATTGAAGTCCTTGTCAGGTAAGGCTATCCTCATTCGGTGACGACCGTTCGTGCCGCCCGGCCCGCCTACCGCCCCTATCTCGCTCGCGTCGAGCGCGTGCGGCGACTCAGCCCGCACTTCGTGCGCATCACCTTCGGCGGCGAGGGCTTCGAGCACTTCCGCGTCGGAGGTCCGGATCAGCGCATCAAGGTCGTGCTTCCGTTCGCCGACGGCTCGTTCTCCGACGTCGGGCAGCACAGCGAAAGTTCCGACTGGTACGACCGCTGGCGAGCGCTGCCCACCGCGGAGCGCAATCCGTTCCGCACCTACACCGTGCGCGGCGTCGACCCGTTGCTCAACCTCGTCGACGTCGACTTCGTCGTCCACGGCGACGAGGGCCCGGCGGGCGCCTGGGCGGCGAACGCCGCTGCGGGGCAGGAGCTGCTGCTCGTCGGTCCCGACGTGCGCGGCGGCGTCGACGGAGGCGGCGGCTACGACTGGCACCCCGGCACGGCACGCCGGCTGCTGCTCGCCGGTGACGAGACCGCGGCGCCGGCGATCGGCGCGATCCTCGAGAGCCTCGACCCCCAGACGGACGTCGACGCCTTCATCGAGGTCCCCTCGGCCGCCGATGCCCTGGCGATCGGCGCCCCGCACGCTCGCGTGCACTGGGTCGCACGCGAGCAACGTCCCTGCGGAGAAGGGCTGATCGCGGCCGTCACCGCGTGGACGCGGTCGGCCGGCGACGTCCTCTCCGCCGCGGCGGCGCCGCGACCCCAGGTGCTCGAGGACATCGACGTCGACGCGGAGCTGCTCTGGGACAGCCCGCAGGACGCCGAGGGCGAGTTCTACGCCTGGATCGCGGGGGAGTCCGGAACCGTCAAGACGCTGCGTCGCCTGCTCGTGCAGGGACACGGCGTCGATCGGAAGCGGGTCGCGTTCATGGGCTACTGGCGAGCGGGGCAGTCGGAACGTATGGAATGACGGGCGCGACTCGGCTCCGCCGGGCGCGGCTCGTCCTCGTCCTCGCCGTCCTCCTGCTCGCCGCCGCCACGCTGCTCGGGCTCATGGTCGGCGCGCGCCCCATCCCGCCCGCGGTCGTGATCGACGCGCTCGTGCGGTTCGACCCCGCCTCGAACGACCACGTGGTCGTCCTCACGCAGCGCGTGCCGCGCACCGTGATCGGACTCGTCGCCGGAGCAGCCCTGGCACTCGCCGGCACTCTGATGCAGGGGCTGACCCGTAACCCGCTCGCCGATCCCGGTCTCCTCGGCATCAACGCCGGAGCCTCTGTCGCGGTCCTCACCGCGATCACACTGTTCGGTCTGACGAACCCGGGCGCCTTCGTCTGGTTCGCCTTCGCGGGCGCCGCCATCGCCGCCGTGGCGGTCGCCGTCGTCGGCACGCGCGGGCCCGACGGGACCAACCCCGCGAAGCTGGCCCTCACGGGCGCCGCCATGACGGCGGGACTGACCGCGGTCGCGACCCTGATCCTCACGACCTCCGTGCTGACCTTCGACGTCTACCGGTACTGGCAGGTCGGCGGGCTGACGGCCCGCGGGCTGGATGCGGTCGCGGTGGTGGCCGTGCCGGTCGCTGCGGGCGCGGTGATCGCGTTCCTCTGCGCCCGAGGACTCGACCTCCTCGCGCTCGGGGAAGAGAGCGCGATCGCCCTCGGCCACCACGTACGACGCACGCGGGCCCTCGGCATCCTCGCCACCGTGCTGCTGTGCGGAGGGGCGACCGCCATCGCCGGTCCCATCGTGTTCGTCGGCCTCGTGGTGCCGCACGTGTTGCGACCTCTCGTCGGCACGGACCACAGGTGGCTCATGCTGACGGCGATCCCGGCCGGCGCCGCGCTCCTCGTGTGCGCCGACGTCGTCGGCCGGATCATCGCCCCGCCCGGCGAGGTACAGGCGGGAGTCGTGGTCGCGTTCGTGGGCGCACCGTTGCTCATCTGGCTCGTCCTGCGGCGCGGAAGGGTGCTGCTGTGAACGCCGACGCTCCGTCCGTCTCGACGGCGGGCGCGGCGGCATGGACGTCGTCGGCATCCGGCTCGCTCGACGCGGTGCGCGGCCGCGCGCGCCGCCGACGTCTCCTCGTCGTCTCCGGCGTGCTGCTGCTCGGCGCCGTCGTGGCCGCCGCGTCGTTGTCGCTGGGCGACTACCCGCTGCCGCCGGCCGATCTCTGGCGCACCCTGTGGGGCGGAGGCGAGCGCATCCAGTCCTACGTCGTGTTCCAGGTGCGACTCCCGCGCCTGCTGATGGCTCTGCTCGTCGGCGCCTGTCTCGCGGTCGCGGGAGCGCTCCTGCAGACCCTCCTGCGCAACCCGCTCGCGAGTCCCGACCTGCTCGGCGTCAGCGGGGGCGCCGGCGCCGCGGCCGTGCTCGCGATGGTCGTGTGGCGGCTCACCGGGCCCGGACTCGCGTTCGCGGCGTTCGCCGGAGGGGTGGGGGTGGCGGCGTTCCTCCTCCTGGCCGGCCACCGCCGCGTGGACGGCGGCTATCGCCTGATCCTCGCCGGCATCGGCGTGTCCTTCCTCTCGGTGTCGGTCACGAGCTTCCTCCTCGTCCGGGCGCAGCTCCAGCTCGCCCAGGACGCGCTCGTGTGGCTCACCGGAAGCCTCTCGGCCACGACCTGGGCGAGCATCGTGACGGTCGCGCTCGTCGCCGTCGCCGCACTGCCGATCGTGGTGCTCTGCGCGCGATGGCTGCCGATCACCCAGCTGGGCACGGCGACGGCCATATCGCTCGGCGTGCGCACCGGCAGGGTGCGCCTCCTGACGGTGGGCGCGGCGGTTCTGCTGGTCGCGGTGACCTGCGCGTTCACCGGACCGATCTCCTTCATCGCGCTGTGCGCACCGGCCATCGCGCGCCCGTTGATCGGCCATGGCGGGATCGCCGTCGGCACGAGCGCGGGCATCGGCGCGGTGCTGCTGGCCTCCGCCGACCTCGTCGCCCAGTTCGCCATCCCGGGCCGCTCCGTGCCGGTCGGCGTGGTGACGGGCGCCATCGGCGCGGTCTTCCTCCTCTGGCTGCTCTCCGCCTCGAAAGGACGCACGCTGTGACCGACACCTCATCGCCACGGCTGGCCGTGCACGGCATCTCCGCAGGGTATGCGGGGCGAACCGTGATCGACGGGCTCGATCTCTCGTTCGCGCCGGGGCGCATGACCGCGATCATCGGCGCGAACGCGTGCGGCAAGTCGACCCTGCTGAGCACCCTCGCCCGCGTTCTCACGCCGACGGCCGGACATGTCTCGCTGGATGGCGATGATGTCGCCTCCCTCCCTCGACGTCGCTTCGCCCGACAGGTCGGCCTGCTCCCGCAACAGCCGACGGCGCCGGACGGGCTCACGGTCGCGGAGCTCGTGTCCCGCGGACGCCATCCGCACCGCGGCGTGTTCCAGCGCTGGAGCACGGCGGACAGTGCGAGCGTCGACGCGGCGATGACGACGACCGGCGTCGCAGCTCTCGCCGACCGCCCGGTCGGCGACCTGTCCGGCGGCCAGCGACAGCGGGTGTGGATCGCGATGGCGCTCGCTCAGGAGCCCCGCATCCTGCTCTTGGACGAGCCGACGACGTTCCTCGACCTGAGCCATCAGATCGAGGTGCTCGATCTCCTGCGCGAGCTCAACCACACCAGCGGCACCACCATCATCGCGGTGCTGCACGAGCTCAACCTCGCTGCGCGATACGCGGACGAGCTCATCGTGATGAAGGGCGGACGCGCGCTCGCACAGGGCACTCCGACGGACGTGCTGACCCGCGACGTCGTCGCCGAGGCGTTCGCGCTCGACGCCCTCGTCACCCCGGATCCGCTCACCCAGACCCCCCTCGTCATCCCGGTCCCTGGCGGCGCGCACGCCCCCAGGGACCGTGGGTGAGAACCTCCACAGAAGAAAGGCACACAGCATGTCCCGAATCTCCTTCCGGTGGCGCGCCGCGGCGCTCGCACTCGCGGGGGCGCTCGCGCTCTCGGGTTGCGCCGCGGGCACGCCCGCAACCGGCGCCTCCGACACGAACAGCGGCGGCGCGGTGACCTTCACCCACATGTACGGCCAGACCACGATCGACCACCGCCCCGAGCGCGTCGCGACCTGGGGATGGGGGTCCGCCGACGCGGTGCTCGCGCTGGGCGTGATGCCCGTCGCGATCCCCGCCGACACCTACGGCGCTCCGGACACCGGCGTGACGCCGTGGATGCAGGCGGCGATCGACAAGGTCGGCGGCACGCCGCCGACGATCCTCAAGAGCACGAGCGACGAGCTTCCCATCGAGCAGTTGCTGGCGACCGACCCGGACGTGCTCATCGCGCCGTACTCGGGGCTGACGCAGGACGAGTACGACAAGGTCACCGCGGCGGGGGTGCCGGTCGTGGCACCGGCGAAGGCCACCTGGTCTACTCCGTGGCGCGAGGTCATCACCGACACCGGAAAGGCGCTCGGCCTCGACTCCCAGGCGACGACGCTCATCGACGACCTCAACGGCCAGGTCGCCGCCGCAGCGGCGGCACACCCCGAGTTCGCGGGCACGACCATCGCGTTCGCATCCGACACGATCGACACGTTCTACCTCTACCTCCCGGCCGACGCCCGCGTCGAGCTCCTCGAGGATCTCGGCTTCACGAGCGCCCCCTCGGTGACGGCGCTCGACAACGGGTCCGCCACGTTCTACACGACGGTCAGCGCCGAGAACCTCGACCGGATCGACGCGGACGTGATCTTCGTCTACGCCGCCGATGACGCAGCGCTGAACACCTTCCTGACCTCGGCACGGACCACGGCGATCCCCGCGGTCAAGAAGGGGGCGGTCGCCTCGATCGTCGGCAACGTCGACAGCGACGCCGTCTCGCCCACCGCCCTGACACTGCCCTACATCCTGCCCACGCTCGTCGACCAGCTCGCGCAGGCGACCGCGAAGGCCAAGGCCTGACCCCTTCGCCGCAGCAAGACGGAAGCCCGGTGGATCGCTCCACCGGGCTTCCGTCTTGCTGCGCGTGATGCGGTCAGCGTCCCTTGCGGGTGTCCAGCGCGCGAACGAGCGCCCACGCGCCCGGGATGAGCGCCGCAGCGATCACGGCCTTCACGACGCCCGGCAGGATGAACGGAAGCAGTCCCGACTCGATCGTGCCCTGCAGCGCGGTCGCATAGCCCCACGCCGTGTAGGTCTCGGCGCCGATCGCGGAGAACCACACGAACAGCCACGGCAGGCCGACGGCGAACGTCACGACCGTGCCGACCACGAAGGTCACGAGCGCCTTGACGAACCGCCGGTCCCACTGACGCTCCGACATCCAGCCGACGAGCGCCGCGGAGACGATGAAGCCGACGATGAAGCCGCCGGTGGAGCCGAAGAGGACGCCCGGACCGGACGCCCCCTCGGAGAACACCGGGAGGCCGACGACGCCGACGAACGCGTAGAGCAGGAGGGCGGATGCGGCGCGCACCGCGCCGAGCGAGGCGCCCACGACGAGCACGGCGAGCGTCTGCCCGGTGATGGGGACGATCGGAAGCGGGATCGTCACCTGCGCGAGCAGAGCGACGAAGATCGTGCCCGCGACGACCACGCCGGCGTCGACCGCCAGGGCGAGCGCGCGGGACGACGGTCGGGCGATGAGATCGGCGAGCACGCGGCGCCGGGGAAGTGCGGAGGCAAAGGACGACATCGGACTCCTTGAGCGTGACGGGACCGCACCGGTCGGCGCGGCATCTGCGACTCAGCCTAGGGGCAGCCGGGTCGCGGTGATTGGACGACATCGACCGAGGATTCGGCGATCCGCTGTGGAGATCGTGCATACCTTGACCCCCGGTAGACTGGGAAGTCGGCCGCTCGGCCGCCTCACCCCACGAAGAACGGACGTCTGCTGTGCTCGCCGTGCACGATCTCGAGATCCGCGTGGGCGCCCGCGTGCTCATGCAGGACGTGTCGTTCCGGGTCGGGAATGGCGACAAGGTCGGACTCGTGGGCCGAAACGGTGCCGGCAAGACGACGTTGACGAAGGTCCTCGCGGGTGATCTTCTCGCCAGCAACGGCTCCGTCGAGCGCACCGGCGAGCTCGGCTACCTTCCGCAGGACCCTCGTTCCGGCGACCCGGAGATGCTCGCGCGCACGCGCATCCTCGACGCGCGCGGCCTCGGCACGCTCGCTCTCGGCATGCACGAGGCCTCACTGGCGATGGCCGACGATGACCCCGACACCGCGGCGGCCGCCATGCGTCGGTACGGCAACCTCACGGAGCGGTTCGAAGCGCTGGGCGGCTACGCCGCCGAGGCCGAGGCGGCCTCGATCGCCCACAACCTGTCCCTGCCGGATCGGATCCTGGATCAGCCGCTCAAGACGCTCTCGGGTGGGCAGCGCCGCCGGATCGAGCTCGCCCGCATCCTGTTCTCGGATGCGCAGACCATGATCCTCGACGAGCCGACCAACCATCTCGACGCCGACTCGGTCGTGTGGCTGCGCGAGTTCCTCAAGGGCTACAAGGGCGGCCTGATCGTCATCAGCCACGATGTGGAGCTCGTGGGCGAGACCGTCAACCGCGTCTTCTACCTCGACGCGAACCGTCAGGTCATCGACGTCTACAACATGGGCTGGAAGCACTACCAGCGCCAGCGCGTCGCCGACGAGGAGCGCCGCAAGAAGGAGCGCGCCAACGCCGAGAAGAAGGCGACGGCACTCCAGCAGCAGGCCGCCCGCTTCGGCGCGAAGGCCACCAAGGCCGCGGCCGCGCACCAGATGGTCGCCCGTGCCGAGAAGCTGCTGGCCGGACTCGACGAGGTCCGCCAGGACGACAGGGTCGCGAAGCTGCGGTTCCCCAAGCCGGCTCCGTGCGGCAAGACGCCGCTGCGGGCGACCGGGCTCAGCAAGTCGTACGGCTCGCTCGAGATCTTCACGGATGTCGACCTCGCGATCGATCGCGGGTCGAAGGTGGTCGTGCTGGGCCTCAACGGCGCGGGCAAGACGACGCTGCTGCGGATGCTGGCGGGCGTCGACAAGCCCGACACCGGCCAGATCGAGCCCGGGCACGGGCTGAAGATCGGCTACTACGCCCAGGAGCACGAGAACCTCGACACGTCCCGCTCCGTCCTGGACAACATGATGTCGGCCGCGCCCGATCTGAACGCGACGGAAGCGCGCAAGGTGCTGGGGTCGTTCCTCTTCACGGGCGACGACGTGCTCAAGCCCGCGGGTGTGCTGTCCGGCGGCGAGAAGACACGCCTGTCGCTGGCGACGCTCGTGGTCTCGAGCGCGAACGTGCTGCTCCTCGACGAGCCGACCAACAACCTCGATCCGGCCTCGCGCGACGAGATCCTCGGAGCCCTCGCACACTACGAGGGCTCCGTCGTCCTCGTCTCGCACGACGAAGGGGCGGTGGAGGCGCTCAACCCGGAGCGCGTCCTCATCCTCCCCGACGGCGTCGAGGACATCTGGGGACGCGACTACATCGATCTGATCACGCTCGCGTGACGCCGCGCGGCGCCGCCGTCGGCCCGATCTCGTCGGCGTCAGCGCACCGAGCGGTCCAGCAGCGCATCCTCGTCGGTCATGTCGCGGTCCTCGCGTCGGGCGAAGAGCGGACGGCGCGGTGACGGGGTCTCGCTCGCGTCCTCGTCGTCCGCCTCACGACGGTGGCGCCGCTCGGAGCGGATCACGTACCAGATGAAGACGAAGCCCATGATCGCGAACAGGATCCACTGCACCGCGTAGGACAGGAACGGGCCCGGGTCGTTGGAGGGAGCGTCCAGCGCATTCGGCATGTCCGACACCGCGGGCGTCTCGCTCACGAGCACGCCATATGCGCCGGTGACGGTCTGCGCTCCGGTGCTCTCCGCGACGAAGGGCAGGTTGATCGTGGGCACCTGGCCCGGCGGGGCGCTCCGCCCCGACGACGGCAGCGCCTCGCCGGGACGCAGGCGCACCACCACCTCGACGTCGCCGGCGGGCGGCGCCGGAATCGCCGACGGGCCGTCCCCGCGGTCCGCCGCGGGCACCCAGCCGCGATCGACGATGAAGATCCGGCCGTCGTCGAGCTTGAGCGGAGTGAGCACCTCGAAGGCGGATGTACCGCCGTGGGGACGGTTGCGGGCCACGAGCTGCTCGTCGGTGAGATAGGTGCCGTGGAGGACGACCGGGTGCCACTCGTAGCCGCCGTCGAAGTCGGTGAGGCCCGGGAGCGCGGTGGACAGCGGCACCGGCGGGGCGTCGTAGTTCGCCTTGACGAGCGACAGCTGAGCGGAACGGTCTGCGTTGCGGCTGAACTGCCAGTGCGAGAGGAAGGCACAGGCGACCGCGAAGGCGATCGCGATCGCGATGTAGGCCGCCCATCGCAGGAGCGGCGACGACCCCCGGCTCACGAGGCCGCCTCGCCGAGGAAGCTGTCGGTCGTCACGGGGAAGCCGCGGCTCGTGAGATAGTCGCGGAGGAACGGAAGGTGCTCGTCGCAGGCGAGCCAGGTCTTGCGACGCTCGCCCGTGTGGATACGGGGGTTACGCCAGTCGATGCGCGCGGTCGCCGCCGCGCGACATCCGGCGCGGGAGCACTGCGGGTCGCTCATCGCTCCGAGTCCGACTGCTCCGGCCGGGGCGACTCTGCGATGCGGATCACGGTGGGCGTCGCCGCCGGCGGCGGCGCCTCCGCCTCGGTCGGCTTGGGGGCCGCGAGCGTGCGCTCGGGGCTCTCGGCCGCCGTGTCCACGACATCCTCGCCGACGTTCGCGATGACCACGGCGATGTACGGGAGGAAGACAGCGCCGGCCGCGAACACCCAGGTGTACCAGCCGTAGGGGGTCACCAGGACCATCAGCCCGAAGCAGACGACACGGATGGCCATCATCACCATGTACTTCGTGACACGACTGCGAGCCTCGTCGCGCGGAGCGCGGGGCAGGGATGTCGCGGACGGAGTCCGGGGAGTGGTCTTCACGGTGCCCCCAGCCTACGCCTGGGGACACCGCGAAGCGCGTCACGACGAGTAGTAGTACCCGCTCGACGCGGCCGCACCGATGATGAGGACGATGAAGACCACGTAGAACACGACGAACAGCAGGCTGAGGCCGCAGACGACGTAGCCGATGACGAGGCCGGCGACCGCGAGACCACGGCCGTCCTCGCCCGTGCGCTTGATCTGGCTGAGCGCGATGTGCCCGAAGACGATCCCGAGGATCGAGAAGACGAACGCGAACACGAGCGACAGGATCGCCATGATGTTCGTCTTCGGTCCGGGCGGGGGAGCGGGATAGCCGTAGCTGGGCACCGCGGGATAGGCGGGCGGCTGTCCGTATGCCGGTGCCTGCGGATAGGCCGGCGCGGGCGCATACGCGGGGGGCTGGGCGGGCGCGGGCACAGCCGGCGCGCCGTACGCGGGAGCCGCTGCCGGAGCGGCGGCCGCGCCGTAGCCGGGCGGAGCCGCGGGCGGCTCGTAGGGCGGCGGGACGGCCGGTCCGCTCTCTGGAGTGGCGTCGTTGCTCATCAGTACGAGTAGTAGGACGACGACCCGACCGTGATGGCGATCACGATGAGGGCGATGATGTAGATGACCCAGAACGCGATCGCGATGTAGCCGATCACCAGGCCGGCGATGGCGAGGCCACGACCCTGCTCGCCGGTGCGCTTGATCTGTCCGAGCGCGATGTGCCCGAACACGACGCCGAGGATCGCGAACACGAACGCGAACACGAGCGAGAGGATCGCCATCACGTTGGTCTTCTGCGACACGGGGGCCGCGCCGTAGACCGGAGCGCCGTAGGCGGGGGCGGCGGGCGGCGGATAGGCGCCGGGGGCCGGCGGCTGCGGCGCGGAGTACTGCGGTTCGGGGTTCTGGGGGGGCTGGTCGCTCATGGGAACGCCTCTCTTCTCGGCCAGCTCCCAGGTTTTCAGCCAGGCGGGCACACTGTCAATCCGGCGGTGTCATTCCGAGGCCGGTGGACCCCCTGACGTAAGCTGTGCGGTTGGAGTCCGTCCGTCACGCCCGCCACGCAAGGAGCTGTCATGTCCACCGATCGCGTCGTCCTCGTCACCGGCGGCAATCGCGGCATCGGCCGCGCCATCGCCGAGCGCTTCGTCACGGCCGGCTACCGCGTCGCGGTGACGGCCCGGTCGGGTGAGGGCCCCGCGGGAACGCTGACCGTGCGAGCGGATGTCACGGACGCCGCCGAGGTGGACGCCGCGTTCGCCCGGGTCGAGGCGGAGCTGGGTCCGGTCCAGATCCTGGTCGCGAACGCCGGGATCACGAAGGACACGCTGCTCCTGCGCATGACAGAGTCGGACTTCGACGACGTCGTCTC
Source organism: Microbacterium sp. SORGH_AS_0888 (assembly GCF_030818905.1). Lineage (NCBI taxonomy): Bacteria > Bacillati > Actinomycetota > Actinomycetes > Micrococcales > Microbacteriaceae > Microbacterium > Microbacterium sp. SORGH_AS_0888. The sequence continues at coordinate 579,526 of NZ_JAUTAZ010000001.1, forward strand.
AACCAATCTCGGCGGGACGTTCCGCGTGGTCAAGCGGGCCGCCAAGGGGCTGCTGAAGGCGCGCTGGGGTCGCGTCATCCTGATCTCGAGCGTCGTCGGCCTCTATGGCTCCGCGGGCCAGGTGAACTATGCGAGCTCGAAGAGCGCGCTCGTCGGGTTCGCCCGTTCGCTGACCCGCGAGCTGGGGGCTCGGGGGATCACCACCAACGTCGTCGCACCCGGGTTCATCGAGACGGACATGACGGCGGAGCTTCCGGCTGAGACGCAGGCGGAGTACAAGCGGAGCATCCCGGCCGGACGTTTCGCCACCCCGGACGAGGTCGCGGGCGTCGTGACCTGGCTCGCCTCCGACGACGCTGCGTACATCTCGGGAGCCGTCATCCCCGTCGACGGCGGCCTCGGCATGGGCCACTGACCGTCGCGCGACGCGGCGTCGCCCGCATCGATGATCGTCGAGCCGGCCTCCGCTGGGCGACCCCCGCCGGTGACCCCCGTCCGATGCCCCGTCCCGCGAATCGCGCGCGCAGGAGCGGACGAGGGGCGTTCCCGCGGCTCAGGGCAGGAGCGGGATCACCTGCGACAGATCGACGGAGCCGACGACGAGGTCCGCCTGACGCCGCACGGCCGGCTTCGCGTTGAACGCGAGCCCGAGCGACGCGGCCGCCATCATCCTCAGATCGTTCGCGCCGTCCCCGATCGCCAGCGTGGCGCCCTCCGGCACACCGAGCTCGGCGGCCCAGGAACGGAGAGCGGAGGCCTTCGCCTCGGCATCCACGATGTCGCCGTCCACCTCGCCGGTCAGGACGCCGTCGGACACCCGCAGCCGATTCGCCCTCCAGACGTCGACGCCCAGCCGCGGCGCCACCGTGTCGAGGATCTCGTGGAACCCGCCCGACACGACGGCGACGACCCCGCCGCGCGTGTGAACGGCGTCCACCAGCTCGGTCACGCCCGGCGTCGGCTCGATACGCTCCAGGACCCGGGCGAAGGCGGTCACGGGAACGCCCGCGAGCGCGGCCACCCGGCTCCGCAGGCTCGCGGCGAAATCGACCTCGCCGCGCATCGCGGCCTCCGTCGCCGCAGCCACCTCCGCGCCGCGGCCGGCCTCGTCGGCGAGCAGTTCGATGACCTCGTTGCGGATCAGGGTGGAGTCGGCATCGAGCACGACGAGCAAGCGGGCAGCCACCCTCCGAGGCTACCGGGACGTCACACGGCCCCCGACCAGCTCCGCACGCGCGATGATGGATGCGGCAATCGCCACCGCCGAGAAGGGAACCCCATGGCCGACGTCGAGAGCTTCACGCTCGACCACACCGCTGTCCTCGCCCCGTACGTGCGCCTCATCGGCGTCGAACGCGGTCCGAAGGGCGACGCCATCTCCAACTTCGACGTCCGATTCGTCCAGCCGAACGAGGGCGAGATCCCGACGGCGGGGCTGCACACGATCGAGCACCTGCTCGCAAGCCTCCTGCGCGACCGGATCGACGGCGTCATCGACATCTCGCCGTTCGGCTGCCGCACCGGCTTCCACCTGATCATGTGGGGCGAGCCGATGATCGATGACGTGGTCCCGGCCGTCGCCGACAGCCTGCGCGCGATCGCCGAGGAGGTCACCTGGGAGGACGTCCCCGGCGTCGACGCCTTCAGCTGCGGCAACTACCGCGACCACAGCCTGCATTCGGCGCGCGAGTGGTCCCGCCGCATCCTCGATCAGGGGATCAGCCTCGACCCGTTCGTGCGCACCGGCGTCTGAGCCGCATCAGGGCTCGACGCGAACACCCTTCCCCACGACTGTGATGCCGGAGTCGGTCACGGTGAACCCGCGGGCGAGGTCGCGTTCCCGGTCGACGCCGACCGTCGCACCGTCGGCGAGGACGACGTTCTTGTCGATGATGGCGCGATGGATGCGGGCGCCGGCCCCGATGCGGATGCGATCGAACAGCACGGAGTCCGTCACGGTCGATCCGCCGCCGGCGAGCGTCCACGGACCCACGACGCTGCGCTCGAGGTGGGTCCCGGAGAGCACCGAGCCGAGCGAGACGATCGAGTCGATCGTGTTGCCGATGCGTCCCACCGCGTCACGCACGAACTTCGCCGGCGGCGAGTTCACCAGCTGCGAGTGGATCGGCCACTGCATGTTGTAGAGGTTGAAGATGGGCAGGGTCGAGATCAGATCCATGTGCGCGTCGAAGAACGAGTCGATCGTTCCCACATCGCGCCAGTACGAACGGTCGCGGTCGTTCGAACCGGGCACGTCGTTGCGTTTCATGTCGTACACGCCCGCTTCGCCCCGCGCCACGAAGTAGGGCACGATGTCGCCGCCCATGTCGTGGTTCGAGGTGGGCAGCTCGCCGTCCGTCTCGACCGCCTCGATGAGCGCGTCGGTGTTGAAGATGTAGTTGCCCATGGACGCCAGCACCTCGTCGGGCGAGTCGGCGAGACCCTCCGCCTGCTGCGGCTTCTCCAGGAACTCGCGGATGCGCGTGGGGTCGTCGGCGCCGACATCGATGACGCCGAACTGGTTCGCGAGCGCGAGCGGCTGACGGATGCCGGCCACGGTGGCGCTCGCATCCGAGTCGATGTGGGCCTCGAGCATCTGACGGAAGTCCATCCGGTAGACGTGGTCGGCACCGATCACGACGACGATGTCGGGCTTCTCGTCGTTGATGAGGTTGAGGCTCTGCAAGATCGCGTCCGCCGAGCCGGAGAACCAGCGCTTGCCCAGGCGCTGCTGCGCGGGGACCGAGGCGACATAGGAGTCCAGCAGCGCCGACATCCGCCAGGTCTGCGAGATGTGCCGGTCCAGGCTGTGCGACTTGTACTGCGTCAGGACGACGATCTGCCTGAGGCCCGAGTTGATGAGGTTCGAGATCGCGAAGTCGATCAGCCGGTACTGCCCACCGAAGGGGACCGCCGGCTTCGCTCGATCGGCGGTCAGAGGCATGAGTCGTTTGCCCTCGCCCCCGGCGAGGATGATCCCGAAGACCTTGGGTGTTGCCGGCATGGGACCAGACTATGCCGCACCCACCGCCTGTACTAGCGTCCATGACATGCGCGTCGACATCGTCACCAGGGAGTATCCGCCGGAGATCTACGGCGGGGCCGGCGTGCACGCCGCCGAGCTCGTCAAGGCGCTGCGGCAGCGCATCGAGGTGCGCGTGCGCGCCTTCGGCGCTGAGCGCACCGAGGAGGGCACGACCTCCTACGTCGTGCCGGCGGAGCTGGCCGGGGCGAACGGCGCGATCCAGACGCTCGGCACGGATCTGGAGATCGTCTCGGATGTCGCCGGCGCCGATGTCGTGCACAGCCACACCTGGTACGCGAACTTCGCCGGCCATCTCGCCTCGCTCCTGCACGGGATCCCGCATGTCGTGACGGCGCACAGCCTCGAGCCGTTGCGCCCGTGGAAGGCCGAGCAGCTCGGCGGCGGCTACGCCGTCTCCAGCTACATCGAGCGCACGGCATACGAGTCGGCGGCGGCCGTCATCGCCGTCAGCGGGGGGATGCGCGCCGACATCCTGCGCAGCTATCCCGCGCTCGACCCCGCGAAGGTCCACGTGATCTACAACGGCATCGATGTCGAGGCCTGGCATCCGGTCACGGATCACACGGTGCTCGCCGAGCACGGGATCGACCCCGCTCGCCCCTCCGTCGTGTTCGTCGGGCGCATCACCCGCCAGAAGGGGCTGCCGTATCTGCTCCGGGCCGCGCGCCTGCTGCCCGCCGACGTGCAGCTCGTGCTGTGCGCCGGCGCCCCCGACACGCCCGAGATCCTCGCGGAGGTCGAAGGGCTCGTGCGCGAGCTGCAGGAGTCGCGCGACGGCGTGGTGTGGATCGAGCGGATGCTGCCGCGGGCGGAGCTGAGCGCGATCCTCACGGCCGCGACGACGTTCGTGTGCCCGTCGATCTACGAGCCGCTCGGGATCGTCAACCTCGAGGCCATGGCGTGCGGCGCAGCGGTCGTCGGCACCGCGACCGGCGGCATCCCCGAGGTCGTGGTCGACGGCGAGACCGGCTGGCTCGTGCCGATCGAGCAGGCCCAGGACGGCACCGGCACGCCGCTCGACGCCGAGCGCTACGTCGCGGATCTCGCGCGCGTGCTCACCGAGGTCGTGAGCGACCCGGAGCGGGCCGCGGCATACGGCAGGGCCGGGCGTGAGCGCGCGGCGAGCACCTTCAGCTGGGCCGCGATCGCGGCCGAGACCGAGGCGCTCTACCGGTCCGTCCTCACACCGTGAACTCCGGGACCGGCGGCTAGGCTAGAGGCCATGCCCGAGGTCCTCGATCTGTCCGACGTCGTCGTCCGCCGCAACGCCCGGGACATCGTCTCCCACGTCGACTGGCGCGTGGAGGACGATCAGCGATGGGTCGTGCTCGGCGCCAACGGCGCCGGCAAGACCACGCTGCTGCAGCTCGCCGCGACGCTGGACCACCCCACCTCGGGAACCGTGACGATCCTGGGGGAGCCGCTCGGGCGCACGGATGTCTTCGAGCTCCGCCCGCGTGTGGGTCTCGCCTCGTCCTCCATGGCCCGCCGCGTGCCGCCCGAGGAGACGGTCCTGGATGTCGTGCTCACCGCCGCATTCTCGGTCCTCGGCCGCTGGCACGAGGAGTACGACCGCGTCGACGAGCGGCGTGCGCTGCGGGTCCTCGCGGAGTGGAAGCTCGAGCACCTCGCCGATCGCACGTTCGGCACGCTCTCGGACGGCGAGCAGAAGCGAGTGCAGATCGCCCGGGCCGTGATGACCGACCCGGAGCTGCTGCTGCTCGACGAGCCGACGGCGAGCCTCGACCTGGGCGCCCGCGAGGAGCTGCTGACGCTGCTCGGCAACTATGCGAAGGCCCCCACGACGCCCGCGATGGTCATGGTGACTCACCACGTCGAGGAGATCCCCGTCGGGTTCACCCACGTGCTGCTGCTGCGCGAGGGCGGCGTGGTCGCCTCCGGCCCCCTCGCCGAGACGCTGACGGCCGAGGCGCTGACGGAGACCTTCGGGGTGCCGATCGAGCTCACGGAGAACGGCGGACGGTACGCCGCGCGGGCGTCGGCCTGATAGAATCGCTCCTTGGTGCACTCGCACCGCGGACTTGGTCCCTGGTTCTTGGCAGGGACGCCATCCCTTTAAGGATCCCACTATGAAGACTGACATCCACCCCGACTACCGCGCCGTGGTCTTCCGCGACCTCGGCTCCGGCGAGACGTTCCTGACCCGGTCGACGGTCTCGAGCGACAAGACGATCGAGCTCGACGGCGTCGAGTACCCCGTCATCGACGTCGAGATCTCCTCGGCCTCGCACCCGTTCTACACGGGCAAGCAGCGCATCATGGACTCCGCCGGCCGCGTGGAGAAGTTCAACCAGCGCTTCAAGAACTTCGGCGCTCGCTGAGTCGAGCGCTCCGACAGAGCCCTCCGGTCCTCGGACCGGAGGGCTCTGTGCTGTGGCGATGGGGAGGTGGCGCGGTCGCGGCACGCCCCGGGCGGCTGACGCCGCCGAGGCATCGTCTCAGCGCACGGGCCACGTGCCGTCGACCGTGGCGTCGGGGTCGAGCCGGCCGATCCGGATGAAGTACTCCGTGAGGCTCTCGGCCTGCGACCGCGCCCAGCCGATCTGCGCATCGTGGAGCTCGGCGGCCTCCGTCGGGAGGCGGTGGCCGAAACGCTCGGCGATGGCCTGGGCGACCCGCCCGGCGGCGATCGCATCGGCCGACGCCTCGTGTGCGCCGTCGAGCACGACGCCGTAGTGCGCCGAGACGACGTCGAGCGTGCGCTTGCCCCGCCGGTATCGATCGACCGCCTTGTCGAGGACGAGCGGGTCGATGACCGGTCCGGGCTCGCGCAGCGGATCGACGCCATGACGCGCCGCCTCGTGCGCGAGCAGCGAGAAGTCGTAGGACGCGTTGTAGGCGACGACGGGCAGGCCTGCGTCGAAGAGCGCGCGCAGCGCTGCGACGACCTCCGCGACGACCTCGTCGGCCGCTCGGCCGTGGGCCCGAGCATGCTCGGTCGAGATGCCGTGGATGGCCGCTGCGCCCTCGGGGATCTCCACGCCCGGGTCGGCGAGCCAGTCGGCACGCTGGACGACGTCGCCGAACTCGTCGAGCACGCCCACGTGGGCCGTGACGATGCGGTCCTGCGTCACGTCGACACCGGTCGTCTCGAGGTCGAACACGCCCACGCGCTGGGCCCAGGGGGCGCGGTCGAAAAGCGGAAGGGTCACCGCCGACGGGTCACGCATCGCTTCCATGCCCTCACGGTATCCGGGCCCGCCGACACGGGCCGGAAGCCGCGCCGCCGTAGACTCGTTGCGTGTCGATCCCCGCCTACTCCGAGCGTCTGGAAGCACTTCCCGTCGCGCATCACGAGGCCGAGATCGCCGGCGGCCGCACCTCGTACTGGGTGTACGGCTCTGATGATGCACCTGTCACGCTCCTGCTGGTCCACGGTTTCCGCGGCGATCACCACGGTCTCGAACCCGTGGTCGCTCATCTGCGCGGCGTCCGTGTCGTCTCACCCGATCTCCCGGGATTCGGTCTGACCCCACCGCTCCCGGGCCGCACCCACGACATCGACGCCTATGCATCGTGGCTGCGCGAGTTCGCGGCATCCGTCGCGCCCGGCGCGATCGTGGTCGGACACTCGTTCGGCTCGATCGTCTCCGCCGCCGCCGTGGCGAGCGGCCTCGACACCCCGCGTCTCGTGCTCGTCAACCCGATCGGCGCGCCGGCGCTGGAGGGCCCGCGCGGAATCCTGACCCGACTGGCGGTGCTCTACTACCGGCTGGGCGCGTGGCTTCCGCGCGCGGCGGGGGAGGCGCTGCTGCGCAACCGGGTGATCGTGCGGGCGATGAGCATCTCGATGGCCAAGACGAGGGATCCCGCGCTTCGCCGGTTCGTCCATGCGCAGCACGACGCCTACTTCTCCGGATTCGCCGACCGAGACGTGCTGCTCGACGCGTTCGTGACCTCCGTCTCCCACGACGTCCGCGAGTTCGCCGCCGCGATCGACGTGCCGACGCTCCTGATCGCCGCAGACCGGGACGACATCACCCCCATCGAGGCGGAACGCGCGCTCCGCGCGCTCTTCCCCGATGCACGGCTCGTCGAGATCGCCGGCGTGGGGCACCTCATCCACTACGAGACGCCTCGTCAGGCAGCGGAGGCGATCACGGATTTCCTCGCGGAGACGATGCCGGCCGCGCCTACGCCTTCTCGCGGACCAGGTCCATCAGCGGACTGACCCGGTAGGGGATCACCTCGTCCATCACGAGCGCCGTCTCCGTGCGCTCGACGCCGTCGATCGCGAGGATCCGCGCGTCCACGTCGAAGAGATGCTGTGTGTCGCGGGCGGCGACGAGCACGAGCAGGTCGGCCGTTCCGCTGAGCCCCAGCGCCTGCAGCACCTCGGGAACCTCGGCCAGCTCTTCACGGATGCGGGGGAGATCCCGCTGCCGCACCACCGTCGTGAGACAGGCCCTGATGGGGAACCCCAGGATCTGCGACGAGATCGCGCGCTCGTAGCTGAGAAACGCACCCCGGGCCTCGAGCCGCGACATCCGCGCCTGGACCGTGTTGCGCGAGAGCCCGAGCTTGTCGGCGAGGGCGACCACGGTCGCGCGATGATCGGCGGACAGAGCGCTGAGGAGCTCCAAGTCCAGGTGGTCGAGTCTGGGCATAATGCTCACTCTACCCAGCGTGGAATGACCGATCGTTCACACAGCCGAGTACGAGAGCAGCCGGATCCGATCGCGCTCGACGAGGACCTCGTGCACCGAGCCGTTCGCGATCCGTTCGCCCGGAGCGGGAAAGGCGCCCCCGCTCGCGCGGGAGATCACGGCACGGATGAGGCCGCCGTGCGTCGCCACCACGAGCGCACCGCCCGAGGCGCCGGTCTCCCGGCGCGCGCGCCCGATCGCCTCGCGGATGCCGCGCAGCGCGCGATCGTTCAGCTCGGCGTCGGTCTCGGCGCCGGGAACGGCCTCCGCGCCGTCGAACCGCCGGTGGTACTCGTCGACGGACATCCCCTCGGCCTCGCCGTACGAACGCTCACGCAGCAGGGGAGTCGTCCACGGAGCCGGCAGGCCCAGCTCTGCGGCGACGATCGATCCCGTCTCCTGCGCACGCTGCAGGTCGCTGGCCGCGACGACGGCCGGTTCGCCCGCCAACGCATCCCGCAGCAGGAGGGCGGCGCCCCTCGCCTGCTCGCGTCCGGTGTCGTTCAAGGGGATGTCGGTGGATCCCTGGATCAGGCGCGCGCGGTTCCAGTCGGTCTCGCCGTGTCGGATGAGGAGCAGACGGGTCACGCGGAGGCCTTCGGTCGGAGCGGATCAGCGCGCCGAGGGGAGCATGTCGGCAAGCGCACGCAGGACCTCGCTGGTCCCTGCGTCGATCTTGACCGTGGCGCGGGCGTCGGCCCGCGTCTCGCCGCGGTTCACGATCACCACCGGCAGCTTACGTCGACGCGCGCGCTCCACAAATCTGATGCCGGAGTTCACGACGAGCGACGAGCCCGCGATCAGCAGCGCGTCGCACGACTGCAGGATCTGCTCCGCCTCACGGAACTTCTCCGCCGGGATGAACTCACCGAAGAAGACCACGTCGGGCTTGAGCATGCCCCCGCACACCGTGCAGGCCGGCACCACGAAGTCCGCGACGGCGTCGGCGGCGACATCCCCGTCGGGGCCGAGCGGAAGATCGTCGTCGAGCGGCAACCACGGATTGTCGGCCTCGACCCGTGCCGCCAGGTCGCGGCGATCGAACACCTGGCCGCACTGCAGGCACACGACACGGCGCATCGTGCCGTGGAGCTCGACGACACGCCGACTGCCGGCGCGCAGGTGCAGGCCGTCGACGTTCTGTGTGACGACGCCGGCCGTCACGCCGTCCCGTTCGAGAGAGGCGAGCGCCTCGTGCCCCGCGTTCGGGGCCGCGGCGGCGAACCGCCGCCAGCCGAGGTGGCTGCCGACCCAGTAACGCTGGCGCGCCGAGCGGCTTGCGAGGAACTGATCCACCGTCATCGGTCGGCGCACGGGTGCTCCCTGGCCGCGATAGTCCGGGATGCCGGAGTCGGTCGACACACCGGCACCGGTCAGGACGGCCACCCGGCGACCGGCCAGCGCGTCGACGGCTCGTCCTACCAGCGCAGTGGTCTGCGGGTCGAACGGAGTCACAACAGGCACGGGATCACCTCGGAACGAGCCTACGCCGATCGTTTTACCGGCATGTTTCGCGTCGTCGGGGAGCGCGAACGGTGCTTGAGTGGACGGATGCGAGTGGAACGGATCGTGGACCCCGGCGACGAGCGGCTGGCGGACTACCGCGATCTCACGGATGTCGCGCTGCGCCGCGTGCTCGAACCCGCCGGCGGGCTGTACATCGCGGAGTCCGCGAAGGTGATCCGCCGCGCGGTCGACGCGGGACACCGGCCCCGTTCGCTGCTCGTGCAGGAGAAGTGGCTGGCGGATGCGGAGGCCCTCGCCGGCGACGCCCCGGTCTATCTCGTGGCGCCCGAGGTCGCCGAGTCGCTCACCGGCTACGCGGTGCATCGCGGGGCGCTTGCCGCGATGCACCGCCCGACGTTGCCGGCGGTGCCCGAGCTGCTCGCCTCGGCGCGCACGGTCGTGATCCTCGAAGACCTCGTGGACCACACGAACGTGGGCGCGGTCTTCCGGGCGGCCGCGGGGCTCGGAGCGGATGCCGTGCTGGTCGGGGAGCGCTGCGCGGACCCGCTCTACCGCCGCAGCGTGCGCGTGAGCATGGGCACGGTGTTCCAGGTCCCGTGGGCCCGTCTGCCGGCCTGGCGCGAGGCGACCGGCCAGCTGCACGCGGCGGGGTTCCGGCTCGCGGCACTCGCCCTCGCGGACGACGCCGTGTCGCTCGACGAGTTCGCCGCCGACAGGCCCGAGCGCGTGGCCCTCGCGCTGGGCGCCGAGGGCGACGGGCTGAGCCGTGCGGCACTCGCGGCCGCCGACACCGTCGTCACGATCCCGATGGCCGGCGGGGTCGACTCGCTGAACGTCGCCGCCGCCGCATCCGTGGCGCTCTGGGCGCTGCGGCATCCGCCCCACCCGCATGTCCCACTTCGGACCGCTCCGCACGCGGGCGAGCGGTCCGAAGTGGGACATGCGCAGGATCTCAGATCTGGTCGGGACTCGGCGTCCCGATGACGGGCTGCGGCTCGGGGCGCTTGGCCGACACGTTGTCGCCCGACGACTGGTGGCGCAGCCGACGCAGCACCCACGGCACGAGGTGCGTGCGAGCCCAGACCAGATCGTTGGCTCGCGCCTCGCGCCAGCTGAGACGCGGGAGCGGCTCCGGCTGCATCGGGGTGAGCGTGTTGGGCACGTTGAGCGCACGGAGCACCATGCGCGCGACCTCGTGGTGGCCCAGCGGGTTCATGTGCAGCCGGTCGTCCGCGAAGAAGCGCGGGTCCTGGATCTCCTTGAGCGCCCACTGGTCGGCGACGATGCAGTCGTACTTCTCCGCGATCGCGCGCAGGTTCTCGTTGTAGATCGCGATCTTCCCCCGGAACGGACGGAACACCGGCGTGAACGCCACGTCGATGCCGGTGAAGATGACGATCGTCGCGCCGCCCGAGCTCAGCCGGATGATCGCGTCCTCGAACTGCGTGGCGATCTCGTCGGGGTCGGTTCCCGGCCGGATGACGTCGTTGCCGCCCGCGCAGAAGGTGATGAGATCGGGCGAGAGCTCGAGTGCCGGCTCGACCTGATCCGACACGATCTGGGCGATGAGCTTGCCGCGGACGGCGAGATTCGCGTAGGCGAAGTCGTCGACCGAGGCGGCCAGCTGCTCCGCGACACGATCGGCCCATCCGCGGTTCCCGCCCGGCGACTCCGGCGAGGGGTCCCCGATCCCCTCGGTGAACGAGTCGCCGAGCGCGACGTAGCGGCGCCACGGGTGCGGTTGGACGTTCTCGACGAAGGGGGAGCGGTTCTGATCGTCCGTCGTATCCGTCATGCCGCCAGCGTACGCCGCGTGTCGGCGGGTTGGCTTAGGGTTGTCTCTCGCACGGATCGGGAGGTGGGAGCGTGGAAGACGAACAGCTCGACACCTCGATCGAACACATCGGCAGCTTCGCCGCCGAGCATCTGTCGCCGTCGTTCCCGCAGCGGGCCCCGTGGGGCACGGCCCAGCGCCTGCGTGCCTGGCAGGCCGAGGCACTCGACCTGTACTTCTCGCTCGACGGCCCCGACGGTGTCGGCAAAGGCCCCCGCGACTTCCTCGCCGCCGCGACGCCGGGCGCGGGCAAGACGACCTTCGCGCTGCGCCTCGCGAGCGAGCAGCTGCGCCGGAGGGTCGTGGACCGCATCGTCGTCGTCGCCCCCACCGAGCATCTGAAGACGCAGTGGGCCGATGCGGCGGCGCGCGTCGGCATCCGGCTCGACCCCCACTTCAGCAACCGGCACAGCATGCCCTCGCGCCAGTACCACGGGGTCGCCGTGACCTACGCGCAGGTCGCGGTGAAGGCCTCCGTGCACCAGGCGCTCGTGCTCGACGCGCGCACGCTCGTCATCCTCGACGAGGTGCACCACGGCGGCGACGCGCTGAGCTGGGGCGACGCGCTGCGCGAGGCCTATGCGCGGGCGACGCGCCGGCTGCTGCTGAGCGGGACGCCGTTCCGCAGCGACACGGCGCCGATCCCTTTCGTCGAGTACCACCCCGACGCCCACGGCATCCGCGTCTCCCGCACCGACTACGCCTACGGCTACCGCCGCGCGCTCGAGGACGGGGTCGTGCGCCCCGTCCTGTTCCTCGTGTACGCGGGGCACATGCGCTGGCGCACCAAGACCGGCGATGAGATGGAGGCGCAGCTCGGCCAGGACAACACGAAGGACGTCACGGCCCAGGCCTGGCGCACGGCGCTCAACCCCGAGGGCGAGTGGATCCCGGCCGTCCTGCGCTCGGCGGATCGCCGGCTGACCGAGGTGCGCGAGCAGATCCCGGATGCCGGTGGCCTGGTGATCGCGACGGATCAGACCGCGGCCCGCGCCTACGCCGCGATCCTGCACGAGATCACGGGGGAGGCGCCCACGGTCGTGCTCTCCGACGAAGCCGAGGCCTCGTCGAGGATCGAGACGTTCTCCGCCTCCGACGCACGATGGATGGTCGCCGTGCGCATGGTGTCCGAGGGCGTCGACGTGCCCCGTCTCGCGGTCGGGGTGTATGCGACGAGCGCCTCGACGCCGCTCTTCTTCGCCCAGGCCATCGGGCGCTTCGTGCGCGCCCGCCGCCGCGGCGAGACCGCGAGCATCTTCCTCCCGAACGTGCCGCAGCTGCTCGCGCTCGCGAACGAGCTCGAGGCGCAGCGCGACCACGCGCTGGACCGCGAGAGCGACGCGGAGGACATGTGGGACGCCGAGGAAGACGCCATGAACGCGGCGGAGCGCGAGGAGTCGGCATCCGACGCGCTGACGGAGGAGTTCTCGTACCAGGCGCTCGGCTCGCACGCCCACTTCGACCGCGTGCTGTTCGACGGGCGCGAGTTCGGTCAGCTCGCGGTGCCGGGAAGCATCGAGGAGGAGGAGTTCCTCGGGATCCCGGGCCTGCTGGAGCCGGAGCACGTGCACGAGCTGCTGATGCAGCGGCAGGCGCGGCAGAGCCGGCACCGCAAGGCGCGGGAGGCGACCGAGTCCGCGCAGCCCGCCGCCGAGGCGGAGCCGCCGGCGCCGCTGCACCGCACACTGAAGGAGCAGCGGCAGCTGCTCAACAGCCTGGTGGGTCTCTACGCCCGGCAGTCCGGCGAGCCGCACGGCGCGGTCCATGCCGAGCTTCGGCGGGTGTGCGGCGGCCCGGCCGTGTCGCATGCGACAGTGGCGCAGCTGCAGGCGCGCATCGACCTGCTGCGCCGTCGCGTACGGAGCTGACGTGGTCGATCGCCGCTACGACTTCTGCTCGGTGTGGCAGGTCACGGCGGCGCCCGAGGCATGCTGGCAGGAGGTCGTCACCGCGTTTCAGCAAGGCCGTGCGCGCTGGTGGCCCGGGGTCCGGATCGACGAGGCGCCGGCCGTGCTCAGGACGGGGGAGAGCTTCGTCCTGGCCGTCCGTGCGCCCCTCGGCTACCGGCTTCGGATGCGGATGCGGATCGATCGGCTCGACCCCGCGCGATGCCTCGCCGTCTCCGCCGTGGGCGACCTGCGGGGCAGCGGCGAGCTGAGCCTCGCGGGCACCGCCGAGGGGACCGCGCTGACGTTCGACTGGAACGTCGTGACGACGCGACGATGGATGACGGCGAGCGCCTGGGCGCTGAGGCCCGTGTTCGCAGCGGGTCACCGGGCCGTCATGCGCCGCGGCGAGAAGGCGTTCCGGCGGCGGCTGCGGAGCGCCGACTGACGGCATCCCTCGGTCCGGGCCGGGACTTCGGCGAACCGAACCGCGCGATCCTCCCGTGTCCGATAGTCTCGCCCGGACGCGACCCCGGGAGGACGTTGTGAGCGAGACGACGGCACGCGAGCCATCGGCGCGGGACCGACGACGCTGGGCGCGCTACCTCGTCGACGAGCGCGCCGAGGCCGCGGTCTACCGGCACCTCGCGGCGCGACGCGAGGGCGAGGAGCGGGAGATCCTGCTGGCGCTCGCGGAGGCGGAACGGCGCCACGAGCAGCACTGGCTGGATCTGCTCGGCACCGAGCCGGCGACGCTGCCGCGCGCGTCGACCTCGACACGGCTCCTGGGCTGGATGGCGAGGCGCTTCGGCTCGATCTTCGTCCTGGCGCTCGCGCAGAACGCCGAGGGGCGCTCGCCCTACGACGACGATCCGTTCGCGACACCCGCGATGCGGGCCGACGAGAAGATCCATCGCGAGGTCGTGCGCGGCCTCGCGGCCCGCGGACGACGGCGGCTGTCGGGCACCTTCCGTGCGGCGGTCTTCGGCGCGAACGACGGCCTCGTCTCCAACCTGGCGCTCGTGATGGGCATCGGCGCGACCGGCGTCGGCGCGCAGTTCGTGCTCTTCAGCGGCGTGGCGGGGCTGCTCGCCGGGGCGCTCTCGATGGGAGCGGGCGAGTTCGTGTCGGTGCGGTCGCAGCGCGAGCTGCTGGAGGCGACCGAGCCGAGCAACTACGCGGACGAGGTGCTGCCGGACCTGGACATCGACGCGAACGAGCTCGCGCTCGTCTATCGCACCCGCGGGATGTCGCCGGAGGACGCCCTCGCGCGGGCGCGCACCGTCGTCGAGACGGCGCGTGCCGCGGACCGCTCGCTGCCCTACCGACGCCCCGACGAGGAGGCGCCCTCCGAGCACGAGGTCGTCGGCGGGGCGTTCGCCGCGGCATCCTCGAGCTTCCTGTTCTTCGCGTCCGGCGCGATCATCCCCGTGCTGCCGTGGATCTTCGGCCTCTCCGGCTGGGTCGCCGTCGTCGTCGCCCTGGCCCTCGTCGGCATCGCCCTGATGAGCACCGGCGCCATGGTCGGGCTCCTCTCGGGCGGGCCTCCGCTGCGCCGCGCCGTCCGTCAGCTCGCGATCGGGTTCGGCGCGGCCGCCGTCACCTATGTGCTCGGCCTCGTGTTCGGGGTGTCCGCCGGCTGAGATCTGTGGACAGCGAGCGCGCGTCCCTCCGCAGGCTGGCTACCGTAACGGCATGAGACGTGCGGTGGTCGGGGCGGCGACGGTGCTCGCCGCCGTGCTGGTGCTCTCGGGCTGCATGCCGGAGCCTGCGCCCTCACCGACACCGACCGGCTTCGCCGACGAGGATGCGGCCTTCGCCGCCGCCGAGGCGACCTACCGCGCCTATGTCGACGCCCTCAACCGCGTCGACCTGAGCGACCCCGCGACCTTCGAGGACGTCTATCGCTGGACCACGGGGGAGCTCAATGCGAGCGACCGCAAAGGGCTGTCGGCGTATCACGCCAGGGGGCTCAATCTGAACGGAGCGAGCGAGATCCTTACACTCGATCGGCATCAAGCATCGGCCGACTTCAATGCTGTGAGTCTCGATGTGTGCCCTCGATGTAAGTCAGATCGAGCTCACCGACCCAAGTGGGCTGTCCCAGGTTTCACCGGACCGCGTAGGCGTGCAGAAGCTCAGAACCGAGTTGGTGCAGGTTGACCCGGGGCTCATGAAGATCTCGGCTGTTACTGGCAGAGAAGACGGCCGCAATTGCTAGCCGCGCTTCTCGCGACCATGGCGCTGTCCGCATCCGTACCTACGGGAGTTGCGGCGCCCATGTCGAACTGCAATGACGTTGGGACGTGGACAGCCACCTGCACCCTAGAGAACACCGGGTCGCAGGTCGATGTCGGGGCGACCACGAGCGAACCCGCAACCGGCGCGGCGTCGGAGTCGGGCGGGGGCAGCACGCGCCCCACGCCGTCCCCGGGCCTCACGGCCCCGGCATGCGTGCCGAGTGCGACCGAGCTCTGCCGCGGCAACTACACCACCTCGTTCCTGCCGGACGTCACCATGTCGGACCTCGCGTCCTTCCGCCCCGCAGCCCCGACGCTCGTCAGCGAGCCCGACGGCTTCGGCGTCGCCCGCATGCCCACCAATCTGGTCGCCTCGGGCGCCGCACCCCACACCGCGGCGGGCTCCCTCTTCGGCTACGCCGTCACCGTCCGCTTCAGCCCCATCGCGTTCCGGTTCGACTACGGCGACGGCACGAGCCGGAGCACAGCCACGCCGGGCGCTTCCTGGAGCGCCCTCGGCGCACCGCAGTTCACCGCGACCGACACCAGCCACGCCTACCCCGCTCCGGGCGCGTACACCGCGACCGTCACGACGACCTACACGGCGCAGGTGAGCTTCGGCACGGCCTGGCGCGACGTGCCCGGAACCCTCGAGCTCACAAGTCCCGCCGCCTCCCTCCGGGTCCTCGAGGCGCGCACCGCGCTCGTCCGCGACACCTGTGACGTGAACCCGACCGCGGCCGGCTGCTGAACGCACGAGCAGGCCGTAGTGCTGGGGATAGCTCTCCGGCGGCAGAACCCCTTTCCCGTAGTGTCGACTCATGGGCTCGACGGCTGAGGCGTACCTGACCGGTTTCGGCAGCTACCTGCCGGGGGAGCCCGTCGAGAACGACGGCATCGCCGCGCGGCTCGGGGGAGCGGACCCCGTCACGGACAGGATCCGTCGTCGCATCCTCGACGCGAACCGCATCCGCCGCCGTCACTACGCGCTCGACGAGCACGGCGAGCCGACCGAGCTGAACGAGGAGCTGGCCGTCAAGGCGCTGCGGGCAGCGCTCGAGGACCGCGGGATCGCGGCGCAAGACCTGCGGATGCTCGCCTGCGCCACGACGATGGGCGACGTCCTCGTGCCGGGGTTCGCGTCCATGGTGCACGGGCGCCTCGGCGGCGGCCCGCTGCAGCTGCTCTCGTCCTCGGGCGTGTGCGCAGCGGGTCTCGCGGCGCTCGACGCCGCCGTGAGCAAGGTCAAGCTCGGCGATCACCCCCGCGCCGCCGTCGTCGGCTCCGAGCTCGCCAGCCGAAGCCTGCGGGAGCGACGTTACGAAGGCATCCGAGCGGGCATGGACGCCCATTTCCTGCTGGATGCTCTCGGACGGCGCGGGGGCCGTCGTCGTCGAGTTCCAGCCGCATCCCTCCCGCCCCTCGCTGCGGGTCGACTGGGTGCGCCACGTCTCGCTCGCGCACGAGCACGACGTCTGCATGCGCGCCGGGATGACCGGGGCGGAGCCGGTCGTCGGCGGCACGTGGCAGGACCTGCCCGTCGCGGACGCCCGGGAGGCCGGCATGTTCCTGCTGCGACAGGATGTCGGCATGCTCGACGACCTCGCGCACGCCGGCATCGCGCAGTTCGAGGAGCTCGTCGACATCGGACTGGTCGAGGTCCGTCACGTGGACCACGTCCTCTGCCACTACAGCACCCATGCCTTCCGCGACGTCGCGTTCGATGCCCTGAAGCGCCGTATCCCGACGCTCGACACCGACCGCTGGTACTCCAACCTGGAGACCCGCGGCAACACCGGGTCGGCGAGCATCTTCATCGCGCTCGAAGAGGCGTGGCGCACCGGTCGCTTCGCCCCCGGCGAGACGATCCTCCTCGCTGTCCCGGAGTCGGGTCGGTTCTCGTTCGCGTTCGCCCATCTGACCGTCGTCGCCCCACCCCCGTCCCGAGGAGAGCTCCCATGACCGACACCGTCGCCACATCCACGGACCTGTTCGAACGCCTCGCCGACGTCTGGGTCGGGCTCGAGGAAAGACTCGCCGAGGTGCCCGTGCTCGCGCGCCTCGAGGACGGCACGGTCACCCTCGAGGACTACCGGCTGCTCCTGTTCAACCTGCGTCAGCAGGTCGTCGACGGGTCGCCGTGGATCTCGCGTGCCGCGTCGAACTTCGACGTCGCGCACTTCGAGCTGCGTTCCGCGGCCATCCGGCACGCCGAGGAGGAGCACCGCGACTACCTCATGATCGAGCGCGACTACGTCGCGATCGGCGGGACGCTCGAGGAGCTGCGCGCAGGGCGCAAGAACGTCGGGTCCGAGGCGCTCTCGGGCTACATGTTCCACTACGCCGGCCGGCCGAACCCCGTGGGGCTGCTGGGCGCGATGTTCATCATCGAGGGGCTCGGTGCGCGGCGCGCCGCCGGGTGGGCGGCACGGTTCCAGGAGGTCCTGGGGCTCGCCGACAACCAGGTGCACTTCCTTCGCTACCACCAGGATGCGGACGCCCAGCACACGGGCGGTCTCGAGGCGATCCTCACCTCGGGCATCGTCGGCGACGACGACGCGGACGAGATCGTGCGCTGCGCCGAGGTCGTCGCCCGGCTCTACGCCCTCCAGCTCGAGGAGATCGACCGCTGATGGCCGAGTTCGTCCGCTCCGATCCGAGCATGTGGGAGGCGGTCTACGCCGATCCGTCCGTGCCGCTGGACCGCGCGCTGGTGCGCCGCATCATCGACGATCAACGGCGGCCGTCGCGCCGATGGCTGTATCCGATCGCACGCATCGTGTCGCGTGTGCTGGTCGGCGCCGTCTCCGTGGTCAAACGCGTTCTTCCGTTCCGGTGGATGCCCCTGCGCACGATGGACGCGCTGTGCGTCTGGTTCCTCCGGCGCTACGTGTCGCCGGACGCGGTCGAGCTGCTGATCCGTCACTTCGTCGTCGAGACGAACCTCGTCAACTTCATCATCCGCAACACCGACGCCGACATCCCGCCGGTGACGCTTCGGCCCGAGACACTCGCAGGGCTCGGCGACTCCGCCGTCGTGGAGCACGACGTCAACGTGTACGACGTGCTCATCGCCCTCGACGGGGTGCCGCTCGTGCGACCGGACACGCTCGACGTCGCGCAGCTCGACATCCCCCCGCTCGACGCCGAGCGCTGGCGTCGCCGCCGCGTGCGGCTCGACATCCAGACCGCGCTCTGCCTCATGAACATCCCGTTCTCGATGGCGCTGACCGTGGAGGAGTACCGTCGCGCGGTGCACTCCATGCGCTTCGACGACTCGTTCCTCGAGATCCTGTCGCTGCTGACCGGCGACGACACGTTCCGGCACTGGAAGCTGGCGGGGATGAGCCTGTGGATGGACTCGAACGTGGACGTCCCGCGCATGGTCTATCGGCACGCGCTCGTGTGCGAGTACGCCCATGCGCAGCTCGTGAAGCTCGCCGGCGGCCGCTACCCGCGCGACACGCCCGAAGACTTCGACTGAATCGGCTCGCGGCATGACGAAGGCCCCGGTCATCGATCTGACCGGGGCCTTCTGTCACACGTGCGCGAGGGGGGACTTGAACCCCCACGCCCTATACGGGCACTAGCACCTCAAGCTAGCGCGTCTACCTATTCCGCCACCCGCGCGTGTCTTTCTCGGTTCTGCAACCGAGGATCGAGCCTAGCACGTCCGAGAGCCCCCTCCGAACGCCGACGGAAACGTCGGCGTCACGTGCACCCGGTAGCCTGATCCGCATGACCGGACCCGCCTCCTCGGGCGATACCGACCTGCCCGAGGTCGTTCGCATCGCCCGCGACCTCATCCGGTTCGACACGAGCAACTTCGGCGGCGGCCGCGCTCATGGCGAACGTGAGGCGGCCGAGTACGTCGGCGCCTACCTGGAGGGCCTCGGGTTGGATGTCGCCTACTACGAGCCGCGGGATCGACGCACGAACGTCTGCGCGCGGGTGCCGGGGCGCGACCGCGCGAAGCCGGCGCTCGTCGTGCACGGCCATCTCGACGTGGTGCCCGCGATCGCGGAGGACTGGACCGAGGACCCCTTCGCCGGAGTGATCCGGGACGGCATGCTGTGGGGGCGGGGCGCGGTCGACATGAAGGACATGGACGCCATGATCCTCACGTCGCTCGCCGACATCCTGCGTGCGGGAGACCAGCCCGAGCGCGACCTCGTCGTGACGTTCTTCGCCGACGAGGAGAACGGGGGAGTGGAGGGCTCGGCGCTCGTCGTCCGCGACCGCCCGGAGTGGTTCGCAGGCGCGACCGAGGCGATCAGCGAGGTCGGGGGGTTCTCGATCGACGTCGGCGCGCGACGCGCCTATCTGCTCCAGGTGGGCGAGAAGGCGCTGCTGTGGCTGCGGCTCGTGGCGCGCGGAGCGGCCGGCCACGGCAGCCGGTACCACCACGACAACGCCGTCACACGGCTCGCCGAGGCCGTCGCAACCCTCGGCCGGACCGAGTGGCCCATCCGGCTCACCGACACCACCAGGCTCTTCCTGACCGAGCTCGCGCGGCTCTCCGGAGCCGATGTCGCGGATGCGGACGCCGTCGCCGCCGGCGTGGGGCCGGCCGAGGCCTTCCTCAAGGCCACGCTGCGCACGACGGCCAACCCGACCGGGCTGACGGCGGGCTACAAGCACAACGTCATCCCGGACCGCGCGGAAGCCCTCATCGACGTGCGCGTGCTCCCCGGCACCGAGGACGAGGCCCTGGCCGACATCCGCCGGATCGTCGGAGACGACATCGAGATCGAGACCGTGGTGCGCGACATCGGCATGGAGGTCCCGTTCGAGGGCGACCTCGTCGACGCGATGGTGGCGGCGCTGGGGCGCCACGACCCCGGGGTCCCCGTCATCCCCTACCTGCTGGGAGCGGGCACGGACAACAAGGCTCTCGCCCCGCTCGGCATCGCCGGCTACGGCTTCGCACCGTTGCGTCTGCCGGCGGGTCTGGACTTCACCGGAATGTTCCACGGCGTCGACGAGCGCGTGCCGATCGACTCCCTCCTGTTCGGGCAGCGGGTCCTCACCGACCTGCTGCGCACCTACTGACCCGAAAGGTCCGAATGCACTTCTTCGAGGCGATCTTCCTGGGCCTGGTCCAGGGTCTGACCGAGTTCCTCCCAGTGTCCTCCAGCGCGCACCTGCGCATCGTGGGGGTCTTCCTCCCCGGGGCGGAGGACCCCGGTGCCGCATTCACCGCCATCACGCAGATCGGGACGGAGGCCGCGGTCATCATCTTCTTCTGGCGCGACATCGTCCGGATCATCGGACACTGGTGCCGCTCCCTCGTCGGCCGCGTCCCGCGAGACGACCCGGATGCGCGCATGGGCTGGCTGATCATCGTCGGCTCCATCCCGATCGTCGTGCTGGGGCTCCTCTTCCAGGACCAGATCGAGACCGTGTTCCGCTCGCTGTGGCTCGTCGCGGGGATGCTGATCTTCTTCGGCGTGCTCCTGGGCATCGCGGATGCCGTCGGCTCACAGCGCCGCAAGCTCAACGACCTCACGATCGGACATGGGCTGATCTACGGCATCGCCCAGTCCTTCGCACTCATCCCCGGTGTGTCCCGTTCGGGCGGCACGATCACGGCGGGGCTGTTCATGGGCTACGAGCGGGCCGCCGCGGCGCGCTACGCGTTCCTCCTCGCGATCCCCGCGGTGCTCGGCAGCGGTCTGTACCAGCTGTACAAGTCGATCGCGAAGCCGTGCGTCGCCGGCGCCACGGGCTGCACGCCCGAGGTGTTCTCGCTCGGCGAGACCGCCCTCGCCACCGTGATCGCGTTCGTCGTGGCCCTCGTGGTGATCAAGTTCTTCATGGGCTGGATCTCGAAGCACAGCTTCCTGCCGTTCGTGATCTACCGCGTGGCGCTCGGCGCCGTGCTCCTGGTGCTGCTCAGCACGGGCGTCATCCCCGCCGTCTGAACGACGGCGCCTCAGCGGCGCGGGTCGTCCCTGCCCGGCTTGGACGGCCCGTCGCCGCGGCGACGAAGGTACTGCTCGAACTCGCGGGCGATCGCATCCCCGGAGGCCTCGGGGGAGTCCCAGGTGTCGCGCGTGCGCTCGAGGCCGCGGATGTACTCGGTCATCTCCTCGTCGTCGGCCGCCGCCGCGTCGATCGAGGCCTCCCAGGCGGCCGACTCCGTCGCCAGATCGGCGCGCGGCACCCGAGCGCCCGTGAGGTCCTCCAGCCGATCGAGCAGGGCGAGCGTCGCCTTCGGCGACGGGGTGTGCCCGGCGACGTAGTGCGGCACGCTCGCCCAGAGCGTCGCGCTCGGGATCCCGACCTCCTCCGCCTTCTGGGCGAGGACAGAGAGGATGCCGACGGGCCCCTCGTACGTCGAGCGCTCCAGCTCGAGCGCGACGCGAAGGCCTTCGTTGTCGCTTCCCGCGAAGACCGAGATCGGCCGCGTGTGGGGGACGTCGGACATCATCGAGCCGAGACCGACGAAGCCCGTGATGTCCTCGCGGAGCGCGACGTCGATGAGCTCCGCCGCGAACGCCTGCCAGGCGCGGGCGGGCTCGACGCCCGTGAGCAGCCACAGCTGGGGGCCGCGGGTCGGGTGGGCGGGCCTCAGGATGGTCGCCTCCGGCCAGGTCAGGACACGGCGGCCGTCGACATCCAGCGATGCCTGCGGGCGGGTGTACTGGTAGTCGAAGTAGAGCTCCGGGTCCACCGCATGGACCTTCTCGTACTCGCCCTGCGACGTCAGCAACGACACCGCGGCGGATGCGGCTTCCCCGGCGTCGTTCCAGCCGTCGAAAGCGGCCACCAGAATCCGACGACCGAGTGCGTCCACGCGTTCCTCTCCCTGGTCCGACCGGACCGATTCCCTCAAGGATAGGCCGTCGTCCCGCGACGGGGCCCGCGACGGCGCTCGGTACGATGGCGGGATGCCCTTCGCGCTTCCCGCCGCCGTCCTCTGGGACATGGACGGCACACTCGTCGACACGGAGCCCTACTGGATGGCCGCGGAGATCCCGCTCGTCGAGTCTTTCGGCGGGGTCTGGACGCATGAGCAGGCGCTGGCCCTCGTGGGCCTCGGACTGGAGGACGCGGCGCGTCTGCTCCAGGACGCGGGCGTGCAGCTGCCCGTGCACGAGATCGTCGATCGGCTCACCGCACGGGTCATGGAGCAGTTCCGCACGAAGGGCGTGCCGTTCCGGCCGGGCGCGCGTGAGCTGCTCGCCGACCTCCGCGCCGCCGGCGTGCGGACGGGACTCGTGACCATGTCGCTGCGACGCATGGCCGAGACCGTGGTCGAGCTGATCGACTTCCCGGCCTTCGACGTCATCGTCGCCGGCGACGACGCCACCCGGGCCCAAGCCGTTCCCCGACCCGTATCTGGAGGCGTGCACGGAGCTCGGCGTCGACATCGCCGACACCGTCGCGATCGAGGACTCGCCCAACGGGCTGCGTTCGGCCGTCGCCGCAGGCGGCGTCGCGCTCGGCGTGCCGCTGATGGTGTCGCTCACCGGCGTGGGGGCCCACGAGCTGTGGCCGACGCTCGACGGCCGCACCGCCCAAGACATCGCCCGACTGCACGCCGCGCATGCGCGGCGGCCGAGACAGGACACCTGATGACGACTCCTCCGACTCCGCCGCGCGGACCCTTCCGCTACGGCGACCGCGTGCAGCTGACCGACCCCAAGGGGAAGCTCCACACGATCACGCTCCGCGAGCGCGGGGAGCTGCACACCCACCACGGCGTCCTGCGCCACGATGCGCTGATCGACCTGCCCGATGGCTCCGTCGTCGCCAACAGCGCCGGTCACGAGTACCTCGCGCTGCGCCCGCTGCTCCGCGACTTCGTGATGTCCATGCCCCGGGGCGCGGCGATCGTGTACCCGAAGGACGCGGCTCAGATCGTGGCCCAGGCCGACATCTTCCCCGGTGCCGTCGTCGTCGAGGCGGGCGTCGGGTCCGGAGCGCTCTCGCTGAGCCTGCTGCGCGCGGTCGGCGCGACCGGGCGCCTCGTCTCGTTCGAGCGGAGGCCGGAGTTCGCCGAGGTCGCGACCGCGAACGTGGAGACGTTCACGGGCGCGGCCCCCGGCAACTGGGAGGTCGTGCTGGGCGACCTCGTGACCGCCCTGCCCGAGACGATGCCCGCGGGCTCGGTCGACCGCGTCGTGCTCGACATGCTCGCGCCGTGGGAGTGCATCGACGTCGCCGCCGACGCGCTCGTCTCCGGCGGCGTGGTGATCTGCTACGTCGCGACGGCCACGCAGCTCAGCCGCGTCGCGGAGTTCATCCGCGGCACGGGACTGTTCACCGAGCCGGAGGCGAGCGAGACCCTCGTCCGGGGCTGGCACGTCGAGGGCCTGGCCGTGCGACCGGATCACCGCATGGTCGCGCACACCGGCTTCCTCCTCACGGCCCGCCGCCTCGCGCCCGGCGCCGTGCCCCCCGAACGCAAGCGCCGGGCCTCGAAGGCGACGGGCACGGATGTCGACCTCGAGGCGTGGACGCCGGGCGCCGTGGGGGATCGCGAGATCACCGACAAGAACCTCCGCAAGCGCGTTCGGGAGGCGCAGCGGGCCGCGGAGGGGAGCCTGCGCGCACGGTCGGGCGACGCGGAGCCGACCGCCTAGACTTATCCGGTGCGAAAACTGCCCGCCGTCCTGGCCGTCACCGCTCTCGCGGTCGTCTCGCTCGCCGGCTGCTCCGCCGGAGCGGCGCAGACGTGCGCCCGTCCCGCGGGCGACAGCACGCTGAGCTCGCTCGTGAGCGTGTCCGGAGACACCGGCGCCGCACCGCAGGTCTCCGTCTCGACACCGTTCCACGCGAGCGGCACGTCGGTCTACGACCAGACGACCGGCGACGGCACCGAGGTCGTCTCCGATTCACAGGCGGTCGTGCTGGGCATGACGGTCGTCGACGGCGCGACCGGCAAGACCCTGCTGCAGTTCGGGTACGACGACCTCACCGACGTCCAGACGGTCTCCACCTGGCTGGAAGCGGCCCCTGGCCTCGAAAGCGCGCTCATGTGCGCGTCGGCGGGCTCGCGTGTCATCGTGGGTCTCGATCAGAGCGGGCTGACGACCAAGGCCGCGGACACCCTGGGCATCACCAAGGGCGGCTCGGCGGTCTTCGTGGTCGACCTGCGCAAGGTCTACCTCGCCGCCGCCGACGGCGCGCTGCAGTTCAACGACGCCCGCGGTCTGCCGACCGTCGTGCGCGCCGCGACGGGGCAGCCCGGCATCATCATCCCCGACGCGCCCGCGCCGACCGAGCCGGTCGTCCAAGTCCTGAAGAAGGGCTCCGGAGCCGTGCCGACCAGCACCGACACCATCCGGGTCAACTACACGACCGTCTCCTGGGACAAGCGTGATGTCACGAACACGTCGTGGGGGAGCGCTCCCGTTCCCGTCCCGCTCTCGGGGACGGACCAGATCACGAAGGCGCTGGCGTCGGAGCCGGTCGGGTCGCAGGTCATGGTCGTCGTCCCCGCCGGCACCTCGTCGGCATCCAGCGGCGCGCAGGTCATCGTGTTCGACATCCTCGGCATCGACGGCCAGGAGGGCTGACCGGCGCCATAGGATTGCCGGGTGCCGACCCTGCCCGCGCCCGAGGAGCGACTCGTCAATCTCGTCGTCGCTCTCATGGCGACCCAGCACGGGCTGACGAAGGACACGATCCTGTCGTCGGTGTCGGGATACCGGGAACAGGTCGAGTCGGGCGCCTCGAAGGACGCGCTCGAGAAGATGTTCGAGCGCGACAAGGAGAGCCTGCGCCAGCTCGGCGTCCCGATCGAGACGATCGGCGACCACGCCGACCCGGACGATCTGCGCGAAGCCCGCTACCGTGTCCCGACGACCGAGTACGCGCTGCCCGCCGACATCCGGTTCACGCCCGCCGAGATCGCGCTGCTGAACCTCGCGGGGGGCGTGTGGGGCGAGAGCTCCATGTCGGCGGATGCCCGCAGCGGACTGCGCAAGATCCGCTCCCTCGGCGGGACGGTCGACGAGCAGATCATCGGCTACGCGCCGCGACTGAGCGTACGCGACCCGGCCTTCGCGCCGCTTCAGCGTGCGATCGAGCACGCGCGCGTCGTCGCCTTCCACTACCTCAAGCCGGGGGAGGAGGCGCCCCGGCCGCGTCGGGTGCGCCCGCTCGCCCTCGTCGACTACGAGGCCAGATGGCACGTGCTCGCCGACGACCTCGCGGCGGGCGCGGAACGCACGTTCCTGCTGTCCCGCATCGTGAGCCCCGTCCAGGTCACACGCGAGAGCTTCGATCCCGCGCTGCAGGACGGTGCGGGAGAGCGCGCCCTCGCCGGCCTCGCCGCGGTCGCCGCGACGCACGAGGCACACGTCGAGGTGCACCCCGGCACCGAGGCGGCGCTTCGTCTGCGCCGTCGCGCGACGGAGGCGGAGCAGGGGCTCCGGCTGCCGTACGTCGACGTGCACGTGCTCGCCGACGAGCTCGCCTCCTACGGCCCGGAGGTGCGGGTCGTGCATCCGCCGCTCCTGCGCGAGCTCGTCATCGCACGACTGCGCGCCGCCCGCGACCGCCACGGGAGCACGCGATGACCGTCGCCGCGCTGCGCCGCGCCCGCCTCGGGACACCCTCGACACCGCCCGATCCGGGTCAGCCCCGGGGGAAGGATGCCGCATGAGCCCCGGACGCCCCCTGATCGCCACCGATCGGGCAGCCCTCATCATGCAGCTCGTGCCCTACCTGGTCGAGCAGGGCGAGGTCTCGGTCGCCCAGGCCGCGGCCGACTTCGACGTCACCCCGGCGCAGATGCGCCAGATGGTCGAGCGGCTGACGGTCATCGGCCGTCCCGGCGACAGCGGGTTCTGGCAGCTTCCGCACGACCTCTTCGACATCGACTGGGATCTGCTCGACGGGCAGGACCGGATCGCGCTGACCCAGACGGTCGGTCTCGAACAGGCTCCGCGGCTCACCGCCCGCGAGGCCGCCGCGTTGCTGGCGGGCCTCCAGCTCGCGGCGGGGCTGCCCGGCATCGCCGGCTCGCCCGTCCTCACCGACCTTCTCGCCAAGCTGTCCCGCGGCTCCTCCGGAAGACCCGCCGAGGTCATCGTCGCGCCCGCGCCCGTCGACGAGGTGCGCGAGCGGGTGCACGAGGCGCTCGCGCGTGCGGTCGCCGTCTCCTTCACGTATCGCACGCCGGAGGGCCGCGCCACGACGCGGACGGTCGATCCGGTCACCGTGCACATCGCCGACGGCCAGTGGTACCTCCAGGGCTGGTGCCACCTGCGCGAGGCGATGCGCACCTTCCACCTCGACCGGGTGTCCGACCTCGTGCTCACCGACATCCCGAGCCAGCACGCCGGCGAGACGGCGACGGCGCTGTTCGACGCCGATCGGGCCGACATCCTCGCCCGCATACGCTTCCCGGCTCCGCTCGCGCCGCTGCTCGGCGACTACCTGGCCGGCACGGAGATCGACGAGGAGGCCGGCGTGTGCACGGCCACGGTCAGACTCGCCGACGAGCGGGGGCTCCGCCGGCTCGCCGCGCGACACGGCGGCGAGCTCGAGGTCCTGGGCCCCGCGGCGGTGCGAGACGCCGTCATCGAGTGGGCCGAGGCGGGGCTGGAGCAGTACGGCCACGCCTGAGCGCGTCCCCGGCCCCGTCGAGGACAGCGGGGTAGACTGTGTCGACGTCCGCGGAAGGATTCCCTCATGCTTCAAGGCCTCACCGGGTGGCATTTCCTCGCCATCCTGGTCATCATCCTGCTGCTGTT